>JBCDGE010000015.1:0-85859 GCA_038757895.1 Planctomycetota bacterium | reverse complement strand
GGCCCGTTCCGACCGGCTCGAGCGCCCGTGCTACCGTCTCAGCGGCCCCTCCCGAGGGCAGCTCACGCTCATGACCCCGATCCCCGCCCGTCCGACCAGGTCCCTGGTCCGACGACTGGCAGCTTGGACTTCTTACCCGCCCAGAGGTCGATGTCGATCGGGACGGCGTCGCCGACCCCGGCTACACGACGACCGGGGCCAACGGATTCGTTCGCCTGACGCGCGACCGCCATGAGCCGGTCTTCCGGGGGACAGCGCGGCTCAACGGCGGCCCGTTCTTATCCATGGTCGCCCGCCCCCGGCGCGCTCGGCTCGACTCGACGGCGTGCAACGCGTTCGTCAATTCGACGGGGCGGCCGGCGGAGCTCGTGGTGACCGGGAGCGGTCTGCTCGCGGACAACGAGGCGACCCTGCAGGCGTTCGGTCTCCCCGAGCAGTCTCCGCGCTACGCCCTCGTGTCGACGACGTTCGGAGTCGTGCTTCACCCGAACGGAAGTCAGGGCCAGCTCTCCCTGCAGGGATCGATTGGGCGGCTCCGTGATCAGATCTTCGTCGCGGGCCCCGACGGTCGGGCCGAGGTCGGGCTCGACCTGACGCAGCTCCCTCAGCCGAATGGCGCCGTCTCGGCCGTCGCCGGCGAGACGTGGTACGCGCAGGCCTGGTTCCGGGACCGAGTCGGCGGAGTCGCCACGTCGAACTTCACCTCGACGGCGGCGGTCCGATTCGAATGACGGATCGAGCCTCTCTGGCTGAGAGGGGAACGCGTCGGATGGGCGAGAGATCGGCGCCGGGACGCCCGTAGTCGTCACGGATCTCGAACGCCTCGGTGGAGGCGAACTCGGGCGCAGCGACCACGTCGAGGATCTCGCGACGGCTCTGACCGAAACGGTGATCGGACTAGGTGCCCGACTCCGCCTCGCCGTCTTCCATCCCCATCATCCGGAAGTACAGCACCAGGTTGTTCTTCAGCGCCATCAGCTCGTTGTTGATCCGATTCTGCTCCGGTCCCTCGTAGCGCAGCTCCTCCGCCAGGATCCGGCCGATCGACCGGTTGACGCGCTTCATGGGCGAGAGCATCTGGCTGTACTCCTTCGGGAGCGGGACCACCTTCTCGCTCTCCTCGATCGCGGCGTCCAGCCCACCGGCCCGGGCCGCAGCCACGATGCGCCGCGTCTCCTTGGCCGTCTTGTCCGCGATCAGGGGAAGGACTCTCTCCTGGGTGTCGGCCTCGAGCTTGATGATCTCGTTCGTCTGCGTCGCGTTGAGCTCGCCCTCGCCGCGTGCTCGCTTGACCCCGGGAGAAGCCAGCGCGTCGCGCTTGATCGCTCCCTTGATGACCGACTTCGAGAGCCCGGTCTTCTCGGCCGTGACGGCGGCGAACGAATCGACGTCCTCCTCGTCCTTCACCTTCTGCTCGAGCCTCTCTTCCCTCGAGAGTTCCTCGGTCGACAGATCGACCTTGCTCGCCGCCGGGTGGATCTGCTCGTAGATCTCCCGGCCGCGGTTGAGGCACGTCTCGAGCTCGAGCGTGGTGAGAGGAGCGCGCACCAGGTTCTCGTCGATCGAGATCAGCTCCTGGACCAGCGCGTCCCTGTCGACGACGTGCACCGGGATCTCGTCCCAGCCCAGCTCCTTCGCGGCCTGGAGTCTGCGCGCGCCGGCGAGGAGCTCGTTCTTCCGGGTCACCGTGACTGGGTGGATCAGCCCGACGGTCTCGATGCTCTTCTTGAGCGTGGTGACGTCCGTCTCCCTGCGCAGGTACTCGTTGTCGAGGTTGATCTCAGCGATCGGGCGGACGGAGACGGTCAGCTCGGGGGCGGCTGTTGCGGTCAAGATCTGGCTCTGCTCTTGTCGTCAGGGGGGCGGCGGGCGGCGGCATTGTGCGTACGCCTCGCGCGAACTCAAGAGGCGGCGCGATGGGACAGGCCTCGTTCGCGCTCATCGAGCGGACCGAGATCCGCTCACGTGCCCTCCATTGGATCGTCCCCCTCCAACCTGCCCCCGATGGCCGTCCCGAGATTCGCACGTCGGTCCGAGGCCTGAAGACGGGACCATCACGCTGTCTCCGCACCGTTGAGATTCCAGAGATCTCCGGCGTGACAACCGAACTCCGCCGCGCACACGGAGGCCGCACGGCGAGGGCTGTCCGCCAATCCGTCGGTCTCGCTCGAATTCGGCTGATGCAGGATGAGTACCGTGCATGGCATGTCGCTCTCGCCGCCCTCATCGCCCCGTGAACTGGCGGACTGGAGTCCGGGAATGCGCGAGCTCACTCGGCTCCGGCAAGCCGTTCGGACCTCCCGACGCGTGCATCTGATCTCGTCGGTCGCCTTTCTCTGGCTCGGCATCGACATGCTTCGAGGCGGGGAGGGCGTGCAGAGCACTGCAGCGGTCACGTTCACTCTGTTCGGAGCCTTCGAGGCGATCGCCGCAACCCCGCTGCTCCGCCGACCCCACCCGTGGGCGCTATTCCTGGCGTCCGTCTCCACGCTGGTCGGCTTGGCGATCGCTCTCTGGCACATCGATGCCGCTGGCCTCTTCACGCTGCCACCACGCTACGTCTTCGATCTCCTTGCCGTGTTCGGTGTCCTCGTTCTGCATTGGGACGCGGTACCGCGAGGCGAGTCGCTCGCGCTCCTGAAGGATCGGCCCGACCTGTGGCAACGCGAGGTCGCGATGGCGTAGGTGCGATCTCGGCCGCTTCGAATCGAGGTGATCTGCAGCGGCAGAGTCCGGTGTGGAGGCCGGCCGGACGGCAGCGCGGGATGATGTCGCCCACACGGTGACGCCAGGGCATCGGCCTCGAGCGGCTTCCATTCGGGTCCGGTGCGTGCAAGAAACCGAGGGATTTGGTGCCCGAGTCACCGGGTTCATTCGCCGTTAGCGGATGTGGTCCCCAACGTTGGACCGATCGCTTCTCGTCAAACTTCCCAACGGATTCATGCAACTCCAATTCCACGAGACCTTCGTCCGCTCCCATCGCGCATTGCTCCCGCTCGCACTCCCGACCCTGATGGGGACTGCGCTCCTGACTCCCTCGGCGTCGGCTCTCGCTCCGCCTCAGAAGTCGTCCATCGCAGCGTTCGACTACGGCAGCTCCGACGCCGGGGCAGCCTCTCATCACCGCGTGCAGGTCGTCGGCCAGCCCGTGATCGGCACGGCGCTCGAGCTGAACCTCACCGACCTTCCAACGACGTCTGCCAGCCTCCTCTCCCTCGGAACCCGCGGAAGCGTGGTGCAAGGGCCGGGTGGCATCAATCTCCTGGTGGATCCTGCGACGGCCACCTATGTGCCGGTGCCGATCGATTCCGACGGCAACGCGAGCTACTCGCTCCCCATCCCGAACGACCCCATCCTGGTCGGTCTCGATCTGCGTGCGCAGTACCTCACCATCGATGTGAACAACGCCTACGGCGCATCCGATCTGATCCTCATGACCGTTGGAGCCATCCCGGGTTCCACGGGGTTCGGCGACCTGAACTACAACGGCGAGTCGGTCGAGGTCGACCTCGGTGAATACAGGGTCGAAGCCACGCTTCAAGGACAGATCGAAGTCGACGAGGTCGGTACGGCAGACGGAGTCTGCGTGGTCGAGCTGAGTTCTGGCCCGGTCACCGTCGCTTTCGACGGGAGCCGGATGACGATGTTCACGGGCGAGAACGTGATCGAGCTCGGAGCCCGCGCTGGCGACGATCTGAGCATCACCCTCAACGGCCATCCGATTCCGATCGAGCAGTCCATGGCGATCTTCAGGGACGACATCTTCAGCGGCAGCTGGAGTCCCCTGACCGAGGGCATTCTCGGAGGAATGGCCGTCGCCTCCTCGGAGCAATTCATCGACCACGTCCAGACCTTCTGGTTGTACGGAGGCCCGAGCGCGGACATCGTCTGCAAGGCCATCATCAGCCTTGTCATGAACTGGTACTCCATCCAGGTGGACCAGACGTGCGATGCCATCGCCGCGGACTGCCGCCGGCGACGTGGCAAGTACGGTCCCTTCCACATCGACTGCGCGGTTCTCGAGACGATCTGCGATCTCGGCGGTCTCGTGACCGGGGTCGCGCTGCAGACCTTCCTCACCCGGTACTGGGGGCGCACGATCTCCGGCTGAGGACCCTTGGTGAAAGCCCGTTCCGCGACTCCTGTGAGTCGCACGGGCTGGGTCACCCATCGCCGCGCGAGACGAACCTTGCGGACGGATCGACGGCGAGACTCCGGTGATCACCCCGCGGGTTCCGAATCATCAGGTTCGGGATCCGCGGAGTGTCGATCCGGTTCTGTGCCTGGCCGTCGCGCGGGCGTTCCTTCGGACGGTCGCGGCCTCGTGCCGACGGAATGCATGTCTGATCGACAGGCGCGTCCGCCGCCCCCTCGTCTCACTGCCAGGTCACGGATACGCCTGACGTGAAGTTCGAGGTGGCAGCCCCCTGGACGACGTCTCGGGACCAGGCCTGGAAGTTCCAGGTCTCTCCGACAAGCGCTGCGACGGGCCCGGTCGGGGTCGGGAGGGCCGTGACATCGATGGGCAGGGTGAACATGCCGTCGTTGCCGGAGTTCTGCACCTGTCCCGCGCCGACGAATCGCCCGATCGATCCGCCCACGCAGAGAACGCCGACGGAGTTCGGCACGTTGGGCTGGAAGCCTTGCGAACGGCTCGTGAGGAAGTAGCCGAAGGCCTGCCGCGGGAGCGACGTCGCACGCAGCACCGCTCGGTTGTCCGCGACCGCCGCAGAGCCGACGATCTGGGCCACTGCCGGCACGCCCGCCGAGTTCGGCACCGCCGGAGCGCAGTACGGAGTTCCGATGGGATCGAGGACATCGTTCTCGAACCACGCCATGTGCGGTCGGAAGCCCCCTCCGCCGACGAGGTCTTCGTCGCCGTCCCCGTCGAGGTCGGCGGCCGCCAGGAGCAGCCGACCGCGGTTCATCGGCACGAGGTACTCGGCCGCCCCGAAGGCCCCCACGCCGTCGTTGCGGTAGAAGGCGATGTCACCGGGAAGAGGGGACGAGTTGTCGATCGCGACCGCCACGTCCAGGTCTCCGTCCGCGTCGACGTCGAGGAGCGCCGGCTCGCCACCGCGCACGAAGACGCTGCTGTCGAGCTGGACGTATGCGAACGACCCCGCTTCCTGACGCAGGACGTGAGCGTCGTAGCGATCGACGGACGAGGTCGGGGTCGCACGGAACTGTCCGCCCCCCACGATGTCGAGGTCACCGTCCGCATCCATGTCGGCGATCTCGATGCCCCCGTATCCCGGACTGGTCGGGGATAACGGCATCTGGTGGATCGTGACGAGGTCCATGAACGTCCCGTTCGGGTTCTGCCGCATCCACCGCACGAGCGCCGCACCCGCGGTCTCCGTGACGAGGACGAGGTCGAGTCGCCCGTCCCTGTCGAGATCGACGACCTCGAAGGCGCTGGTCCGGTGCTGCGCGGCCTGGTTCGCGAGCTGAACGGGCGGCGCGAACAAGCCCGCTCCGGCGCTCTCGGCCCAGAGCACGCGAATCGCGCCCCCCTCGGAGGCGGTCCAAAGGACGTCCAGGTCGGCGTCGCCGTCGAAGTCCACGACGACCGTGCGGTCCTGGGGCCCGGTCATGGTCGACGTCGCGATCGTGCGCTCGGTCCACGACGTCCCGCTCGCGTCGTTCTCGTACCAGTAAAGAGCGCCGGTCCCCCCGCCGTCGAGGCACACGACGTCCGCATCGCCGTCATCGTCGAGATCCCCCGAGCTCACGTCGTCTCCGCTCGCCATCGAGCTCGGGATCGGGATCGCCTCGTCGAACGACGGGACCGACGCGCTGGAGAAGTAGCGCAGGACGGGCGCCGTCAGGTTGGCGATCACCACGTCCGGGATGCCGTCCCCGTCGAGGTCGTCTGTCCGCACCCGTGTGGGCGCATCGACGGTCTCGCGCACGTCGACGGGGGCATCGAATGAGATGTTGGCGCCGAAGAGGCTCGTGTTTCGGTACGTGCCGGTCCAGCCGTACTCCTGCACCTGGCGCTTCTCGCCGGTGACGAGGAGGTCGGGTCTGACGTCACCGTCCAGGTCGGCCGCGGCGAGGGCACGGATGTTCGGCAGGTCGTCCGTCGGTGTCTCGGCGTCAAAGAGCAGGCCGCCCACGCTCGTAAAGGCGGTGACGCGCGAGCTGTTGTCCCCCACGACGAAGTCGTCCCGGCCGTCCGCGTTGAAGTCGTCGACGACGACGTGCCGAAGACCTCCCAGGAGCTCCGGCAGGACGACGGGAGCGGCGAAGGAGCCGCCGCCGAGGTTCTCCAGGACGGAGACGAAGTCCACGTCCTCCGCCCCCGCGACGACGTCGAGGTCGCCGTCCCCGTCCACGTCCGCGGCGAGCACGTCGAACGCGTCTGCCGCCGCAGCGGAGAGGACGTCGACCGGCGCGGAGAACGACGTCCCGCCGAGCCCTTCGAGGAGGTACGTGTTCGAGAGCCCGCCGATGTTCGGGGCTCGACCGGCGTAGATGTCCAGGTCGCCGTCGGCGTCCGCGTCCACGACCCGCAGCCAACCCGTCCCCGCGAACGCCGGCGCGGTCGGGAGCGTCGCGACGACGACCCCGCCATCGAACGTCCCGTCGCCTCGTCCACGGAACCACACGAGGTCCTCGATGTTGTTCCCGGAGGCGACGAGGTCCGGGGTCCCGTCGACGTCCAGGTCGACGGCGGCGAGGACGCGAACGAACCCGAGCCCAGCCCCGACCTTGATCGCGGCAGCGTGCGATCCGTCCGGTCGACGCAGGAACACGTACAGGTCCGGATCGAAGAATGTGCTGACGTCACGCGAGAAGACGACGATGTCTCCGAGGCCGTCGCCGTCGAAGTCGGCCGAATCGATGAAGAAACACGTCTCCGGGAACCTGGAGAGCGGGTGATCTTCGAAGGATTGGCCAGATGCGACGGCGGACCCAACGACGCCGAGGAGAAGAGGAGCGAGCTTCACGATGGAAGGGGGTTCGTCGGTTGTTGCGAGCGGGACGAACGTGGAGAGGAGCGCGCGAGGACGAGCGTGCGCCTGATGAAGTACGGCCCCTCTCCGCGAGCCGCGCGTTGAGGATACGCCGGCTCTCAGCTACGGAAGCTGCACCGGTCTCGATTCGGATCACGGCACTGCGCGGAAGAGCCTCCGCCATCTCGGTCAGCGCGCCGAGCCTCCACTTGGTCCCCTACCGGCACGAGCATCAGTGGACGTACCTCGGGGGCTTTGGCGCCGGCGTCACCACTGCGTGATGCGGTGGCGTCGCGCTCGCGCGCGTCACGCCGAGCCTCCAAACCTCTCGCCCACGCGTCACGAGCCGCAGATGCGTTTCGCGTGATACCGAGGCCACCAGCGGCCCACGCCCAAGCCGACGTTCCACAGTGGGGCGCCGGCTCGGAATCGTGGTGGGAACGAGCGCTGGTGCCATGCCGGACCGCCCGCCGTCGGGTTCAAGCCGGCGCGAGTGCCCTTGCTGCCGTGTGAGCGGCCCCTTCCGGAGCCGCCTCGCGCTCACGACCCCGATCCCGGCTCGCCCCCTCCGCCGGCTCCGGTCATGAATAGCTACTTGGATCACTTATCCGCCTCGGGTGGGCTCGAGCTGACGCTTCTCTGAGTCGGATCGTGGCGCGCTCCTCGGTTTTTTGGGTCACTTCAAGGCGCGCCGCGTCACTCCTCAGGGGAATCTGATGACGACCGCCTCCTCTCCCGGCCCGGCCCCGGACCGCGACCTCGACGCTCTCCTCGCCGAGTCCGAATGGCTCTCGCGCCTCGCGCGCTCGCTCGTGCGAGACGAGCATGCGGCGGCCGATCTGACGCAGGACGTGCTCACGGATGCGCTCCGTGCGCGGACTTCACTCCGCGGGGGTCGGCTGCGAGCGTGGCTCTCGACCGTCGCCCGCCGACGGGCGCAGCGGCACGCCCGGCGCGAACGAGACCGTCCGAGCGTCGAGGTGCGGGCGGCAGCGCCTGAGGTCTTGACGGGCGACTCCGCGTCGGACCGACTTCGGCTCTACATCGACCTCGCGCGCGAGATCCAGGCACTCTCGGACACGGATTGCCGCGTCCTCGTCGAGTACTTCCTCGAAGGCCGGAGTCAGCGCGAGCTCGCGGCGGCTCGGGGTGTCTCGGTGGCGACGCTCCGCCAGCGAATCGCTCGCGCGAAGGCACGGCTCCGCGATCGACTCGCCTCGTCGCCGCGGGGGGCGGACGGCTGGCGGACGGGCCTCATGGTCCTCGCCGGAGCGGAGGTCAGCGTGCCGATCCCGGCGCCGTCGTCCACCTCACTCTTCGCGACCGCAGCCCTCCCCGTGCTCTCCATGAAACTGGTATCGCTCCTTGTGGGTCTCAGCGCGGCGACCCTGGGCGCCGTTTGGCTGATCGGCGGCGACGCCGCTCGAGACGAACCGAGCTCTGGCGCACGGTCGATCTCGACGAGCCGCCCGGCGATGGTAGCGGCGCCGCACTCGGCCGAAGGACTGCAGGTCGTCGACACCTCCGGCTCGCGTCGCACCGCTCAGCAAACGCCGCGAGGCGCGTCCGCTCCAGACGTCGAGGCCGGCCCCGCGCGAGGGGTCTACGTCGTCGACGACCAGGGCGGCGCACTCCCCTCCGCGCGCGCGGCCTGGATCGGTCCGGCAGGGTCACTCATCTCGCTCGACGTGAACGAGGAGGGCTTTGCCCTCATCCCGGAGCACTCACCCGGACGCGTGTTCGCGGCGGCTCCTGGTTTCCTCGCGGAGGTCTATCCGGTTGAAGTCGATGGCGAGAGAGCCTCCGTCGCACTGACACCAACGCTTCCGCTCGGCGGGCGAGTCCTGGTCGACGGAGTCGCCCCCGGACAAAAAATCGAACTCGTCGGGTCGCAGTTCGCCCGTGAGATGGGGCTCGGTGAACATGAAGCGACGCTCGGGCCCGAACTGCGGCGGGTCCTCGGCCTCGCGCTCGATCGGAGGATCGTCACGGACGAGAATGGGCACTTCTCGTTCAGGCCCGACTGGAACGTGAGCGTGCATCGGTTCCGCGCTTCCAACGCGTTCCTCGTTGTCGCCGTCGACGGCACCTCGCAGACGACGTCGACGAAGTACGTCGAACTCCGTCCCTCCACATCTCCGCATCGGATCGAGCTCTGGCTCCTCCCCACGATCAAGGGCAGGCTCGTGTGGAGCGATGACCGCTCGCCGGTCCAGGGCTTCTGCTCCTTCTACATGGACGATGCCGAACGGAAGAACACGACCCTCGCGCAGGATCGCCTGCTCGAGGGGGGCCGGTTCGCCATCGCCCCCATCCTCGATCGCCACGAGATCGACCCGCAGCGCCTCGACCGCAGCACATGGACGGTGGAGGGTGAACCCATCACCTTCGCATCGCAGGTGCGCCTCCATCTGGACGGCGCCTGGATCGACCTTGGCGTCGTGTGGGACGGCGACTCTGGACCTCTGCCAGCCGACCTTGGCGTGATCGAGGTCACGCGACGGTCCCAGCTGGAAGTTCGCGTGGTCGATGGGGAGACGGGCGCCGCCGTCGATGCGGTCGTTCGCGGTTCTGCCCGCCCGATGCGCACCGGGAACGACGGCGTGGCACGCGTCGACGTGGGTCCGGGCGCTCGGCTCCAGGTTCTCGCCTTCGGATTCCGCTACCGTGAGTTCGAGCTGACCGCGGCTCGTATCGAACAGGGGGCTCCCCTACGCGTCGAGCTGGAGCGCGGACCCACGCTTGTCCTGCAACGCGGCGTGGATGCGTCGACGCCGGACCGACGGAGCGTCGAGCTGCGGCTCGAATTCGATCGGACGCCTTTCGAGACCGCAAGACTCGACGACGCGCAGTGCGGTGTTCCCTACGACGCAGCACTCCAGCGAGCTCTCCACGGACCCTGGATCGGAAGCGCAGGCTGGAGCAACAGGAAACCCGGCGCTCCCGGACACGTCGATTTCAATCTCCCGCCGAGCGGTCTCCTAGAGGTCGCCGGATTGATCGAAGGAGGACGGCTGCGCGTTCTCCTGACGAACGCGACCGACGAGACGACGGACACGTGCGCCGTCGAGATCCGCTCGGGTAGGACTGAGCTCTTCCTTGACCCCAGCGGAACGAGGTTCCTCACTCGCTGAGAGCGTGGGCAGAAATTGCCCACGCGAACAGCGCACCCGCGTTCGCGGGTGCGCCAGCAAGGTCGGATCAGAGCCTGGGCAGCAGAATCGGAGATTTCTGCCCAGGCTCTGAGCCCCGCCTCGACACGAATCCGCTCCCGTTCGCGCCTCGCACGCTGAAGCCGCGTCTGGGTCCGGACTCGAGGGAAGAGTGCAGCCACAGCCCGTTGCCGTCCCAATGCAGGAGCTTCACTCGATCGCGAGCGCGGTTCAGAAAGACGTAGACGCTGCCATTCAGCGGGTCGCTAGCCATGCCCGCTTGTGAGAACGACCTCGATCGATGCGCGCGCTGCGGACTGAACGCGATCGACGGCGAGGCTCCCTCGTGCTGCCGCTCGCGGCGCACGCGCGCGAGCCAGCGAATCAGCGAGCTGTATGGCACGCTGCTCACCTCGGCGAGTTCGGCGTAGGTCAGGCCCTCGGACTCCTTGCGGTCGAGGAGCGAATCGTTCTCGGCGCGGGGACGACGCACGTGCTGCACCCCCGAGACCGTCCCGATTCCGCACGCGACGTCCAGGTGCGATTCATGCGACGGTTACCCCGATCTCCGCCTACTGCCGCAAGCGCGGCATCTCGAGCTCGGAGATGGTCAGGGCAGCGCGCGAGCGCCGAGCCGAATCTTCGTCGTTGACGGCCGGTGATCCCTCGCTCGGCAAGGTGGCGATCATCGACGCGAGTGCTCGGGCAGCCACGCGTCCCGCTCCGCTGAAAAGTGCCTCTCGCTGCTACTGAGATCGGGAGCGGTCGCGACGCGCGGCCCCCCCAGGCCAATGGGCATCGCACGAGGTCGGAACCTCACGCCGGAGATCGAGAGACGGGAGAGTGATCCGGCGGCGTCTCTCGAGCTCAGCTCGCCGGGCCCCCCTCCGCAGTATCAAGCGGGGGGGCGCAGCCCGATCCTCACCGTGAGGAACTCATCGACACGAGCGGTCCAGGAACGGCGGAATGCCTCGTTGGCCGGCGGAACGTGCTTGCAGTCCAGGAGCTCGGTCTCGGCCTGGTCCGGCCACAGCGCTGACGCCCTCCCGATGAGGAGGCGACCCGGGAACGAGACGTCATGCTCGGCTCCGAAGACGAGCACAGGCGCGGTGATCGCGCGCAGACGGTCGTCCGGGAGAACGGGTGGAGCGCTGAAGTCCATCCGGACGTGCCGCACGGCGTCGTCGAGGAACGCGCTCCAAAGCGGGTGCGGCGCGGAGAGCAACCCCGCGAAGGCCGCGTCTCGGCGTCGGGGCGTCCGTGGGCCGAGCCGATAACGCAGCATCGGCCACGCGACGGAACGCAGGCTCGACCAGAATGGCGTACGGACCATCCCGGCAGGAACCACGAGTACGAGCCCGGCGACGCGCTCGGGCGCCTGCATAGCGAGGTTGAGAGCGACGAAGCCTCCCCAGCTCGCCGCGCACGGAACGACCCGATCAAGGCCGAGCGCGTCAAGGACCTCGATGAGCCACGCGCCGAACTCGTCCGTGCGGACGTCGGGCCGCACCTCGGGGGCGTGGACCGATTGACCGGCGAGGTCGACCGCATAGGTGCGGTAGCGTGCCGGGACGTCGCCGAACTCACCGAGCGCGTGCGGCGCGCCCGCCAGTGCGCCGTGGAGCACGACCAGCGGCATGCCCGCCTCCGGCCCGGACCTCAGGACTTGCGTCGGTCCGAGCGACGTCTCGACCCGAAGCGCTTCGTAGTCGAACGCAAGCTCCTGCGCGAAGCGCCCGTACCAGTCCGCCATCACGCGGCGGTCTGCCTCGGATCGAAAAATGCTGCTCACGGTCTCGGGCGCCGGCTCTCGACGCAGTCAGTTCTCACGAAACGGCTCGACTCAGGCACGTCGATGATCATCTCCAGACGGTGACGGCAAGTCGTCCCCGCATCGCTGGAAGACCACTCTCTAACGACGTATGCAACGCCACGACCGAGCTTCGCCGCCGTCGTCGAAGATGCGGACCTGATCGTGCCCATGGTGTCGGGAGGGTACTGATTCATGTCGATCCGCGCGCCGATTGCCCGCCTTCGTCGCCTTCATAGCAGAGGTCTCTCGCGGAGTTCGCGCGCCACGAGCTCGTCCACCGACACGACAGGCGTGTGCGTCGCCGGATCAAGGAAGCGCGCTTTCCGTCGCTGAGGACGAGCGACACGTTCGAGTTCGAGCGGCAACCCAGGATCTTGCGCGATCGGATCCTCGAACTGGCCCGCGGCGACTTCGTAGAGCAGCGGGAGAACATGGTGCTGATCGGCGAGATCGGGACCGGGAAGGCGTGTCGGACTCCGGCGATCGACGTAGCTTGCTCTCAGGGCGGGTATCGTATTCAGTCTCTCACGGCTGCCGATCTGACGACGCTGCTCGTGGAACCGAATCCGATGGACCGGCTGTCGCGCAAGCCCGACCAGCTGGCTCGCCTCGACGTCTTCGTGATCGACGAGCTAACGCCACGGCGGCAACGGCGATCGACAGGATCGCGCACCACGCCGAAGTACGTGCGTTCCGGCGGTGGTAGAGCACACGTCCGCGTCCTCTCACTACTCGCGTAGCTGCCACTGCAGCTCGCGAAGGTCACCCAGGTCGGGCCGCAGGCGAGCGATCTCCTTGACGGCCTCGAGCAGCTTCGCGCGACTCGTTCGCATGGGCACGTTCGCGATGTTCGTCACCTGCTGGTAGCCGACCGTGAAGTCCTTCGACCGGGCGACGCTCGCGACGTAGTGGTCGAGGGCGTCCTCCTCCCGGCCTTCGGCGTACGCCACGCGCCCGCGCAGGTACTCGTCCCGTGCGGACACGTACGCGTCGACCTGTCCAGCGACCTCGCTGCTCATCGCGAGCTCGCTCGCGGGCGATGCATCGAGCCCCGCGAGCCAGTCAATCAGAGTCTCCCATGGGCGGCCGCGCTGGCGGTACACGAAATGCGGTGCTTCGAACATGACCACGGGCCGATCGTCCGTGTTCCTCACCGACGTCGTCGTCCCAGCCCAGACGGCGAGTGCTGCCGTGCCAGCCACACGGCAGCCGAGCACGTCGATCGGGTCCGTCATCGCCAGTTCGACGAGCCCTGAGTGGAGAGGCTCCGCGTTCATGCGTGCATCGAGCGCGGCCGCATCGACTCGGAGCGGGCCGGTGCTTCCGACGAGCCCCATCGCCGGCGCTTCAGGGCTGAAACCCCCGAGGAACGCCTGGGAGTCGGGGAATGCCTCGAGGAAGCTCGCCACGATCGTCGCGCTCGTTTCCGTGTCCATCTGATAGAGCGGCAGCCACTGACAGAAGAGGCCGCCGTCTCGGAGCGCGTTACGAACCGCACGGAAATGCTCGACCGTGTAGAGCGTGCCGGCGCCGTCGCGCGCGGGTTGGAACAGGTCAGCGACGATGACGTCGTACTCCCTTCCCGAGCCCCGCACGAAGCGCCGGGCGTCCGCGGCGGTCAGCGTGACGTCGGGATGACCGGCGACGTCCAGGTTGACGCTCGTGAACATCGGCAGCACGTCGATCACCTCGCGCACGAGCTCGACGCCGTCGGCCTCCACGTCATCGAACATCTTGACGGAGGACAGCGTCGTTCCCGTGCCCAAGCCCAGGAAGAGCTCCCGCTTCGGGTCCGGATGGAGCAGCAGCGGGATCGCACCCTGCCTGCGCTCGAGGAACGCGCTCTGGGTGCCCCCCATTCGGAAGTGGTTGTCGACGCGCAGCGTTCGGATTCCGCGAGGACGCTTGGTCACGGTCACCGTCGCCATGGCTCCGTCTTGCCGTGACAACACCTCTTCCCCCTGGTCGAGCGCAACAAGGCTGGAGTTCGAACTGCCGATCCAGCCGAGCAGAATCAGGCAGGTGCTCAGGACTCCGATCGACCGTGCACCACCCAGGAGCCACGCCAGGAGCAGGTAGCCGACGGCCACGGCGACGATCGCCCATTGCAGCCCGATGGCAGGGACGAGAAGCCACCCGCACAGAGACGGAGCGAGCGCGCTTCCCAGCGTGTTGATGGCGAAGGCCCGTCCAAGGCCGCGTCCGCTCCGGCCGTGCTGCTCTCGATACGCCTGCGCCAGCGCGGCGAACGTCGCACCCATGGCAATGGCCGGGGCGAAGAAGAGGATGGCGCCGAGCACACCCTCGGAGAGAATCGCGGCCCCGAACCCGCGCTCCTCGCCGATGGCCATGTGAATGGGACGTGCGAAGCTGAGGCACCCGATCCCCGCGAGGCAGCACACCGAGAGAATCGAAAGAAGCGTCGCCGATGTCTCGCGAGCGGGGCGGTTCTTGAGCCAGCGCTGGTAGATCGCCGCTCCGAGCGCTGTGCCGGCGAGGTACACCGAGAGCACGACCGCAAACGTGTAGATGGTGTTCTCGAGAATCTGCGTCAGCATGCGGATGCCGATCGTCTCGAACGCGATGCCCAGGAAGCCCGTTGCGAAGAGCGCCGAACCCCAGGGGCCCACCGCTTCCGCCGAGGGCTCGGGCGCACCAGCTGCTTCGTCCAGCTCCACGGGCTCCCGCGCGCCGAGCGCAAGACCCGCTGCCGCGCACGCGAAGTTGAGGAGCGCAAGCGTCATGGTCGTGGACCGGAAACCGAGCGCGGGCAGGACCAGGAACGTGATGCCCAGCGTGCCCACCATCGCCCCGGCCGTGTTCGCCGCGTAGAGGCCGCCGATCAGTCGCGCCTTCCCGTCCCCGTGGCGCGAAGCGGCGAATCGCTCCATCGCCGGAAGGGTGGCCCCCATCGCCATCGTCGCCGGAAACAGCAAGGCCGCCGGTAGCAGCGTGGCCACCAGCCCGTGCAGGAGCGGCGAAGGCGCCGGCCCGAGCCAGCCGGCCGCGAGCTCGTCCACGCGCGGCAGTAGGAGCAGGGTCGCGAGCGCCCACGCGCCGATGGCCACCTCCAGTCCTACGTACCACAGTCCGGGCCGCCGGCTCCTCGCGATGCGCCCGTCGAAGGCCCATGCGCCGAGGGCGAGCCCCAGGAAGAACGCGCCGACGACGCCCATGACGCCGGCCATCTCGTGCCCCAGTGAGAAGCCGAACCAGCGGGTCCAGACGACCTGGAATCCGAGGCCGCAGAGCCCCGAGAGGAACAGCAGCCCGTGGAGGGACGAAGCGCGGCGCGGCACGGTCATGCGGAGACGTTAGCGCCTGGCCGGCGGTACGTTATCGAACCCGCCGCTCGATCGTCGAAGTCCGCGACCGCGCACCGCGATCCTCGGATGGCTCCGACCGAGGCTACAGGTCCACGGTCTTGAACGTGCCGTCGGCGAAGCCGCCGAGGTCGCCCACCGAGAGCATCGATGTCGCGTCCTTCGAGTCGACGTGCCGGCACGGAAGGAAGTGGAACTCCTGGTAGTTCCCTCCCTTCTCGAGCGCGAACTCGATGGCCTGACGCAGATCCTTGAATTTGCGCGTGTTCTTCTTCAGGCAGATCAGGTCCACGTCCGTCGAGGGGTACTCCTCGGCGACGTGCGCGTCCCAGATGCCCTCGGTCGAGCTCTCGTCGCCGCCGGGCCCGTGGTACCCGAGCGTGTAGTTGTGCAGCTGCGCGCGAAGTCGCCCCCCCACCGAGTCGACGATCATCGCGCCGCCGGTCCCCGTCGCGTTCGCCCGCGCCTTGGCCGCGAGGATCGCCTCGTCCTGGGTGAGGTCTCCGCGCATGATCTGCGCAATGACGTCGGAAGAAAGGGCGACCTCCTCCTCGACCCCAAACAGCGCCCGCGCGATGTTCGCCGAGTTGGTGCCGAACTGACCGTGCACGCTATAGAACTGCACCACCATCCCGGGAGGCGTCAGCGCGTACCCCTGGCCGTGGGACCAGGCCCCGTGACAGAGCAGGACGACCTTCGTGGCGCCTTCGTGGTGAGAGAGTCGGAAGTGGTTCTTGGTCTTGACCGTCGTCATGTCACGGAGTCGGCAGGAAGGGCCGATCGATACCGGGCGCTACGCACCCGCCGGCTCGTCCGAGACTACTTGAACTCGACCGACATCGTGTCGCTGAAACTCGACCCGCCATTCGGTTCCTGATCCGCCGTGCAGCCGTCGATCGGGATCGACTCTTCGACCTCGACGATTCGGCGGGATGGAACTCGTCCACCGGCACACATCGGGCGGGAGACGGTAGCCGCAGGTGACGCAGCGACACCCGCCACGGGGCGCCGAACACTCCGCGCCGATTCGTCAGCGCGCGGCGCACGGGAGTGAACGACGAAGAGACCGTCTCGAGACAGACTTGGAACGCGCTCGGAGGGTCCGCACGTGGCATTCCCGCATCCACCCACGAGGGTCACGCCGAACGCTTGCCTGGGCCGCAGGCCGATGGCGTGGTGCTGTCCCTGTCGCTGCTTCGCCCCCCTCGCACACGGGAGAGCCCATGTCCCGATCGAACGATCACACGCCTCGATGGCGCGAGATCGCCCTGCCGCTCGCGCTCGTCGGACCGCTGAGCGGGGCGGCGATCGCGCAGGTCGTTCCACCTCCGAAACCGCTGGTCGCCGGCCCCGATCAACGGCCCGAGGCGCTCCTGCACGTCGGGCTGGGCGACCGCGGAGGGCGGCTCGCCATCGATCTCCATGCCGACCTCATGGTGGCGCGCGGCGAAGACGGCGTCGTCCGGAACTGGAACAACTGCGGGACCTTCAAGTGGTCGCTGGGGCGCTTCGGATTCGATGGTCCGCGGGGCAGCTACCCACGGTTCGAAGAGGACCTGAGCGGAACCCCTGCGCTGACGTTCTCGGGATCGCAGCGACTGCGGCTGATCGCGGAAGGTGACGCCTCACTCCCCCCGGGACTCTGCGACGACGAGCTGACCATCGAGCTCTGGCTCTACGCCGAGTCCACGGCTCCTCGAGCACGCGTGCTTCGCTGGGGGCCGGAGGACGGCCAGGCGCTGTTGGCAGGTGACTTCAAACTGAAGAGGCGCCGATGGACCCACTGCGTCGCGGTCTCCAAGGCGGGCAGGACGCAGTTCTATCGCGATGGACGGAAGCTGAGTTCGCGAGAGCGGCCTCTAGATCTAGCGCCGGACAGCCTCCTCGATCTGGGGGCGGAGTCGTTCCAGGGAGGAGTTGCCGCCCTTCGCGTGCACACCGAGCCGTTGAATCCGCGGGGAGTGCGCCACAACTCCGACGGTGGCCCGCGGCTCGGTTCGCAGCTGTTCCAGCTGATCCACGGTCGAAAGCGTGCCGACATGAACCTCGGCGACCCTCGGGTCCGACCTGAAGATCGAGAGTGGCGAGAGTCCAAGCACTTCCGGTCGATGTGGATTCCCTCGAAGAACCCTGATCCGGACGACGACATCGCCGCGCGGGTCGAGGACGTGCAGCTCCCCGGCGGTGAAGAGGCCTACGATTGGATGGCCCATCGGCTTGCGCTGCACATGCCGATCGTCTCGGCCCGCGAGGAGCTGCGCGGGGACGGACGCAAGTACAAGATCGTCCACGGAAACAAGTGGACCGGCGGCGACGTCATGGGGTTCGCATCCGACATCGGCTTCGGGTGGGGCATGACGTACGCGGGCTACTTCAACTCGCACGAGCTGCTGCACGGCGTTCAGGCCCACCAGATGGGCCGCCTGACGGGTCACTGGTGGGAGTCCCACGCGAACTTCGGACCCTCTTTCGCCGGCTCGCCCAAGGTCAATCCAGTCGAGAAGTACCGCTGGACCGGGGCCATGTTCCCGTCCAGCGGGAGCGACTACTACCACGCCTATCTGATCTGGGAGCACCTGGCGCTCAACCCCGAGTACGGGCCGCGGTACAGCACTTGGCTCTGGAACATGAGAGCCTCGGACGAGGAGCTCTTTCCTCCGCGGGCAATGGCTCGGCTCGACCCAGATCCGTCGACGCCGTTCGAGGACGAGTGGGTGCGTCTCGCCGCTCGGAATCTCACCTGGGACTATCCGGATCGCCCGCAGTACGCGAAGCGATTCGAGCGCTCACCGTATCCCGAGCGAACGCACCTCACTCTCCTGCGGCCGGTGCCGGAGCGCGGTCCTGGATGGTTCGAGCCACCCTCGTGGCGGGCGCCCCAGCAGCACGGCTACAACCTGCTTCCTCTGAAGCGCTCCGACGACGATGTGCGCGTGACGCTCGAGGGCTGGGTCGACCCAGAGAGAGGGAGCGACTGGCGAGCGATGCTGGTTGCCATCCGGTCCGACGGGAGTCCTCGCTACGGGGAGATCTTCGGCCCTTCCGCGCCAACGACGCACCGCGCGCGGCCGGACGATCGAGAGCTGTTCCTGGTCGTCGCCGCGACCCCGACCAAGGTCCTCGACATCGGGATCTTCCAGAGTGACGAGCGGTCAGACTACCGCGCACCCGCGCAGGACCGCTTCCCCTACGCCGTGAAGCTCGAAGGCGCACTTCCGGATGCCGAGCGCTGGTCGAACTCGGCTGGACGTCGATCGGAGCGGCATCGCAACGGAGGAGGACTCGTCGCGGGAACCGCGGAGGTCTCGCCCGAAGCCTGGGTGGGTCCCAACGCCAGGGTGCTGGGGTCTGCGCGCGTCCTCGGTGATGCCCGCGTCGAGGGAGGCGCAGTCGTGTCCGGGTACGCCATCGTCGAGCCAGGCGCCGTCGTGGCGGACCGGGCTCGGGTCGGCGATCACGCACTGATCGAGTCGGGAGCGCGGGTCCAGGGTCGCGCGCGCATCTTGGAGCATGCGACCGTCAAGCGAAGCGCGTCGGTCGGTCAGCTCGCGGTCTGCAAGGGCATGGCGCATGTGGGGGGAGCCGTCCGCGGCACCGCGGTGGTCGACGGGAACTACAACAAGTCCAACAGTCTCGATCGTGGCTGGTGGTTCAGCTGGAGCTGGGGAACCGGCCAGAACCCCGGCGAGCTCGACGTCGACACCGGAGGCTTGTTCCTGGAGTACCTCTTCGAGCAGCCGCGAGCCTGGCGTGTACACGACACCTACGGAGCGTCCTGGGGGCGACTCCTCGGTACCGGGGAGTACCGCGAAGCTCCCGGCGGTCAGGGCCTCGAGCTCGGCGCCGCCGCCGTACGCCTTCCGGACAGTGCGGGCGTTCAGGATGACGTCACGCTGACGGCCGTGGTGAACTGGCGCGGTGGCGCCAGAGGGCAGCGCCTCTGGAGCTTCGATGGCGCGGAGGACGCGAGCCTCTGGCTCTCTCCCGCGGACGAGGGAGGTGTGCTTGCCCTGCACGTCGAGGATTCGAACGGCCGCCGAGCCGTTCGGGCGCAGCGCTCGCTGCCCGCAGATCGCTGGGTCGCCGTGCAGTGGATCCAGAGCGGCCGGGAGGCGCGGCTGCGCGTGGACGACGAGCTCTGGGCCATCAGCGACGAGTTCGATGCAAGCCTGGCCGAGCTACAGGTCAACGATGCGACACTGGGAGGCCGCGAAGCCCGGACCCGCTTCCAGGGTGCAGTCGACCGGTTCGCGTTGCACTCGAAGGCTCTGGTGGAGGACGTCCCTCCTCGACCCGACCCTCTGACGCTGGCCTATCCGGTGGCGGCCCTCGACGGCCAGTCCGCGCTCATCGAATGCGCGCCGGCGAGCGATCCCAACGGGCCTGTGGAGTACCGCTTTCAGTTCCGTGACCGTGCCCGCTCCATTCGCGACACCGGTTGGCAGGAGGCCTCCAACGTGCTCGTCGGAGGCCTCCCAACGGGTCGCGGCGCGCAGCTCGAGGTGCGTGCTCGCGATGCGCTGGGCAACGTGACACGGCCGTTGAAGGTGAGGATCCCACGTCCTCCGAACGATCGGACCTACTTCGAGGCGAACGACGCCGGGGAGTTCGTCATCGAGGCGGAAGCTTTCCACGCATCGACCGTGGGTCAGCGCTTCGATGACGCCTGGGAGGTCGTGCGCGAACCAGCTGGACTCAGCGCCGAGGCGGGAGTCGTCGTCGCCAACCGCGGTCGTCAGATCGACCGCGACTACGCTCCCGACGCAAGCCCTCGCCTCGACTACCGCGTCCGCTTCGAGCGCGCGGGCACGTACCGTCTTCATCTGCGCGGGATCGGCCCGACCCCGGGTGACAATTCGTGCCACGCCGGCCTCGATCGCCAGGAGCTGGAGTCTCTCAATCTGGCCGCGAACTTCGATCCCCGTGTCGGCCCGCATTGGAAGCGTTCGAGGACCTTCGAGGTGCCCTCGCCGGGCGTCCACGAGATCAACCTGTGGATGCGCGAGGATGGCACGTTGGTCGACAAGCTGGTGCTGCAGCCCGTCGGCGCGGACCTGAACTTGACTCCGCCCGAGGGAAGACTGCAGACCGCGAGCCGCGAAGGGCGCACATCGAAGCCGATCGCGACGCCGTCCGCTCCGTCGGAGCTGCGGGCGAAGCTTGCGCAGGGCGAAGTGCGACTCTCGTGGGCTCCTGTCCCGAACGTCGTGGCGTATCGTGTCTATCGGCAGCGAAGCGACGACGACGACTCTCGAGTGTGCGTCAGCGATGAGTGGCTGAAGACGACGCAGTGGGTGGATCGGCCCGCGCGTACCGGAATCGAGTACAGCTACCGAGTGAGCGTGCTCATCGCAGATCACGTCGAGGGGCAAGAGAGCCCGCCGCTCGACGTCGTCGTGCCCTTCGACGCGCCGCCAGAGTCGCGCGCCAACCCCGTGGCGACGTCTCGCGCCGGCAGCCTCCAGCTGACCTGGGAACCCGCGGCCGAGGAGGACGTCGTGGGCTACCGGCTGTGGCGTTCAGCATCGGGAGGACGCTTCGAGCGACTGAACTCCGAGCCCTGGGTCGAGACGAAGTACATCGACGATGATCTCGATGCCCGCAAGACCTATGCGTACCGCGTCCAGGCCGTCGACCGCAGCGGGCAGGTCGGGCCCGCCACGGCGTCCGCTCCAACGGCTCCAGGCCCCTCGCTCGGCGTACGCGTGGTGCTCGACTTCGGCGCCGAGATGGAGCGGCGGTTCGGCAATCACAACGAAGCGGGCGGAGTGACCGAAGTGAGCCTGCCCGACCAAGAGCTGAGGCTCGATGGGCGGGACCTGCTCGTGCGTGCCAGGCTCCGCGCCACGCAGGGCGATCAGCCGGCGAAGATCTGGTTCCGTGGACGTGGCCTCAAGCCATTCACCGGGCCGATCGACCGTGGAGGCGATCGCAACGTCCTCAGCCCGAACGAGCGACTGATCGTGCAAGTCGACGTGATCGATGCTCGGTCGGAGAGAATCGTGACCGACCAGGTCTCGGTGTACTTCGAGAGCCTGCGCGTCCGCTGGAAGCGTCTCGAGGACGATCCGTTCCGCTTCGAAATCGGGCGTCCGGTCCTGGGCGAGGTCCTGCTGCAGGCCCAGGCGGAGTCCACCCTCGACGACGTGCGTCCGGCGATCGGACCCATCGAGCTGAACGCGAACGACCTTCGCCGACTCGAGCTTCAGGTCCCCAACGCAACCAACGACCACATCGGATTCCTCGGAGTCAGTCTGCGGGTGGCAGCGCGCCGGAGGTGAGCGCACTCGTAAGGTCGTGCGACGAGGGGCGGATGGGCGGAGAGTCTCACTCGACGTGATCTCTCCCGTCTTCGCGCGCGGCGCCGGGTTGCGCGGTCACGTGGGTCGTAGGTGGCGTACGCGATGGCGATCATGCCCGCCGCGTGTTCATCGACGCGCCTGAAGCCTGAGCGCCCCGAGGGCGATCGACTCACGCTCGCCATCGACGGTGACCTTCTGTTCGAAGCGCTCGAACCCCTCCGCTTCCACGAGGACGCTCGCCTCGCCCCGCCCCCACGCAAGAGGGCTGAAGGCTCCGCGCAGGTCTCCGCGGAACGTCTCTTTGCGTCCATCCGGGCTGGAGAGCGTGATCCGCGCCCGCGGAACCCGGACGCCGGTCTCTCCCGCCGCCGTCCAGCCCGTGATCTGCACGGGCTTCGTCCTCGCATCGCCTCTGCCCGTTGGCTGAAGCTCGATGCGTCCGATTCCACCGTCGGATCCGCTTTCGAGCACGAAGCTGCCGATGTACGGCGCATAGCCCTCGGCCTCGACCTCCACACGGGTCGGCCCGCCCACGTCGAAGCGCGGGCTGAACCTCCCGGCCGCGTCGGAGCGAAAACGCCGAGTTCGCCCGCCGGAGGTGACGCGCATCGAGGCAAGCGCGACGCCCTCGCCGGTCCCGGCGTCGACGAGCCTGCCGCGCGCGACGGTCAGGCGGACGACCTCGATCGTCTGCACGGTCACTGTCCCGGGCGCGACCTCGAAGAGCCCACCCGACGCAGGCCGCGGTCGGTAACCGGGAGTCTTGGCGCGAACGGCGTAGCGGCCCGTCCCAAGCTCGTCCGTTCGGATCGCGCCGGCCCGATCCGCCGTGAAGCGCCGAAAGGCGAGCGGCGCTCCGACCCTCTCACCGTCCAGCGGAGCCAGCTCCAGCGTGACGCCCTGCGCCGGCTCGCCGCTGACTCCGTCCACCACGTACAGGTCGACCGCTGCGCGGCGCCCGAGGCCGAGTTCGATCGGTGCCTCCTGGTCCTTCTCGGAGACGGCGGGGAGCACCGCGCTGCGCACGGACGTCCAGCCGAACAGCTCTGCGCGCAGCGTGACCGGTGCCGTGTCGACCCGTCGGACCTGCCAGTCCTCGACCGTGCCCGGCACGAGCTCGACGACCTCCAGCTCCACCTCGTAGCGACCTTCGAGGTCCGTCGTCGCTCGACCGCTCCCACGCACCACTGCGGAGCCGGCCGCGGGCGCGCCGGACTCCGCGACCACGAGCGCCCCCGCGATCGGACGTCCGTCGGCCACGTCCACGACTGCACCCTTCACGACCGACGTCCAGAGCCGAGGTGCCTCGGGCCCTGCGCCGGCTTCCGTCCCACTGTCGAGCGCCGCGGTAGCGCTCAGCGTGCTCGCCGCAGGGATCGCGGGTGGCTCGACCGTCCTGCCTCGACGGACGTCGGTCGAGGGTGGGACCCGGGCCAGACCCACGGGCGTTCTCATCCGCTCGTCCGGTCGTTCGACCTCGACGCGCGCGACCGAGCGGTCGCCTGTGACCGGGCCGAGCTTTGCCTCGAACGCGAGCCAGCCGCCGATCAGCGCCATGAGCGCCACGAGCGCGCACGCGCGAGTGCTGACGTCGGGACGGCCGAACATGGACTCAGCGCGCGCGACGTCCTCGCACGCGCGAAGCCGCCGCCGGACGATCCTGGACCGGAGCGGGCTCTGCGATCAGCTCGGCGACTCGACTGCGAAGATCGTCACCGCGTAGCCCGCGAAAGCGCGCGCGTCCGGAGCGGTCGATCAGGACGATCTCAGGGATCGCAGAGACGCCATTCAGGAGAGCCGGCTCGGTCTGCCAGCCGCCTCCGTCGAAGAGGTGCGGCCAGTCGAGGTCGAACCGCTGAGCGACCTCGCGGAGGCGCTCCTCGGATCCGTCGCCGTCGAGGCTCACGCCGAGAACGCGCAATCCTCGCCCACCGAACTCCTCCGCGAGCGCGACGATCTCGGGTGACTGCTTCAGGCACGGCCCGCACCAGGTCGCCCAGAAGTCGACCAGGACCACCTCGCCGGGAAAGCCTCGGGTCGAGAGCACGTTTCCGTCGATGTCCTTGCCGTCGAAGTGCACGAATGCGACGCCGTCCGCCGGGCGCGCTTCCTCCTGCCCGCCCACGCGCGGCTCGACGCTGGCGCAGAGCTCGACGAGAGCGACGAGCCGTTCGTCGCCAACGCGCTCGTCCGCGGCGGCGCGTCGAATCAGCCTCGCGAGGGCGGACGTCGCACCGGGCGACGGTGAGCGCCGCAGTGCCGCTCCGACGGGCCCGTAGACGCGGTACGGCACGTCCTCACTGCTCGCCAGGATCGGGACCAGCGCGTCCACGTTCGCGAGTTCACCGGCTTCGATCTCGCTCACGAGCGGGCCGAGCACGAAGCGCTTGGTGACCTCGATGGTCACCGACAGGCTCGCAGGCGCGCGCCGGAGCACGATGAAACTCTCGTAGACCTCACGCGAACGCGCCGGGCGCTCGCGGTAGTCCTCGAACACGTAGCGGACGAGCGGCAGAAGGTACGCTTCGTCGCCGAGGTCCGACGCCTTCGCGCGCTCGATCCACGCCGCCCCCGCCGCGCTCCGCTCTCGCCCGTTCGGGAGCGGCCAGAAGGCCTGGAACGACGCGGCGGCGTCGGCCGGAGTCGCGAAGGGCTGCCCCTCGTCCGCAGCGCCGCCGTACGCACGAACGGACTCCACTTCGATCCGGAACGGCCCGTCGACGCCGTCGTAGATGAAGAGCCCGATCGTCCCGATCTGCGCAGGATCGAGCGCAGCGGCGCGATTGGAGGCGATGCGTCGCCCGAACAGCGTGGGCTCGAACGCGTCGAAGGGAAGCCGCACCTCTGTCCAACCCTCGTTCGCGGAGGTCTTGAACGGCGCGCGGTAGGCGACCGACATCCCGCGCCCGCTGCCTCGCAGGAGGATGTCCGCCTGGTAGGTCCGGCCGTCTCCCCTGACCTCGAAGACAAGCCCTTCGCGGCCTCCGAGCTCCCAGATGCGCTCGACGGTTCGGATCGACGAGAATCCACCGCCGTCCGTGTTCGTCGAGCCGCTGAAGACGAGCTTGCCATCGGCGAACGACGGTCCGCCGGTCGAGCGTCCGCCCATGATGCCGTCGTTGACGGTGACCCAACCTCCCCCAGCGGACTCGCCTTCGAAGTCGAGGACCGTCACCGCGACGGGCTGCGTGTCTTGAGCAGGAACGAGGAGCGTGAGGAATGCCGAGATGAACGCTGTGAGCTGCATGGTCTGCCTCCACGGCTGACCTTCGAGTGGGGCCATGGGGCGGATCCGACGGGATCGGGGCTTACGCACCCACAACGCTCCGCGCTGACGAGCTCGATCCCGTCGACCCAGCGGCAAGGTGATACGACTGCGGCCGAGACAACGAGGCCGGGGGCGATCGCCCATGACATGCGACCCGCTGCGCCGGAGCGAAGACGGGCTCGAGGTGAGCCGTCGTCGGTGCGCTGGCTCGCGACCACCGGAGGTCTCGGTAGGACAGCCTCGAACTGTGGCGAGCCGTGGACCGATCGAAGCGGGTGGCGCGCCTCCGATTCACTTTCGGCGACCGGGGGCACGTCTTCGAACGTCAACCACGCGCGGTGAGGGACACGAATCGTGTCGGACGCGCGACGAGCGAGGCCAGCCGCCGCCCTCGCTCCAACACGCGCGATCGGGTCGACCGTGCTAACGTCGCCAGCACAGCTCTTCCCCCATGGCGCCCATGATCCTCCCCCTCCTCGCTCTCTCCTCGTTTCCACTCCTCCAGACCCCCGGCACCGACGTGTCCACCGAGGGCGCCGAGCTCGAGCGCCTCACGCTCGACCTCCTGCTCGAGTGGGAGTCCGTGTCGTCCCCCTCGATCGGCCCGAACGGTGAGTCCGTGGTCTTCGCGCGTCGCTGGACCGACAAGGTCAACGATCGCACCCGAAGCGAGCTGTGGATCATGAATCGGGACGGCTCGCGGCCGCGCAAGCTGTGCGACGGGTCGTCTCCCGTCTGGTCGCCCTCGGGGGACCGGATCGCGTTCCTCGAGCAGGGCGAACCGTCGGGGAGTCAGGTCCACGTGATGTACGTCGACACGCGGGAGGTGACGCAGGTCACGCGCGTGACGGAGGCTCCGCGCGGCCTGCGCTGGTCACCGGACGGCCGGTCCATCGCGTTCCAGATGATCGTTCCCGAGAAGAACGACGCCCTCTCGATCCAGCTGCCTGCGCGGCCCAAGGGCGCGAAGTGGGCGGAGGAGCCGAAGGTCATCACGCGGCTGTCGTACCGCCGCGACCGGAGCGGCTACCGCCCGAAAGGCTGGAACCACCTGTTCGTCGTCGACGCGAACGGCGGGACGCCGCGCCGCGTGACGGAGGGCGACTTCGACCACGGTGCGCCGGAGTGGACCGCGGACGGCGAGCGACTGCTCTTCAGCGGCCTGCTCGAGGAGGACGCGGACTGGATCGTCGGCGTCAGCCAGGTCTACGACGTCCACGTCGACAGCGGGGAGGTGCGGCAACTCACCGATCGCAAGGGGCCGGACGGCGGCGCCGTCATGGCCCCCGACGGATCGCGGATCGCCTACGTCGGCAATGACTGGCTCGGCGACACGTACCACGTCGGCGAAGTGCACGTGATGGACGCCGACGGAGGCGACGTCCGCGTGCTGACCGGCGACCTCGACCGGTCGCCCCGCGGACTGGTGTGGGCGCACGACTCCAGCGCGATCTACTTCACGGCGGAGAGCGAGGGCTCACGCCATCTCCATCGCGTGGACCTCGAAGGCCACGTCACCCAGCTCACGGAGGGTGCCCTCGACTTCCGTCTCGGCAGTCTCGGGCGCGACGGCGCCGCGTACGGCGTCCTGTCGACCCCGCACGAGCCCGGCGACGTCGTGCGGCTCGAGCCGAGAGGCGACGGTCGTCCCGGATTCGAGCGCCTGACCGCGGTCCACGACGATCTGCTCGAGCGCGTCACGCTCGGCGAGGTCGAGGAGATCCGCTACGCGTCGTCCGACGGGCTCGAGATCCAGGGCTGGATCGTCAAACCGCCGGACTTCGATCCGTCGCAGAAGTACCCGCTCATCCTGCAGATCCACGGCGGACCGCACGCGATGTACGGCGTCCGCTTCGACTTCGAGAAGCAGAACCACGCGGCCGAGGGGTACGTCGTCCTGTACACGAACCCTCGGGGGAGCACGGGGTACGGCAAGGACTTCGGCTGCGCCATCCAGAACGCCTACCCCGGCAAGGACTACGACGACCTGATGGCCGGCGTCGACGAGGTCGTCTCGCGCGGCTACGTGGACGAGGATCGCATGTTCGTCTACGGCGGCAGCGGCGGCGGAGTGCTGACGTGCTGGATCGTCGGCATGACGGACCGGTTCCGCGCCGCGGTGTCGATGTTCCCCGTGACGAACTGGGTCAGCTTCGTCGGAACGACCGACGGGCCCTACTGGTACACCAACTTCAAGACGCGGCCCTGGGAGAGCATCGACGAGCACTGGCGGCGCTCGCCGCTGCGCCTGGTCGGGAACGTCTCCACGCCGACGATGCTCATCACCGGCGAGCTCGACCTGCGGACGCCCATGGCGCAGACCGAGGAGTACTACCAGGCCCTCAAGCTCCGCAAGGTCGACACGGCGATGGTCCGCATCCCGAACGAGTACCACGGCGCCGCCGGCCGGCACGTGTCGAACCGCCTGCGGCGGATCCTGTACGTCCGAGGCTGGTTCCAGGAGTACGACGAGGACGGCACCGAAGGGGCGGGGGCGTCGCTCACGGCCGTCAGCGGACGCTAGCCCTTGCCGCCCCATCCACCTCCGTTTCGTCAGGTCACCGCGAGGATATTGCACGTCCCCGAGGTCGGGTCGAACCAGATCTCCGCCCGGCCGCTGGCCAGCTGCGCGGACACCTGCTGCACCTTGACCTCGGCCTCGGACAGCTCCGTGCCGTCCCGCGTCACGAACTCCTCGATGATCGCACGGAGGGCCTCGGGGCTGATGCGATCGAGGGGGATCCTGGTGCCGGTCATCGCATGCTCCGTCGCCAGCGACCCACCCTGATCACTCCTCGTCCCGCGCGGCGTCCGGGTACTTCTCCGCGATCAGCTTCCGCACGCTGAGCACCTGGTCCCACGAGTTGTGCTTCCGCTGGTACTTGTTGAAGACCTTGAGCTCCAGCTCCTCGAGGTCGTCGAGAAGCGGAGGGTCGTGGAGCGTCCACGACTCGTCTCCGTCGCAGATCGATGAGATCTTCCAGCGAGCACCGAAGAACTGCGCCTCGACCTGGCGCTTCCGGCCGTCCTCGGTGCGAGTCTTCCAGGCGTAGAGGTTCCGGGTGCGCTTCGACATGGGCGAGAAAGGACCCTAGCGACTCGCCCGATCGTGATCCGCAAGATCCTCGCTCACCTGGAGCTGTGCACCGCCCGCCCCTACTGCCGCATCGCAGTGCCGATGCGAGGTTGCGGCACTCGGTCGCCAGGCAGCTGGCAGCACGGGCGGTCACTCTGACGGTATGCCGACCGACTGAGCGGCCCGTGATATCGTGCCTCCCCCTGCCCAGGGCTGCCGCTCGCGCTCACCGCCCGACCTCCGGTCGCCCTCTCTCCTCGCTGCCACGTCGAAGGTCCCAGCGGACGCTGTGTCTGTTCCGCTGATACCGTCGACGTCGCCGCAGGCCCTGCCGCCCGATCGCCGATGCTCCCGCGATTCCTCCTGCCACTCCTCGCCGCAGCTCCCTCTCCCGCCCTCGCCGCTTCTGACGCGGGCCCGATCCTCCTGCGCGAGGGCGAGGTCCTCTCGAACGGGTGGACCGTCGAGACGTTCCTCGCGCTCGGGATCGCGAACGACGGGCGCTGGGCTGCGCTCGTCGACACGGACGAGCCGCCGAACTCGCCGAGCAAGGCGGTCGTCCTCGACGGCGGCGCGGTGCTGCTGGCCGAGGGCCAGCCGCTGCCGGGCGGCCAGCGCATCGGTGCGCTCCTCGACATGAGCGTCGACCCCGCCGGGACGATCTCGACGGTCCTGAACCTCGAGGTCCCGGCCGGCGCGCCGACGCACTCTCGGCTCTACCTCGGGACGACGCTCGCGCTGGAGACCGGCGACCCGGTGTTCGGACCGAACCTGCCCGGGCCGTCGACCGTCATGGTGCTGCGCGACGTGGAGAGCGCGTTCCCGTACGCGTTCGTCGAGGCGATCCTGCGCACGGCTTCGGGGACGACGTACCGCGCGTTCCTGCGCTTCGACTACTCGTCCGGGAGCCAGGTGATCGAGGTCGTCGCGCGCGAGGGGCTCGCCGTGCCCGGCGGGCAAGGCGTCGTCGGGAGTGCGTTCCACGAGGCCGCGATCGCGAGCGATGGTTCGTACCTGACCAGCCTCGACCAGGACGCCGCAGGGACGAACGACGTGACGATCGCGCTGCGCGACGGGCTCGGCGTGTTCGCGGAGGGCGTGGCGGGGCCGCTCGGCGGTACGACCTGGCGGCACGCGATCCCTCCGGCCGTCGCCAAGGCCGGCGGGTCCTCGTACGTGTTCAGCAGCACGCTCCGGCGCACGAACGGCGCGATCGACGGCGTCGTCCTCGTCTCGGGCGCGATCGTCGCGGTCGAGGGCAACACGCTCTTCGGCGCGCCGCAGTTCGTGGTCGGGAACCTCGGCGCAGCGGCAGTCGCACAGTCCTCGACCGGGATCGGGTTCTACAAGGTCCCCACGCAGGTCGGTTCGGTCCTGATGGCGTTCCCCCCGAGCGGCGTGGCCGAGCTGCTGCTCCAGTCGACGGTGGACACGTTCGAGGGCGTCCCCGTCGCGAGCGTGAAGCCCGAGAGGCGCGGGAGCCTCGCGGTGACGGGGAACGGCCGCGAGATCGTCACCGAGGTCGAGCTCGTCGGCGGGATCAGTGCCCTCGTGCTCGTCGAGCGCGACTTCGCGTTCTCGATCCCCTGCAACGCCCGCCCGAACTCGACGGGTGTGCCCGGCGAGATCGCGGCGCTCGGCTCGACCTTCCTCTCCGTGAACAGCCTGGACGTCGTCGCGACGAGCCTGCCGCCGGACTCCTTCGGCTACCTCGGGTGCTCGACCGACGCCGCGTTCGTGCCGAATGCCGGCGGGAGCTCGGGCAACCTGTGCCTCGGCGGCGCCGTCGGTCGGTACGTCGCGCAGGTCGCGTCGTCCGGGCCGGGCGGCACGATCTCGACCGTCGTCGACCTGCTGTCCATCCCACAGCCGACCGGCTTCGTCGCCGCGTCGGTGGGAGAAACGTGGCGCTTCCAGCTCTGGCACCGCGACTCGACGCCGGGCGGCGGGCCGCCGACCTCGAACTTCACCAAGGGACTCGGGGTGCTGGTGCGCTGACTGCACCTCTTGACCAAAGCGCTGCGTTCGGGCCTCCGCCGTAGACTCGCGGCATGGCACCCACTCGACTCGCGGCCGGTCTCCTCCTTGCGGCGTGCTGGGCGTCCTGCGGGCGGCCGTCCCCGCAGAAGAACGGCGGAGACTCCACGGAAGAGCGCTCTGCCACGACTCGAGTCAGCGGCATGTTCGACTCCAACCACATCATCCTCCCCTACGACTTCTCGGAGGCGATGGCGCTGACCGCCGAGGAGCGTATCGACCGCGCGATCCGTCGCGTTCGCGAGCACGACGACTGGGAAGATCCCCTCCAGTGGCAGTCGGACGATTTCATCCAAGCGCCACCGACCGGATCTGAATCGGAGATTCGTGAGCTGGAGAACAGCCTGGGAGCCGAGCTCCCAACCGACTATCGCCTCTTCATCGCTCGCCACCGATTTCTCAGCGTCGGTGATGGACTCGAGATCGGCGGACTCGACGCGGGCACGGTCTCGCACGATGGGGAGCGGCTCCCGATGAGCGTCGTTCCATCCCCCTGGCGAGTCGAGATGGACTCTGCCGTCCCTGCAGATCGGTACATTGCGATCGGACAGCTCTGGCAGTACGCAGACGGAGATCAGCTCCTCCTGGATCTGCAGTCCGACGAGAAGGGCGTGTACGCCTACCTGCACGACCCTCCTCCGAATCCCGTCGGCGCCCCGCTGATCGAGTTCTACGCCCCGTCGGTGTCGCTCGCGATCTGGCGCATGGTGGACGAGTGGTGTGAGTTTCAGGACGAGGACGAAGAGTGAACCGGCTCCCGCGGCGGCGGCCGTTGTCGAGCGCTGCCTCGGGCTAGGCTACGACCGTGCCTCGGTCCAGACTTCTCCAACGTTGGCGCCGGTGGCGCGCCCGCCGGAACCTGATCCGCTCGTCGGATCCCCCGCCGACGCTCGAGCAGCCCGTCAGCCAGGCCGCCACGGCTGCCCAGTTCGCCGAGAGTCACTACCCGCGGTGGTGCGATGCGATCCGTGAGCGCCCCAAGCTGCACCGCAAACAGTGGGAGTTCGTCTACGTGCTGCGCGCCCTCGAGTCGTGCGGAATGCTGGCAGAGGGAAAGGCCGGTCTCGGCTTCGGCGTGGGGCGAGAGCCGCTGGTCGCGGCAATCGCGACGCGCGGCCCCAGCGTGCTCGCGACCGACCTCCCACCGGAGCACCCGGACGCCGCTGGCTGGGCCTCGAGCGGAGAGTACGGCGGGAGCCTCGATGCGCTGAACGAACGCGGTATCTGTCCTGAGGAGATCTTCCGTGATCGCGTCCGCTTCGACTTTGTCGACATGCGGAACGCGGAGGGACTCACGGGCTTGTACGACTTCGTCTGGTCGTCGTGCGCGCTGGAGCACCTCGGATCGCCAGAGGCGGGCCTCCGCTTCCTGCGGGCCTCGCTCGAGCGGCTCGCGCCGGGGGGCGTCGCAGTGCATACCACCGAGTTCAACGTCTCGTCGGAGACGAAGACCGTCGAGAGCGGGCCGGTCGTTCTCTATCGACGTCGTGATCTCGTTGCACTGGCCCAAGAGGTACGCGCCGCCGGGTTCGAGATCGAGTTGAACCTCAACACCGGAAGCGAGGCGGCAGATCGACACGTCGACATCTGGCCGTACGACGCCCCCTGGCACCTGAAGATGCTCCACACCCGCTTCGCCACGACGTCGATCGGACTCCTGATTCGTCGACCGGTTGCGGCGGGCGCTCTGGCGTGACCAGCGGCACTCGCACTGCCTCGTCGCCGATGTCCCTGCGACTCTGACGGTGGCACGCTGAGGCCCAAAGCACCGGAGTCGCCTCGCACGCGTGCGCGTTGCAGCCGCTCAGGTCCCCCGACACCAGCTCACGTGCCCGGGTGCCAGCGAGTAGAGTCACCGGCGATGGCATTCTGGCTGCGCAGGGCACCTCTGAAGCGCGGAGACGTCCTGCGTACGCATCCGCGGGACGGCTACTGGGGTTGGGTCGTCGTGCTCGGAGTCCGCGCTGCGACCCGGGAGCTCCACCCGACTTGCCTGCTCGGGCTCACCCCGTGGGTCTTCGAGCACGAGTACGGGTTCGCCGAGCTGGAGCACGACCGTCCGGTGTTCCTTCAGGAGGCCGGACACCCGGTCCTGCGCCTCTACACCTGCAAGCGGCTCGTGGGCGTCACACGCATCGGTACGTTCGATCTGGGCGGTGTGGACCACCCCAAGGTTTCGTTCGAGCCGGGTGAGTGGAGGCCGCTTTGCGGGCCTCTCGACAGACTCGTTGGCCGTGAGGCTGTCCTTGCGTGGCGCAAGCTGCACGACTCCGAGCGACTCGAAGCTGAGATCGATGCGATCAAGACGCAGGATCGCACTCGCAGGGAACAGCGCCTTGCCGCCGCGCAGCCACGAGCCGGCACACGCGACCACTCCCCGCGTACGCGACTGCCGTTGGCGCCGGGCGAACTGTGGATCGGGATCCGAATCGGCGAGGGATCTGGCGCCGAGGACGCGGAGGCAGCCACCAGGGTCGTCGTGACGCTCACGGACCGGATCGAGAGTGCAGGCGTGGGCGAGTGGCTCGGACAGTCCACCGGTCGTGGCCAGGTCGACGTGTCGTTCCAGCTCGACAACCGACGCCGGGCGCGCGCCCGCGTGGCCGGCGTCCTCGCCCGCGAGTTCCCCGAGCACGACTTCTGGATCTCGGACGACCACGAGATGATCTTCGAGGCCTGACGGATCTCCGGAGTCGTTCGCCGCTCGCGTGTGCCGGCGGCAGCTCGAGATCGAAGCCGGCTGAGCGATGCTCCACCACCGTCTTCGCAGCCCCGCCCTGCTTGGGGGAGGCACCGCGTGGCTTCGCCCTCTACACCGACGGGACGAGGAGGTAGGAGTCGTACTCCCCGCCGAAGTGAAGCACATGGACTCCACGGTTGAAGGACGCATCCTTGATGTAGGGCGGTGAGGGGATGATCTCGCGCGGAGCCACGATGAGCTGCACGGACTCGCCACTCGCGAAGAACGTGCTGCTGGGGTACAGCGCGACGTCGACCGGCACGATCTCGCCGGCCTTCAGTCCCTGCTCCTTCGCACCCGTTTGCACCGGACTCCACTCCAACGACTCGGCGGGGTCGAGCTCGCGCCGAGAGACCCGGCACCACCCTCGCGTCACCATGTCCTTCGTGCTGCCGACGGAACCGTAGAAGGGCACGGCCCTCCCGTCTCGGTCCAGCTTGTTGACGGCAACGAACAGGGCCATGTCATCCGGGGTCTCCTGACCCGCGCTCTCGCGCCGACTCTCCACCCACACCCGGAGCTTCATGTAGCCACTCAGCTCGGTGTCTTCGGCGAACGTGTGATGGAACTCCGCCTTCCCCTCCTTCGCGGAGTACGCCACCTCCATCGGTGCATGCGATCGATCCAGCGAGAGGGTCTGTTGCTCGTCCAGGTAGAGTCGCGTGTACTCCGTGCGAGCCAGCGGCCACTCGTTCTCGTGACGAACGTCGTGGATGTCCTCGCGGCTGGAGCGGACCTCGAGTCGCACGCGGGGTGTGTCCAGGAAGCCGCTCGAGCTGTCGCCCTTCAGGAAGCAGTCCATGAAGTTGCGAGTGAGTTCCTGCACCTCCGTCGAGTAGTACGCGTCCCACTTGCCGGTGCGATGCGTGTACACCCACTTGTGCTTCGACTTCGCCTTCATGAAGGCCCGGAACGAACCCATCGTGTGCAGGCCGTGATCGGAGAAGGAGGCGCAAACGAGCATTGGGACCGTGATCTCCTCCAGCTTCGCCGCCTTGGCCTTCCAGAAGTCGTCGTACAGGGGATGCTCCTTCAGGTAGTCCGTGGCGATGCACCCCTCGGCCTCCACGAAGTCCGCCTGCGTGCCGTTGATCGCGGGCTTGACTTCCGTGGCCCACCAGAAGGCGGGGAAGCCGACTTCCGACAGCCCACCGAAGGCGAAGATGTCGCGATACGGATCCGTCAGTCCTTCCCACGGTGAAATACAGCACAGGGACGGAGGCGGCCCTCCGTACGCCTGGCAGGCCGCGACGTGGTACTGGGAGATGGCCAGGAAGCTGACCCCGTTGAGCCCCACCTTCCCGGTGCACCAGGGCTGCTTCGCGACCCACTCGATGGCCTCGTAGTAGCACTTGCCCTGGTGCTCCGAGAAGGCGGAGGGCAGGCCGTCGCTGTTCGCGTAGCCCGGCAGGTTCATGTTGACGATGGCGTAGCCGCTGAGCACCCAGAAGTTCGGATCCGGGGACTCCCAGCTCGTCAGGCTGGAGAACGCCGGCCTCCCCGCCTGCGGAATCAACCGGTACTGCTGCGGCGCGCCGTTGAGCGGCGTCTTCTTCTGCGCAGGCGTCAGGTGGTTGTCGTAAGGGTGCGCACACATCACGACAGGCACCGGCTCCCCGCTCTCGGCGGCCGCCCTGGACCGGTAGATGTTCGCCGTGACGGAGAACCCCTCGCTCATGGGGATCCTGACGTCGTACTCGCACAAGATGTCCGGGTCCGGTTCGGTGAGCTCGCACCGGGGCTTGAACAGCTGGCCGCTCTTCACGGCGTGGCCGACGATGGGGCCGAGCGCCTCCAGCGTCCGCGCGAGGTTGGCGAGCTTCTCCTTCATGGCGTCTCCCTCGATCGATGGATGAAGAGCCTTCGCTGGCTGCGCCGCACCGCGGCGTGGTGGAGCTTCGACCGCGTCAGCTACTGCAGCTCGATCGACACGGCGTTCGTGAAGTTCGACGTCGGCAGCCCCATCGAGCCCATGTCCCGGTGCCAGAGCGTGAACTGCCAGTGGTCGCCCGCCATTCCTGCGACCGTTCCGTTCGGCTGCGGGATCACCGTCGGATCGAACGGGATGGAGATCTCGCCCGCCGCATCGGCGGCCTGGAGCTGCTGTACGTAACGGCCGACGGCTCCGCCCACGCACAGCACGCCGGCGCTGCCCGCGGGATTGGCCACGTTCGCGAACCCGTCGCCGACCACGAAGTAGCCGAACGAACCGGGTGGCAGCCCCGAGGCGCGCAGGGTCTTCAGCGTCGCGGCGGAGGCGTCGCCCTCCATCCGGATGAATCCGCGGAACCCCGTGCTGTTCCGGTTGCCGTAGCAGTACTGCCTCGCCGGCGACGGCGGGCTCGTGTCGTCGAAGATCGCGGCGTCCACGTCCGGTGGTCCCGCGGTGGCACGGTCGATCCCGATGCCGACCTCTGTGCTCGCGTAGAGGCCACCCGAGAACTTCGATGCCATCGAGAGCGCGCCGCCGTCGTGGAACGGAAAGCCGGGCGGCGTCACCGTGCCAAGCTCGGAGCGGCGTTCGGCCACGGCGAGGAAGGTGTCCTCCACCACGCCGAACGAGGTGACGAACGCGCGGTACGCCGTCGACGGGAGCTGCTCGAGGTAGGAGACGACGAACCGATCCGCGGTCGTCGCGATGCGCGCCTCCGACTGATCGGGGCGGAAACCCGAATGCTCACTACGCTGCAGCTCGATCTCGTGGACGATCGTCGTTCCTCGCACCAGGCTCACGACCGTGTCCTCGTCCCCCACCGAGTCGAGGTCGTAGAGGATCGCGTACGTCGGATCCGCGAACGAGCCGATCTGCCTCGCCTCGGACACGTGCACGTCGCGGATGAGGTCGGGCGGGTCGAAGTCGCGGAGGGGCCCCGAGTGGCGGACCGAACCGTCCCCGTTCACGACTGCGCCGCTGAGCCGAGTGCCCGGGAACCCGAAGGCCCGCTCGGTCCACACGATCTGCCACTGGTCCACCGAGCCCGGATCGCCCGACGACTCGGAGATGGAGAGGGTCCCGGTCGGCAGGACGCCGGGAGTCGAGAGCCCCCCCAGGTTGCCGGTGCCACCACACGCCGGGATCGTCGTGTACAGGACCTCGCCCGAGAAGCCGGCGACATTGGTGCTCCACGCGACGCAGAACCGTCCGTCCGGCGCCTCGGTCGAGCTGCCACCCACGTCGGGGAACGCACTGTTCGAGATCCCGGTGATCTGGACCAGCGGACCGAAGACGCCCTGGTGGTGATCCCATATACGGCGCGCGATGCGGACGGGCGTCGCGACGTTCGGATCCACGAACGCAGCGACGCACAGCGACGTGTCGGCGCAGTTCGCGTTGGCGACGCTGGGATCGACCCACGAGTCGTCGCTGGCGTCGTAATACTCGGAGGCCTGCTGGATCCCGGTGTCCGCGTCCACCGCGATGGCCAGGATGTCCACGTCCGTCCCGGAGAACACGTCCTCGAAGACGTACAGGAACTGGTTCGTGGTCAGATCGAACGAGACGTCGACGTCGCGCTGCTCGCCCTGCATCGCGCTCACCGAGAACGTTCGGATGACGGGGTCGACGACGATCTCGCCCTCGGCCCTCGCCAGGAACGAGGCCGGGACGGTCAGCGTGATCGCCGCTCCGTCGAACGCGGACGCGATCTGCTCGCGTCGCCCGGCGCCGTCGAGGACGTACGCCTCGCTGTAGCGCACGCTCCCGAGCGCGCCGCCGAGCACGAGCTCGCCGCCTTCCATCTCGGCGGCGAGCGATGTCTCGATGTCGAGCACGAGGCGAAGATCGCGATCTTCCCCGGCGGCGTCGACGACGAACGACTGCTCGACCCGATCGACGCCGACCTCCACGACGACCTCGATGGGTCCGCGGTCGAGCAGGATCCGATCTCCGTGTCGCGAGACCCGCGCCTCCGGCGACAACGAGAGCGCTGTATCGCCCAGCGTCGCCTCTCGCAGCGTGAAGTCGATCGGGTGGTTGCAGGGCGCGTCCGAGCCGAAGAACGGCACGTAGCGCATGCCGTCCCGGTCGAACCGCGCCTTGTAGGTCTCACCTCGGACCCAGACGCGTTCCTCCTCGTCCTGGAAGTACAGCCGCGTTCGGTCGGCGGTCAGATCGCCGGGCGAGCACAGCGACAATGCGGCGAGGGAGCACGTGTGGAGAATGTCGATCATCGGTCTCGAGGGAAGCTCGCCCCAGGGTATCGAGGGCCGCCGGGCGCGCCAGGGGAGTGACGGGGGGCTTGGGGTGGTCGACCGGTTCGCCGGGTGTCACGATGCGCGCCATGACGCTCGCTCACCTGGTCGATCTCAGGATCGCTCCCCTGCTCGCCACGCTGCTCGCCGCCGGCGGGTCGACGGCCGCGGCGCAGGGCTTCGGCCCCGATCGGCTCATCACGGACACCGCCGACCTCGCGCTGGACACGCACGCCGTCGACCTCGACGGTGACGGAGACCTCGACGTCGTGTCCGCGTTCGCCATCGACAACCAGATCGCCTGGAGTCAGAACCTCGGCGGCGGGATCTTCGGCCAGCACCGTGTCATCTCGTTCGAAGCGGACGGCGCATCGGCCGTGCACGCCGGGGACCTGGACGGCGACGGGGACGCGGACGTCGTCTCTGCTTCGGCGGGCGACGACAAGATCGCCTGGTACGAGAACCTCGGCGGCGGCACCTTCGGGCCGCAGCGCGTGCTCACGACGACCGCGTTCGCCGCGCTCGCCGTGGAGGCGGTCGACCTGGACGGCGACGGCGACGTCGACATCGTCTCGGCATCGCAGAACGACGACACCGTCGCGTGGTTCGAGAACCTCGGCGGGGGCACGTTCGGACCCGAGCAGTTCCTCTCGATCGGCCACCTCTCGCCGGAGGACGTGTTCGCGGAGGACCTCGACGGCGACGGCGACACCGACGTCCTCGTGGGATTCTCCGAGCACGCCGGGTCCGAGGTCGCCTGGATCGAGAACCTGGGCGGAGGCACCTTCGGCCCGCTGCAGTCGATCGACACCGGCATCGACTGGTTGCAACGCGTCCACGCGTCGGACCTGGACGGGGACGGGGACGCCGACGCCCTCGCCGCGTCGCGCAACGACCATACGATCGGCTGGTACGAGAACCTGGGCGGCGGTGCGTTCGGGCCCCAGCGCGTCATCTCTTCCGGCGTCTTCTCGGCGCGTGACGTCTTCACGGCGGACGTCGACGGGGACGGCGACATGGACGTGCTCGCCGGTTCCGGGGACTTCGACGAGCTCGTGTGGTTCGAGAATCTCGGTGCGGCGTCGTTCGGACCCGAGCAGGCGATCGACGGGCGCGTGGGCAGCCCGAGGGCCATCGAGGCCGTGGACCTCGACCTCGACGGCGACCCCGACCTCCTCGTCGCGGCCAGCCTCGGCGGCCGCGTCTTCTGGTACGAGAACTGGGGCCACGGCGCCGTCTACTGCCGCCCCGGCGTCGTCAACGCGACGGGCCAGTGGGGCAAGATCTCCGCCACGGGTTCGGTGATCGCGGCGAACGACGACCTCACGCTGCGCGCACGTGACCTCCCGCCCTCGAACCTCGCGTTCTTCCTGACGAGCCGGAACCAGGGCTTCATCGCCCGCCCGCCCAACAGCGTGGGGAACCTCTGCCTGAGCGCGCCGATCGGACGCTACGTCGGGCCCGGGCAGATCCTCTCCACGAGCGCCGCCGGCACGGCCGAGCTCGTGCTGCAGCTCCCCATGACGCCCACCGCGACCGGATTCGTCGCGATCCAGGCCGGCGAGACGTGGAACTTCCAGTGCTGGCACCGCGACTCCGCGGGAGGCGCGCCGACGTCCAACTTCACCGACGCCGTGAGCGTCACGTTCCGGTGATGCTCTCGCACCGCGTGCGGTCGACGATACTGGCGGCGTGCGCGCTCGCGGCGCCCGTCCCGGCCCAGATCTTCGGACCGCAGCAGCAGCTCGCGACCATTCCGAACTCGGTCAACGTCGTCCGGACGGCCGATCTCGATGGCGACGGGGACGTCGACGTGCTCCTGAGCGGCGCGAACTTCCAGGAACGGATCAGCTGGTCCGAGAACCTGGGCGGGGGCACGTTCGGCCCTCCCACGACGATCACTGCCGCCGTGAGCCGCCCCCAGGACCTGCACGTCGCGGACGTCGACGGCGACGGCGATCCGGACCTCCTCTCCGCGTCGTTCTTCGACGACAAGGTCGCGTGGTACGCGAACGACGGGACGGGGTCGTTCGGTGCGCAGCAGGTCTTGTCCCTGTCCACGGACGGGGCCCTGTCGGTCCACACCGCCGACCTGGACGGTGACGGCGACCCGGACGTCGTCGCGGCGGCGCGGTTCGGCAACGAGATCGTGACGTTCGAGAACCTTGGCGGCGGATCGTTCGGTCCGAAGGTCGTGGTCTCCAGCGGCAGCGCCATCGACCCGACGGACGTGCTCCCGTCCGACCTCGACGGGGACGGCGATCCGGACCTCGTCGTGTCCGAGTTCAACAGCGGACAGATCGCCTGGTACGAGAACATGGGCAGCGGGAGCTTCGGGCCGGAACGCGTCATCTCGACGCACGCGAGCGGCGCCGTGAACGTCGATGCAGCGGACCTCGACGGAGACGGCGATGTCGACGTGCTCTCCGCGTCGTCCTCCAACAACACGGTCGCGTGGTACGAGAATCTCGGCGGCGGTTCGTTCGGTCCACAGCAGGTTCTTTCGGCGGCGGCCATCGGCGCGGCTGCTGTCGCGGCCGAGGACCTGAACGGCGATGGGAACCCGGACGTCCTGTTCGCGTCCTCGGGCGATGACACGGTCGCGTGGTTCGAGAACCTGGGAGCCGCGTCGTTCGGGCCGCAGCAGCGGATCTCGATCCAGGTGGACACCGCCGTGGACGTCACCGCCGCTGACCTCGACGGAGACGGCGACCCCGACGTCCTCGCCGCTGCGCCCGGCAACCGGGAGGCCGTGTGGTTCGAGCACCAGGGGCTCGGAGCGCCGTTCTGCCGACCGGCAGCCATGAACGGCGCCGGACTGGTCGGGAAGATCGCCGCGCGAGGATCCACGACCGTCACGAACAACGCGCTGAGCCTCGAGGCCAGCGACCTCCCGCCCTCCAACTTCGCAGTCTTCCTGACGAGCCCGAACGAGGCCGTCGCGGTCCGGCCGCCGAACAGCGTCGGTAACCTGTGCCTCGGAGCGCCGATCGGGAGGTACGTCGGACCGGGCCAGATCCAGCCCACGGGACCGCAGGGGTTCGCGGCGCTGCGCATCGACCTCGGACGAACACCGACTCCGACGGGGTTCGTGCAGATTCAGCCGGGCGAGACCTGGAGCTTCCAGTGCTGGTACCGGGACAGCGTGCTCGGGATGGCGACGTCGAACCTCACGGACGGTGTGAGCGTGGAGTTCCGCTGACCGGGCGGCGTCGAATCGGAGGCGTCCGGCATGAATCGCTTGTCCAGGACCCGAACCGACCGACGGACGGCGAGTGATGGTCGAAGGCGGTCGAGTCAGGCCCTGGTCCACGGCTCGACGTCACAGTGCTCCAGGCGTGCGTCCCGGAGAAGCTGGAGCGCTCGGTCGGACACGACCAGGCAGTGATCGTCCGACATGGCGAAGTCGTCCGTTCCAGCCGTGCCGTTGACCCTGAGCCATACGAATAGGGGCAGCTCGACGGCGGGGTGGAGCTCTTCGAACTCGGGCGTCGTGGAGACCTCCACCGCTTCGATCTCGAATCCTGTGAGACCTACCCCTCGAACGAGCTCGGCCACGTCCGCCGTGATCACGTAGCACGGAAACGACTCGAGCAGGGGGTCCCCGAGCCAGCCCGCGAATTCGTAGTGCAGGCGCGAGACGACGGGTGGATGGACCGACGTGTCGGCGACCGTACGGGGGCCGAGACCCCCGGCGACCTCAGGCTCTAGCGTATGGAACCCTATGGCTGGGACGTTAGCACGGAGCCAGCGTAGCGTGCTGCCACCCGCCGATCGACCGATCGACGAGCGGGCGCCACCGTCGATTCGGCGCGATGCCACTCACTTTCCGTTGAACGCGAATCGGATCCACGGCACGCGCAGGACGACGAGATGGTGCAGCGCGAGGGTGACCGCAAGGGTCGCCGACACCACGAGGCCGAACTTCGCGGACGGCGAGAGGTCCGTGTGCACGAGCGCCAACCCGAGAGCGATGACGCAGATGTGGTGGAACAGGTAGACCGTGTAGGAAGCCTCCGACAGGTAGGCGAAGTGCCGCGACGGACCCGACGCGACGAGCCGAAACGCCGCCAGGACGACCGCGATGGAGAGCCACACGACGAGGTCGTCGACGTACGCGCCGAGGACGTTCTGTCCAACTCCACGCGGCTCGTCCGGTAGCCATTGCCCCGCCAAGATAGACAGCGCGAGGGCGGGGACGACCCATGCCCCCGGCGCACGCAGCCCCTCGAACAGTGTGCGTGCGCGGAAGGCGACGATCCCGAAGACGTAGTACGGGAGGTACGCGAGGAGCTCCTGGAGGCTGGCCACGCCCAGGATCCGCTCATACGCGTGAGGCGTGTACTTCGCGATCGCGTCGACGGCGACGGCCGTGATCGGGAGCGCGAAGAGGAAGAGTCCGCTTCGCACTACGATGCCTCGCGGGCCGTTCCCGCCCACCGGGCGCCGGAGCCCGGGAAGGACGAGCGCAACCATCCACGTGGCGACGATGTAGGCGATCAGATGGACGAGGAACCACAGGTGAGTCACCCATGCTCCCTCGGCGAGGCCGTTCCAGAACCACGAGGAGCGGAGGAAGGGTGCGAAGCCGAGTTCGCCGCCGCCCGGCGGCCCGTACGCCGTCGCTCCGTGACGGAAGAGGACCCAGCTCTGGGCCGTGGAGAGCACCACCGCCGCACTGCAGAGCGGCACGACGAGCCGCTGGAGCCTGCGGCGCAGGAACTCAACAGCGCTGTACCTCTCCAGCGAGAAGCCCGCAAAGAACCCCGCGATGACGAAGAAGGCCGGGATCCGAAAGACGTGGATCCCGCTGGAGAGGAGCTCGTACCCGCGCTGGCCGGGCGGGTCGCCAACGAGCCAGTCCTGCGGCGTGGCATAGATATTCGCCGCGTGCAGCACCACGCCGAGCATCATCAGAATGCTGCGCGCAGCGTCGAGGTCGCTCCACCGTTCGCTGGGGGTCCGACGATCCCTGGACATCGCGCCAACGAGTGGAGCAGCCGGCGACCTCACACACAAGACGCGCGCCGTGGCCTAGCGGAGGAAGATCGCCAGCCGCGGGGTGAACTTGGACGTCACGCCGCCGCCCGCAGCCACGTCCCTGTGCCACGCCTGGATGTTCCACGTCTCGAACTGCGCGGCGGCGGCGAACCCCGTCGGCTTCGGCAGCATCGTCAGATCGATCCGCAGGTCGTACGAGCCCGTCGCACCGGCGTTGCCGATCTGCCCCGGACCGACGAATCGCCCGATCGCGCCGACGACGCACAGAGTGCCGGCGCTCCCGCCGGGGTTGAGGACGAAGCCCTGGTTGCGGCTCGTTAGGAACAAGACCGTCGCGTTCGTCCGGAGGTCGGCCGTGACGAGCGTGATGCCGTTGCTGGCGACCATGTCCGTCCCCGTGGCGGCGAGATGGCCGGGGACACCCGTTGAGTTCGGAGTTCCAGGCAAGCAGTCGTTGCCCCCAAGTCCCCCGCTTCCGCCCGTCGACAGGCGCTGGCTGTAGACGGCGAAGTCGTTGACCGTGCTGGAGAACGACGGGGGGAACGGGTGGGCCCCGGTGGCGTACCCGTGCGTGTGCTCGCCGAAGGAGACGGACACGGGGCCTCCGAAGCCGAAGGTTAAGTCGGTCGTCCCGGTCCACGAGACGCTGATGATGTCGTGCTGACCCGCAGAGTGCTCCAGGTTCATCGGGCCCGATGAGTACGTGCCCAGCCCCGTACCGGTGACCTGGATCGACCTGGCGAAGACCTCGGAGTAAGTCCCGTACTCGACCGGCGAGGTGTGGACCGCGTACCGCAGCGTCTGGGTATCGCTGAATTCGAGTTCGACCTCGATCTCGACCACGTCGGGTGCAGTCGCGCGGATCGCGCGAGGACGCGATGCAGGACCGGGCGGAATCGCTCGCGGTATCGCATCGACGCGATTCAGGCAGGACGGGTGCCAACCGTCGGCCCGGACCGGATCGACGCTCTCAGCCGCCGTTCTGCACGATCCAGACGTTGATCGCCGTCGCCAGCCCGAGCCAGACCGCGTACGGGACCATGCACCAGCCGGCCACGCGGTCGACGCGCCCGTACACGACGACCATCGCCACGACGACCACGTCCAGCAGCGCGATGTCCACGAGCGCCAGCGTCGGATTCGTCATCGCGAAGAAGAAGAGCGACCAGCCGACGTTCAGGACGAACTGCGCCGCGTAGAGCTTCAGGCCCGCGCGCGCGACCTCCCCGCGCCGTGCAACACGCCACGTCCCTACCGCGAGGAGCCCGAGGACGACGGTCCACACGGGCGAGAACACCCAGCCCGGCGGCTGGAACGGCGGCTTCTCGAGCGCGTCGTACCACTCCCCCATCCCGAGCGACGTGAGCCAGCCGCCGAGGCCGAGGATCACGAACGAGAGGATCGCGTAGCGCACCAGCAGATCGCGGCGTGCGTCGTTCTCGGCGGTGGGCTCGGGGGCCGCAACGGCGATCGGCGGGGCATCGTTCGACATGGATCCGTCGGGTGGCGCGCGGGGTACGTGGCGTGCGTCGCCCGAGGGAGGATAGCGAACGGTTCAGCCCTGGAGGACGAAGACGAGGCCGGTCAGGAGCACGACGCCGACCGGGGGCATCAGCGCCAGCGGGGCCTCGAAGCGACGGCTCGCGACGAACGCCGACCAGGCGACAGAGTAGAACGCGATCCCGGACAGTCCGACCAGCGCCGCGAACGGGAGCTGGAGGAATCCGTAGGGACCGTTCGTCGCATGGTGCTCCTGCACCCACCGCGCGACGAGCACGTGGCCCACCGCCGTGACGATCGAGCCGCCGAACGCAACCAAAGACCAGCGAAGACGGCGGCGCCGCCGATCATCGGCCTCCGGCATCGCGACGTGCCGCCGGCGAAGCAGCGCGGCCCCGCCCGCGGTCGGAGCGATCCAGAGCGCCGCGCGGAGGACCCACTCGACGGCGCTCACCTCGGGCCGCAGGGCCGTCTCCGCCAGCAGGCACCACCCCAGCAGGCCGAAGGCCACCAGGACGCTCCCCGTGAGGGCGCTGGAGAGGCGCGCGGTGGTCGTCATCCACTGGTGATCGGACGACCGCCGGGTCCGGCTTGACAGCCGGACTCAATCGAAGGTCACCTCGATGCCGTTGCTGAAGTTCGACGTCGGACCGAGGTCGCGGAACCACGCCTGGAAGTGCCAGGTCTCCCCGGCCAGCACGGCCACGGAACCGGTCGGCGTCGGGATGTCCGTCGTGTCGACCGAGAGGAAGAGGGTGCCCTCCGGTCCGCTGTTCCCGATCTCGCCCGGGCGGTTGAAGCGGCCAACCGCTCCCTGGAGGCAGAGGTTGCCCGCGCTGCCCGACGGGTTCGCCACGAAGCCCGACTGCAGCGAGCAGAGGAAGTAGCCGAACGAGCTGACCGGAAGGTCGTTGCAGCGCAGGAGGATCGACTGGCCGGCCTGCGGCGAGGAGCTCCTCATCGCCCGCATCCAGGCGCTCGTTCCGGTCGAGTTCTCGGCTGCGTCGCAGTACTGCGAGCCGACCACGAAGGGCTGGTCGTCGGTGACGAGCGCGCCGCGCGCGTTGGTGTTGCCGACGAGCGGCGTCCTGACCCACGCCATGAGCGCGTAGAGCGGTTGCGACGGCGCCCCGCCGTCCCACACGGTGGCCATCCCGTGCTTCACGGTCTGGCCGAAGGACTCGGCGAGGTCGTCGCGACGGAACGAGCACCCGACGCGCAGTTCGTCGCCGTCGTGCACGACGTTGAGGGATGTGAGGAAGAGCCGGTCCTCGTCCCCCGGCCCGGGCGATCGATAGGCCAGAAGGAAGTCCTGACCCTCGTTCGCAATCCTCGGCTCGAGCTGGTCGAGGTCCTGGTCGAGATCCTGCATCCGCGCGACCGAGCGCGCGTTGTCGGCGTTCCCGTCACGCGCCACAACGCTGAAGATGTCGTAGTTCGGGCCCGTCCGCCTCTCGAACGCGAGCACCCAGTACCGCTCGTCGTCGATCGTGTTGTAGGTCGACCAGCTCGACACGTCCGGGCGCCGCGAGTCGCTGAAGGAGTAGCCGCGGAACTGTCTGTGCCCCGCCATGCTGCCGGCATACTCGATGACCTGGCAGCGGATGTTGCGGTCGTCGTCCGCGACCTCGCGCTCCCAGACGATCATGTACTCGCTGTCGGGGTTGCTCGTCCCGGGTCGACCGGAGGTCTTGGAGATCGACGGGAACCGGTCCATCCTGCCGGGGTCGCCGTCGATCACGATCCGCCCGTCCGTGAGCGTGCTGTCCGACGCGACGGTCTGTGCGACGATGTCGAAGTCCTGGTTGATGATGTCCGCTTCCTGCCAGACGACCATGAAGTCATAGGCGCTCGGGATCTCGTTGCCCTTGCCGCCGACGTCGACGTACTCGGCTCCGACGCCGCTGATGGCGAACTGGGGACCCTGCGCCGAGTCCCGCGCCGAACGCGTCCGGCCCCAGACTCGCCGGGCCCCGATCGCGGGGCCAGCCACGGCGACGCAGAGGAACTGCTCGTCCTCGAAGTTCGAAGCATTGCGCGGCTGCGACCAGCGGACGTTCGTGATGTCGACGGATCGGGGCTGGACGAAGATGCCCGGGGTCACGACCCAGATGCCACTGAAGACGTCGATGTCGCTGCCGCTCTCGACCTCCGACCACACGACCTCGAACCGTTCGCTGTTCGCGTCGTACGCGGCATCGACATCGAGCTGCTGGCGGTCGCCGCCCGTGAACCCGATGGACTGCAGGATCGGGTCGACCACGAGCGGGAGATCGGCGCTCCGGACGAACTCCTCGGGCACCACGATCTCGATGCCCTCACCCGTCCAGCGCTGCTGGAGCGCCAGCTCACGCCCCGCCGCGTCGTAAGCGGTCGCGCCGCCGTATCGCGCCCCGCCGTACTCGTTGGTGAAGGCGAAGCCCGGCCCGTCGAGGGAGACCTGGAGCTCGCTCTCGACGGCAGGTTCAGGACGAGCTCGCCGCGAGCCGGGAGCTCGGAGAGAACGAACGTCTGCTAGACCTGCCGCTCGGCGCGGTGGTAGACCTCGACGACACCGCCGCGGTCGAGGCTCACGGTCCGGTCTGTTCGGCCGCGGGTCCGGGGCGCGAGGGTGAGGTCCTCGCCCGCGATCCGAACGCTCTCGAGGTCGATCTCCACCGGATAAAACCGCAGCGCGTCCGAGCCCAGGAACGGCGTGTAGGTGAAGCCCTCCGCACCGAACTAGGCCTTGTAGGTCGCGCCGCGAGCCCAGGTGCGTCCGTCTCCCAGCTCATCGAGAGAGATCAGCAGCCCTCCGGTCCCGTTACAGCGAATCCTCCTGGGCCGGCGTCCAGCCAGCCCGAGGAGCCAGCGTGCGACACCGGTCGGTCGATGCAGGCCGTAACAGGACGTGGCGCATACTCTCCCGCCGCAAATACTCGACGTCGGCTGCCTCTCGGGGCGCGTCGCTGCGCCGTCTTCTCTCGTTCGCCGTCGCCGCATGAAGTCGTTCCTTCCCCCGTGCTCGCTCATGTTCCTCGCCGCCTGTGGCGCCGTGCGGCTGGAGGAGGGCGACTGGCGGGCCCGAGCACACGCCTTGTCTCGCGTGGGCGAGACACCCACCTTCTCCGCGCGTGGAGAGAACCTCGTCTCCCCTCCCCTGTTCGCAGGCTCGCGCCTCGCCTACGACCTCGAGCACCGGAGGAACGGGGCGACGAATCGATGGCGCGTGCGCCTCACGGGCCCATCCGGACCGGACGACATCGATCAGAGCTACACGGTCACCGCAACGGCGGATCGCGACGGGCCCGACGCGGGCGCGCAACGGAAGGTCGGCTGCGCGCTCTACCGAGGCACGCTGACCGTCGAGGAGGACGACGGGAGCGCTGAGAGCACGGACGCGCTGCTCGCACTCGGCTTCTTCCGAAACGGGCTCCTCGTCGACCCGGAGGGCGACGGAGGCTCCGTGCTCGACGAGCCGCAGATCCTGCGGGGCGCCTCGCTCGTCGCGATGTCCATGCTGGCGTCGAAGAACACGCTGATCCGCGGGCTCCTGCGGGACGTCGTGCAGCGTACGAGCCTGCTCAAGATGGTGCTCCTTCGCTTCGACGTCGTGGCCTCGGCGGACTGGACCGACACCGAGACCGTCGAGACCGGCTGGGGGCGCAGCGTCCGCTTTCCGATCGAGATCACGATCAACGGTGATCCGGCGCTCGTCGGCGCCGTCACGGGACTTCCTGCCCGCGGGGCGCTGGAGCTGAGCGCAGGCATCGTCGAGTTCGTCGGGTTCGCTCCCGACCGACCCGACGACGTCCTGCGGCTCACGCTGCGGAGCGCGCTCGGCCCGCCGGGGCTCGGAGAGGACGGAGTGCCGCCGAAGATCATCCGGGCGGAGCACTGGATCGAGTCGCGGTGACGGTCGGCGCTGCCGCGGCAGGCCATCACGGCGAGCCGCCTCGGTACGAGCCCGTCAGCGCCTCGGCGGGATCGGCCTGCGCATGAACGAGCCGAAGGCAGCCATGTGGATGGTGTCGATCTTCTTCGGGTCCTTGGGGACGAAGTCGAGGTAGAGGAGGCACATCTCGTCGACCGTTCGCCAGCCCTCGCCCACCCGGATCGGTGGGGACGACGGGTTGTCCGGGTTGTCGGCGGAGTTGTCGAACGAGAAGCTCGCGTCGATGCGCGTCCCCACGGGCAGCGTCAGCGGCTCGCGCAGCACGTACGTGTCCTGCCAGCGGAAGTCCCAGTCGGCGATCTCGAGCAGGTAGACCTCGCGGCCGTCGGGATAGGTCAGCTGGACGTCGACGTGCTGGCCGACGTAGTGCATGTGCGGGGACAGGGACAGGAGCTCGACCTCCGACGGGAGCTTCGCCCAGACGTGGCGCCCGTAGGCCGCGTCTCCCGCCGGGATGTCGATCTGCGTCGTGCCCATGACCGTCGTCTCGACGTGGCGTTCGATCGGCGGGTCGCCCTCCTTCGCGAACCACAGGCCCACGGCGGTGCGGTCGTTCGTCGGCTTTCCCGACAGGTGGTAGTGCACCTCGAGGATGAAGTCGCCGCCCTTCGGTAGCCGCAGGGCGAGCCCCTCCGCGTATCGCACCGGTGGGGCGCCCGGCGCCCAGCCGCCGACGCTCGTCATCTGGAAGAACGCGTCGTCGTCGACCTTGAAGTCGTCGCCGAACTTGGGGAAGCCGATCTCCTCGGTCCGCTCGTCCATCGAACGCGCCCAGCCGGTGTGGTCGAGGTACCCGATCACGTGGTGCACGACGGTCGCGTCGCCCGGCCTGTACTGCATCGCGACGACGTCCTCGTCCTCGACGAGTTCGGACGGCACGACGAAGTACTGGTAGATGTCGTCGCCGTTCGCGGGAACTTCGAACGGCTCGGGGAGCTGCACGACGAGGTCGGGCGGGCCGAACGCCCAGCCGTCGTCGAGGGGCTCGGGCTGGGGGAGCGCGTGCGCCGCGTCACCCTCGGGAGCACCCGCATCGGCCCACTCGACGAGGCGCGCGATCTGCTCGCCCGTGAGCGTGTGCTCGCCGCGGTACGAACCGATACCGGGCGTGGCGCTCCACGGCGGCATGACGCGATCCTCGGCGACGAACGCGATCATCTTCGAGCGCCGCTTCGCCCTCGCGTACGTGTCGAACTCGAACGGTCCGATCGCGCCTGACTGATGGCACTCGACGCAGTGCGCGGCGAGCAGCGGGGCGATGTCGCGGTGGTACGTGACCTCGCTCTCGCTGGCTCCGTCCCAGGCCTCGAAGACGCAGCCGATCGGGGGCGCGTACGTCGCGGGCGTCGCGTCGCCTCGCGCGGCAGCGTCGATCGCGTCCGAGAGCTCGGTGTGCTCGACGCGCGCGCGCGGCTTGCCGACCGCAGCGAATCGGTCGTCGATACGACCGCGGTGGATCAGTCGATCGTCCGTCCGCACGACGTACGATTCCGGCACGTGGGTCGGACGCAGCTGGCGCGCGAGGTCGCCCGACGAGTCGAAGAGCAACGGGAACGCGATCTCGTACTCGTCGCGGAAGGCGCGGCCCTCGGCCGGCGTCAGGAGCGGATCGGACAGGACGCCGTAGAACTCGACGCCCGAGTCGGCCGCTCGCCTGGCGAGCCCGTCCAGGTCCGGCACGTACCGGCGCACGATCGGACATTCAGGATCCAGGAACACGAGCGCGACCGGGTGCGAGTCGTGGACACCTCCCAGCCGGTGCACCAGGCCGTCGACGTCCTGCAGGCGCGCCCCGACGATCCCGGCGGGCTGCGGGGGCGCGGGGGCATCCTGCGCGAAAGCGGCTGCGGCGGGCAGCAGGAGCGTGAGGAGGAGCATGGAGGACCCTGGGTTGGAGGCGACGAGCCTTCGGCGTCGCATGTCACATGTTTGCGTCCGACCGCCATCATCGCGAATGGGCTCGCCCGTGAACTCTCCCTCCCGCTGCCGCGCTCAACGGTGCCCCCCCTCGAGACCTGTCGGTCCAGAGCGCGTGCCGCCTGGCACTCCAGGACCCGGGACGGCAGACGATCGAGCGTCACCGAGCGGGGCGTCGCTCACGGTCGCCCCTCGCGGGCGCGATCCGCCGCTGACCTGGCCCCACGGTCCGCTCCGGGTGGGCCCGTCGAGGCCGCCCCACGACCCTCTCCGCCAACGACTTCGCCGAACGACGGACTGCGAGCAGCTTCCACGCATGGCCGGGGCCCGGACTGCGTACGATCCAGCGCGCGTTCGACCTCCCATGGCAGGTTGCTCGTCGTCCCGCCCTGCCGCACCACTCGAAACGCCACATGGATCCGTCCCCCACCCTTCCCACGGAAGAAGAGCTCGCCGCGCTCCCCTACTTCGCGATTCTCGCCCTCGGCGCCCGCTGCGCGAAGCAGGTCGGCCCGGTCTTCGGGTCCTGGGAGGGGGCGACGCAGGATCACGTGCGGGCCGTCTCCCGTGCAGCACGCGACGTGGCCGAGCTGGCGGCGAGTCCGAGCATGGTCTCGCGCGCACCCCTCTGGGGGCCGGCCCGGCAGTCGACGCGCGGCGCGGCCGAGGCTGCTTCCGCGGCCGACATGGCCGAGGCTCCCCACGAGGTCCTGTGCGCGGCCGACGCCGCGGCGGAGCTCGCGGGGGCGATCGATCTCGACGGCGAGCGCGCCCCCGCGGCCCGCGCCGTGAGTCGCACCGTGCGCGCGTCGGTCGGGGCGCTGGTGGACGCCGACGGTTCGCAGCAGCGCGAGTTCCTGGAGTGGCTCTCGCGGCACGTCACCCACCTGCGCGAGTGTGCGGTCGCGGAGCGCTGGACGAACGAGACGCCGGTCACGATCGGCGACAGGTGAGTCCGGGCGCGGCGTTGCACCAGGGGCGCGGCGTCAGCCGCTCAGGAGCCGCTCGATGACGCTCTGCGCCGAGTAGCTCTCCGCGCCGGGCGCAAGAAACCGCGCCACGGTGGCCACGTCGTCCCCGGACGTGATGAGGACGTTCTCGACCGTCCCACCCTTCGTCACCTGGCCGAGGTCCACGTTCGACATCAGCGCGTTGCAGAGACACTTCCGACCGACCGTGTCCTCGACCCGACCGCCCTTGCGGACGTAGTCCTTCACCGGTTCGGACGGGCACCGCCACCCCACATCTCCGCCTTCCCGGCGATAGGCGGAGCGGAGGTAGCCGAGGTCGCAGACCCGCTGCCTCGCCTCGTACTCTCCCGCTTCGGACAGACTCCCGGACAGCGGAACGACCTTGAACGGGAATCCGGTCGGCGACGCGATCGGATCGGTCTTCGTCCGCACCGCTCCGGCGCCGCTCGCCGCGAGGACACGCGCCTTGATCTCGTCGGCGAGGCCAGACTCCTCGCAGTACGCGAAGGCCGTTCCGACCTGGATACCGGCGGCGCCCTGCGCTCGCGCTCTCCGCAACTGCTCCGGCGCGGCGAACGACCCGGCCAGCCAGAACGGACGCCCCAGGTCCCGGAACACGGCGAGATCCGGCTCGTCCTTCTTGCCGTAGATCGGCTCGCCCGACGTGCTGCAGCGCTGTTTCCCGCGCGCTGGAGCGTTGTGTCCTCCGGCGGTCGGCCCCTCCACGACGAACCCGTCGATGCGCAGCCCGAGCTTGACCGTGAGAAGCGTCGCGAGGACGTGAGACGAGACGATGGCCAGGAACAGCGGCCGGGCCACAGGCGGCAGCACGCCGCCGCAGTACTCCTGGGGGTCGAAGCGGAACATCGGCTCCTCGTCCAGATCGGACGTGCGCACGTCGACGCGCATCTCGACAGCTCGGCCGGCGGTCAGGCCGTCCAGGATCGGCGGAATGGCCCGGGGGATCCCCGCCCCCACCAGGACGACATCGACTCCCGCCAGCATCGCTCCGTAGATCGACGGGATCGTCGGAGTCTGGATCTTCTCGAGGAAGTTGATACCGATCGGGCGGTCGTGCCCTTCCTTCGCGAGCCAGCACTCGACGAAGCTGCCCGCGATCATGAGGTCCTCGACGTGACGGCACGGTCGAAGACCGATCATCGGCTTCCCGCGGAACGGCTGAGACTCGGCCTTGCCGCCGTCGATGAAGTACCGGTCCAGGATCGCGTCGGCGACCCCTGGGAGCGGGAGTGCACGCAGCGCGCGACGCACGTCCCCGTCTGGATCACCCTTCTGCAGGCGCCGGACGAGGACGAGGTCGAGCGCAGTGCCCGACACGACACCCAGCTGGCCCGCGTGCGCGACCGCGCGAGCGAGGCGCCAGCCGGAGACCGCGACGCCCATTCCGCCCTGGATGAGAGAGGGAATCACCACGCTGCCGTCGCCCGTGGACGTCGTCACGGGGCGCGCGCTCGACTCCTCGTCATGGGGCGACTGTCGCGAGGTGGCTCGGTGCATCGTGGCGCGGGAATGGGGAGCGTGAGCCGGAGCGGCCCATGAGGCGGAGCATGGACGTCCGATCGCCGAGACGGGGAGCGCTGCGGCGGCACAGGAAGCGCGTCGCACGCCGAGGGGTCCACAGACGTGGCTCCCGCGCACGCTCGGCGACCATTCGACAGAACGAATGACGGCCGGGGCTCGGGAAGAATGGCGCCACGCGGCGATGACCCGATCCTGCGGGGGCCGCGCGAGAGAGTCGCTGAGCGAGTCGAGCCCTAGCGGGGGATCGTGAGGCTCACTCCTGCTTCTGCCGCGTCGCAGAAGACCGTAGCGATTCCGAACACGGAACCCTCGAACCATCCGAGACATGTTCCCGGGAGCCGCCCCTGGAGCTCCCCCCTCTCTCTTCCCTTCGAGCTGACTCGATTCGCGGTCGCCGCGGTCGAGACCCGGAGTCGCTGGGTTCGGGCCCTTCTTCCTCGCATCCAGCTCGACGTGGGCTACGTTCACGTTTCGGACGCACTCAGTTCGCGCGATCGCCCGAACCGCAGGCTCTCGCGCTGGCGCTCCGCATGCCAGTCGAGCGACGTCGACGTCAAGGTGGACCGGGAGGCCGCGCGCTCGCCCGGCTTCTGGCCGGTCGAGATGGACTTCGAGGGCGAGGCGCCGAATCCTCCACCGCTCAGCCGCTGTGCATGACGGCGACCGTGGCGCCGGACCGAGTCGCCGAACGAAGGGTCGATCGAATCGTCCCACCGCGAACACCTCCCGACCGCCTACAACAACCCCACGACGCGTTGCTCCGCGCAGCGCCCAACCCATGGCCCGACCGAGCCCTCAGTCCTTCGAGAAACGTCAGCGCGAGATGCGCAAGCGCAGGAAGCGGGAGGAGAAGCTGGAGCGCCGCCTCATTCGCAACTGGGAGAAGAAGCAGGCCAAGGAAGGGGGCGAAGAGTACGGCGAGGAGGACCCTCCGCAGGAGGGTGAGACCGAAGGCCACGAAGGCACGTCCGCCGACCCGGCGGGTGGAACCGACGGGTGATTCTCACACCGATACGGTGTCGCACCCGCTTCGCTGGTCGTCGAGGTCACGGTGACTGACACTCCTGCGTCGCGGACGTACGCGGCGGAGTGCGACACCGTTTCGCGAGTACCAGATCAGAGCATGGGGGCCGTTCCCATCCCCCATGCGCCGCTGGCCGCTTTGGAGCCGCGCTGGTAGCGTCCCGGTGCAGTCCGCGAGCGCAGGTCTCTCCATTCCCTCGACCGTGCGCCGCGGGCCGCCTGGATCCCCCCCCATGACACGGTTTCATCTCGCCCTGCTCGGCCTCTCGCTCCTGCCGCTGACCTCGCCCTGCTCCGCCCAGGACTTCGGCATCTTCGAGTATCGCAACGTCGGTCCGTCGCGCGGAGGCCGCGTCACGTCCGTCGCCGGCACCGTCGCCGCACCTTCCACCTTCTACATGGGTGGCTCGGGGTCAGGCGTCTGGAAGACCGACGACTACGGAACGACGTGGCGGGTGGTGTCGGACGGCGCCTTCGCTTCGCCTTCCATCGGCGACATCGCCGTGGCTCAGAACGACCCGAACATCGTCTACGTCGGCACGGGTTCGGACGGCCTGCGCAGCAACGTCATCGTCGGCAAGGGGGTATACAAGTCCATCGACGGCGGGGACTCCTGGGAGCACATCGGATTGACCGAGACCGGTCACATCGGCGCGGTCGAGATCGATCCGAGGAACCACAACGTCGTCTGGGTGGCGGCGATCGGGCAGGCCTTCAACGCGAACAAGGAGCGCGGCGTCTACAAGAGCGTGGACGGCGGTCGGACCTGGGAGCGAGTGCTGTTCGTCTCCGACACGGTCGGCTTCTCGGATGTCGAGCTGCTCCCGAGCAACCCCGACATCGTCTTCGCGACCGCCTGGAAGGCCGAGCGCAAGCCCTGGACGATCATCTCGGGCGGGACCCAGGAAGAGGGCGGCCTCTTCAAGTCCGTCGATGGCGGGCAGACGTGGGAGAGGATCACCGAGGGTCTCCCGGAGGGCCTGATCGGCAAGATGGACCTCGCCCTCAGCCCGGCCGACTCCAGCATCGTCTACCTGCTCGTCGAATCGCCCGACGACGAGGGTGGGCTCTACAGGTCCGTCGATCAGGGCAAATCGTTCGAGCTCGTCTCGAACGACTCGTCGATCCGCTCGCGCCCGTTCTACTACTCGAACATCGACGTCGATCCGAAGGACCCCGACGTCGTGTACTCGATGGCGACCCGCAACATGAAGTCGGTCGACGGAGGCAAGTCGTGGCGGAGCCTGCGCGTTCCGCACGGGGACAACCACGACATGTGGATCAACCCCGAAGATCCCGACATCTTCATCCACGGCAACGACGGGGGCGCGAACGTCACACAGAACGGCGGCCGGACCTGGTCGACGCAGTTCAACCAGCCGACCGCCGAGCTATACCAGGTGGAGGTCGACGATCAGTACCCCTACTGGCTGTACGCCGGCCAGCAGGACAACGGGACGGCGATCGCGATCCCGAGCATGCCCCCGTTCCGCGCGCAGGATCCCGCCGCGTGGCTCGTGGACGCCGGCGGCTGTGAGACGGGCCCGGCAGTGCCGAAGCCCGGGAACCACAACATCGTCTACTCGAACTGCAAGGGGCGCTTCTTCGTCTTCGACAAGCGCATCGGGACCGAGAAGGGCTACCACATCGGCGCCGCCAACATCTACGGCGCCAACCCGCGCGATCTCGAGTACCGCTTCCAGCGCGTCACGCCGATCCACGTCTCCCCCCACGACCCGGACGTCGTGTACATGGGCTCGCAGTTCGTCCACAGGACGCGCGACGACGGCGAGACCTGGGAGACGATCTCGCCGGACCTCACGGCGTTCGAGGCGGACAAGCAGGTCATCTCCGGCGCACCCATCACGCGGGACATCACCGGCGAGGAGTACTACAGCACGCTGTACTCACTGCGCGAGTCGCCCGTCCAGCCCGGCGTCATCTGGTCCGGAGCGAACGACGGCCCCGTGCACGTCACCGTCGACGACGGCAAGACCTGGACCGACGTCACGCCGCGCGGCCTTCTCCTCGGCGGCCGCGTCGACTCGATCCACGCCTCCAGCCACTCCGCCGCGAAGGCCTACATAGCGGTCCTCCGCTACCAGCTCGGCGACTGGAAGCCGTACATCTACCGGACCGACGACTTCGGCGTGAGCTGGACGCTCCTCACGGACGGCACGAACGGCATCCCCGCCGACCACCCGACGCGCGTCGTCCGCGAGGACTACGTGCGCGAGGGCCTCCTCTTCGCCGGCACGGAGTTCGGCATGTTCATGTCGCGCGACGACGGCGCGACCTGGCACGCGTTCCAGCAGAACCTGCCGGTGACGCCGATCACCGACCTCAAGATCGTCCGCGGCGACCTCGCGATCTCGACGATGGGCCGCTCCTTCTGGGTGCTGGACAACATCGCCACGCTGCGGCAGGACGCCTTCGCCGAGACCGCCGCCGAGCCGGTCCTCTTCCGACCGAAGGACACGATCCGTTACCGGAGGATCTACCGGGGCCGGAGCGGGACGGGCGTCCCGGACTATCCGGCCCCGGGCGTGCTCGTGGACTACTACCTGCCCGAGGGCTCCGCGGACTCCATCCGGCTCGACGTCCTCGACGCCGACGGCGTTCTCGTCAACTCCTACCAGACGACCAGGGACGACTCCGAGGGAGAGGAGACCGGCGACGAGGAGGTCGTCGTGGAGAACATGGCCCTCAGCCAGACCCGCGTCATCGTCGACCGGCGGCTGGCGGCGAAGTCGCGGATGAACCGGTTCCGGTGGGACATGACGCGCTTCGGTCCCTGGAGCAAGGACGAGGACGCGCGCTTCCGAAGAGGCCCGCTCGTGAAGCCCGGGACGTACACGCTGAGGCTGACGGTGGGAGACGCCGTCAGCGAGCAGGAGTTCGAGCTGCTCGCCGATCCGCGCGTGCTCGCCCAGGGCACATCGCTCGACGACATGGCGGCGCAGGAGTACTTCCTGCTCCTCGTCGTAGACCTGATCTCCGAGGTGCGGCAGTTCGAGGAGAAGGTCGAAGAAGAGGTCGAGGAACTCGATGGTGAGAAGGAGCCCTCGGACGAGCAGAAGGCTCGCCTCGAGGTCCTGGAGGGGATCCTGGAGCGGATCCAGTCGGCCGACATCATCTACCCGCGGCCGATGCTCAGCTCGCAGGTGTCGTACCTCTACGGCATGGTCAGCCGCGCCGACCAGGCGCCCGGTGGCGAGGCGAACAGGCAGTTCGACGCCTTGACGGCGGAGCTGGCTGACCTGAAGACGCTCTTCGATCGGGAGGACTGAAAAGCCGGTGAGCGCCTCCTGACCCGGAGGGATCCACTCAGCGAGCGGTCTCCGCGCACTGCGCCAGCGAGCGCTCCAGTTCCGAACTCTCGACGATCCGCTGCGCCGCCATGCGCGCTCCGCTCAGGTTGCGAGAGGCCGGTCCGACGACCAGATCTGCGAGCGGGCCCATCACGAAGAGACCCGGACACCACCGCAGATGAGCATCCACGACGGGGAACCCGTCGGGCGCCAGCGGCAGATCCAGCGCCTCGATCGCATGGTCCACGAGCTCTCCGCCGACCCTGGACGGCGTCCTCGAGGTGAACCGAACGTCCGGCACGGGCCACAGGCGCACGGTCCCGGTCCGACCCTTACTGTCCCGCCACGTTCCGTCCCACGAGTCATGGACCGACGGCGACAGCTGGTAGGAGCAGACGTAACCGGGCTCACGCTGCTGCAGCATCCAGAGGGTCGCCGCACCGCCCTCCGCGTCGGAGCCAATCGCTTCGCCGGTGAACGTCGCGGTGCGAGCCTCGCCGAGGACGTTTCCGACGAACCGCCCCGTCAAGGCACCGTCGATGCGCTGGATCTGGACGACGCACTGCTTGAACGGGCGCTGGAGGTCACCGTCCAGCGAGTCGTCCCACTGCAGGAAGTACGTCGTCGCCGACGCGACCGAGGGTGCCACAGGCTCCAAGCAGCCGTGGAGGCGCTCGGCGCGCTCCGGCGGAGACGGCACCTCGGCGGCCGAGACGAAGAGTGGAGCGGCGACGAGGGACGAGAGGAGGAACTTCATGGCGCGTGTGGGTTCGAGGCCATGGTGGCGAACGGCGCCGCCGACGGACTCTTGGATCGATCCGTGGATTCTCGGCGATGGTCCGGTCTTCGCCCCCTCAGAGCGTCGCCCCGGCCCCCGCGAAGCGCCCCATCACCTCGAGGACCGCCTCGATCCGATCGCGGTGCGTGCGGAAGCACAGGACCGCCACCCGGATCCAGAACACGCCGTCGATCGTCGTCGAGGACAGGAACGCGCGCCCGTCGTCCACGATCTCGCGCAGCAGCGCGGCGTTCGCCTCGTTCGCGTCGCTGCCGTCCGGCGGCACCCAGCGGAACAGCGCCACCGAGAGGTCGGGCTCCGGTCCGACCTCGAAGCCCAGCTCGATCGCTCGCGCATGGAAGAGTCGGCAGAGGATCAGCTTCTCCTCCAGCGCCGCTCGATAGCGACGCAGCCCGTGGAGCTGGAGCGGCAGCCAGAGCCGGAGACCCCGGAAGTGCCGCGTGAGCTCCGGCGAGAGATCCGCGGGCGACGGCTCCTCCAGCGCGTCGACCGCGTCCTGCAGGTAGGCGCCGCGCATGCCGTGGCTCGCGGCCAGGTGCGCCGTGTCGCGCACGAGCACCGCGCCCGTGCCGTAGGCGACGAAGAGGCCCTTGTGCGGATCGATGACGACGCTGTCGGCGCGCTCGATCCCGCGGAAGCGCGGCCGCATCCCGTCGAGCAGCAGGAACGCGCCGCCGTAGGCGGCGTCGACGTGGAACCAGAGGCCCTCGCGCTCCGCGACGTCGGCGAGCGCCTCCAGCGGGTCGAGCGCGCCGGTGTCGGTCGTGCCGGCGGACGCGACGAGGAGGAACGGATTCAGCCCGGCGGCGCGGTCCTCTGCGATCGCCTCGACGAGCGCGCGGGCGTCCATCCGGAACCGATCGTCCATCGGGACGCGCCGCAGCGGCGCCTCCGCCAGGCCCGCGATCGCGATCGCCTTCGCGACGCAGTGGTGGGTCTGCGCGGTGACGTAGATCGGCGACCGCGCGACCTCCGCCCCGGTGACGCCGCGCGCGTCGCGGGCTGCGACGACGGCGACGAGCGTCGCGATCGAGCCGCCCGATGTGAGCGTGCCCAGCGAGGTCTCCGGGTAGCCGATGAGCGAGCAGAGCCAGCGCAGCAGCAGGTTCTCCACGTGCACGGCGCCGGGACCGGCGTAGTGGACGCCGGAGTAGCGATTCGTGACCGCGGCCAGGAAGTCGCCGAGCGCGGAAGGGAAGATCCCGCCGCCTGCGATGTATCCCATGTGCCCGCCCGAAGCCGGCTGCAGTCCGGGGCCGTCGATCTCCCGCGCGATGAGATCCAGGACGTCGGTCGGATCCGCGGGCGCCTCGGGGATCCCGCGCGCGAGCAGCTCGGCGCGCGCGCCCTCCGCAGAGTCCCAGACCCTCCGCTCGGCGAGGCGATCGAGCATCCGATGGGCCCAGTCGACGACCTCGTGCGTCAGCTCACGGCGCGTCGCCGGGTCCTCCTCCAGGGCGCGTGCGTCGGCCTCGACAGAGGCGAGACGATCGAGGAGGTCCTTCGTCGACATGGTGCGGCGGAGGATAACGCCGCGGGACCGTCGCGATGCGAGTGAGTCACTCGCCCCTCACCCGCGGCCATTCGCCGCGGCGTCCAGCGCGAAGCGGAACGTCGTGCCGGAGCCCGGCTCGGACTCGGCACAGATGCGACCGGAGTGGCGCTCGATGATCGCGCGGTTCATGGCGAGCCCCATCCCCGTGCCTTGCGGCTTGGTCGTGAAGAACGGCTCGAACATCTGTGAGAGACGCTCCTCCTCGATACCGACGCCATTGTCGGCGACGGACAGCACGACGCGCCCGTCCTCGACGCGGTACCCCTGGACGACGAGCGACTCGAACGGTGCGCCGCGCCGAAGGCTCCGTGCCGCGACGTCGTCGGATGCCAGGGACAGCCCTAGGAGCGCGCGGCGAGTCCGAACGAGGGCCAGATCGGCCGTCGTTCGCTGCGTCGTCGCTCCATCTCAGTCGAACCCCGCGGGTCGCGCGGGGGACCGACATCGTAGCGCAGCGCCGCCGGCGACCGAGCGCGCGCTGGTTCGGCGCACGGTTCCGGCGGCGGTCCACCTGGGGCCCGATGTGTCGCCGTGGGACGTCACGCGCAACGCACCAGGCCGCGAGAGGGATCACATGATCGGCAGCAGGGAGAGCTCAGGGGCGTCCGGGTGGGACGAGAAGGTGCGGTCCCAGGTGCTGCTCGCCTCGTTCCACGTGTACTGGCCCGACTGGCCGCCGCCGCCGTCGTTGGTCTCGTTCGTGTAGTCGATCATCTGGGTCTCCGGGTCGTACTCCCAGAACCCCCACAGCTCGAGTGCGCCCATGGAGAGCTCCCACGTTCCGTCCTCGAGGAACTTGAAATCGGCGTCGACCATCTCGCCGTTCAGGATGACGACCATCACGGTGTTGGTGATGGGCGGCTCCGGCCACCCCCCGTCGTCCTGGGGCACGGGAGCGGCGACCAGGGCCGGTGCGACCTGGAAGAAGAGCATCGGGGCGAGCGCGAGCAGGAGGAGGGTGCGGAGTTTCATGGCGTGGAGCGTCGTGGTCTTGTGAAGTCGATAGCTTGGCCACCGCTCCTACGTGCGTGACGGTCTCGCCACGTGAGCGCGGAATCCCTGAGATTCCAGACGAAGCCGCGCTCGCGTCGACTCCTACCTGGCCTCGGCCTGCTCGGACGGCACGCGGCAGATCATCGTGTCACCGCGCCCGTCGGCGCCCGCGATGCTCTGGATGGTCCACAGGTCCAGCAGGTTGTCTCCGTCGACCACGCTGCCGCTGTAGTCGCCCCAGGAGAGGCCGTCCGTCGCCGCCTTTCCCTCACCGAGCCGCACGATCTCGCGCAGGGTGCCCGGCGGGTCGCTCGCGCGACGGAACGCCATGCGCGGACTGATGAACATGTCGGGGCTCGTCTCCTGGAAGCCGACGAGGACGTCCAGCTCCCGGTTCACGGCGATCGTGGTCTGGATGTAGCTGGACTTCGGATCGGAGAGCAGACCGCTCTGCACGATCGTCCCGTCGAGCTCGATCTGATGCCACTGCACGGCCGCGCGGCCGTTGCAATTCACCGTGTGGGAGAACCAGAGGAAGCCGCCCTGCAGCACCAGGTTCTTCGGGTTGCGGTCGCCGGAGGCTGTCTTCTGGTCGGTGCCCTTCTGCGGCGACTGCGGCGGCCAGCCGGAGAACTCCAGGCCGTGCGGCGTCGAACCGACCTCGACGGCGCGCGGCGCCTCGTCACCCTCGGCCGTGATCTTCATCACGCGAATGCGCTCCCGACCCAGCCGAACGAAGTGGAGGTCGTCGATCGGGTCCTGGGTCTGCACCGGGTGGCCGAGGCTGCCCGGGAAGTGGAACACCTCGGCCGGCTCACCGGCCGTCGCCTCCGACATCCGTAGTACGAACGTGCGGTCGTCGCCTCCGGGGAACGAGTAGCCGATCCACTTCCGGCTGTAGCCGATGCCCCCACCATCGACGCCGCCGGGAGCCGGCACGGGATAGGTGTTCCACGCCCCGGTCGGGTCGTCGGTCTCCGACACCGAGATGTTGACCGGCTTGAGCTTCTCCTCGTCCCATGGATTCCACAGATCGAAGCCGAAGACGCGGTTGTGCGGATCGAAGAACAGCTTCGGGTCGATCCCTCCGTTGAAGGCGCTCTGCCTGACGCCATCGACGAATCTGCCCTCCTTATCGTAGATCACGAGCCCGCTGTTCGTGCCGTGCAGGACGTGGCCACCACCGACGGCGATCTGCGGATCGACCTGCCGGTTGCCGTCCATCGAGCCGTCGAACACGAGGTAGCCGTTCAGCTCGCGCGGGTTGCCACCCTGGCGGCGCTCGCGGGCCTCGCCCTCGCGGTCGAAGGTCTTCTGGTGGATCGGCTGGATCGTCTCGGTCCGGCTCGGGGCCTGGCCGAGCAGCGGTGCGGCGAGGAGAAGGGCGAGCGGGCCAGCCCGGTCCGGTGCAGTCATGCTGCGACTTGTAGCAGGCCGTCTTGCGCGACGGACGAGAACGGTCGGAATCCGCGATTCCGGCTTTCCGCAGATCGCGAACGCGCGCCGGCGAGGCACGCGTCGCCCACGGCCTCACTTCCCGCTCAACAGATCCGGCGCGAGGTACCACGGGTCCTCGACGCCCCGCTTGCGCAGGGCCATGCCGACGAGGGCCTCGAAGAACGTCCGCGAGGCAAGCAGCATGGTCGAACCCGAGCGATTGTCGTTCATCGGCGAGACCTCGACGATGTCGATCCCCACGAGGGTCTTCGCGATGCACATCGCCCGCAGGACGGGGAAGAACTGGCCCGGCATGACGCCGCCATGTTCCGGCGCCGTCGTTCCCGGAGCCGCGCTGGCGTCGTAGAAGTCCAGGTCCAGGCTGATGTAGAGCTTGTCCGGGAATCCATCCGTCGTGACCATGTCGAGGATCTGCCCTGCCGCCGCGTCCCAGCCGCGATCCCGGATGTCCGCCATGTAGATGGTCCGGATCCCCTCGGCCCGCTGGAACTTGAGCGCGCTCGACGCGTTGACCGGGCCGCGCATCCCGACCTGGATGATGTGCTCCCCGGCGACGAGCTCGTCCGTCACGAGCGAACGGATGAAGGTCCCGTAGTGCGCGGGGTGGCCGAAGCCATAGGGCGCCGCGTCCTGGTGCGCGTCGAAGTGGATGACGCCGACCGAGCCCTTGCCGCCGTTCGCCTCCACGATGCCACGGATCGCCGGGTACGGCACCGAGTGCGCCCCGCCGCAGATGAGCAGCGTCGTCCCGGTCTTCGCCGCATCACGGATGACGGGGATCGCGTACCCGATGGAGCGCTCGAGGTTGAACGGCTAGACGGAGATGTCCCCGTAATCGACGACGTCGAGGATCGTGAGCGGGTCGATCATCGTGTCGGTGTGCTGCGTCATGTCCTGCCCGTCGGTCCTCCAGTGCGTCAGGACCTCGGCCGTTCGAACGGCCTGCGGACCGAGGAGGCCCCCTCGGCGCACGCTGTTGAAGTCGAGCGGGAGGCCGACGAAGGCTGCATCCACCTCGCCGGCCACGAGGTCCTCCGGCGTGACGCAGACGGGGCGCCGCAGGAACGTCGGAATGCCGAGGAAGGGTGAGCCCATGACCTGCCGATTGACGTAGATCGGTCCGGGCTCGCGCTTCGGATCACCCGATGTGTCTCGGACGCGGAAGGGCAGGTCGTAGGTCGGGTCGGCCGTGTTCAGCTGGATGACGCCGCGGCGCTCCAGGTCCTCGTTCCACGCGTCGTCGAACGAGTAGGTCTTCTTCTCCTGCGTCGCGGCCGGGCCGCTGGCTGGCCCCTCGCTACCGGATGCGATGGCGGATGTGCGAGCAGGCGTCGGCTCTGCGGCGACCGCGGGCTCCGCATCGCGGACGAGAGACCCCATTCCGAAGCCAACGACCAGGGCGGCGGCAGTGAATCCGCTCGTGACGAGGTTGCGAGTCATGTCTGAATTCCTCCTTTGTCACGTGGACCGTACGCGCCTTCGATCGGACGTCGGTATACAGGACGCGACAGGACCCGCCGGCGCGCACCGGTGGGAGTGCCCCCTCGAAGCACGACGCACCGCTGACGCTCGACTCCTTCGAGGAGACATGCACGACGATCCCGTGGGACGTGGAGCACGTGCAGGTGGGCCGAGGGGCTGCGGCGTTCCGTCACGACGTCGTCGATCTGGGCGACGTGGTCGTTCGACGCCTGGAGCTCACCCACGCGCTCTTCCACGAGTTCCGCGTCGAGGACGGATGGACGACGCTCGTGCTCGTCGCTCGCCCTCCCGGCCCCTCGGTCTGGAACGGCGAGCCCAATCCAGCGCACGGGATCGGAGTCCTCCTCTCGGGCCGTGATCACGCGGCCACGACCCCGGCGGGCTGGCCGGTCATCGAGGTCGACGTGCGGAACGAGACCCTCCTCGAGGAGGTCCTGACCCCGGGGACCTACGAGTGGGCAGAGCGGCGCGGCAGTCCGGTGCTCGAGCTCACGCCGGGCGCGGCGTCCAGTGCGAGGTCCTCGCTCGAGGATCACGTCCTCCGCGCGCGCGTGCCGACTCGCGCGCGCGCGCTGGCGATCCTGCGCAGCGCCATCGCGCGGAGCAGTGCGACGGAGATCGACGTTCGAGATCTCCGACCGGACGCGATCGCGCGCAGCGCCCGGCGGATCATCGACAGAGAGCTCCCCCGCAACCCTCCGATCTCGTCCATCGCCCGCGAACTCGGCATAACGATGCGTTCGATGCAGCGGGACTTCGTGCGCGCGTACCACCAGACGCCCAAGGAGTACATGCTCGCGCGGCGACTCCATCAGACCCGGCTCGCTCTCCGGTCGGCGCACCGGAAGATGTCGATCGCGGAGGTCGCCCACGCCTTCGGGTTCAGCAGTCCGAGTCGCCTGGCGGAGCAGTTCGCTCGACAGTTCGGTCACTCACCCTCGGCCCTGGAACGCCCCCAAGATCCGGGCAGTCGCTGACGGACTCGAGCCACGTGAGCGACGGGCGCGGCAGCCTGAACCTCATCGATACATCGGAGCGCCGCGACGGGCGCGAATCCGCTTCCGCCCTTGCTCCGGTCGTGCCCGTGCCCGCAATCTGGTGCGTCGCCGCATGAAGTCCTCGAGCCTCGCCCTTCTGTTCCTGCTCGTCGGGATCGTCGTCGGCGCGGCGATCGGAGTCATCGCCGCCGACCGCGGTCCGAGCGTCGCGGCGGCGGGCGCCACCGTGGATCGCGAGGTTGTCCCGAACGTGATCGTTCGCGACGCACCCACCCGAGACCGACTGGCCGATGTCGCCGCTCCTGACGCGGTGGCCAGCTCCGAGGACGCAGCCGATCGCGTCATCCAGCGCCGTGCGCGCGCAGCGACGAACGACATCGCGAGCCGGGTGGCTGCGACCGTGCCGGACGACGTCGAGGGCGCCGACGCCGTCCTGCGCGGACGGGTCGTCGGTGAGGATGGCGAACCGCTTGCCGGCGTGACCGTGGTCACCGAGGGCGGTGGCGAGGAGGGTGGCGACGCACTCGTGCGAGGTCGCTCGACCAACGACGTCGGACGCGGCTGGACCGGTCCCGACTCGATCGACGACAGCCTGGAGTGGCGGGCGCGGCGGTTCCTGGAAGAGCGCCGCACGCTTCGAACGGCGAAGAGCGACACGGACGGTGAGTTCGAGCTCACCGGACTGCGACCGGGGAGGCACCGCCTCCGCGCCTACCTGGAGGGGTATGTCTTCGATAGCGATCGCTTCTACACCGGTCAGCGCGGCTGGTTGGTGGGACGTCCCGTCGGGCTCTTCCACCTCGACCTGCGGCTGCCGGACGGTACGCAGCCCGCGGAGGCGGTCGTCGATCTCGTGGGCGAGCGCGACGTCTATCGCTGGACCCCGGACGAACCCGTGCTGCGGCTGGAGGAACGCCTCGCCACCTTCCGTGCTCTCGGCGGCGCCGTGCAGGAGCTCGACCGAAGGGAGTATGCGTCCGACCTCGCCTCGGACGAGCTGACGATCGACCTCGCCCGCGACGGCGAAGGGCCGCACGTGATCCAGCTCGACGAGCGCGACATCCTGCGCATCACCGTCATGGACGAATCGGGCCTGCAGCCCCCGATCGATCCCTGGGTCAAGATCGCTCCCGCTAGAGATGTCCAGGGGCGCGATCCGGCGGCCGCGTTCCGGGATGTCGGCTACGCAGAGGAGACCGACGACGAGTCCGCATGGATCAAGACGGACGTCGCGCCCGGGTCGTACGTGATCGCCGTCGGGCGCAGTGCGCGCGTGCCCGAAGTCGTCGAGACGATCGAGGTCGCCGTGGGCGCGAACGCGCACGAGGTCGTGCTCGGCGCCTTCGACATGGGCAAGTTCCTCGTCGTGCGGTGCGCCGGCCCCCAGGGGCAGCCGCTCAAGGAAGTGGAGTTCGACAGGCTCCTGCGCTACGAGAACGGCGGAAGCGACGGCGGGACCCGGTCGGAGGAGCGGGGCCCCGGCGAGTACTGGCTCCCGCTCGACGGTCTGCTCTCCGGAAGGAGCTGGTCCGACGTGGAACAGGTCACCCTCGTCGCCGAGGCCGACGGCTACGGCAAGCTCACGAGCGAGGTCCCCATCGGCGCAGAGTCGCTCGCGCTCACGTTCCAGCCGTCGTGCGACCTGACCGTCTTCGTCGAAGGCGACCGATCCCCCGGCTTCAGCGTGAGTGCGGTGAACCTCTCCGAGGACGAGAACCAGAACCGCTGGGGCTGGGGTGGCGAGCGCGCGACGATCGACAGCCGCGGCCTCGCGCGACTTCGCGGCCTCCAGCCCGGCGAGGTGCGCGTCTTCCTCCGCCGCAGCGGCGGCGGTCGACGTCCGACGCCTGCCATTGCGACCCAGGACGTGCTCCTGCGCGGGGGCGAACAGCAGGTCACGTTCATCGCTCCCACGTTCCACGACGTCGTCGTGCGCGCCTCCGGCCTCGAAGCGCGCACGCGGATGCGGCTGCGCGCCGACGGCGGCGGTGGATTCCGCAGCTCCGACGTTCGCCTGAACGAGGACGGCGTCGCGACGTTTCGGGACGTCCCCGCCGGCCAGTACCTCCTGAGCGCACGGGGAAACAACCGGGCTCCCATGTCGATCTCCGTCCCCTCGGGCGAGATCGTCTACGAGGCCCAGGTGATCAACGCCTTCCTCGTGACGAGGGTCACGAGCGGCGGCTTCGCCGACCGATCGGGCCTCCGCGACGGGGACGTCGTGCACGCGATCAACGACCGCCCCGTCGACGCCGACTCCTTCTACGACCGCCTCCGCCTCTACCTGCAGGACGGCACGGTCACGCTCTCCGTCGACCGTGGCAACGGAACCGCGGAGGTGCGGATCGGCCCGTTGAAGGGAGAGGGCGGGAACATCTGGAGTCAGATCGGCGCGCGGTTCGAGCCGCGGGCTCGTTAGCGAGCGGGATCGTCACCACGACGGCCGCGCCGTCAGCACGACCGGGTAGTGATCCGATGCCACCGGCTCGTCCAGCACTCGGACGTCGTCGACGCGCCACGCCTCCCTCGGCCGGACGAGGACGTAGTCGATCTGCTGCGTCGGATCCGGCGCGCCGTGCGTCGCCATGGGCTGGCCGACGTCCGGAAGGTGCCAGCCGGCCTCCCGCAGGTCGCGGAGCGGAGCGCTGTCCGGCGTCGCGTTCAGGTCTCCCGCGAGAAGCCCAGGACCGCCGAGGTCACCGCAGAACGCGCGCTCGATGACGGTCACGGACGCACGCCGCGACTCCTCGGATCCGATGCTGTCGGTCCAGTCGAAGTGCGTGTTCACGAACCGGACGGCGCGGCCCGGGCCGTAGAGGCTCGACACGTCGACGTCGATCGCCATCGCCTGGTAGCGGCTCGAGCTCGCCGACGGGACGGAGAGGTTCCCGACCCACTCGAACGGATGCCGGCACAGGACCGCGTCGCCGTAGGCCTCGTCGCTGCCCTTCGACGGGCCGAAGACCACGGCCATCCCCGTGAGGCGGCCGAGTTCCTCCGCCATGGCCCGATCTCCGATCTCCTGCAGCCCGACGATGTCCGGCGCCTCCGCCGAGATGATCGCCGCGATGCGCGCGAGGTCCAGGTCGCCGTCCATCCCCACGCCGTAGTGGATGTTGTAGCTCATGACCTCCAGAGCTGGGCCAGCGCCGGAGCGCCCGGGATCGGGCGCCGCAGCACAGGACACGAAGAGCGTGAGCAGTACCGCGGGCAAGACGGACGAGCAGAGCTGGCGTTCGGAGCGCATGCCGCCTACTTCGGTTCGAGAGGCGCCTCGACCCTCGTGACGCGGCCGGCCTCCACGGTGACCGGTGCCGACCACGGGAGGTGCTTCTCCGAGGTGATCTCCAGCGTGTAGCGGCCGGCGGGCAGCACGCCGCAACGCCGCGCGACCTCCTCGGCGGACTCGGTGGAGCGGAACTTCGAGTGGAAGTGATGCGCCGTGAAGATCGAGATGTCCTGCATCGCCACGATGTCGTCGCCCATCTGCCAGAGATGGACATCGCGCTCGAGCCGACTGCGCCCCTCGTCGTCCACGAACTTCTGGTGCGCGCCCCAGTCCGACTCGAGCGGCGACCGGAGGTCGACGTCGACGCGCCCCCACAGCTCGAGGTCGAACTCGACCCAGACCTCACCGTCGGCGGGCAGATCGATCTCTCGGGTCCGCGGAGAGATGAACCTGCCGGCTCCGCCGCCGTGCGGCTCCAGCACGACGTTGAGCCGTTCCGGGTCCCGCGGCACGACGGCGACGCGGTACGTGTCGCGCGCGGACGCGCGCACGGCGTCGAGCTCGAAGCTGTCGAAGCCCGCGACCTGCTGGAGCCTCAGGCGCAGGCCATCGATCCCGGCTTCGTGTGCGCCGGGCAGGAGCACGGCGAGCGAGGGCCGCGCGACGACCTCCAGCGGAACGTGCACCGCCAGCACGCCGCCGGCTATCGGCGCCTCGACCTCGACGCGCGCGTGGCGCGCGAGCGGGTGCCGCACCTCGATCGCGACGGCGGACTCGGGCGGGACCTCGACGACCACGGGCTCCTCCGCGCTCTCAACGACGACGCCGTGGCCCTCGCAGGACACGTGCACCTCGGCGCCCGGCATCACGCTGTCGCCGCCGTGCACCGTGACCGCGAGCTGCGCCGAGCTCAGGTCGTAGATCCGCGAGTCGGGCGCGGCGATCGCGTAGAGACGCCCGCGCACGCCAGGCGCGTCGGTCGCGGACGTCGTGACCTCGACGCGGTGCTCGTACGCCCCCATGCCCGGGATCTCGAACCAGCCGTCCGCGTCGGACTGCGCGTGCCCGTGCTTCTCCTCGAGTCGCCCCTCGGCCCACCACGCCTCCGGCCCTGCGTCGAAGACGCCCCCGATCCCGTACGCGACGTCGATCGACACGTGCGCGCCATGAACGGGCGCGCCGTCGCGGACGACACGCCCCTGGAGCGCGACGCCCTCCCCGAGTTCCAGCACGTGTTCGCGACGCTCGGAGAGGAACGCGTCGTCGAGCGTGACGATCTCCGACCACGGCTGGCGCCCGCGGCGGCGCGCCGTCAGAAGCACCGGACCTCCACGCGCCCACGCCGTGACCTCCAGCTCGAACGTCCCGTCGTCGTCCGCTTCGGCGACCGCCCGATCGCCGCGGCTCCCCGGCGCGCCCTCGTGCAGCGAGATCAGCGCGACGATCGCGCGCGTTTCACCCGGTCGCAGCGCGCCTCCTCCTGGCTCGACGACTCGACCGCGGAGCATGGTCGATCCCTGGATCTCGTCCGCGCGTGGCGCAGGCGACTGCGACGGGGCGGACGGCTCGGTCCGCTCGGCGACGCGCCCCTCGTCGGTCGCCCGTGCATCGACGTCGACGAGCGTGGCGCCACCCCGCTCTGTCTCCGAACTCTCCAGCACGACCGCGCGGCGCACGCCTTGCCCCACGTCCGCGCGCCCGCCCTGGCTCCACACCGCCCAGAGCCCGAGCACCGCGACGAGCACGGCAGCGGGGAGGACGGATCGGCGGCGGGAGATCGTCACGCTTCGATTCTACGGCCCTCGGGTTCCGAACACCGAAGCAGCGAACGTAGCGCCCCGTGTCGACCTCAAGGCCACTGGACGCGGCCGATACGCAGCTCGCCCGAGCGCTCCCCGCGCGTCGGCACGGGCACGTCGAACGTCCCGATCGGGACGAGGCGGCCGCGTCGCTCGCCCTCTCGCGTGACTCCGAGCGCGAGGTCCCACACTCCGGGCGGCGCCCAGACGACGAACTCGACGGACTCGCGTTCGCCAAGAGGAACGCCCGTGCCGGGGACGGCCCCGTCGTGGGTCCACGGGCGCCCGTCGGCGTTCGTCCCTCGCACCCGGACGCTCAGGCGGCGATCCTCGCCCCAGGGCGCCTCGCCGTCGCCGCTCCACACGAGGTCACCGCGCAGCACGACGGCCCGGTGCAGCACGAGGTCCATGCGCCGCTCCGACGGTTCGACGACGAGGTCCCGTTCGACCCGCTCGACGCCGACCGAGCGGCCGAAGCCCTCCGGCGGCGTCGTCCGCACGAGCACGTCGGCGCCCGGGAGGAGCCCCTCGAGGCGCGCCACCCCGTCCGCGTCGGTCAGGGCCGACCACGTGAACGACGGCGACTCCTTGCGACGGACCTCGACGTGCGCGCCTTCGATCCGCACACCAAAGTGATCCACGGCCGACACGACGAGGGATCCGCCGGGGTCGAGGACGAGCTCGCCCAGGTCACACGCCTCGCCGTCCACGAGCTCGAGCCGGGGGAACCAGAGCGGCACGTAGCCGTCGATCCGCGCCTGGACGGTGCGATCCGAGCCTGGCTCGAAGCCGGTCATCTCGAAGCGCCCGTTGCGCGCGAGGACGACCTGGGTCTGCGAGCCCGACAGCAGGAGCACCTCGACGGTGGCGGGGACCTCCCCGCCACTCGTAGGGGCGAGCGTGCCGCGCAGCGACGCGCCCCGCTGGAGTACGAGCGTGCTGTTCTGCTCCCCGAGGGGCACCGAAGCCCGGGCCCGGACGTAGCCCGGTGCGCTCACGGTGAGAGGGATCTCCGTCCCCGTGCCGTAGCCGTGACCGATTCCGACGCCGAACCGCCCATCGGCGTCGCTCGGCGTCGTCCGGGTGACCGTGTACACGCCCGCGTGGAACGTCGCGCCCTCGATCGGGGCGCCGGTGGCGTCGACGACCCTCCCGCGGATGGTCGAGGTCGTGGCGTACCCGGCCAGCGGATCATCGGCCACGACCTCGGCCAGGACCGGATCCCGCCCGTCGAGGGCGGTGGCGGGGGCCGGGGCAGCCCCGGCGCAGCCCAGGGCGGCGAGCGACGTGGCGAGGAGTGAGGCGCGGAGGTGCATGACGAAGGCTACGCAGCGGGCGCGCGCCCGACTGTATCGCGCTCGTCACGGCACCGTCCGTCAGTGGGCCAGCTCGGCGATCGCAGCGGCCAGCTCGGGGCTGTCGGGGCGGGTCGAGCTCGGGAAGAACTGCGCCTTCGTCCCGTCCGCGGAGACGACGTACTTGCAGAAGTTCCAGCTCGGCCGCTCCCCCGTGAGGTCGGCGAGGCGGTCGAACAGGGGGCTCGCACCCTCCTTGGTGCTCTGCTTGGCGAGCATGTCGAAGCTGACGCCGTAGTTCTCCTGGCAGAACGCCTGGATCTCGTCGGCGGTGCCGGGCTCCTGGCCCCCGAAGTCGTTGCTCGGGACGCCGACGACGGCGAACCCGTCGCCGCCCTGCGCCTGGTGCAGGGCCTGCAGGCCTTCGTACTGGGGCGTGTAGCCGCAACGGCTCGCCACGTTGACGAACAGGGTCACCTTGCCCTGGTAGCGCTCGAGGTCGACGGCGTCACCGGCCAGGGTCTCCGAGGAGAGCGCGTAGACCGAGTCGGCGGCGGGCGCGGCCGAGTCCCCGTCGGTGGTCTCGGAAGCCTCGGCGGACGACTCCTCACCCGAGGGCTCCTGGGCCGAGGGTTCGGTGGAGCCGCACGCGGCGAGGAAGAGAGCGGCCGGGGCCAGGAACGAGACGAGGAGCGTGTTCGACATGGGTGGGTGCAGGTGGGTCCGGGGACGGGCGTCCGTCCGCGCCGTCCCGAGGTCCTTCGCACCCGCGCGCCCGGAGGATCCAAAGTCCCGGATGCGCGCGTAAGTCGCTCGTGCGGAGGAACGGGCGGCGGTCTACCCTTCCCCGCACGCGAGCCCCCAGCGCGACCCGCTGCTCGCCCCCTCGACACCGGTTCGACCCCGGAACGACACAAGATGGCCACCGCCCAAGAACGTCGACGTACCTCGCTCCCCCTTCTCGTCGTCACCCTCCTCGTAGGGGCCGGCGCCGCTCCCGCGCACGCTCAGGAGGCGGACAACCCGCTCCTCCAGCAGTGGGAGACTCCCTTCGGGGCGCCGCCGTTCGATCTCATCCGAGCGGAGCACTTCGAGTCGGCCTTCGAGGTCGCGATGGAGCGGCACCTCGTCGAGGTCGCGGCGATCTCCTCGAACGCGGACGCGCCGACCTTCGACAACACCGTCGCCGCCCTCGAGCGCTGCGGCGCGGACCTGAGTCGGGTGCAGCGGGCGTTCTCGGCGCTCACCTCGTCCGCGACCAGCGACGAGCTGCGCGCGATCCAGACCCGCATGTCGCCCCGGCTCGCCGCGCACCGGGCGAAGATCTCGCTCGACGAGGCCTTGTTCGCGCGCATCGATGCGCTGATGGAAGCCGGCGAGGCGCTGGGGCTCGACGACGAGCAGGCTCGCGTCCTGGAGCGGACCCACACCGGGTTCGTGCGCGCGGGCGCGCGGCTGCAGGGGCCCGATCGCGACCGACTCGCTGCGATCACCGAGGAGCTCGCGGGCCTCTCGACGTCGTTCAGCCAGAACGTCCAGAAGAGCTCGGAGGCGTTCGCGCTCGTTCTGGAGACCGAGGCCGACCGAGCGGGTCTGCCCGCCGCGGTGCTCGGCGCAGCGCTCCAGGCGGGCGTGGACCGGGGCATGGAGGGCAAGCACGTGATCACCCTCGCGCGCTCGTCCTTCGAGCCCTTCATGGCATTCAGTCCGCGTCGGGACCTCCGCGAGGCGCTCTACCGCGGCTGGACCGACCGTGGCGCAGGCGGGGGCGAGTTCGACAACGAGGAGAACATCCGCCGGATCCTGACGCTGCGCCTGGAGCGGGCGCGGCTTCTGGGCTTCGAGGACTTCTCGGCCTTCCGGACCGCCAACACGATGGCCGGCACGGCACGGGCGGCGAAGGCGCTGCTCGACCAGGTCTGGGTCGGCGCGGTGGCGAAGGCGCACGCCGAGGAGCAGGAGGTCCTCGACGTCATGCGGCGCGAGGGCGCCACGCACGAGCTTCGCGCGTGGGACTGGTGGTACTACGCCGAGAAGGCGCGGGGCGCGCTGTACGACCTCGACGAGGACGAGGTGAAGGCATACCTGTCCATCGACAACGTCCTGCGGGCACAGTTCGCCGTTGCGGAGCGCCTTTTCGGCGTGACCTTCGAGGCGCGAGACGACGTACCGACCTACCACCCGGACGTGCGTGTCTGGGAGGTCAAGGACAGGGCGGGTGCGCACGTCGGGCTGTTCTACGGCGACTACTTCGCCCGCCCCGGCAAGCGGTCCGGCGCCTGGATGAGCGCGCTGCGCACGCAGCAGCGCCTCGACGGCGCCGTCTCGCCGCTGATCATGAACAACTGCAACTACAACAAGCCGGCCGCGGGGCAGCCGGCCCTGATCAGCCTGCGCGAGGCGGAGACGATCTTCCACGAGTTCGGCCACGCCCTCCACGGCCTCCTGTCGAGCGTGACCTACCCCTCGATCGCGGGGACGTCCGTGGACTACGACTTCGTCGAGTTCCCGGCCCAGATCTTCGAGCATTGGATCCGCCAGCCGGAGGTGATCCAGGAGTTCGCGCTGCACCACGAAACGGGAGAGCCGATGCCGCTCGCCCTGATCGAGCGGCTGCGCGCCGCGTCGAACGCGACGTCGGGCTTCGACAACGTGGAGTTCATCGCGTCGGCCTTCGTCGACCTGGCGTTCCACCGCATCACGGACCCGTCGGTCCTGGCGAAGCTCGACGTGGACTCGTTCGAGGACGGCGTGCTCGCGCAGGCACGCATCCCGCTGGCGATCGAGATGCGCCACCGCTCGCCGCACTTCCGACATTCGTTCGGCGGCGAGCTCTACGCGAGCGGCTACTACACCTACATGTGGGCCGGCGTCCTCGACAACGACGGCTTCGCGGCGTTCGAGGAAGCGGGCGACATCTACGACCCCGTCCTGGCCGAGCGGCTCTACCGAAACGTGTACTCCGCGGGGAACCGGCGCCCGGCGATGAAGGCCTACGTCGGGTTCCGAGGGCGAGAGCCGAGCACTGCTCCGCTGCTGCGCAATCGCGGACTGACGGTCGAGCCGGCGGAGCGGCCCGACGCCGACGAGCCCGGGCAGTAGGACGCACTGCGTAGAAACGCATATGGGAACGAATCGCGAGTCCCCTCGGTGCCGGGCGAACGACGGCGGCGTTGTCGCCCGGTCGATTCGAGGCGGCGGACTCGCGCTCCTCGCGGTCCTCGTTTCCTGTGCGTCGGATCCGGCTGGCGACAGCGCGAAGAGCGCGGCCGCCGAGTACGACCACGTGGTCGTGTTCGTGCCCGATGACGAATTCCGGCGCTGGCTCTCGGGGTTCCTGACACCTGCGGCGGCTCTCGAGACCCGACACGAGGGGCAAGGGACACGCGGCCGCTACTTCCTGTTGCTCGACTCGTTCATCGAGCTGCTCTCCCTCGAGGACGAGGCCGAGGCCCGCGCGAACCACGCGGCGTTCGGGAGCGACTACGTCGAACGCTGGTCGGGCGACGCCGACGTCTCGCCGTTCGCCGTCGGGTTGACAGTCGCGACGCTCGAACCTGCCGATGCCCCGTTCGACGCGACGCTCTACGCGAGCAAGGACGGGGCCGGTCGGTACCTGATGGCGCATGGGAACGCGGACCTCGCATCGCCTCTGATCTACGCGACCGGTCGAGACCGCGCGTACCGGCGCCGCGAGTCCATCTCGGAGGTCGAGGCGATCAAGGACCCGGTGCGGCGTGAGGAGGTGAGGCTGTACCTCACCCATCCAGCGGGAATCGAACGTCTCACTCGCGTGGTGCTCACGGTCCCCGCGGGCCAGGGAGACAACGCCAACGCGCGCATGATCGACGCGCTCGGACGGGCCGAAGTCGTCGAGGGGGACGCGCACCATCTCCTGCTGGAGTTCGACGGTGGAGGGAGCGGCCGGACCATGGAGTTCAGCGGGACGCCTCCGGTCACGATCCGATACTGAGCGCTTCGCCCCGATCGATGTAGTGTGGAGCCCCCCGCACCACATCCTGCCATGGACCAGAGACCCGCTCTTGTCCCTCTGTCCCTCGTCCTCGCCGCTCCTGCCGCGGCGCAGACCCTCGACTTCGAGACCCTCCCCGACGGAACGCCGACCTCCGACCTCCAGGAGATCTCGGACCAGTACGCCGGCCCGCCCTTCGGCGTATCGTTCGAGGTCGTCGACCGCACGACCGGCGCCTTCCTCGGCTACCCGAGGATCGCGAAGGTTGGCGTGCCACGCACGGCGTTCGCCGGCTGCCCGAACAACAGCGGCCCGGACGTGCCGCTGCAGAACGCCGGCGTTTGCGACTCGTTCCTCACGGACGACGACGCGGTCGGCTCGATCGGGTCGCTCAAGGTGATCTACACGTCTCCGGTCGCGCGCGCCTCGGCCGTGCTCCTCGACGTCGACGCCTACAGCGGCACGATCGAGGGGTGGACGGTCACCGCGTTCGACGCGGCGGGGAACGTCGTCGACGTCGACGTCGTCCAGCCGATCGCAGCGGCGCCGTGCGGCAGATTCCCGGGCAACGGCACGGCGAACGCCTGGTCGGTCGAATCGCCGACCGGTGCGGAGGAGATCGCGACGATCCTGCTGGAGTTCACCGGCACTGCGCTCATCAGCATCGTCGGCGTCGCGTTCGACAACTTCACGCCGTCCGAGGCGGGCATCGGGAGTCCCCTCGCCTCCTGCACGCCCGAGCCGAACTCGACGGGCGAGCCCTCTGTCCTCTTCGCGACCGGGAGCTCGATCCTCGCGGACAACCGACTGCGGGTCCGCGCCCAGGGGCTCCCGCCCAACGCAATCGGCTACTTCCTCGCGAGCACGACGCTCGGCAACGTGCCGATGGCAGGCGGCTCGCAGGGCACGCTCTGTCTCGGTGGCGCCGTCGGTCGGCTCAACGCACCCGGACAGGCCCAGAACGGCGGCAGCTGTGGACTGTTCGACCTCACGCTCGACCTTGCGATGATGCCGCAACCGACGGGCTTCGTCTCCGTGCTCCCGGGCGAGACCTGGACCTTTCAGTGCTGGCACCGGGACGCGAACCCGGGTCTGACGTCGAACTTCTCCAACGCCGTGAGCGTGACGTTCTTCTGATCCTGCTACTTTCCCGCACGCGGCTGCGACGGGGCGCCGGGCGGTGCACAGCGTCGCCCCGCGAGACGCAGGGGAACGCACGCGTCGGCCGGCAGACACAGGAACGACTCGCCCATGATCGCCATCGACGAGTTGCGGTTCGCCTACCCCGGAGGCCGGTTCGAGCTCGCGGTCGATGAGCTCCGCGTCGCCACCGGGAGCTCGCTGGCCCTGTGCGGCCCGAGCGGCTGTGGGAAGACGACGCTCCTCCACCTCGTGGCCGGGCTCCTGCCCATGCAGGCAGGGTCACTGCGGGTCGGAGAGCGCGAGCTGCGGGGGCTCTCGGAGGGCCGCCGACGCACCTACCGGCGGAACGAGGTCGGGCTCGTCTTCCAGAACGCGCGCCTCGTCGACTACCTGAGCGTCCGCGACAACATCCTGGTCGTGGAGCACTGCGCCGGATTCGTTCGTCCGCTCGCGGAGCCGCTGCAGCGCTGCGTGGCGCTCGCCGAACGGCTGGGGATCGATCACCTCCTCCACCAGCGGTCCGATCGGATCTCCCAGGGGGAAGCGCAGCGCGTCGCGATCGCGCGCGCCCTGCTGCTCGAACCGCCGCTGCTGCTCGCGGACGAGCCGACGGCGAGCCTCGACGACGCGTCCGCGGCAGCAACGATCGATCTCCTGGTCGCCACCGCCCGCGACCTGGGGACGACGCTCGTGGTCGCGACCCACGATCCGCGCAGCCGCGACGCCTGCGATGCGCGCTTCACCCTCCCCTCCCCGCTCCTCGCGCCCCACGCATGAAGACCGGGGGGATCTGGTACCTGGCCGTCGCCTCGCTGCGGCGCTACAGGGTGCGGACGGCGATCCTCGTGGCGACGGTGGGCGTCGTCGCGGGGCTTCCCCTCGTCACCGACGCCACCCTCGCCGCGTACACGAGCGCGATCACCGCGCGGGCCCGCGCCACGCCGATCCTGATCGGGCCGCGAGGAGGAGAAACGGACCTGCTGCTCGACGCGCTGTACCTGCGGCCGGACGGCCGCTCGTTCCTTCCGGTGAACGCCGTGACGGAGGCCGTCGAGGGTGTGGACGCGGAGACGATTCCCCTGCACGTCCGCCACCGCGTCGCGGGCTATCCCCTCGTCGGCACCGACCTCGGCTACTTCAGGCTTCGCGGACTGCGCTGCGCCGAGGGACACACGCCGCTGCGGCTCGGCGACTGCGTGGTCGGCGCCGAGGTCGCCGCGCGGATGGGGGTCGGAGCGAAGGACAGCCTGGTCTCGGATCCCGAGGGCGTCCTCGACGTGGTCGGAGGATTCGGGACGCGCCTTCGGATCACCGGCGTGCTCGCAGCGAGCGCGACGCCGGACGACCAGGCCGTGTTCTGCGACGTCAAGACCGCGTGGGTGATCGACGGGATCGGGCACGGCCACGAGGACGTGGACGCGTCGCCCGTCTACGGGGACGTTCCCGCCGCTCCGGTCGACCTCCCGCGTATGGCCGGCGTGGACGAGGCGAACCTCGGCCGCTTCCACTTCCATGGCGACCCCTCCGAGTTCCCGCTGCGCGCCGCGATCGTCGTGCCCGCCTCGGCGTCCGAGGGTCTCATCGTCCGCGGACGGCTCACGGATCCGGACTCGATGGGCCAGGCGATCGTGCCCGTCCAGGCGCTGGATCAGCTCCTCGACATCGTCATGAGGATCCAGGGCATCGTGCGGATGCTGACGTCCGTGCTCGCCGTGCTCACGACGGTCCTCCTCGTCCTGATCGGAGCCCTCGCCCTGCGTCTACGCCGCGTCGAGCTCGCGACGCTCGCCGCCATCGGCGTCCGCCGCGGCGCGATCCTCGGCCTGATCGTGAGCGAGTGGACCTTTCTCCTTCTCGCCGGCGGAGCTTCCGCTCTCGCCCTGACCCTCGCTTCCCGCCGCTGGGGCGTCCAGCTCCTCGAGCGCTTCATCGCCAGCACCTGAGTCCCGAGCCACGCCGATGCGCTGCCTCTGCCTCGTCCCTCTCCTGGGCACCCTCGCCTGCGGTCCGGGTGCACCTCCGACGTCGCCGGTCGACGCTGCGAGCGGCGTCCATGCCGTCAACTATCCGCTGCAGTACTTCGCCCAGCGCATCGCGGGCGAACACCTGGAGGTTCGCTTCCTCGCTCCCCCCGACGTGGATCCTGCGTTCTGGAGTCCGCGCGACGAGGACATCCTCGCCCTGCAGTCCGCGGAGCTGATCCTCCTCAACGGCGCCACCTACGCGAAGTGGATCGACCTCGTGACGGTGCCGTTGGAGCGCACCGTCGTGACCTCCGCCGCCTTCGAGGGCGAGCTACTCGAGCTCCCGGCCACGGCGACGCACAGTCATGGGGAGAGCGGCTCTCACGCCCACGTCGGCATCGACTTCAATACGTGGCTCGATCCGACCCTAGCGCGCCAGCAGGCCGCGTCCGTGCTCGCCGCCCTCGTCGATCACCTCCCCGATCACGCGAAGGAACTCCGGGCCAACGCGGCGGCTCTCGACGAGGACCTGGCTTCCCTCGACACGGCCTACCGCGAGCTATCCGCTGGAACCGACGCGCCGCTGCTCCTCGCCTCGCACCCCGTCTACGGTTACCTCGCTGCGAGGTACGGCTGGGACGTCCGCTCCCTCCTCTGGGAGCCCGAGGGGATGCCGAGCGAGGCCGAGTGGGAAGCCTTCGACGCGATCGTCAGCCAGCATTCCGCGCGGTGGATGCTGTACGAGGACACCCCCGCGCCCGAGATCGCAGCGCGCCTGCGTGAGGACTTCGGGATCGAGACCGTCGTGCTGCGCCCCTGTGGAAACCGCCCCGCGGAGGGCGACTACCTCACCGAGATGCGCGCGGGTCTCGAGCGCCTTCGAAACGTCTTCCAGCCGTGATGTCGCTCTCCTCCATCCTCCTCGCCGTCGGTCTCGCGGGCGCGCACCCGATCAGCAACTACGCGCTCCGGCTGGAGCTGACGCCGGAGGCGACCCTGCTGTCCATCGACTTCACCTACGACGACGTGGTGATGCTCGGCTCGGCGCGCGTGGACGACGACGGCAGCTTCTCGCCGGAGGCGCTGCGCACGGCCCTCGTGGAGTTCCAGCGGCGCGTCGAGGAGGGAACGGGCCTCTTCGATGCGGACGGCGTACGCCAGGCCACGAGCAGCGTGACACTCACGGGAGCGACCGAGCCCCCGCGACTCGAGTACGCCGCCGTGGGCGAGACGCAATGCACGCTGACCCTCCGCTACCCGGCGCTGGATCGACCGCGTGAGAGCTCGATCCTGTTCGACTGGGGCGGCTGGCGGAAGAGCATCAGCTCGCTCTTCTACTGCCGGTGGTCGATCGAAGGGGGAGAGGAGGGACGCGTCCTGTGGGACGAGCGCCATCGGTTCCCGCTCCTGCCTCCGGAGGACACGAACACGATCCGGCATCTCGACGAGCGGTACGCGCTTCCCAGGCCTCTGGTGAAGTCGCGAACCGGATTCAGCTACCTCTATGTCGAGGCGGACCACGTGCGCCACGAGCTCGTCCTGCCGCTGATGTCGCTCGCGTGGGAGATCATGCCGTACGAGTCCGAGCTCTCCATCGCCACCGTCCTGGGGGACGAGGAGCGCGTCTGGATCGAAGAGCTGGTCGACGAGCGCGTCGGGACCGAGTCACCGCTCACGATCAACGGTGCGCTCTCGGAACCCTCGGAGACTCACGTGCGCTGGTTCACGCGCGATTCGCTCCGTCGAGGCCTCGCGAGCGACGACGATGCGCCGATCCCCCTCCCGACGGGTTTCGTCGGGATGCTGTCGATCCATCCGGTGGACGAAGCCGTCAGGCGCCTCGCCTTCGACAGCTCCGAGTGGCTGGACCTGCTCAACGATCACGTCGTCAGCGTCGTCGTCGGCGAGGAGACGGAGCGGTTCGTCCTCGAGTCGAGCGAGCGCACTCTGGAGTGGAGCGGCGAGGTGGAGATCACCCCGGCGCCGCTCCCCACGCAGGTCGCCTTCGTCGAACCTCGACGCATCGCGATCCTCGGGTGGGCGGCGCTGGCCGCGCTCGTCGCGGCGCTTCCCCTCGTCGCACGTCAGCGGCGAGCGGCGCTCACGCTCGGGTCCCTCTCCGCGGCACTCGGGCTCGCCTACGTCTTCGTCCCCATGTTCGAGCTCGAGGAAGGCGACGGGCGCTCGGTGCTAGAGGCCCTCCTCCAGAACACGTACCTCGCGTGTGGACGCCAGGACGAGCGGGAGGCCCTGGAGCTGCTCACGATGACCAGCGACGGAGAGCTGCTCGAGGAGCTCTATCTCGACCTGCGGGGCCAGCTCAGCGGCCCCTGGGCGACAGGAGCGGGGACCGCGATCCAGGGCGTCCGCCTGACGGACTGTGACCTCGTTCGGCAGGAGCCGCGACGGCTCATGGGACTCTGCAGCTGGAACGTCGACGCCCGCATCGAGCACTGGGGCCACGTGCACGACCGCTCGCTCGACATCACCGGTCGACTGACGGCCGAGGCGTACGGCGGGCGGTGGCGCTTCGGCGACGTCGTCCTCCTCGACAAGCAGATCTCGTCCGCGTCGTCACGACCTCGGCGGTAGACTCCCGCGCATGAAGCAGCTCGTCCTCCTGCGGCACGGCCAGAGCCAGTGGAACCTCGAGAACCGATTCACGGGCTGGGTCGACGTCGGGCTCACGGAGCAGGGCGTCGCGGAGGCCCGTGAGGCGGGCCGCTTGATGCGCGACGGGGGCTACGACTTCGACGTCGTGCACACGTCCCTCCTCAAGCGCGCCATCAAGACGATGTTCCTCGCGCTGGAGGAGATGGACCGCCTCTGGCTGCCCGTCAAGCGCCACTGGCGCCTGAACGAGCGGCACTACGGCGGACTGACGGGCCTCGACAAGGCGGAGACGGCGGAGAAGCACGGGGCCGAACAGGTCAAGGTCTGGCGTCGCAGCTACGACACCCCGCCGCCGGAGATGGCGGCCGACGATCCCGAGAACCCGGCGAGCGACCGGCGGTACGACGACCTCGACCCGGCCGATCGGCCGCGATCGGAGTGCCTGAAGGACACGGTCGACCGCTTCCTTCCCTACTGGGAGAGCGCGATCCGCCCCGACCTGGAGTCCGGCGAGCGGGTGCTCATCGTCGCGCACGGCAACTCGCTACGCGCGCTGGTCAAGTACCTGGACGGCATGAGCGAAGAGGAGATCGTCGGCCTCAACATCCCCACCGGGGTGCCGCTCGTCTACGAGCTCAACGACGACCTCACGCCGTCGAAGCACTTCTACCTGGGCGACGCGGACGAGATCGCCGCGCGCGCCAAGGCCGTCGCCGAACAGGCCTCGAAGGGCTGAGGAGAGCGGCAGACCGGGCGCCCCGGCCGGTCCTTCGCCCGAGTTCACACAGCCAGAACAGCGACTTTTCCGGCAATGGATATCCTGCCGGGATGCTGCTCCCCCTCCTGCTGCTCGCACCCGGTGACGAGCTGGTCGCCGCCAGCTTCGACCCGCCCGCCCTCCAGGTCTTCGACGTGCCGACGGGTGCGCTCGAACGCACGCTCGGGTTCGGCTCCCCTCTCGCGGGCACGCTCGGCGCGACCATCGGTCCGGATGGGCTGCTCTACGTCGCGAGCGAGGCCACGAACGAGGTCCTCCGCTTCGAGCCGAGCTCCGGCGCGTGGATCGACGCCTTCGTCACGGATGATCCGAACACGACCGTCGACGAGACGGGCGGCCTCGACGGACCCTCCGGCGTCCTATTCGGTCCCGACGGTCGGCTCTACGTCGGCAGCTTCAACGGGGACTCCGTGCTCGCCTACGACGGGCGCAGCGGCGCGTTCGACGCGGTGTTCGTCCAGTCGGCCGCGGGTGGGCTCAACGGGCCCGATTCCGGCATGGCGTTCGGCCCGGACGGGAGCCTGTACGTGCCGAGCTACTGGAACCGGCGCGTCAAGCGGTACGACGGCTCGACGGGCGCGTTCATCGACAACTTCCTCACTCCGGCGACGTCCGGCCTGCGGAACCCGTGGGCGGTGTTCTTCCCGGGTGACGGGACGGTCCTCGCCACGAGCGAGGGAAGCGACGAGGTCCTGCGCTTCGACGCCGCCACCGGCGCGTTCCTCGACGTCTTCATCGGGGACGACCCGGCGACTCCCGGGGACGAGAGCGGCGGGCTCGACGGACCGACGGGCATCGTCCGTACGCCCGACGGAACGTGGTGGGTCGCGAGCGTGAACACGGACGACATCAAGCGCTACGCGTCCGATGGCGCCTCCCTGGGCACACCGATCGCCGCGGGCTCGGGTGGGCTGGCGACGCCGGTGCACCTCGTGCTCCGACCGCGTACGACTCCCGGGTGCGCGGGGTCCCCCAACTCGGCCGGCGCAGGCGCGGCGCTCGTCGCAAGGGGATCGACGAGCGTCAGCGCCGACGACTTCGCGCTCGAGCTCTCCTTCGCTCCCCCGCAGCAGCTCGTCGTCGCGGTGCAGGGCACGGCGGGTCCGCCGATGCCTGCGGGGGACGGCGCGATCTGCCTCTCTGGAGCGCTGTTCCGCCGCGCGGTCGCCACGACGGACGCTCGCGGCCATGCGATGGCTGCGATCGACCTCGCGTCGCCCCAGGTTCCCGCAGCTGCGATCGTCGCCGGCTCGACCTGGTCCTTCCAGGCCGCCTATCGCGACCCGGCCGGGCCGGGCAGTACCGGATTCAACTTCTCGGCGAGCCTCGGCGCGACCTTCGGGCCGTGACCGCGACGGGGACGTATTCGTTCGATGGACGGAAGAGAGCGGCGCGGAGGACGTCCACGGGCGCGACCACCTCGCACCTTCCCTCCCCCTTGCTCGAGAATCCCGATGATCCTTCCGGCGCTCACGTCCCCCACCGTCGCCGCGCTCGCGCTCGCCGCTGTCGCCCCCGCACCGCAGAAGTCCGCCGAACCGATCCTCCCGCCCGCCGACGAGGCGCTCGTGATCGAGGCGGGGGCGATCACCTGCCTGAGCCTGCTGCAGCGCTACCATTCGGTGACCGGCGAGAACTTCACGTACTCGACCGAGGTTCGTGAGCGGCTCGATCGCCCCCTCCTCATCGAACAGCGGCTCGAGGCGCCCGTCGGAGAGGTCCACACGGCGGTTCAGGAGCTCCTCGTGCAGGAGGGCTTCTTCCTCAGCGTCATCCGATCGGAGGACATCCACATCCTGAAGGTCGAAGCCGCCGATGAGGAGCGGGCCCCGTCCACGCGCCGACCCGCTGCCACCGTCCTGCCGATCGCACGGATCGACACCGCGCGTCAGTACCCCGCCATGCTCTTCATGACGGTCGTCAACGTGGAGAGCGGTGACGTCCAGCGGCTCGGGCGCGCCCTGCAGATCCTCGTGCGAGGACGCCGGCCGGACGAGGTTCTCGTCGTTGCCAACACGTCGTCCATCGTCCTGATCGGCACGGGTGAACGCGTCGCCGCGATGGCAGACCTGCTGAAGCCGGAGTCGATTCCCGACGCCGACGTCCTCGTCGAGGAGCTTCCCCTCGAGCGGATCTCCGGCTCGGAGGCCGTCGAGGCCCTCGAGCGACGCCTCGCGGACTGGAAAGGCGACGGCAAACCGCGCCCGCGGATCGCGGCACATCCGCGGCGGAGTTCGATCCTCGCCGTGGGAACACAGAACGGCATCGAGTGGCTACGCGAGGTGCTGAAGGAGCTGGATCGCTGACGGGCGAGCCGCCCCGACGCGCGCGATTGCGCGCGGCAAGAAGACTGGTTCCCATGGCCAGCATGAGACGAACGGTGACTCCCCGGCCTCTCGGGCTGCCAGGCCACTCTGCCGCCCAGGCCCCGCTTCGACTCCTCGTCCCGGTCCTGCTGGCCGCGTGCGCCTCGAACGTCGCGCCGATCCAGAATCGCTTCGGCGTCCACGCGCTCCCGGCCGACGACGCCGCCCGCATCGGACCGGTCCGCGCGGGCGAGCTGCGAGACCAGGGGTTCACGAAGGGCGTCGCCGTGGACGCGTCCGGCCAGGGCGCGGTCTGGATCGTGGCACAGGAAGGCGTTCCGGATCTGGCGGTGGCGCGCGCGCGCAACCTCCTGCTCTTCTTCCTGCGCCCCCTTCCGGGCGACGACGGTTACGGCGGCGCGGCGAGCAAGCGACAGGTCGCGCGCCGGATGGCCGAGAACGGCGCCATGCTGATGATGCCGACCGGCGAGCACCGGGAGGGCGAGGAGCCGGATCTGCCGGCCCAGCCGCTCTACGAGGAAGAGACGCCGATCGACGGCTCGGCCTGGTACCTGGAGAACGACTGGGACCACCGCGACGCGGCGTTCGAGGAGATCTTCCACCTCGTCCACGACATGGGGATCGGCACCGACTTCCCAGGAGCGCTGCCGGCATACCAGCGGGAGCTGGATCGAGAGGCCCGCGCCGCGATCGCGGACTCCAGGTGGGGACGTCCGATCGACGAGGGCGTCGAGGACTGGCTCCGCGAGCTCGAGGACGAGAACAGCCTGGCCCAGGAGTACATCGCGTCCGTCATCGACACCTACTACGGCCTCTGGGGTCCCTTCGACGAGGACCCCGGCGGCATGTGGGGCGTCTACTGCGCGAAGACACGCGCGGAACAGGCCGAACTCGACCCGAAGGGCCAGGCGCTGCTCCGGGCGTTCCTACCGGAGTTCCTCGTCGGCTACGAAGCGCTGATCGACCCGAGCTTCGAAGGGGCGTTCCACGCGCGATTCGACCCGGATCTCCCCTACACGCACAAGTCGCGCTACCTGGTCGAGATCACGCTGACCGGATCCCGTTCGAGCGGCATCGTCGGCAACGATCAGGACAACGTGTTCCGGGGCAACCGTGGCGACAACCGGATCGAGGGGCGCGGCGGCGTGGACACGGCCTGTTTCACGGGAGAGCGTCGCGAGTACTCGATCGACGCCGCGGCGGGGTCCGTCGTCGTCCGTGACGGCGTCAGCGGCCGGGACGGTGCGGACACGCTCGTCGGGATCGACAGGCTCCGATTCAGCGATGGCGAGGTCGAGGTCAGCGACCTCACGCGGTAGCGACCGCAGCTCACCGGGCCTCGGCCCACGCGCGCCACGCGCGGATCGCGTCCACTTTCTCCTCCGCGCCGGCGAAGGCGTCGTATCCGAGTGTGTCGCCGTCGTTCGCCTCGGTCAGGAATGCGTGCGGCGCGAGACCACGAGCAGGAGCGCTCCGATCAGCATCATCGACGCGCAGAGCGTCTGTCCCATGGTCATCCCGAACAGGACGACGCCGACCGGATCGTCCGCGCTCGTGAACTGCGCGTCCGGCTGCCGCAGGTTCTCCAGGAAGAACCGGAAGAGCCCGTATCCGACGAGGAAGAGGCCGAAGTAGGCGCCGTTCCCGAGCGGCCTGCGCCGGGTCCAGAAGAAGACGAGCGCGAGCACCACCCCGAGCAGCAGGCCCTCGCACAGCCCCTCGTAGAGCTGAGAGGGATGTCGGTTCGGCACGCTCTCACGGACGCTCTCCCAGTCGAGCTGCTCGCGGATCCGGTCCCACGGGATGGGGTTGCCGGCCACATCCTCGGTCGCGACCCGGTCCTGAACGTCGGCCCACTCGACGTTGCCGTACGCCATCTGGATCGCGAGCTCCCGGTCCCGTGTCCCGAGCCCGTAGAGCCCCATCCTGGCCGTCGCCGCCGGGTCCGTCGGGAACTGCATCGCGCCGAACGTGTCAGCGTTCGTGACGCGTCCGTAGAGCTCCCCGTTGATGAAGTTGGCGAAGCGCACCGCGAAGATCCCGGGCGGCGTCGCGAGCGCGCAGGCGTCGCCCACGCGCAGCGTCGGCGCCCGCTCCTTGCGCGCGAACAGGATCACCGCAACCGCCACTCCGGTCAGCCCGCCGTGGAAGGAGAGACCGCCGTTCCACATCTGAAGGATGCGCAGCGGGTGGAGCAGCGCGTGGTCGTAGATCAGCGCGTAGCCGACGCGGCCACCGATCAGCACTCCGAGCACCACGGACACCAGGAGCCGCGACACGCCGTCGGCGTCGAGGGGCAGGAAGCCACGCTTCGACAGACGGCCGAGGATCCAGTGGCCGACCAGGAAGCCGACGACGTACATCAGCCCGTACCAGCGCAGGTCGATCGGACCCGGAAGGTCGAGGAAGACGGGGTCCCAGGCGGGGAAGTCGAGGGCGAACATCGGTGGCACGCGGACGCCGTGGTCCGCGCGCCAAGGCTACGACTTCAGCATCTCCAGGCCGAGCCCCGTGCCCGCACCGGCGCGAGCCCGCCAAGCCAATCCCTGGTGCCCTGGATCCAGACGACCCTGGCTAGCGGAAGCTCTCCAGGACCCTGGCATCGACCCAGTAGATGTCCTCGTTGCTCGTGTAGAAGAAGAACCTGCCGTCCCGCGAGACGAACGGGCACAGCTCGTGGCTGTCGGTGTTGATCGCGTCCCCCATGCTCTTTGCGGTCGACCACTCGCCGTCCGATCCGCGGAAGCTGATGTAGAGGTCCCCGCGGCCCAGTCCGTCCGGACGCGTGGCGCAGAAGATCACGTAGGACTCGTCGGGCGCGACGAAGACGTCCGCCTCGTAGTGCTCGGTGTTGAGCGCGGCGGGGAGCCGCTTCGCCGACTGGAACGAACCGTCGGCGCTCGGCGACGCGTGGAGATCGAATCCCCCGCCCCAGGAATCTGCGGGCGGCTTCGGCCTGTTGGACGCGAAGTACAGCGTGCCGTCGTCCGTCAGGGAGACGAAGTACTCCTCGAACGAGGTGTTGAGCTCCGTGCCGCCGTGGATGAGGTCGGACCAGCCCTTCTCCGTTCGTTCGACGTACCAGATGTCGTGGTCTTGCTTCCGCCCCTCTCCGGTCAGCGCTGCGTCGCTGATGAAGTAGAGACGCTTCTGGTCGCTGGAGAGGAACGGATCGTTGAAGCTGAACTTCGCGTCGGGAAGGACGGGGCCATCCGTCGACCACTCGCCCTCGGCGTACTCAAGGGAACAGATCTCGGCGCGCTCGTCTCCCGCGACGCCGAAGTAGATCTGGAGGCCGTCCGCTGAGATGGCGATGCCGTACTCGTAGCGGTCCTCCAGCGAGAGCACGTCGGGCGCGAAGATCTCAGGGGTGAGCCCGACCGCCGGCTC
>JBCDGE010000014.1:0-90066 GCA_038757895.1 Planctomycetota bacterium | reverse complement strand
TCGACCTCCAGCGGCGGCGTGTCGTTGCTCGGCATCGTGAGGTGTTGCAGGGTGGGGACGGTCTTCGCCGTCTTGATCTTCCGTCCGCGTGGAACGTTGGCCTGGTTCGCGGTGGATGGTTGTGGAACTCGGCGGTGGGGAACGTTCCGAACCTAGGGTTCTCGTTTACCCCCCTTGGGGCGTCACTCGGACGCACACCAGGTCGGCTAAGTCGACGGAGGGCTGTGGGTTAGGCCGGGAGGGGGGTGAAGCCACGAGTGCTTGCCGCGACAATCGGCCATAGAGGACGTTTCCCAGCCACGCCTCCAGCGCCGGGGAAGGACTGTGGATAACTCGAGCTGTGTGGCGCCCGTTCATTGGGTCTTGTTCGGAGTCGACTCGTCCGCGAGTGTCCCTCTGGCGGGAAAATGAGCCTCCGTTGCGGGTGCGCTGAATCACTCCGGAGTGGTCCGGCCGGTCACCGCCCGCCGCACCGAGGATGCCGCGTCAGCGGACCCACTTCCAGCGGTAGACGCCGCGCCAAGGCGACAGCGGCCAGACGACGAGCACGGCCCGGCCGCGGATCAGGTCGCGGGGCACGAGCGCGGCGGACTCGTCGGCGATGCGCTGGACCTCGTCCGCGTCGAAGACGTGGCGCTCGCCGAGGTCGTCGCGGAAGAAGATCGTCTCGGCCGACCGCTTGCTCGGCAGGTAGAGCGGGTTGGTGTCCGGCCGCACGACCATCCCCTCGCGCTGGTTGCCGCGGACGATGCGCTCGTTCCCCTCGCCGTCGTCGACGCGAAAGCGCGCGAGCGTCCAGTCCCGGCCGTCCGACGAGTCCTGGGAGTTGTCGCCCAGCACCACGTAGTTGCCCGGCGGGATCTGCCAGCGCGTGACCTTCTGGCGGGTCGGATCCGTCGTGTAGTAGATGTCCCGCCAGATCTTCAGGTCGTCGAGCGTCGCGCCCGCGCCGTCCGGCGCCTCGACCGCGATCGTGACCCGCGCGGGGCCGGGCTCGCGCACCGGCGGGACCTCCAGCGTCAGGATGTCCTCGCCGTCGACGCGGAGCGTCAGGAGGTCGTTGAGGTTCTGGGCCTCGACGGTCGTCAAGCGCCCGGCCACGAGCCGCCGCGGGGTCTCTAGCTCCGCGATCGTCCCACCCGGTCCGGCCGTGAACTGGCCGGACTCGTCCTCGATGCCGATCGCCTCGATCCGCAGGCTCTCGCCCTCAGGCGCTGCCGGCCCCGGTAGGACGAAGCGGAACCGCCGCCTGCCCTCGTGCACCACGAACGCCACCTCGCGGCAGCCGGCATCCACCTCGACGTCCGCGCGCACGCGCAGGTCGCTGACGTCGTTCCAGTTCGAGTTCTTGTTCCGATCGTCGACGTCGGCCTTCATCCCCTCGGGGTAGCCGTCGAGGTAGTCGTCCTTGATCGATCCGCGCGGGAACGTCGCCTCGCCACGCCCCTTCGCGACGATCAGGTCGCCTCCCTGGCGCGCGTCGATCGTCCATGCCGCCGACGCGGCGCGGGTCGGGCGCCACTCGCCCCGGGTGTCCAGCAGGCGCAGCTGAGCGTTCTGGATCGGACGCGGCCGACGCAGCACGCGGTCCTCGGTCTCGCCGTCCCGGCGGATCCAGGCGTCGCCGCCCTTCAGGTACAGGAGCTCACCGGGCATCCCGATGATGCGCTTGATGAAGTTCTTCGCGCTGTCCAGCGGGTACTTGAAGACCGCGATCTCGAACCGCTCCGGATCCCGGAAGTGGTAGGAGAGCTTGTCCACGATCACACGGTCGTGGATCCCGGTCTCCTCGTTGCCCATCAGCGTCGGCTGCATGGACCCCGTCGGGATCTTGTACGCCTCGAGCACGAAGTACTTGAAGAGGACGATCGTGACGATGGAGATCGCCACCGCCTCGATGTTGTCGCGCCAGGGGTGGCTGCGCTCGGGCTTCTTCTTGCTGTCCGCGCCCTTGCTGCCAGAGCTGAGCGCCGACGTCTCGGGCGCGGTCGAGACGTAGGTCTCGCCGGAGTCTGCGGCGGGGGCGGGCCCCGCTGCGGTGTCGGCCTGTGCGTCGGAGTCGGTCACGGCGGGGGGGAGGATAGCGGCCCTCGCGCGGTCCTGCCGCCTCCCCGCGCTTCTTCGGAACCGGCCGGCGTCGGATTCACCTGCTCCGCGCTCTCACCGCCGGGATCAAAGAACGATCCCGACGCCCACGGTCCAGCCCGCCACGCCGTCCCCGAGGAACAGGGCGCCCCCCGCGGTGAGCCCGTCCACGTAGGGGAGATCGCGCTGCGTCAGAAGGTCGAGCCCGCCGCCGACCTCGATGAGCCCGAACGGGTCGGCCGTCTCGCTCGCCAGCACCCAGCTCAGACCCGCGTGGGTGCGCCAGCCGATCGGGTAGCGCCCCATGCGCAGACCCGTCAGCGCCCGGTACTGCAGGCGGAACGTCGTCAGCTCCGACTTGGTCAGGAAGTCCTGGACCTCGTCCTCGACGTCGAACGCGTCCGTCCACCGCACGTCGTACCGACTCGTGAACTCGATGGAGCGCCCGCTGCCCAGCGCGCGCCACCAGCGCAGCCGCGCCGCTACGCCGTACGTGACGGCCCACGCGTCCCAGTTGAACAGCAGCCCGTCGAAGAGCTGCGACGACAGATCGGCGCCCGGCCCCTCGTAGATCGCGCGGTTCTCCAGGTACGACAGTCCGACCTGTCCGATCGCGGCAACGCTGATCTCCTCGGACAGATGGCGCTCCGGCCCGGCGCCGAGGAGCCCGCCGAACGTCCGCCACTCGGTGTTGAACGCCGTCTCTCCCCCGGGCAGATCGCCGTTGAAGAGGTCGGGTCCCGACTGGTCCATGCTCGACGTCCCGATCACGCCCTCGGTGTAGAGGCCGGTGCGCTCGTCCTCGAACGGGTGGAACGTGTAGTTGAACGGAAGGACGAGCGCGGTGATCTCTGTGCCGACCTCGTCGTCCAGCTCGTAGTTGATGCCGCTCAGTTCCAGCTCGTTGCTCAGCAGGATGAGCGTGACGATGCTGCCGCTGAACTGGTCCTGGACCAGCTCGCTGCGGAGCTGGTTGCGCAGGTCCTCGATCGTCTGCGCGCTTGATGCAGGCGCGAGCGCGATCGAGAGGACGACCGGGACGAGGACGTGGGGACGGAGCACGGGCATCGGGGAGGGGCCGGGCCGCGATCGGGGGATGTCGCGATCCGGGACGCTCCCCGTGTCGTCGGGCGGCCGACGAATCGCTCTGAAGGCGATCCGCCGGAATCCGCCCCGCCCGGATCACTCCTCCGGCCGGAGCAGCGCGTCGACCCGATCCGGCCCGAAGGCGCCGTCCGGCGTGTGGACCGTCCAGTCGCTCAGCTGGTCGGCCGTGTGGATCGCCCGGTCGCCCGCCTCCATGCGCGCGATCTGGATCGGCGCGTTCAGGAGCGTCGCGTCGATCTCGGCGCCGTCGATCCCGTGGACGTCGAACCACAGGTGCTCCGACGCGCGGTCGGGGTCCGACTCGTCGCCGTCGATCTGGTACCCGAGCTTGACCATGAACGTCCAGTCGTCCCGTCCACCGTGGCGCCGGAACAGGGATCGGAAGTCGCGGAACCGATCGCTCGCGAGCATCGCCATGCGCCGCGTCTCCATCGTCGAGACGTAGAACAGCGGCTCGTCGTCGATGATCGGAACGAGGTCGGTGACGGGCGCCCACACGGGAACGCGCCGGAGGAGCCCGCGCTTGCGTCCGGTCGGCACGACGAGCGTGCCGACGAGACCGTCGTGGTCGTCGCGGTCGTCGGTCCCGCCGAGCGCTGCATCGGGCCGCTCCGCGGCGCACGCGTCCCACGGCCGCCACGCGAGCACGAGCCCGTCCCCGACCTCGAACGACTCGCCCGGCGGCGGCGGACCCCGTTCGATGAAGCGCGACGCCGCGGCGCGCACCAGGTGCGCCACCGAGTCGACGTGTTCGCGCGGGACGTCGAGCGCCTCGACCTCGATCGAGCCGCAGCGCAGGAGCCCGTGCGTGTGCATCCACGCGTGGTCGTCGTCGACGACGACGTGCAGCGAGTAGAGGCTCGCCGGCGGTGGCGGCGCATGGCTCGCCGCCGCGCGGCGCATCCAGGTCCCCGAAAGCCACTGGAGTCGCTGCTCGTCCGCGACCGCAACGGCGTCCGGCGCGAGCGCGTCCACCGCACGCAGCGCCGTGTGGTACTCGTCGAGCACCGGCTCCAGGAGGATCGTGTCCACGCGGACGGCGTGGACCGACCGGTCGAGCGCGTCGGCCTCGGGCTCGGTCAGCTCGCCGCGGAGGCGATGGTCGCGGTCGACGCTGAGTTCCTGCAGCGCGACGCGCACGCCCTGGCCGCGCAGCGCGATCCGCTCGTCCGGCTCCGCGTCGATCTCCTCCAGCTCGAGACCGACGGCCGCAGCGCGCTCGATCAGCGCGTAGGCGTGGGGCGGCGGCTCATCGGGCAACGCGGCCGTGAAGCCGCTCGCCGCGCGCCAGTCACCCCGCCACAGGTCCTCGAGGAGTTCGGTGTCGAACGGGGTCGTCATCGTCCGCGCGCACGGTAGACGAACCGGACGGTGGTTGCCTACCGAGCGGCGGGCACCCTTACGCGCTCATACCCCGGGGGGCTCGCGTCCGGCCGCACTCGGTGAGCGCGAGGACCTCGCGGCGCATCTCGGCCGAGGACGGGTCGACGGCGGTCCAGCAGTTCTCCACGCGGCGGCGCGTGTCGGCGTCCAGCGGAACACCGGCGCGGAGCCACAGCTCGGCGGCCTGGATCGTGAGCGCGGGCGGCAGGCGGTCGAAGGACGGCTGGAGGTCCTCGGCCGGCGTCGAGCGACCTGCGACGAGGCCCAGTCCCGCGGGCACCGACGCGAGCGAGTGCAGGCCGCCGCGCACCAGCACGCGGGTCGACTCGTCGGCCAGCTCGATCGCCCGATCGGCGCGCCCGTGGCGCCACGCGACCGACGCCTCGGTGAGGAGCGTCAGGCCCACGACCTGGGGCGCGTCGATCGTCCCGGCGATCCGAACGAGGTCCTCGTCCACGTGCGCGGCGCGGTCCGTGCGGTAGAGGGCGGCGCGCCGGAGCCACTCGATGCGACCCGCCGCGAAGGGGTGTCGGTGGCCGCGCAGGGCCTCCTGCGCTTCCTCCGCCGTCTCGAGCGCCGCGTCGAAGGCGCCGCGCTCCAGCGCAGCGGCTCCCGCGTCGAGCAGGCACTGCGCGCGGCGGGGGCCGCAGAACTCCTGCGCGCACTCGCGGTGGAGCCGCTCGGCCCGCGCGTAGTCACCGCTCAGGAACGCGATCCACCCTTCCCAGCTCTCCAGCTCCGGCACCGGTTCCGCGACCGACGCGGCCCAGGAGCGAGCGGCGGCGAGCGCGCGCGCGACGTCCGCGGGCGCCTCGCTCCGTCGGGCGAGGAAGACGCGCACCGCGTGCCACGCGAGGCCGAGGTCGAAGGGCTCGCGCACGGGCACGGAGTCGAGGCGCTCTCGCGCACGATCGAACGCGCCATCGACCGCGGCGATCGCGGCCGTCGCGACCGCTGCGACGTGGATGCCGGTGACGCCGGTCGCGTCGCTCCGGTGGATCTCGTGCAGGAGGAGGCCGAGCGCCCGCCGGTCGTTCGCGAACAGAGCCACGCGGAGCCAGCGGTACAGCACGGGCGGGATCCGGTGCCGGTGGTCGAGCTGGTCGAACGTCGACAGGATGTTCGGAAGCTCGGCGAGCGCCTCGCGCAGCTCACCGGCGGCGATCCGCTCGTCGATCTCGCGGAACGCCGTCTCGGCCAGGTCGAGGAGTCCGCGCGAGAGCCACGTCGTCGTGAGCGCGCCCTGTCCGACGAGGCCGCGCATCTCACGCCTGCGCTCCCGGCGCTCGACGTCGAGCTCGTCGACGGACAGCCGGTGCCCGCGCAGGCGACCGATCCCGAGGCCGAGCCACGTCTCCACGCGCGCGAGCACGCGGCCGACGTCGCCCTCGACCTCTTCGTGCAGGAGGCGCGCTGCGGTCGAGCGATGGGCGACGATGCGTTCCTCCGCGTCGAACAGCGCCTCCAGCGCGACGGGCGTCAGCGCGGAGCCCGTGCGCGCGAGCCTCGCCACGACCGGCGCGAGCCGGCTGGCCGGCGAGCCGGACGACGCGCCGAGCGCGCGCATGAGCTCGGTGTGCCCGCCCGTGTAGGTGCCGCTCGATCCCAGGATGCGGACGAGCGCGCGCACGATCGGCGACGGCGCGTGTCCCTGGAGGTCGCGCTCGACGCGCGCGTGGTCGAGCGGGTCGGGGTCGAAGAACGACTCGGCACCCTGGCTGCGGAGCGGCTCACCCGTCAGCGCCTCGTAGACCATGACCGCGAGCGCATAGAGGTCGGTCGCCGGCGACGGGGCGGCGCCCCGGAACAGGACCGGCGCCATGTAGCGCGGTGTCCCGGCGAGCGGCTCGGGGCCGTCCGACGTGAGGGCCGTTCCCCCGGCGACGCCGAGGTCCAGCAGCGTCGCGCGGGCGTCACCGTCGACGATCACGTTCGCGGGCTTCAGGTCGCGGTGCACGATCCCGACGGAGTGGACGCGCTCGAGCGTCCCCAGAAGCGAGCGGAGAGCGGGCTCCAGCCGCTCCCATCGCGTCCGCTCCGATGCGCTCGGGAAGTGCGACCCGTCGATCCACTCCATCGCGACGCAGCCGCACGCGCCGTGCGCGCCCGCATCGATCAGCGGGACGACGCCGGGGATCTTCAGGAGACGGAGCGCCGCGACCTCGCGGCCCATCGTTACCACGTCGTCGTGCGTGAGGCCGGGGAGGATCTTGACGGCCACGTCACAGCAAGCCACGCGGTCCCTTGCCTGCCAGACCGTGCCCTGGGCGCCGCGGCTGACCTCGCGCACGAGCACGAAGCGCTCCAGGACGAGCGTCGCCTCGCCGAGCGAGGCCCCGCAGGGGGAACGCTCGGCGTCGTCATCGATGGGGAAGTGTCGGCGTGTAGGGGGCAGGGTCATCCGCTTGGCAGGTGCTCCGCAGGGCACAACGGCGCGGAGCTGCGGCAAGTGACAGCGAAATCGTCGGAGTGGGAGCCGCGCCGGGGGAAGGGACGGTGGAGGGACGAGGACCGTCGCTCTGGGAGCAGCGGAAGTAGGCCTGGAGACCGAACGACGGGCGTTCCGGCAGGGGAGTCCCAACGCGAGTCGACACGAGTTTTTCGATCGACGGACCAAGTCGCGGTGGCGCTCGCCCGTTCCCCGGTCCGACGAACCGAGGGCCGATCCCGGAGATCCATGAAGAACGACGACGCCGAGCTGAAGGTTCAGACCCCCTGCGAGAAGCGCTGGGCGGAGCTGAAGGGGGAGGGGAGTGAGCGCTGGTGCGAGCAGTGCTCCCTGCACGTCGTGGACGGCGCCTCGTTGACCCGCGCGGAGGCCAGGGACCTGGTCACGGGCGCGGACGAGCGCGTGTGCATGCGACTCGTTCGCGATGCGGACGGGCGCGTGCTCCACGCCGATGATCCGCCCGCGCGTCGCGGTGCGGCGGCGGCGCTGCGCGCCGGTCTAGCCGTGGCCGCGGGGATGCTGGCGGCCTGCTGGGACACGGCGACACCGCCCGACGAGGGTGGAGCGGTCGACCCGATCGACGACCCGACCGACGGCCCGAAGGAGGATACGGAGCGCCCGATCGAGATCATGGGCGACGTGTGCTACCCCGAGGAGGCGATGGGGATCGTCGCGCCGGAGGTCCCGGGGAGCGAGCCCCAGAAGGAGCCGGAGCACGACTGAGGGGGTCGCGCGCGCGGAGCGGCGTAAGCTCGCTCCGTGCTGATCCCCGTCGCTGCCCTCGCCCTCGCTCCGCAGTCGCACGCCGAAGAGCTCTACGAGAAGTCGGAGCACCACGTGCGGATGCGCGACGGCGTCGAGCTCTACACCGCCGTCTACGTCCCGCGCGAGCGGGAGGGGCCGCTCCCGGTCCTGCTGCGCCGCACGCCGTACTCGTGCCGACCGTACGGGCCGGACGCCTACCCGGAGCGCATCGGCCCGTCGGACGCCGCGATGGAGCACGGGTTCATCGTCGTGCTGCAGGACGTCCGCGGTCGCTGGATGTCCGACGGGACGTGGGACAACATGCGGCCGCACGTGCCGGGCGACCGTGCGATCGACGAGAGCTCGGACACCTACGACACGATCGAGTGGCTCCTCGGACACGTCGACGGGCACAGCGGGCGCGTCGGCATGTGGGGGATCTCGTACCCCGGCTTCTACTGCGTCGCCGCGCTGCCCGAGGCACACCCCGCGCTGGTCGCGGTCGTTCCACAGGCGCCGGTCGCGGACTTCTACTTCGACGACTTCCACAAGCGCGGTGCGTTCGTGCTCGCCTATCTGACGGCGACGCCGACGTGGGGCGTGCAGAAGTCGGGTCGCTGGTCCGAGCGCTGGTACGACCGCGTCCCGACGCGCGGTGAGGACGCCTACGCGTTCTTCCTGGAGCTCGGGCCGCTCCGGAACGTGCGCGCGCTGCTCGGTGACGAGAACTACTTCTGGGGCCAGCTCGTCGCGCACCCCGACTACGACGATTTCTGGCGCGCGCGCTCGATCCTGCCGCATCTCGGTGACGTGGGGACGGCGGTGCTCGTCGTCGGCGGCTGGTACGACGCCGAGGACCTCTACGGACCGCTCCAGATCCACCGCGCGCTGGAGCGCGGGAACCCCGGACTCGACTGCTCGCTCGTCATGGGGCCGTGGGGGCACGGCGACTGGGCGCGGCGCGTCGGGCAGCGTCAGGTGATCGGGGACCTCGACTTCGGGCCCGGGCTCGCGGAGTTCTACGCCAGGGAGATCGAGCTGCCGTGGCTCGTCCATCAGCTCGAGGACGGGCCCGACCCGGAGCTGCCCGAGGCGCTCGTGTACGACACCGGGCGTCGGGACTGGCGGCGGTTCGACGCGTGGCCGCCCCGGGCGGCGAAGAGCACGACGCTCCACCTGCGCGCGGGCGGGCGGCTGGACGCCTCGGCGCCGGCGCCGTCGGAGGAAGCGTCGACCGCGTTCCGGAGCGACCCGGCGGATCCCGTGCCGTACCGCGAGCACGCCGAGTTCCGCTTCACGCCGCGCCCGTACATGGCCGAGGACCAGGCGTTCGCGGCGGAGCGCGACGACGTGCTCGTCTTCATGACCGAACCGCTGGAGAGCGACATGACGCTCGCCGGCGATCTCACCGCGCGCCTCGTCGTCTCGACCACCGGGACCGCTGCGGACTGGGTCGTCAAGCTCGTCGACGTGCACCCGCCGGGCGAGGATGGCGCGGCGATGCACGAGATGGTGCGCAGCGAGGCGATCCGCGGCCGCTACCGCGAGGGCTTCGACGCGCCGAAGCCGTTCGTTGCCGACGAGCAGACCGCGGTCGACCTGCCCCTGCAGGGCGTCCTGCACACGTTCCGCGCGGGCCACAGGCTCGCGATTCACGTGCAGAGCACGTGGTTCCCGCTGATCGACCGCAACCCGCAGACCTACGTGCCGAACGTCTTCCTCGCGAACGAGGACGACTTCGCGGCGCAGACGCACCGCGTGCACCACGCGCCCGAAGCGGCGAGCACGCTGGAGGTGCTCGTCCTCGGCGACTGATCGCTCGCCGTCAGTTCTCCGACCAGGCGACGCCGAGCGCGGACACGTTCGGCGTCGCCCCGCTGGCGATGTTCGACCGGAAGGTGAGCCGGACCTGGTAGTAGCGGGCGTCATCGATGTCGTCCGCGCTCGCCTGCCAGGCGTCGGTGCCACCCGCGAACGTGAGCAGCGGGTTCATCAGGAACGTGTCGTGGTTCAGCGGCCCGTCGACCTCGTTGTAGAAGTCGCCGTACAGGTCGAGCGTGAACGCGTTCTCGGTGTAGTCGACGATCCCGTTGTCGTCCTGGTCGTTGTCCGAGATCGGCACGCCAGTGTTGGCGTAGACGATCGACGTCGCACCACGGAGTTCGACCTCGACCTCGGTCCCGTCCGGCTGCCGGGAGGCCGCGGGAGCGACCACGGGCTCGAGGTAGTCGCGCGAGACCAAGGCCGGGAATCCCGGGATCGTTGACTCGAACCAGACCGAGTACGCGCGGCTCACGCGGACCACCAGGTCGGCCGCACCGATGGAGACCGAGTTGTCGCGCCCGAAGGTCGGCGCGCCCGGGGGAGTCGAACCCGGATTGAACCCGCCGTTGGCCATCGTCTCTGCGTCGGGGTCGACGAGGACCGTGCTCCCCGCCTGGTCCACGCCGCCGGCGCTGAATGCGCGGAAGTACGGCCTCGAAGAGGAGTTCGTCGCAAGGGCGGTCGTCCAGGCATTCAGCGCACCGAGGGGCGCCTGCGGGTAGGTGCGGAAGTCCATCAGCAGCGGGAGCCCGATCGTCTGGACCTGCCCGGGGCGGAAGTACGAGACGGCCGGCGGGATCATGCCGAGCGCAAGCAGGTAGGCCTGCGGCTCGACGCCCGCCGACCCGGGGCCGCCGCGCGACCGGATGGACGTGTCGCGCCACGTCTTCGTCCTGAACTCGTCGGGGTCGAGGCCGCGATTGAGGGGGAACGGCGCGAGGACCGTCCCCGTCGGCGAGAGGAAGGTGTCGGCGGGGTCCACCGTGAAGCCGTCCGACCGCTGGTGCACGACGTCGGTGTTGTCCGGCGCGATCACGTTGGGCGCGAAGGCTCCTCCTAGGCCAGAGTTCCCGAACCTCGGGAAGAGCGACGCGGGGTCGATCACCTCGTCCGGTGCGAAGAACGAGTGCGCGAGCCCGATCTGGAACTCCGAGATCGAGTCGAATACGACGTTGCCGCCGCTCGGAGACCAGGCGAGCCCCTCGACGTCGACGTTGATCGTCTGGGGGTCGGTCAGCGCGAAACCCATGTCCGCGTACCGCCAGATCGTCTGCAGCTTGGCGCCGTAGGTGTTGAACACGGTCGAGGTCCCCGGCGGGAAGGGCGTCATCTGAGCGACGATGGCCTGAGTGCCGTCGATCACGACCGAGGAGCGGATCACCGGGCGAGCGCGCACGACTTCCTGGAGGAGGTCGAAGAGGAGCTGCCCGCCCCACTCGGGACGGCCGCCGAACGGCGGCTCCTCGTCCGTCGACTCGAAGCCCGTGAGCCGACCGCCGGTGCGCTCTTCGGGGGCGCCGGGGTCGAGCGTCAGCTCGATCTCGGGGAAGGGGACCAGGAAGTTGCCGGCGAGGTCGCTCTGCTCGTTCGCCGAGCCCTGGGTCGCGGCGCTGACGAAGTAGCTCTCCGCCGTTCCGCTCCGATGCGTCAGCGGCAGGAAGGGGACTAGCGTCGAGCGCTTCAGGTCGGCCGCCTGCAGGGTCTCTCCGACGATCACCGACGGCGGCGGGAGGGTGCCGTTGGGGGTGCGCGGCTCGCGCGCCAGCGCGAGCGACTCCAGGCCGCCACCCCTGCGGCGGTCCATCGGCTCGCTGAACGTCAGCGTGAACGTCGAAGCCGGCGAGACGCCGGTCGTCGGACGTCCCGGCGCGCCGGCGGGCGTCGGGGTCGCGCGGAGGAAGCACGCCTCCTGGCCCGCGTCCAGCGTCGGGTCGTACGCGCGCTGGTACCCACCGGGCCCTGCGCCGACGACCTCCCAGGTCCCCGGGCCCGCCGGCCCGAACGGGTCGACGATCAGCTCGACGAGCACGTCGAACGCGGACGTCCCGCCCACGAGCGGGGCGTCCTCCAGGACCTCGGCTGCGATGGCGGGCTGCGCGAGGACCGCGCCGCGGCGCGGCGCGCTCGCGCACGCAGGCGCGACGAAGTCGATCCTCGGGATCCGGAAGACGCGGCTCCGGGGTCCCCCGAGCTGTTCGGGCGCCATCGGCAGGTCGATGGGCGTCTCGCCGACGATCGACGGCGGCTGCTCGTCGCGGAGGAAGCCCTGAAAGGGGTCCGCGGCGACCTCCGGCGGCGCGCCGCTTCGGAACGCGCGCGTGATCGGTCGCGCCGGGTCCACCGGGTCGTTCGGTCCGTTGCCGACGAACGCGAGCGAACTGCCGGCGAGGTTCGTGAGGATCGGGAATCCGAGGACGCTCTCCGTCGGCAAGCGGAGCTGGCCGTTCGGGATCCCGACCCCGAGACCGGCGGGCAGCCCCTCGTTGTTGACGGGTAGCGGCGGGTTCGCGCCGATCGCCTCGATCTCCGAGGTGGCGAGATCGAGGACCACCCGCGTCGGTGCGACAAGACCGTCGGGGCCGCGGTCGCCGAAGTACGGCGACGCGAAGACGCTGCCCTCGAAGGGAACCAGCGGCGGGTCACCGACGACGAGACGCACGCTCGCGGGTGACACCGTGCCTGCGTCCAGCAGGTCGTCGAAGCGCAGGAGCAGCGCTCCGTTCCGCGGAACCATCGAGAACAGGGGCGCGTTCAGGTCCAGGTCCTGCACCCGCCTCAGATTGTCGAACGCCTCTCGCAAGAGGCGCCTGAACTCGACCTGCCCGGACGGCGTCTCGACGTTCCGCAGGATCACGAGGACGTCGCGCGTCAGGACCGGCGTCGTCTCGTAGAGGTAGTCCGTGCCGTTGCTCGTGAGGTCCGGCTCGATCGGGAAGTCGCGGCCCATGAGCACGCGATTCCCAGCTCCGTCGAGCGCGTAGAGGTCGACGAGCCGCGCGATTTCGACCCTCTGCAGCCGAACCTCGGACGCGTCGCCGTCCGCGTTGGGGTCCTCGAAGACAAGCAGGTCCCGCAGCCCCGGATCGGCCGGGCCCTGCGGCGGGAGCGGCGCGCTGTTCGACGGCGTGGTGGCCGAGCCGGTGGGCGCGCCGGGCGAGGTCGAGTCGTCGCCCGTGGGGCTGCAGCCGACGGCGGCCACGAGCGCGGCGAGCGCGAGAGGAGTACGGGACTGGGTCATCGGACGTGCGAGCCGTGGGTCGGCGAGTGGAAAGGGAGCGACGACCATGGGACGGCAGCGCCCTCCGATCGGTCAAGCCGGCGCGGAGGGTGCCGTCCGAAGGCCCGCTCAGCCGATCACGTCGCGAACCACGTTTCCGTGTACGTCCGTCAGCCGAAAATCTCGGCCCTGGAAGCGGAACGTCAGCTTCTCGTGGTCCAGCCCGAGCAGGTGCAGCACCGTCGCGTGCAGGTCGTGGACGTCCATCGCGCCCGTCACGGGCGCGAAGCCGATCTCGTCGGTCTCACCGTGGGAGTGGCCGGGCTTCACGCCGCCGCCCGCCATCCACAGCGTGAACGCCTCGACGTGGTGGTCGCGCCCGATGAACTGGCGCACCTCGCCCAGCGGCGTGCGCCCGAACTCGCCGCCCCAGATGACGAGGGTGTCGTCGAGCAGGCCACGCTGCTCCAGGTCCAGCACGAGCGCGGCGCTCGCGCGGTCGACCTCGCGGCAGCGCTTCTCCAGCGGCTCGCCGAGGTGGTTGTTGGGGTCGCCGTGGTGGTCCCAGTCCGTGTGGTAGAGCTGCACGAAGCGCGTGCCGCGCTCGACGAGGCGCCGCGCGAGCAGGCAGTTGCGTGCGAAGGACGGGCGGTCGTCCTCGACGCCGTAGAGCTCGCGCACCGACGCCGGCTCGCTCGCGAGGTCGATGAGCTCGGGCGTGCTCGTCTGCATCCGGTGCGCGAGCTCGTACGAGCGGATGCGGTCCTCGAACGCGCGCTCACCGGTGCGCTCGGCGGCGAGCCTGTCGAGGTCCCCGACCGCGTCGAAGAACGCACGCTGCTCGGCGTTGCTGACGCCCTCCGGAGTGCGCAGGTCGAGGACCGGGTCGCCCTTCCCCCGGAACGGCGTCCCCGCCACGCTCGTCGGCAGGAAGCCGTTGCCCCAGAGCGGCGCGCCGCCGCGCGGGCCGCGCGGACCCGACTGCAGCACGACGAATCCAGGCAGATCCTCCGCCTCCGACCCGAGCCCGTACAGCGTCCACGCGCCGACCGACGGGCGCCCGAACTGGCCGAAGCCGGTGTTGATGAAGGTCTTCGCCGGGCCGTGGTTGATCTCCTTCGCCTGGACACCGCGCAGGAAGCAGAGCCTGTCGACGATGCCCGCGATGTTCGGCAAGAGCTCGGAGACCGGCGCGCCCGACTCGCCGTGCTGCGCGAACGTGCGGCGTGTGCCGAGCAGCTTCGCGCGCTCTCCGTCGATGAACGCGAAGCGCTTGCCCGCCGCCAGGCTCGGCGGGAGCCGCTCGCCGTCGAGGCGCTGGAGCGTCGGCTTGGGCTCGAAGAGCTCCAGCTGGCTCGGCGCGCCCGCCATGAAGAGCCAGATCACGCGCTTGGCGCGCGCGACGGGCAGCTGCGCGGCGCACGTCGACGCGAGCCCGTCGCGCGCGAGCATGTCGCCGAGCGCGAGCGCGCCGATCCCGCTGGCGCTCGCGCGCAGGACGTCGCGCCGCGAGGGGAGTCCGATCGGGTCCGTCATGGCCTGTGCGTGAACTCCCCGAGGTTGAACAGGACCCTGCCCGCGGCGGCCCACGCGGCCTCGTCGCCGCGCTCGGCGCGGACGCGCGCAACGTGCTGCAAGAGCCTCTCACGCTCGGCGTCCGACGGTTGCCGTCCCAGCGTCCACAGGAACGCCGCATTCGCGCGCGCGGCGTCGTCCTCCTGAAGGTCGCGGCAGACGCGGCGGCCGAACTCTGCCGCCAGCTCGATCACCATCGGGTCGTTCGCGAGCGCGAGGGCCTGGAGCGGCGTCCGCGACGGCACCCGGCGCGTGCACGTCTGGTTCGCCGCGGGCGCGTCGAACGTGGCGAAGAACGGGTACGGCGCCGAGCGCCAGATGCGGGTGTAGAGCGAGCGCCGGAAGCGCGCGGTGCCCTCGCTCGCCTTCCAGTTCTTGCGGTTCTGCGTGAACGCGTAGACGCCGTCGGGCTGGGGCGGCTGGACCGGCGGCCCGCCGACGCTCCGGTCGAGTGCGCCCGCCGCGACGAGCATCGAGTCGCGGAGCTGCTCGCCGGTCAGGCGCGCGCGGCGCCTGCGCGCGAGCAGGACGTTCTCGGGATCGCGCTCGAGCGCCTCCGGCGTCGCCGCCGTCGACCGGCGGTACGTCGCCGAGAGCACGATCTCGCGCAGGACGTGTCGCCGGGAGAAGCCATCGCGGACGAGCTCGGCGGCGAGCCAGTCGAGCAGCTCGGGGTGCGACGGCTCGGCGCCGCGCAGGCCGAAGTCGTTCTCGGTCGGCACCAGGCCCGCGCCGAAGAACTGCTGCCACCAGCGGTTGACGGTCACGCGCAGGACGAGCGCGTTCTGCGGATCGACGAGCCATCGCGCGAGGTCGAGCCGCGACTCCAGGGGCGCCTTCTCGCCGCGGAAGCCGTCCCACGCCGCGGGGACGCCGGGCGCGACGACCTCCTTCGGGTCGAGGAACGAACCGCGCTGGAACCGACGGGTGACGCGAGGAACGGTGCGCTCCTCGAGCACGAGCGTCGACGGCAGCTTCGGGCGCGTCCCCCGGTGCGCGGAGAGCGCCTTCCACGCCCGGGTCCACTCCTCTGTGACGAGCTCGTACGGCGCACCGCGCTGGAAGTCCCACAGCCGGACCCGGAACGATCCGAGCGTGTGGTTGCCGCCGTGCTCCTGCTGGAGCTCGACGCGCAGCTCGTCGCCTTCCGCGAACGCGACCGGCTCGGCGAACTCGAACTGCGCGACGTGCGGCACGCCGAACGCCGGCTTGACGGCCCAGCCGGGGCCTTCCACCTGCGGAAGGGCGCCGGTGATCGCGTAGTGCGCACCGCCGTCCGCGCTGGTGTCCTGCTCGAAGTCCGCGCCGGCCGAGAAGAGCGACAGCGGTTCCCAGGTGTCGGAGCCCGCGGACCGGCGCGCGACGCGGATCTCCTGGAGCACGAAGTTCCGATTCCTCGAGCGACCCGGCCCGCCGTCGGGCAGAACCTCGAGCCGGATGCGCGCGACGCGCTCGACCGGAACGCTCCCCTGCAGCACGTAGGTGCTGTAGACGGGGTTCTGTCCGACGACGCGGAACGAGCCGTCCTCCTCGGGGCGAAGTTCGGGTCCGTTCGAACCGGTCGCGCGCGACGGCTGCCACGTGTACGCCCCGACCGATGCTTCGTCCCACGCCGCGCGGTAGGCCGCCCGCAGACGCTCCCGCTCGGCCTCCCACTCCGCCGCCTGCCGCTCCTCGTCCTCGTGCCGTGGAACGAGCAGCGACGGCCCGCCGGACACGCCGGCGTCCGTCGTCCCGTTGAAGAACGCGTAGAGGCCGAAGTACTCGGTCTGGGTGACGGGGTCGAACTTGTGCGTGTGGCACTGGGCGCAGCCGATCGTCGAGCCGAGCCACGCCGCGCCCGTCGTCGCGACCCTGTCGATCACTGCGTTCACCCGGTTCTCCTCGTCCTTCGCGCCTCCCTCCTGGTTGATCTGGGTGTTGCGGTGGAATCCGGTCGCGATCCGCTGGGCGCGCGTCGCGTCGGGGAGGAGGTCGCCCGCGAGCTGCTCGATCGTGAACGCGTCGAAGGGGAGGTCGCGCGCGATCGCGTCGACGACCCAGTCGCGCCACGGCCAGATCGAGCGCCCGCCGTCGATCGTGAAGCCGTGGCTGTCGGCGTAGCGGGCGACGTCGAGCCAGTAGCGCGCCCAGTGCTCGCCGTACGCGGTGGAGGAGAGGAGCGCGTCGACGCGCGCGGCGTAGGCGGCGTCGGAGGGGTCCGCGAGGAACGTCTCGGTCTCCTCCGGCGTCGGTGGGAGCCCGGTGAGGTCGAGGTGCAGGCGACGAACGAGCGCGACCGGGTCGGCGGGCGGCGACGGTGCCAGCTCCTCGCGCTCCAGTCTCTCGCGCACGAACGCGTCGATCGGCCCGCGGTCGCCCCGCTCGGGTCGGACCTCGGGCGGCACGGAGGCGTCGAGCTCCGCGTACGCCCAGTGCGCCTCCCACGAAGCCCCGGCCTCGATCCAGCGCCGGAGCACGTCGATCTCGCCGGCAGCGAGCGGCTCGCCGTGCTCCGGCGGCGGCATGCGATCGAAGTCGTCCTCGGAGGTGACGCGGTAGAGCAGTTCGCTCTCGTCAAGGTCTCCCCGGACGATCGCCGCCGGCCCGCCGGACGCACCCACCAGACCCTCCTCGGTGTCCAGCCGCAGATCGACGGCCCGCGTGGCCGGGTCGGGCCCGTGGCACTCGAAGCAGTGCTCGGCGAGGATTGGGCGAACGTCCGCGGTCCACGAGGGAGCACCGTCGCGCACCTCGTGCGCGCCGCCCGCTGCGGCGCCGGCCAGAAGGATCACGGGACCGAGCACGGAGCGACAATAGCAGCACCGCGCGAACCCGGGCCCTATGGTCTCGACATGGACAGTCTCTTCGATGCGCGCGGGAACGGCCGAGTGGTCGAGCGGATCCGTGCCATCTCCCCCGACGCGAGGGCCGAGTGGGGGAAGATGAGCGCGCCCCAGGCGCTGGCCCACTGCCGCGCCGCGATGGACGTCGCCGTTGGACGGGCGACGCCGAAGCGCAGCTTCATCGGACTGCTGCTCGGCGGGATCTTCCGCTCGAAGATCATCGACGGTCCCGATCCGTTCCGTCCCAACCAGCCCACCGACCCGCGGCTCGTCGTCGCGGACCCGGACCGCCTGGAGGACGAGAAGTCCGCGCTCGTCGCGTCCGTCCAGCGCTTCCGCGAGCTCGGCCCCGACGGGATGCCCGACGGGCCGCACCCGTTCTTCGGCAAGCTCCGCCCCGACCAGTGGGACCGCCTGATGTCGAAGCACCTCGACCACCACCTGCGTCAGTTCGGCGCCTGAGGGGCGGCCCGCTCGATGGGAAAGCGTCGGAGCGCGGATCCCACCAAGCGCGCCCGGACCCCTTTCCCGCCGCCATGACAACGACGCTCCTGCTGCCGCTCGTCTCCCTCGCTGCCACCGCGCTGCCCGCCGACGACGTCCACGCCCAGGACGCACGGTTCCTCGCGACCGAGCTCGAGGGCCGGTACGCGTACTTCGAGGAGATCGCCGACGTCTGGGACGATGCGTCGGCCGAGCTCATCGCGTGCGCCGAGGCCGCCGAGACCGATCGCGCGTTCTTCGTGGCGCTGGAGGCGTTCCTGACGCTCCTCGCCGACGACCACTCGTTCCTCGGGTCGAACCTCGCGAGCTCGCCGCGCCTGGCGCCGAGCGGCATCGACCTGTGGCCGATCTGGGACGGAGACCGGCTCGTGATCGAGTCGGTCCGCCGCGGATCGGCGGCGTGGGACCGCGGCATCCGCCCGGGTCTCGAGATCGTCGCCGTCGGTGATCGCGCGCCCGGCGAGGTCGCGCTCGACGCGCTCCACCCCGCGCGTGATCCCGGGGACGCCCGCGCGTGGGCCTGGGCCGCGCGCCAGTGCGTGGGCGGCCCGCGGGACCGGCCGCTCGCGCTGCGGCTCCGCGGCCCAGTTGGCGAACACGACGGCGAGCGCAACGTCGAGTACGCGCCCGGGATGCCCGACGCGGCCGAGGGCCCGCTCTCCGCCGAGGTCGTCGAGGGGAACGTCGGCCTCGTCCGCGTCCACGACGCGCTCGGCGACCTCGCGCTCGTCGAGGCGTTCGACCGTGCGCTGGAGGAGCTGCGCGACACGCGCGCGCTCGTGCTCGACCTGCGCTCGACGCCCGGCGGCGGCAACACGACCGTCGCCCGCGGGATCATGGGCCGGCTGGTGAAGGACGAGCGGCCGTACCAGCGGCACCAGCTCGTGGCGGAGCAGCGCGCGTACGGCATCGAGCGCGTGTGGGTCGAGCGCGTCGCGCCGCGTGGCCCGTTCACCTACGAGGCGCCCGTCGTCGTGCTCGTCGGGCGCTGGACCGGGAGCATGGGGGAGGGGCTCGCCATCGGGCTCGCGGGCATGGAGCGCGCGACGCTCGTCGGCGGGCGGATGGCCGGCCTGCGGGGCGCGCTCGGGACGATCCGGCTCCCGAAGAGCGGGATCGGGGTCAACGTGCCCGTCGAGCGGCTGTCGACCGTCGCGGGCGTGCCGCGCGAGGACGCCGCGCCGGACGTGGTCGTGCCCGAGGGCGACGAGGACGCCGCGCTCGCGGCAGCGATTCGCGTGCTCGGCGGGCGTTGAGCGCGGACGCGCGCAGGGTAGAGTCTCGGCCGATCGCAGCCCTCCGCCCCCAGTTCGCATGACCTCCATCGCCGTCGTCCGCAAGGGACGCACCGCCGCCGTCGCCATCGACACGCTCACCAAGCAGGGCTCGTGCCTCGTGCCGCCGCGACACAAGGCGTATCCGTCCAAGCTCGTGGAGGTCGGCGGTGCGTTCATCGCCTCGTCCGGCTCGATCGCGCTCCTTCGGACGCTGGAGAGCCTCGCGCAGCACCACGCGGACGAGTTCCAGTTCGGCTCGATCGCCGAGATCTACGAGACGTTCCGGCGGCTCCACCAGATCCTCGTGGACGACTACCACCTGCTCACGTCCGAGGACGACAGCGAGCAGCCGTTCGAGTCGTCGCACTTCAACGTCCTGATCGCCGCTCCCAGCGGCATCTACGAGGTGCAGAGCTACCGCGAGGTCCAGCAGTACAACCACTTCTGGGCGACCGGCAGCGGTTACCGGTACGTGCTCGGATCGCTGGAGTCGATCTACGACGAGGACGACGACCGGACGGCGGCCGAGATCGCGCGCCGCGCCGTCGAGGCCGCGTGCGTGTTCGACGACGCGAGCGAGGGGCCCGTGCTCACGGCCGAGGTCCAGCTGGCGGACGGGTGCTGAGCCGGGCGGTCAGTCCGACCCCAGGACGCTCAGGAACGCCTTCTGGGGGATGTCGACGCTGCCCACCTGGCGCATGCGGCGCTTGCCGGCCTTCTGCTTCTCCAGCAGCTTGCGCTTCCGCGTGATGTCGCCGCCGTAGCACTTCGCGGTGACGTCCTTGCGCAGCGCCGCGATGCTCTCGCGCGCGATGATGCGCGATCCGATGGCCGCCTGGAGGCGCACCTCGAACATGTGGCGCGGGATCTCCTTGCGCAGCTTCTTGAGGATCGCGCGCCCGCGCGGGTCTGCGAAGGAGCGGTGCACGATCGCGCACAGCGCATCGACCTCGTCGCCGTTGACGAGGATCGAGAGCTTGACGAGATCGGCGGGCTCGTAGCCCTTGAGGTCGTAGTTGAGCGTTCCGAACCCGCGCGTGGCCGACTTCAGCTTGTCGTAGAAGTCGTACATGATCTCGGCCAGCGGGATGTCGTAGACGAGCTGGACGCGCGTCTGTGACAGGTGCTCCTGGCGAACGAACACGCCCCGGTGATCGTTCGAGATCGTCATCGTCGCGCCGATGTACTCGGCTGGGACGATCATCGACACGCGCACGATCGGCTCCAGGACCTCGTCGTAGAGGTCCGGCGACGGCAGCGCGCCGGGCGAGTGGATCATCTGCTCGGTGCCGTCCTTGAGCTGGACCCGATAGGTGACCGACGGCGCGGTCTGGATCATGTCGAGGTCGTGCTCGCGCTCCAGCCGCTGCTGGATGATCTCCATGTGCAGCAGGCCGAGGAAGCCGCACCGGTACCCGAAGCCGAGCGCCTCGGAGGTCACCGCCTCGTACGAGAACGAGCTGTCCGACAGCGCGAGCGTGTCGAGCGCCTCGCGCATCGTCTCGTAGTCCTTCGGGTTCGTCGGGTAGAAGTCCGCGAACACCATGTGCCGCGGCTCGCGGTAGCCGGGCAGCATCTCGACGTCCTCGGTCTTGTCGAGCGTCATCGTGTCACCGATGCGCACGTCGCCGAGCGTCTTGATGTTCGAGACGAAGTACCCGACCTCGCCCACGGAGAGCGCGTCCTTCGACTCCATCTTCGGGCTGAAGATCCCGATGTCGACGGCCTCGAACTTCTTGCCCGTCCCCTTCATCAGGACGCGGTCCCTCTTGCGCAGCGTCCCGTCGACGATCCGGAGGTACACGATGACCCCGCGGTACTCGTCGTAGACCGCGTCGAAGATCAGCGCACGGAGCGGCGCGTTCGCGTCCCCCTCGGGGGCGGGGAACGCGTCGACGATCCGGTCGAGGACCTCGTCCACGCCGACGCCGGTCTTGGCCGAGATCCGCGCTGCGTCCGTCGCCTCGATGGCGAGGCTGTTCTCGATCTCTTCGGCGATCTCGTCCGGGCGCGCGTGCCCGAGGTCGACCTTGTTCAGGACTGTCAGGATCTCCAGGTCGGCCTCGATCGCGAGGTACGCGTTCGCGACCGTCTGCGCCTCGACGCCCTGGCTCGCGTCGACGAGCAGGATCGCGCCCTCGCACGCCTGCATCGACTTCTCGACCTCGTAGTTGAAGTCGACGTGTCCAGGCGTGTCGATCAGGTTGAGCAGGTACTTCTCGCCGTCCTTCTCGTGCACGGCGGACACGGCGCGCGCCTTGATCGTGATCCCGCGCTCCCGCTCCAGCTCCATGTCGTCGAGGAGCTGGTCCTTCATCTCGCGCTTCTTGACGGTCCCCGTCAGCTCGAGGATCCGATCCGCGAGCGTCGACTTGCCGTGGTCGATGTGCGCGATGATCGAGAAGTTGCGGATGTGCTTGGGGTCCACTCGTGCGGGGCGCTACGCGCCGGGTCTGGTACGGTGGCGCTACGCGCCGGGTTCGTCGGTCTCTCTACGCGCTCCCCAGGAGCGCCGTCAGGGCGGGTTCGAGGGCTCGCAGGGCCCGCCCGCGGTGGCTCACCGCGGCCTTCTCATCGGCCGAGAGCGTCGCGAAGACCATCCCCGTCGCCGGGAACCCTTCCTCCACGAACTCGAAGAGGGGATCGTAGCCGAATCCCCCCTCGCCCCGGGGCTCGCGGAGGATCCTGCCGAACGTGCGACCCTCGGTCTCGTGCGCGATCTCGCCCGTCTCGGGGCGGGCCAGCGCGAGGGCGCACACGAACGACGCGCCGCGCGACCCGTCGGGGACGTCGGCGAGCTCCCGGAGGAGCTTCCGGTTGTTGCCCTCGTCGTCGCCGTGCACGCCCGCGTAGCGCGCCGAGTAGACGCCGGGGGCGCCGCCGAGCGCGTCGACCTCGAGGCCCGAGTCGTCCGCCAGCGTCCAGAGGCCCGCGTGGCGCGCGCCGGAGATCGCCTTCTTGGCCGCGTTGGCGGCGAACGTGGCGCCGTCCTCGACGACCTCGGGGAGCCCGCCGACGTCGGACGGCTGGACCACCTCGACGCCCAGCGGCGCCGCGACGCGCTGGAGCTCCAGCAGCTTCTTCCGGTTGCCGGAGGCGAGCAGCAGCCGCATCTCAGCCCTTCAGCGCGGCGTCCTGGAGCTCGAAGATCCGCCGGATCCCGGCCTCGCCGAGGTCGACGAGGCGGTCGAGCTCGGCGCGGTCGAACGGCGCGCCCTCGGCGGCGCCCTGGACCTCGACGAAGCGACCCTCGCCCGTCATCACGACGTTCATGTCGCTGTGCGCCTTGCTGTCCTCCTTGTAGCAGAGGTCGAGCAGCGGCGTACCGTCCACGACGCCGACCGACACCGCGCCGAGCTGCGACCGCAGCGGCCACTTGCGGATCTGCCGCTGCTCGTCGAGCCAGCTCACGGCGTCGTGCAGCGCGACGTAGGCACCGCTGATCGCCGCGGTCCGCGTGCCGCCGTCCGCCTGGAGCACGTCGCAGTCGACCCAGATCGTGCGCTCGGTCAGCGCCTTCAGGTCGATGACCGCGCGGAGGGCGCGGCCGATCAGGCGCTGGATCTCGACGGAGCGTCCGTCGACCCGGCCGCCCTTGTCGCGCTGCTTGCGGTCGTGCGTCGAGCTGGGGAGCATCGAGTACTCGGCCGTGACCCAGCCCTGGCCGCGCCCCTTCAGGAAGTGCGGCACGCCGTCCTGGACGAAGGCCGTGCACAGCACGCGGGTCTCGCCGAACGTGGCGAGCACGGAGCCCTGGGCCCGCTTGGTGAAACCGCGTTCGAAGGTGATGGGACGGAGCTCGTCCGGGCTACGGCCGTCGGTGCGCTGCATGCGATCGGTGCGGCGTGGGGGAGCGCCGGCGAGGGGGAACGGCCGCTCGCGCGGCCCGATTCGGGCGCAAGAGTGTAGTGGAGCCGGAGGCCCGGCGCACCCGCTACGACGTCGGGCCCTCGTCCAGCAGCACCGCGAGCCGCGCCATCGCGCGGTGCAGCAGCATGCGCACCGCGCCGGGCGACCGGCCCGTCGCCGCGGCGATCTCCTCGCGCGAACGGCCGCCGATCTTCGCGTGGACGATGACCTCGCGGTACTCGTCCGGCAGCGCGTCCAGCGCGGCCTCCAGGCGGTCGAGCTCCTCGCGCACGGCGAGCTGACCGCTGGGCGTCGGGGACTCGGCGTCCGCAGGGTCGAGCACGCCTCCCTCCTCGGTCGAGATCGAGCGCTCGCGCAGGACGTCGCGGCGCTGCGCGGTCATCCGGTCGCGGCGCTGGCCGAGCTTCCGGATCGTCGTCGCGTAGAGCCACTTGCGGAACGCCTGCTCGCTCGGGTGCTGGAACACGTCCCCGTGCGTCAGGATCTCGCGGCACACCGACTGGACGATGTCCGAGTCCGACTCGCGTCCGCGGACGAGCGCGCCGGCGCGCCGCTTGACCAGCATCCGGAGGTCGGGGAGCGACCGGCAGAGCAGCTCCTCCAGCGCGTCGCGGTCCCCCTCCGACGCGGCCTGGATCAGGGCGGCTTCGTCGGGAGGGTCTTCGGGACGGTCTTCGGGCGGCGGCAGGGACATTTCGGGAGCGCGGCGCGTGACGCGGCGGCGCGGACCGGCATGGAGAGCCGGAGTACCTAACATTAGCCCGCGGGCGCGCGAACCGTCCCGGTTCCGGCACGCCGGTCGTCCGATTCCATGCCCGGATTCGAGCCATCCATCGACGAGCTTGTCTTCGAGTACCTCGAGGCGCGGGAGCGCTCCGAGGCGGAGGCGCTCGCGGTCCTCACGCGGCTGAAGGAGTCCTCGTCCGACGGCGGCTCGGCGCTGGAGAGCGCGATCGAGCGGCTGGCCGAGACGGGGCTCCTGGAGACCGACCCGAGCGAGTCCCGGACGATCGGTCCGTACGACGTCGTGCGCCGCATCGCACGAGGCGGAATGGGCGAGGTGTTCCTCGCGCGCCCGACGGCCGGCGGGGACGAGGTCGCGATCAAGCTCCTGCGGCGGGACCTGGAGGACGACCCCGGCTCGCGCGCGCGCCTCGAGCGCGAGATCGAGGTCGTGCGCCGGCTGCGGCACCCGAGCATCGCCGCGCTGCTCGACTTCGGTGAGCACCACGGGCTGCCCTACCTCGTCTTCGAGCGCATCGACGGCGTCACGCTGGAGAACGCGATCCGCGCGGCCGACTCCGGCGCGCGCACGGGCGCGGACCTGACGCGCGCGTTCGACGGGTCGGGACACGATGCGGAGCTCTTCACAGGATCGTGGTCGGAGGCCACCGCGCGCGTCGGCCGCGAGATCGCGCGTGCGCTCGCCCACGCACACGCGCGCGGGGTGATCCACAGGGACGTCAAGCCGTCGAACGTCATGCTGACGCCGGACGGGCGCGTGGTGCTCGTCGACTTCGGCCTCGCGGCGCTGTCGGACGCGGACCGCATGACGCGCTCCGGACACCGCGTCGGGTCGCTGCCGTTCATGGCGCCCGAACTCGTCCGCGGCGAGGCGGATGCGACGACGGCGGCCGACGTGTACTCGCTCGGCGTGACCCTGTTCGAGCTCGCGACGCTCCAGTCGCCGTTCGAGTCGCGCGACGCCGACAGGCTGGCGGTCGAGATCCTCGTCGGACCGAACCGCGGCGCTCGCCGCGTCGACGCGAACGTGTCGCCGGAGCTCGCGCGCTGCATCGCGTGCGCGATGGAATCCTCGCCGGGGCATCGGTACGCGTCGGCCGAGGCGTTCGCGTCGGACCTGACCGAGCTGCTCGGCGGCCGGCCGGTGCGCGCCCGCAGCGCGTCCTGGCCTCGCGCCGTGCTGCGCTGGTCCCAGCGCCACCCCTGGCGCGCCGCCGCGGCGTTCGCTGCGCTCTTCGTCTTCGTCGCCGGTCCGCTCCTGTTCGCGCTCGCGGAGCGCCGCCAGGCGAACGAGCTGGTTCGCATCAACGGCGACCTGGAGGCCGCACTGGCGCGTGAGACCAAGGCGAAGGACGACGCGAACCGCGCCGCCCAGGCCGCGATGCAGGCCGTCTACGACCAGCTCGTGTACGTCTCGGGGACGGTGCTCCAGCACGTCCCGGGCGGTTCGCCCGCGCGCGCGACGCTGCTCGATCGCGCCTTCGAGCTGCTCGGCCGGCTCCCCGAGGGCGTGGGCGGCGAGGACTCCAGGGAGTGGCTGCGCGCTTCTCTCCACGGTCACCGGGCCTGGGTCCGTGCCGCCGGTGGAGACGTCGAGGGCGCCGCCGCGGACTCCGCCGCGCAGGAGGCAGTCCTGCGCGATCTGCTCGACGCGAACCCGGACGACGCGCGCCTGGTGTACGAGCTCGGGGCGCTCCTCGGGCAGCGCGGCAACGTGGTCTGGCGCGAGGATCGACCGGAGGAGGCGCTCCCGTTCCTCGGCGAGGCCGAGGAGCTGCTCCTCGCATCCCACGACCTCGGCTGGGACGGATCGCGCGCTCCCGCGACGCTGCTGCAGGTCCGCGGGGTCCTCGCGCACGCGCTCCGGGAAACGGGACAGCGCGACCTTGCGCTGGAGACCTGCGACCTCGCCGAGGAGGAGTTCGAGCGCTACGACGGTGCGCTCGACCCGTTCGTCGAGAGCAGCCTCCGCGCGATCGAGTGGTACGCGCTCGCGGACCTGGAGCACGTGCGGTCGCAGGTGTGGGACGACCTCGAGGATCCGCAGGCGTCGCGCGCGGCGAGCCTGCGCTGCATCGCGGCCGCAGAGCGTGCGCTGGAGGCCTCGCCGACGCACCGCGGCGCGCGGCTGCGCCTGGCGGCGTCGCACCAGAGCCTGGGGCGGGCCGCGAAGCGAGCCGGCGATGTCGACACCGCGGCGGAGCACTTCGACGTCGCCCTCCGGACGGTGCGCGGCGTGGCGAACGACTTTCCCGACCACGTCCAGTCACCCGTGGCTCTCGCGCAGGTGCTCTCCGATCGCGCGAAGCTCGCCGCCCTGCGCGACGAGCGAGACCTCGGCGTCGCGCTCAGGCGCGAGCGACTCGCGCTGACGCAGACCACGGGCTTCGACGCGGTGACCGTCGCGCGCGCCCGCCACGACCTCGCCGCCGCGCTGGTCGAGGTCGCGGGCGACGACCGCGCCACGTTGGAGGAAGCGGAGGCATTCGCGAGCGAGGTCGTCGAGTGGATCGACGGCGCGCGTGCAGATGAGGGCGAAGAGCTCGTCTGGCTCTCGGCCTACTTACGGGGGCTCGCGCGGTCGCGTCTCGACGACGTTGCAGGGGCGCGCGAGGACGCGCTGCGGACGCACGAGCGCGCGCGACGCGCCGGTCTCGACGGCGCGCGCTGCCTGCGCTACGTTGCCGACGCATGGTGTGAGGTGCTCGCCGCGATGGAGCGGGCGGGTGCAGGCGGCGAGGAGCGTGAGGACGCGGCGACGCGCGCGCTCGACGCCCTCGAAGCGGCGATCGAGGCGGGCTACGGCGACGCCGCCGAGCTCCGCGCGAACCCGGCACTCGACCCGCTGCGTGACGAGCCGCGATTCCAGGGCCTCGTCGAGCGCGCAGGCCGGTGAGCGGCGTGCTTTCGCGACGGATCGAGTGACGCGCAGCGCCGCATCGGCATGGACGGGCGTCGCCCACGTGGCGACGTTCCGAAGACTCCTCGAGCGGAGCACCCTCCATGTCCACCGACGCACGAATCTCCAGCGCACTCGTCTCACTTCTCGCTCTCAGCGCACTCGCACCGGCCGGCGCGGCCCAGTCGGCGCCGCATGATCCCGCGCCGCGGTTCGCCCCGCCGGACCACGTCCTCCACGACGTCGACTCCGAGGGGACGCGCTGGGCCATGGGGACCACGTACAAGGCGTCGGCCGGGCCGGACGGATTCCAGTACATCCCGTTCCTCGGGAGCGACGCGCCGCAGAACTTCCCCGTCGGCTTCCGCCTGTCCGGCGCGACCGTCGACGGAGAGCCTGTCGCGCTCGACGCACGTGCCGACGTGTCGCGGTCCGGCGACGTGTGGACGCTCGACCGGGGGCCGGTCGACGTCGTGTACCGCCTGGCCCTCGACTCGGTCGAGCAGATCGTCGTCCTCGACGACGTCTCGCGCGGCGGCGACGTGCGCGCGTCGTTCGAGGTCGCAGGCGAGTACGAGCAGCTCGCCGATCGCGGCGGCTTCCTCTTCCGCGGTCCCTGGGGCGACGTCCACTTCGGCGCTGCCATCGCCCTCGCCCCGGACGGCCGGACCGGTGACGTGCACGCAGAGCGAACCGACTGCGGCTTCGACCTCGTCGTCCCTCGTGCGTTCGTCGACACGATCGGGGGAGGTCCGCTCGTGATCGATCCGGTCGTCACGACCGGGTCGGTGGCCGTCTTCAGCCGGACCGTGGTCTCCGCCGAAGTAGGCGCCGACGCAGATGTCGGGTACGTGACGGCGATCGAGGTGCGTTTCAGCATGACCGACCACGACATCTTCCTCTACGCGAGTCCGCCGGCCAGCCCGACGATGTCGGGGAACCAGGTCGCGGGTATCGACCTCTCGTCGCAGAACTGGGCCGAGCCCAGCGTCGCGGGGCGCGGGGACGACGACGAGTTTCTGATCGTCGCGACGCGCGGCGAGGGAGCGGGTCGCGAGATCGTGGGGCGGACCACCTCGGCGCCAATCTGGACGGTGACTCCGCCGGTCGTCCTCGACGACGGCCGCGAGTCCTACGCGCCGGACGTCGGCGCGGCCTTCGTCGTCGGTTTCTTCGCGGAGAACCGCTGGCTCGTCGTCTGGGAGGAGGCCTTCTTTCCCGGCGATCGCGACATCCAGGGGCGGATCGTCTTCAGCGGCGGGGCGCCCGGTCCTCTGGTCCCGATCGCGCGCACGATCCAAAACGAGACGGCGCCCTCGATCGGTGAGCGCGCCGGGCCGACCGGAGCGCCGGCCGACGTGAGGTTCACCATCGCGTTCCTTCGCGAGGAGACGCTCGGGAACGGTGTCCGCGTCGTGCAGCGCGACGGTTCCGGTGCCTTTGTCCTTGGGAGCTCCCTCACCGTCTCGACGGCGCTCTCGACCAGCGTCGACGTGACCGGTCCGGCGGACATCCTCGCGCCGAACGGCGAACATCCGTACCTCGTCGCGTACGGCACGCGCGCGCTGATCGGGAACGGCCGCTGGGTCCGGACGGCGGTCTGCGCGGGACCGGATCTGCTGGAGACGACCAACGTCGGCGACATGAGCGACGAGGGGCGCGACAACCTCCAGTCCAATCCCGTCGTCGCCTGTAACGGCGACAAGTTCCTCGTCGCCTACGAGGAGCGTGAGACCCTCGGCGGCAACGCCGACGTCGTCCTCTGTTCGGGCGACCTCGCGGGCGGGTACTTCGGCCTGGCCGAGCGGCGAGGGACCATCGGCTTCCCGCTCTTGAGCGAGAACGGCCCGTCGATCGTCACGGACTGGGAAGGGGGCGACACCGGGTCCTCGCCCAACGGCTTCGTGGGCTACCTTTTCGACGAGATCGGCCGGATCGTCCAGGGCGCGTACGTTCGCTCCGAGTTCGCCGAGGTCTGCGGGTACCAGTACTGCGAGGCCAACACGAACTCGACCGGCAGGCCGGCGTGGGTCGCCGCGTACGGGGACAACTCGACGACCGCCAGCAAAGTGATCAGCGTGTACGACGCGCCGCCGGGCTCACCGTGCTTCATCCTCGTCGCGCGGGCGGACGGCTTCGTGCCGCTCGTCGGCGGGAGCAGCGGCAACCTCTGCCTCGGCGGATTGAACTTCGGCCGCTACAGCAACTTCGTCGCTCCGACGGACCAGTTCGGTCGCTACGAGCTGACGATCTCGCCCCAGACGATCGCGCAGCCGAACGGGACGATCGCCGCGCAGTCCGGAGAGACCTGGTACTTCCAGGGCTGGTTCCGCGACTTCGACGGCGCGGTGACGTCCAACCTGACGAACGGCGTCGCGGTGCCGTTCGACTGATCGCTCCCGGCGGAAAAATCTTCCGGTGCGACTCGTGGCCGCGTGGGCCGGACTCCACGCGGACGGGTGCTTTGCCCCGTGTCGCTCAAGGGGGCCGGCGCGGGGGGCCGAAGGCAGGACAACCCCTGCCTCCGTCCCCCGGTCCCCCTCATGTCCACTGGCTCATTCAGCGCCCCCGAAGCGCGGGCGCTCCTCGAGCGCGTGCTCTCGGCTCGCAGCGCGTCGTCGTCTACCGACGACGCGGTGGCGGCGGCTGCGGAGCTGCGCGCGAGCCTGCAGGGGCTCGCGCTGCTGGAGGGGATGCCCGCAGAGGTCGCCCGGCCCGCGATGGCGGCGGCGCGGCTCCTCAAGAACCAGGGCTCCGACGGGGCGGACGTCGGCGACGAGGTCGAGGCCGCCGTCGACGAGGTCTCGTCGGCCCTCGCACGACTCCTCGACCCCGAGGAGCCAGCGGAGCCAGAGGAGCCCGAGGAGCACACGGAGCCCAAGGACGGCGCCGAGGCGCCCGCAGACGGCGTCGAGACGATGGAGGGGACCTCCGATCCGCTCCTCGCGGAGTTCCTGGAGGAGGCGACCGAGCACCTGTCGTCCGCCGAGGAGAAGCTGCTCGACCTCGCCGAGGCGCCGGGGGACGGGGACGCGCTGAACTCCGTCTTCCGAAGCGTGCACACGGTGAAGGGCGGCGCGGGGATCCTCGACCTCGAGCCGCTCCTGCGCTTCGCCCACTCTGCCGAGTCCATGCTCGACCTCGCCCGCGAAGGCGCGATCCGGCTGGAGGGGCACCCGCTCGACCTGTGCTTCGAAGCGCTGGACATCCTCTCGAGCATCCTCGAGGGACTCGCCTCCGGCGCGGAGTCGTTCGCGCTGCCGCCGCGCTACGGCGACGCGCTCGCGCAGCTCGATGCGATCGCCGACGTCGGTGACCAGGCACCGGGTGCGGAGGTCGAGGCGACCCCTGCACCGATGCCGGTTCCTCCGGGTCCGCCGTCCGAGCCGCAGGCCGCCCCTTCGGAGCCCGAGGCTCCTCCGGTGGCCCCTCCCGAGGCGAAACCGCGCCGCCGAACCGACGCCGCGTCGGTCAAGGTGGCCACGCAGCGCCTCGACTCGATGGTCGACCTCGTCGGCGAGCTCGTCATCACGACAGCGATGGTCCAGCAGGGCGCGAGCGAGTCGAGCGGCCTCGGAGCCGACCTGTACCGGACGATCTCGCACCTCAGCAAGGTGACGACCGAGCTCCAGCACATGGCCATGTCGATGCGCATGGTCCCGCTGAAGCAGACGTTCCAGCGCGCGGCGCGCCTCGTACGCGACGTCGCGTCCAAGTGCGGGAAGTCGATCCGCTTCGAATCCGCGGGCGAGGACACCGAGCTGGACCGCAACGTCGTCGAGCGCCTCGGCGACCCGCTGATCCACATGCTGCGGAACGCGGTCGACCACGGCGTCGAGGATCCGGACGCGCGCGAGGCGGCCGGCAAGCCGCGCACCGGCACCATCCGCCTCGAGGCGTACCACGAGAGCGGCCGGGTCGTGATCGTCCTCTCCGACGACGGCGGCGGGATGAACCGCGACCGCATCCTGGCCAAGGCCGTCGCCAGCGGCCTCCTGACGGAGAGTCAGGCTGCCGCGATGCCGGACTCCGAGGTCTGGCACCTGATCTTCCACCCCGGTCTCTCGACGGCGCAGACCGTCTCCAGCGTCTCCGGCCGCGGCGTCGGGATGGACGTCGTCCGCAAGAACATCGAGGCGCTCCGCGGCTCGATCGACATCGAGTCCGAGCCCGGCGCGGGGTCGCGGATGGTGATCCGGCTGCCCCTGACTCTCGCGATCATCGACGCGATGGTCGTCCACGTCTGCGGGCGCCCGTACATCCTCCCGACGCTGACGATCCAGAGCTTCCTGCGCCCCGCGCCCGAGGACGTCCAGACCGTCCAGGGGCGCGGCGAGATCCTTACGATCCGGGACCAGGTCCTGCCGATCTACCGGCTCGCCGAGCTCCTCGGCTGCGACGGCGAAGCGAGCGACGCGACGGAGGGGCTGCTCGCGCTGACGAGCGGCGACGGCCACGACTACGCGCTGCTCGTCGATGACCTCCGCGGCCAGCAGCAGGTCGTCATCAAGAGCCTCGGCTCGAAGAGCAAGTCGAGCGCCGGCATCTCCGGCGCGGCGATCCTCGGCGACGGAACGGTCGGCCTGATCCTCGACCCGGTCGGCCTTGCGCGGGTCGCGCTCTCCGGTCGGGGGCGCGCGCGTCGAAGCCCCGCCCTCGCGTCCGCCATGCACGCACACGCGGACTCCGACTCATGAACTCGAACGACAAGGCGAACCAGAGAGCAGACAGGGGAGGGCAATTCCTCACCTGCCGCGTGGCCGACGAGCAGTACGGCATCGAGGTGCTGAAGGTGCGCGAGATCATCGGCGTGCTCCCCGTGACGCCTCTTCCGCACAGCCACGAGCACGTGCTCGGCGTCATCAATCTGCGCGGCCGCGTGATCGCGGTCGCCGACCTCCGCACGCGCTTCGGCATGCCCTACCGGGAGCCGACCGAGGAGTCCTGCATCATCGTCGTCGAGATCGACGACGGCGAGGAGTCGCAGACGACCGGGATCCTCGTCGACGAGGTCGCCGACGTGTGCCACGTCGAAGAGGACCAGACGATCGATCCCCCGCAGTTCGACGACCGCGTCGATTCGAGCTGCCTGCTCGGATTGGGACGCGCAGACAGGCGCGTGATCTTCCTGCTCGACATCGCGCAGGTCCTCCGTGGGCAGGGTCCGACGGCAGCCACCGAGCTCGGCCTTCCTCCGCAAGAACAACCCCAGACCACCCCCTGACCGCCACGATCCCATGAGCACCAGCGCTCGTACCATGCCCATCAAGCGGAGGCTGATCCTCCCCCTCGTTCTCCTCGGGGGGCTGTCCCTCGTCTCGGTCGCGGCGACGATCTACGTCCTTGCCGAGAAGGACTCCGGCGCCTCCGCGATCAACATCGCGGGCCGTCAGCGGATGCTGAGCCAGCGGATGACGAAGTCGGCGCTGACGCTCGATCGCGGGGTCGGCGACCAGGAGGCCGCACGCGCGGCCCTCTCGGACGACATCAACCTGTTCGAGAACTCGCTCAACGGACTGCTGTTCGGCGACGCGAGCCTGAACCTCGGTACACCGAACGCGACGGTGGCGGGCAAGCTCAAGGCCGTCGACGCGGTGTGGTCCGAGTACAAGGCGGCGGCGGAGGTCGTCGCCTCCGAGCAGCCCGTCGACCGCGACCGAGCCGCGGACCTCCTCGGCACGATCATCGCGCTCAACATGGATCTCCTGCGGACGAGCAACGATGCGGTCAAGGCGCTCGAGGCCAGCGGCAAGGCCATGTCCGGTCGCCTCACGCTCGGGCTGTACGGGATCATGGCGCTCGTCGTGACGTGCCTCGTCGCCGTGTGGTGGTGGATGGGCAACTCCGTCGTGCGGCCGCTCGCTCGGGTCGCGACCGACCTCGGCGGGTCGTGCACGCGGCTGCAGACCGAGTCGGGCACGGTCGCGACGACGAGCCACGGCGTGGCGTCCTCCGCCACCGAGCAGGCCGCGAGTCTCGAGGAGACCGCAGCCAGTCTCGAGCAGATGTCGGGCGTGACGAAGAGCAACGCGACGAACGCGGCCAAGGCGAACGACCTCGCGCGGCAGGCCCAGTCCGCCGCGGGCGACGGCAACGCGCTCGTCGACGAGCTCGGTACCGCGATGACGGAGATCACGTCGTCGAGCGCCGAGATGGCCAAGATCGTCAAGAACATCGAGGGCATCGCATTCCAGACGAACCTGCTCGCTCTCAACGCGGCGGTCGAGGCCGCGCGCGCCGGCGAACACGGCAAGGGCTTCGCCGTCGTCGCCGAGGAGGTCCGCAACCTCGCCCAGCGCGCCGCTGACTCCGCCCGCAACACCGGCGCGCTGATCGAGGAGTCGAACGAGCGCGTCGAGCGCGGGATGCGCGTGTCGATGCAGGTGGGCGAGTCGCTCAGCGCGATCACGCAGTCGTCGCACCAGGTCGCCGACCTCATCTCGGAGATCGCGGCCGCCGGGTCCGAGATCTCACAGGGGATCGACCAGATCAACAGCGCCGTGACGCAGATGGACCAGGTCACCCAGTCTAACGCCGGGTCGGCCGAGGAGAGCGCATCGTCGGCCGGTCTGCTCCTGGAAGAGGCGGAGCGGATCCGGACGCTCACGGCGGACATGCTGGAGCTCGTCGGCAATGAGGCGCACGAGCCGCACGCCGCGGCGCCGCTCGCGGGGCGCCCGGTCGCCGAGCCCTCCCGCTCGATCGACGGGAGCGACGTTCCGAGCCTGATCCAGGGCCGCCCATCGGTCGGCGCGCCCGCGTCGCTCGAGCCGACGTATTCGGCGGACGGCGGCTTCTCCTCCGACGCCTTCGACGAGTTCTAGGCGAACGAGGTGAAGAACCGGTCGACAGGACGCCCCGCCGCTCGCGCGGGGCTGCGTGCGCCCGTGCACGCTCACGAGGCCGCGGCGCCCGCGCCGCCGCGTGCGTCGTCCGTCGACTTCGAGGAGCTGTGCGAGATCGTGCGTCGCGCGTCGGGCATCAAGATCGACGCGAGCAAGGAGACGCTCGTTCACGCGCGCCTTCGACAGCGCCTGAACGAGACGGGCGCTCGCAACGTCTCGGGCTACCTGCAGATGCTGCGGGCGGACGCGACGGGGCGGGAGACGGCGATCCTCCTCGATCTGATCTCGACGAACGTCACGAGCTTCTTCCGCGAGCAGCACCACTTCGACCACCTCGCCAAGGTCGCGCTGCCGGCGCACCAGGCGAGCGGGTCCCCGGACCCCATGCGCGTCTGGAGCGCGGCCTGCTCGTCCGGCGAAGAGCCGTACAGCATCGCGATGACGCTCGCCGATCGGCTCGGCGAGGACCGCCTGCGCCGCTTCCTGATCCTCGCGACCGACATCTCGACGCGCATGGTGGCGCGGTCCGAGCGGGCGAGCTTCGCGCCCGCCGCGCTCGTCCCCGTGCGACGGGACTGGCGGGAGACCTGGTTCGAGGCTGACGGCGCCGAGGACCGGCGCGTCGTGTGGAAGCTCCGTGACCGCGTCCGGTCGCGGCACCTCAACCTCCTCGACCCGTGGCCGATGAAGCGGTCGTTCTCGGCGATCTTCTGCCGGAACGTCCTGATCTACTTCGCCCAGCCGACCTGCCAGAGGCTCGTCCAGCGCTTCTGGGACCAGCTCGCGCCCGGCGGATACCTCTACATCGGGCACTCGGAGTCGCTCTCGCAGCTCAACCACGGCTTCGAGTACGCGGGGCCGACGGTCTACCGTCGCCCGCTGGAGGTGAAGGCATGACGGGGCTCCCGATCGTCATCCTCGACGAGTCCGCCGTCATGCGCGACCGACTGCGGACGCTGCTGGAGGCCTCGCCGGCGTTCCAGCTCTGCGGCGTCACGAGCAAGGTGCTCGCCCTGGAGGAGCGAGCGCGCGCCAAGGCCGGGCGCGTCCTCGTTCTCTCGAGCACGTCGCCCTGCCTCGAGGACTGGGCGGTCCTCGACCGGCTCCGCAAGGGGCTCGGTGCGACCGTCGTGCTGACCTGTGGCTGCGAGGACGACCGTACGTCGCTCACGATCCGGAGCCGACCCTACGGCGTGTCCGCCGTGCTCTGCAAGCCGACCGACGAGCCCACCGGCGCAGCGTTCCTGCGCGCGCTCGAGGGGGCGATCCCGGACGACCTCTCGGGCGCCCTCGCCGGGTCCCCCGCGCAGCCTCCCGAGGCACCCAGCCTCCTGCGCTCGGTCCGCGAAGAGCCCGCCGCCCGCGCCTCGACCGCGTCGAGCTACCAGGCCAGCCTCGTGGCCATCGGCGCCTCGACGGGCGGCGTCGAGGCCACGGAGACCGTCCTGCAGGAGTTCCCGGACGACGTGCCGCCGACGCTCGTGGTCCAGCACATCCGCGGTCACTTCGCCGACGCCCACGCGGAGCGGCTCGACCGGGTCTCCCGCTGCGACGTCGCCATCGCGAGCCACGGCGACGAGGTCCGCGCCGGTCGCGTCCTCGTCGCGCCCGCCGATCGTCACCTGACGGTCGTGCGCCGCAGCGGTCGGCTCGTCGTCCAGCTCGACGACGGACCGCCCGTCAACTACCACCGTCCCTCGGTCGATCGGCTCTTCCAGTCGGTGGCGCAGCTCGGGTCTCGGCGCTCGGTCGGCGTGCTCCTCACGGGGATGGGCAACGACGGCGCCGCTGGCCTCCTCGAGATGCGTGAGGCAGGCATGCGCACGATCGCACAGGACGAAGCCACGTCAGCGGTGTACGGAATGCCGAAGGCGGCCATGGAGCTGGGAGCTGTCCAGGACTCCCTGCCCCTCGACCTCATCGCTGGACGCTTGCTGTGGGGAAGGACCCAGCCCGAGGAGAATCGAACATGGGAATGAACGTACTCGTCATCGACGACTCGAGCGTGATGCGGAAGATGATCACGCGCGCGCTGCGCCAGTGCGACCTCGACGCGACCGTCGCCGCGGAAGCCGGCAACGGGATCGAAGGCCTCGACGCGCTCGGATCGCAGGCGTTCGACCTGGTCCTGTGCGACTGGAACATGCCGGAGATGGACGGCCTCCAGTTCATCAAGGAGGCACGCAAGTCGTCCCAGACGCCCATCGTGATGCTCACGACGGAGTCGTCGCGCGAACGCGTCATGGAGGCGATGGAGGCCGGCGCCGACGGCTACGTCACCAAGCCCTTCACGCCCGAGAAGCTCACAGAGAAGCTGAGCCTCATCCTCGGGGTCTGAGCGAAGGAGGTCCCTGATGCTGAAGCCAGGCGAACTGGAGGAGACGATCCTCGAGCTCACGTCCCAGGCGCTCGGGAAGGCCCTCGAGGACTGGGAGATGCAGGTGGGTTTCGCGTCGAAACTCGGCCCGGGAGACGCGCGGATGCTGCGCCGCTCGGAGGACCTGGAGACGTCGCTGGCCTCCGAGCCCTTCCTGGAGGTCACCACGTGCGTCGCCCAGGCGGCGGCGGGCACCGTCCGGCTCTTCCTGCCCGTCGGGGCCGCTTGGCTCCTCCTGCGCGACGTGCTGTGCCTCCCGGCCTCCGCGGAGCGCGAGGCGGGGGAGCCGCTCGACGAGATGGGGGTCGAGGCGATCCAGGAGATGATGAACCTCCTCTGCGGCTCGGCCAACGTCGTCTACGGCGGCTACGGCCTCCGGCTGTCGCAGAGCGTCGACGACCTGAAGGTCGAGCAGCACGCTGCGGGCGAGGCGCCTGACCTGCGCGGAATGACGATCCGGTTCCCGTACGAGATCGAAGGCGCCCCTACGAGCGAGATCGTCCAGGTGATGCCGGTGCCCCTCGCGCTCGCCGTCGCGCGCACGATCCGGAGCCAGAGCGCCGCATGACCTCGAGCGCGATCGGATCTGGCGTGTCAGTCGCCAATGGCGCCGTCGAGCCGCTCCGCGAGCTGGGCGCCGCGCGGCGTCGCGTCGAGGTCGAACTGCAGGCCGTAGTGCATCGCGGCCACGTCGAGTCTTCGGCGCCGGATGGTCGCGACGAACGCGTAGGGCGGCTCGTCGCCGAGGCGGAACGTCAGCTGGGCCGGTCCCGCGTGGGGGAACGACACGTCGTCCTCCAGCGCGAGCACGACGCCCGCACCGGCGGGGCTGATGTCGTGGAGCGTCCCGCCGTGGCAGCGCCCAGTGCGGACGTCGGCGAGCTGGATCGCGACCGACTCGCGCACGCGCCGTCGCCGAACGCGTCGCCGTTCGGCCGTGCTCTGCAGCCCGAGCGCCTCCATGAGGTCGCTGTCGAGCCGGTGCCAGAACCCGTACGTTCGACCCGCCCCGTCGTCGACGCGCATCATGACGCGCGACCGAACTGGCTGCGTGCGCTCGGCGCGGGCGATCGAGAAGCGGAGCGGCGTCCAGGTCCCGATCGGGAGCACGATCTCTTCGCGGAATCGGAGGACGCTGGTCTCTGCGGCGAGCCTGAGGAGAGAGCCGAACGAGGCGCCTCCATCGAGCGACGGTACGAAAGCTCCCTGGACCGTGTTCCGGGGAACGGACGTGGTCCTGGGTCCGGCTCGGAGTGGGTACTCCATGGCAGGGCGGCGAGGCTTTTGGTTGACACCGAGCGTCGCGTGGCAGGCGGCTCGGCGTGGATCTCTCGGGTTACGAACACTGTCATCCTGTTGACCGGGTGCGCCCAGGGCAAGCGGCAACCTCGCCAGATGAGCGAAGAGCGGGCGGCGAGGGTCGCCCCTAGGAGCGAGCAATGAACCGCGGTCGAATCCTGCTCGAGGCAGGCACCAACGAGCTCGAGATCATGGTGATGGAGATCGGCGAGCTCGTGTTCGGCGTCAACGTCGCCAAGGTGCGAGAAGTCATCCTGCCGGTCCGCGTCCACGCGCTACCGACCGCGCCGGAGTTCATCGAGGGCGTATTCGAGCTGCGCGGCAGCGTCGTCGAGCTCCTGGACCTGCGGCGCTTCCTCGGTCTCACCGCACGTCGGCCCGCGGGGACGCAGGCCGACGCGGACAGTCAGATCATCGTGACGGAGTTCAATGACGTGATGATGGGCTTCCGCATCGATCGCGTGCTCGGGATCGAGCGCGCGTCGTGGGATCAGATCCAGTCGGTGCCCGAGGACCTCCAGGGCGGCGCGACGCCCATCGTCGGGATCGCGCAGCTGGAGGAGACCATGGTCCAGATGCTCGACCTCGAGCTCATTCTCGCCCAGGTCAAGCCGGGCGCCGCGTGGGACGGGAGCCCGATCCAGAGCCGCGAGGAGCGGGGCCACGCGAAGGTGCTCGTCGCCGACGACTCGGACTCCGTGCGCGCGCGGATCGTGTCGACGCTCCAGGCGGCGGGCTACACGAACCTGCACCAGTTCCGCAGCGGCGCTGAGGTCTGGGAGCATATCGAGGCGTGCACGCAGGACGACGATCCCGACCTGGTGATCACCGACATCGAGATGCCGCAGCTCGACGGCCTCCATCTCTGCAAGAAGATCCGCGAGCACCACCGGCTGGCGGCGACGCCGGTGATCCTGTTCTCGTCGCTCGTCAACGACAGGACGCGTCACAAGGGCGAGCAAGTAGGGGCGTCGGCTCAGATCAGCAAGCCGCAGCTTCCGCTCGCGGTCGAGCTGATGGACCGGTTGCTCGGCATCGAATCCGCCGCGTGACGCGCCGTCCTCAGGGGCGTCCTCAGCGGCGACCGAACCCGCGATCGAGCGGGCGGACGCCGCGGGCGTGCGCGACGGACACGAAGCGCGTCGCGCCGTCCGTTCCCTCGATCCGGACGCCGAGCGACGGGTCGAGCCCGGTCCAGGTGCCCTCGACGCTCGTCTGCGCGCCGCTCACCGCGACGGGGCGGCGGGCGAGGCCGCAGCGCTCGAAGAACGCTTCGTAGACGGAGTGCGGGTCCCGCAGGACCGCTTCGATGCGCTCCTCCAGGGCCTGGACCAGGGTGTCCTCGATCGCGTCGAGGGCGATCTCGCCGCCGAGCTCCTCCAGGCTCGACACGCGCCGCGACGCGTGCAGGTGGGGCGGCAGCGCCGTCGACCCGACGTTGAGCCCGATCCCCAGTACGAAGATCGCCGGCCCGCCCGACCGGAGCCCGCGCGACTCCGCCATGACGCCTGCGATCTTGTGCCCGCCGGGCGTGATGAGGTCGTTGGGCCAGTCGATCTCGGCGTCGACGCCGTGCGCGACGGCCGCGTCGTGGACCGCCAGCGCGCCCGCGATGGTCCAGGCGCCGGGCGGCGGGACCTCGGCGCTCTCCAGCACGGCGCTCAGGTAGAGGCCCCCCGACTCGCTCTCCCAGACCCGTCCGTGGGTCCCCCGGCCCGCGGTCTGTGAACCCGCGATGAAGAGATCGCCGTGGCGAGCCTCGCCTCGATCGATCGTCTCGAACGCGCGCTCGTTCGTCGAGTCGACGATGTCGTATCGGAAGCGTCGCCAGGCCACACGACGAACGGTAGCCTCTTCGGCTCCGTCGCGGATCTCACTCTCCCGTCCCCATGCGCCGTATCGCTCTCCTCGCCCCCCTCCTCGCCGCGCTGGCGGCCTGTCAGCTCGACAAGCCCGCGGCGCCCGTGGACGAGGTCGCGAGCGCCGAGGACGTCGCGGTCCTGACGCCCCAGGCCGCGCTGAATCGGCTCAAGGAGGGCAACAAGCACTTCGTCAGCCGGACGCTGACGTCACAGGACTGGAAGGCGCAGCTCGAGAAGGCCGCCGAGGGGAGCTTCCCGTACGCCGCGGTCGTCGCGTCGCCCGACCCGCGGATCCCGCTGCCGCTCGTGTTCGACGCGGGCATCGGCGACCTGATCTCGATCCGCACGATGGGGCCCATCGCGAACACCAACGTGATCGGCGCGATGGAGCAGTCCGTGCTGCGCGCCGGCGTCAAGGCGATCGTGATCCTCGGTCACTCCGACAGCGGCGCCTCGGAGGCCGCCTGCGAGGGAAGCGACGAGACCTACCTGCAGGACGTCATCGCCGGTCTCAAGCCGGCGGTCGACGCGACGCCGCGCGAGGCCGACACGCGGCTCTTCGACGGCCTCACGTACTACGACTCGGTGACGATCGAGCACGTGACCCGCATGGTGGACGACGTCCGCGCGCGCTCGTCGAGGCTCGACGGGTTCGTCGAGAACGGCGACCTCGTCATCGTGCCGGCGTACTACGACATCTCGACCGGCGCGGTCGTCTGGCTCTAGCCGCCGCCCTCGTCGGGCGGCGAGGATTCGTCGGGTGACGCGTCGGGCGTCTTCGGCGCCGTGGAGGCGCTGACGCCGCCCTCCATCGTCTCCGACGGCTCCGCAGGCCCGGTGGTCTCCTCGGGCGGGGGCCAGATCCGCGCGGCCTCCGCGATCGGGATCCCGTAGCCGATCGTGTAGACGGCGGTGCGATCGGGGAGCGCCTGCACGCTCACGACGACGCCGATGACGCGCCCGCGCGCGTCCGTGATCGGTCCGCCGCTGTTGCCCGGGTGCACGCCCGCGTCGACCTGCATCTGGCCGCCGACGTTGCGCGAGAGGATGCCGCGGAACGTCGACGCGATCACCGTCTCGCCCTCCTGGACCGCGAGGTGCCCCAGCGGGAAGCCGAACAGGTAGATGTCGCTGCCCGGTAGGGGCGGGCGGATCGTCGGCTCGAACGAGCGCAGCCGCGGCATGCCCTCGAACGGCTCGATCTTCACCAGCGCGAGGTCCACGCCTTCGTCGGCGACCTGGACGACCTTGGCCGGATAGCGCGTCGACTCGCCGGAGAAGACGACCTCCAGCTCGATGACCTGCTCCAGGATCGGCGCGCTCCCGATCGCGCGCAGGAGGTCCGAGTCGGGCGGCCCGACGACGTGCGCGTTCGTCACGATCCAGCCGTCGCCGTCGACGCAGAACCCCGAGCCCGTCGACTCCAGCACGAACTCCTCGCCGATGCCGTCGAAGTTCGGCACGGCGGTGGGGCCGTAGCCGTCCAGGAAGAGCGTCGCGCCGGTGTCGCGCTTGCGGATGCGGAGCTTGTTCTCGATCAGGACGACCGAGCTGCGCACCTCCGCGACGCCGCTGAGCCGCGCCTGAGCGAGGTTCACGGGATCGAAGAGCTCGACCTGACGCTGGGCGTCGTCGAGCTTCGTGCGCGTCTGGTCGAGATCGTCGCGCGCCACGCGCAGGTCGCGCTCGACGCGCTCCAGGACTTCGCGGGACGCTCCGTCCTGCTCCAGCTCGTCGATGCGCGCCAGGAGCTGCGCTTCCTTCGCCACGCGCGTGTCGACCGCCTGCTGCAGCTCCTCGGCGCGCGCGTTCAGCGTCGTCTCCAGCGCGGCGACGCGCGCGGCGCGCTCGGTCTCCTCGCTGAGCTCCTGCGACGCGCGCTCGCGTTCGCGCGTGTCCAGCGCGGCGATCTGCTCGTACGCCTGACGGAGCTGCGCGCCGTACTCCTCGTCGCGCGACGCGATCTCGCTCTCCAGCCGCTCGCGCGTCTGCGTCGAGTCCCAGACGAACCAGCCGACCGCGCCGATGAGGATCGCGACGAGCGCGCTGACCCGGATCACGGTCGCACGGTTGCCGCGCGCGACGATGACCTCGACCTCGCCCGCGTCGGCGCTCACGTCCTGCTGACGCACGAAGACCGTCTCCTCCAGCGTGCGCGATCCGACGACGAGGAACTTCGGTCCGACGCTCCCGAGGCGCACCTGGTCGCCGATCTCGACGGCGGAGGGCGCGTCGATCGGTTTCCCGTTCACGAGCGTGCCGTTCCGCGAGTCGAGGTCGACCACCTGCAGCACGCCGTCCTCCAGCTCGATCCGCGCGTGGTGGCCGGACACCGACGGGAACGAGTCGCCTTCGAGCGCGACGTCGTTGTCCGGAGAGCGGCCGAGGGTGAGGCGCGCGCCTCCTCCGTCCCGCTTCTTCAGCGAGATCGGCTGGGACAGGCCCGGCACGTCGATCGGTTTGAGACGCGGCAGGCCGCCGGATGCGAAGGGGTCCTTCATCGGCCCTCAGAGCTTGCGAAGTGCGGCCTGGTCGCGCGATAGACTCGTGCCCCGATCTCCACGTCCGACCCCCTGGATCATGCTCGTCGCGCTCCTCTCCCTCGCTTTCGTGTCCGCCGCTCCGCAGGAGCCGGTCCTCGACTCCTTCTCTCCGATTCGATTCGGCGACGACCCGGCGAACACCTGGGCGGAGCCGTTCGTGCCCGGCGCGAAGTACGACCCCGCGGTGACCGACCCGGGCGACATCCTCGGCCAGCCGGTCGGGAGTCGGATCGCGAGCCACGACGAGGTCCTGCGGATCTTCATGGCGCTCGCCGCCACCTCGGATCGCGTCACCGTGCAGGAGTACGGCCGCACCTACGAGGGGCGCCCGCTCGTCACAGCGACGATCACGTCGCCGCGCAACCACGCGCGGCTCGCCGAGATCCGCGAGACCGCGCAGCTCCTGTGGGACCCGCGCGACGCAGGCGAGGCCCTCGCCGCTGCGATCCCGGACCAGCCCGGCATCGCCTGGATGGGCTACGGGATCCACGGCGACGAGACCTCGGCGACCGAGGCGTCCGTCCCGGTGGCCTACCACCTCGCCGCGTGCACCGACGCGGACGTCGCCGCGCTCCTGGAGGACGTCGTCGTCGTCCTCGACCCGTGCCTTAACCCGGACGGTCGCGAGCGCATCCTCTCGATGGTCGTGCAGAGCGCGGGGTACCGGGCGAACCTCGACAACGGTGCGATGCAGCGCGGCCGCTGGCCGGGCGGACGGGGGAACCACTACCTGTTCGACATGAACCGGGATTGGATGGCCGGCGAGGCGCCGGAGACGCGCGGGCGCTGGGCGCGTCTGCTGGAGCTGCCGCCGCAGCTCTTCGTCGACTCGCACGAGATGAGCGGCCTCGACACGTTCCTGTTCTATCCCCAGACCGCGCCGCGCAACGTCAACCTGCCCGAGCAGCTCTTCAAGTGGCAGGGCGTGATGGCCAACGACGCCGCGCGCGTGTTCGATCGCTACGGCTGGGGCTACTACACGCGCGAGTGGGCGGACGCCCTCTACCCCGGCTACTCGGACGCGTGGGGGAGCCTGACGGGCGCGATCGGGCTGCTGTACGAGCAGGGGCGGACGATCGGCGCGCCGCTGGAGCGCGAGTCCGGCGAGGTCGTCGCGTACCGCGAGTCGGTGCACGGTCAGGTCGCCGTGAGCCTCGCGAACCTCGCCTCGTTCGCGCGCAACAAGGACGAGATCCTGCGCGACTACCTCGCGCACCGACGTCGCTCCTCCGACGCGTCGGCGCCGATGGGGGACCGCGCGTTCCTCGTCGCCCCGACGGCGGACGTCGAGCGAGACGCGCGCTTCGTGCGATCGATGCGCGGGCAGGGGATCGAGATCCTCCGCGCGAGGGAGGCGTTCGTCGCGCGCGACGTGACGAGCCTCCTCGGTGAGGCGCTCGAGGAGCGCTCGTTCCCCGCAGGCACGTGGATCGTCCCGGCTGCGCAGCCGCAGGGGGCGCTCGTCCGCGCGTACCTCGAGCTCGACCCGCGCCTCGACGGGGCGTTCCTCCAGGACGAGCGCGAGTCGATCGAGCGCGACCGAGGCTCGAAGGTGTACGACGTGACGGCGTGGAACCTGGCCCAGCAGATGGGCGTCGACGGCGCGTGGGCGCTCGCGCCCGAGGTCGCCGTGGACCCGGCGGCGTCGGTCGCCGCGCCGGCGGGGCCGGTCGGCGACGTCCGCGGTGCGTACGCGTGGGTCGCGCACGGCGGCGACACGCGCTCGCTCCGCTTCGCCGCGCGTGCGATGGAGCTCGGCCTGCAGGTGCACGTGTCCGACCGCGAGTTCGAGGCGCAGGTGCGCGGCGCCGGAGGCGAGGCGCGGGTGCAGACCTACCCGCGCGGCTCGTTCCTCCTGCGGCGGCACGAGAATCCCGACGAGGTCGACGACCTCGTGGTGCAGGCGGCCGAGGACGCGCGCGCGCTCGTGCACGGCGTTTCGTCCGGCCGCGCGGTCGGGGACGGACCCGACCTCGGTGGCGGCCACTTCCTTCTCCTGGAGAGACCGCGCGTCGCGCTCCTCTCCAACGCGCCCGTGTCGACCGATCAGCTCGGACACGTGTGGTCTTTGCTCGACTCCGACCTGAACGTCCCGGTCACGCTGATCGACGCCCAGGCGTACAGGGGGGTCGACCTCGACGAGTACAACGTCCTCGTCCTTCCGCCCGGCGCGGGCTCGTTCGTCTCCGAGCGGGCTGCGTCGCTGAAGACGTGGGTACGCGGCGGCGGCGTGCTCGTCGCGATCGGATCGACCGCCTTCGCGCTCACGGACGAGGAGCTCGATCTCTCCGGGAATCGACGCCGGCGCGACGTCCTGGGGGACCTCGACGCGTACGCGTGGAGGACGCGGAAGGAGCGCGGTGCGTACACGGTGCGCGTCGACGCGGACGCGCTCTACGGAACGGGCGCGAACGATGAGCCCGAATCGCCCGACGCGGAGACAGCGACGGAGGCCGCCAACGAAGGCAGCACCGAGGGAGATCGCAATGCGGACGCCAGCGACGACGCGGACGGAGACGAAGCGGCGGAAGCCGATGCCGTCGACGCCTGGCAGAGGAGGTTCTCGCCCGCCGGCGTCATTCTCCGCGGCGAGATCGACCCCGAGTCCTGGATCACGTCGGGCGTCGACCGGGCGGAGATCCCCGTGCTCTTCGGGGGCTCCAGCGTGCTGATGCCGGGCACCAGGCCGGCCGTTCGACTCGCGTCGGCCGATCGACTGCGGGTCGGCGGGCTCCTGTGGCCCGAGGCGCGGACGAGGATCGCGGACTCCGCGTGGCTGACCGTGGAGTCGCTGGGGAGCGGCGTCGTCGTCAGCTTCGCGGCCAACCCCGTCTTCCGCGGCTCCTGGCGCGGTACGGCCCGCTTTCTCGGCAATGCGATCGTCCTCGGGCCAGGCATGACGCGTTAGCCCGCACTCGTCACGACGCATCCGGGCGGGTGACACGTCCGGGCAGGTTGCCTGGAAGGGCGGCAGCGACAGCGTGCCCCTCACTCTCGCTCGCGGGACCCTCGGTTCGGGCACCGAGTGCCGCTCCTTCACATCGCAGGTCGCCGCCCCCATACTCGGACGTGCGGCGCGTCCCCGTCGCACCTGCTTTGGATCCCGAACTCCCCCGTCCCGTGCAGGACGCCGCGCGCGTCTTGCTCGACGCCTGCCTGCGTGCCGCGACGGAGCGCGACGACGTGCGCCGTTCGCTCGTCACGCTGAACAGCTGGCTCGCGCGTGAACTCGATCGCACCGGTCGCGATGGTCGTGAGACCCGCGGGCGGAGCCACGGAGTCCTTACGCCCGCCGCGCGCGGACGCGACGAGCGCGGCGCCGCGCGTCCTGTCGCGAGCGAGGAGCGCGACGGGAAGAAGCGCATCAGCGAACCGCTCGCGGTCGTCGTGACGCGCGCGCGCTGGAAGGCCGCGGCGTGTCGGCTCGCGCTCGAGCGGCGCGCCGTGGGTCTGCTGGAGGGCGGCGAGGCCGAGGCCGCATCCGCGCAAGCGGCTGCGCGCGAGAAGACGCTTCGCACGCGCCTCTCCACGCTTCCGGACACGAGCACCTGGATGCTCGACCAGCCGTTCGGTCTTCGCGCCACCGAGGCGAACGCGTTCGACGTCGACGACGAGGTGGCGGCGAAGCTGGAGCGCGTCGCTGCCTGCTACGACACGCTCGCCTTCGCGGCCGAGACCGCGATCGAACTCGACGACGCAGGGGTCTTCCGCGGCGGTCCGCCGCCGGCGTTCCTCTACCTGCTCGCCGAGGCACAGTCCGCCACGCTCGCGTCGCTCGCCGAGGCACCGACGCGGAGCGATAGCGACCAGCGCGACGTGTTCCTCTGGCTCAAGGATCAGACGACGCGCTACCGCATCTACGTCGATCGCCACATGCGGCTCGACGATCCTGCGGACCCGTCCGGCTCCGAGGGCTTGACGGAGCGGATCAAGGCCGCCGCGCGCGAGCTCACCGAAGAGCGGCAGGCGCGGCGTCAGCGCGGACAGGTCCTCAACAAGATCCGCTACCACGTCCGCAAGCTCCTCGACGACTCGGACCTGCGAGACTCCGAGGTCGAGTCGCTCGTCCAGGCGCTCGGGCGCTGGACGGAGGCGGGGTTCGAGCTGCGCGATCGAGCGCTCGGCGAGATCCTCGAACCGCTGCGCACGAAGGCGACCGACGCGACGGGGACCGCGGCCGACGCGCTCCGCGCCCTCCTCGCGCCGACGCTGGAGAACCCGGGCGAGCGGGCGTCGTCGCGCGCGTCGGCCGACGGCCAGCGCAGCCGCGACGATGCGAGCAAGGACCCGGAGCGCAGCGAGCGCATCCTCGCCGAAGTGCGCGAACTGCTCGAGGAGCGCAGCGTCGTCCTCATCGGGCACGACGTGTCGAAGGCGCAGGCCGAGGCGCTCGTCGAGGCCCTCGGACCGGAGGAGATCCACGTCGTCGACGTCGACGTCGAGGGCGAGGCCGCGCAGCGCTGGCAGACTCTCGAGGCGTGCCTGCAGGACGAGTCGTCCGACCTGTTCCTGCTCGGTGTCCGTCTCGACACCGACGAATACCAGCGCTTCAAGGAGCGCTGCCTGGAGCGGAAGACGCCGTTCGTGCGCTTGCCCGGCTCCTTCGCGCCGAGCGCGGTGGCGCATCAGATCACCCGCCAGGTCGGGTGGCGCCTTCGGGCGCTGCGCGACTCCTCGGTCGGCTGATCCCCTTCCGGCCGGCGCCCGTCCGGCCCGGTCCTCGATCGAGTCACGTGACTCGGATCAGGGCGCGATCGCTCATGGAAGCGTGTCGCATTTGGACTGCCGAAAGTGACGGGTCACGGGGTGTCGACAAACCCGGCACGCACCCGGCGCGGGAAACCACCTCGGCCCGACGTCGGTGCGTGCTGCCATGCCGCGCACCCACCCCCATCCGTCGCTCCTCCGAGCGACCTGCGTCGCCCTCGGGCTCGCGATCGCTGGCTGTGCGGCTCCGAAGACACGGCCCGTGGTCGAGGTCGATCCGGTCGTCGTGTCGATCGAGATCGATGCCGGTGCGGACGCGGAGGACGCCGTCGCGTTCCCCGGCCCGGAGGAATCGAAGAGCACCGGGGGCGAGTCCTGGACCGCGCTGGCGGCGTACATCGAGAAGGTCCAGAGCGATCGGAGCTCGACCCAGGTTCGGAGCAGCCCCTTCGACAAGATCATGGGGGACGAGGGACCGAAGCAGCTCGATCCCGACCAGGGCCCGATCGATCTCGGGCTGCGCCTCGCCGTCAACTTCGGCGCGAACGAGGCGCCGTACGACGACGCGATGCCGACGGTCCACGCGGTCGTGCCGGGCAAGCCCGGGTTCTCGGACAGCGTCCTGCAGTTCTCATGGCGAGAGCGACTGGGAACGACCTACGGCCTGCACGGCACCGCCGCCTACACGCGCTTCCAGGACATCGCGATCGTCGAGGGCATCTCGGACGCCCGGTTCGCGTTCTTCGTGGTCGGCGTCCACGCGTCGTTCTGAGGCGTCTTGCGGGCGATGACCTTGGGGGATTCCCTCAAGGACGCGCCGCAGCACCGTCGAAGTCGCTGCGGCGGGGTGCGAGCGCCCGCGCGCGAAGCGATGAAGTTCCTCCAGCGACTGCAGAGTCCTGACCAGCGAGCCGCCTACCGCGTCGAGGCGACCGGTGAGGATGCGAAGCTCTGGGTCGGCCTCTCCACCGGACCCGCGGAGGCGCAGCTCGAGGACATCAGCGCGCGAGGCTGCGGCTTCACGCTCCCCAGGGAAGCCGCCGAAGGGCTCGCCGTCGGGAACGAGCTCGTCCTGCGGCTGCTCGTTGGAGGCGCTGGCATGCCGCAGCTCTTCGTCCGCGCCATCCTCCGCAATCGCATCGATCAGGAGGACGCGGACGCGACGCGCTTCGGCGCAGAGTTCCTCGATCCGGACCGCCTCTACACCCAGCTCAAGGAGCCCCAGTGGCTCTACTTCAACCGCCGCGGGGCGTTCCGCGTTCCTCCCGCGGACGACCGCGGCCGACCCCTGCGCGCGCGCTTCCACCTGCCCGGGCGCAAGGCGCCGCGGTCGATCGCGCTCCACGATCTCTCGTCGTCCGGACTCTCGGTCTCGCTCCGTCCGGAGAACGACGTCGCGTTCCCGCGCGAGGGGCCGATCCGCGTCTCGTTCACGCTGCCGGTCGACGCGGTCGAGGTCGCGCTCGTCGTGCGCTTCGTGCACAGCACGATGATCGAGGGTCGACGGCGGGTGGGCTTCCGCATCGATCCGGAGCGGACGAAGGACGTGGAGGTCCAATCCGAGACGATCCTCCGCTACGTCCTCGATCGCCAGCGCCATCTGCTGAGCAAGGGGTGAAAGACGTCTGAACCCGGGACGGCGGTCGGGATTTCCCCTGATCGCTCCAGGGACCCCGAGCGCGGGGTCGATCCGCCCAGAGGAACAGTCGGAATCGCCCCCCCAGGCCCGACGGCCACGCCTCAACCATGCAGAACCAGGAATCCTCCATGCGAGCCCACCTGCGGGAGCTCGAGCGGGCCTTCGGAGCTTTCGAGCGTGGAGACGTCAATCGCCTCTACGAATCGCGGGAGTCGCTCCTCGGGCTCTCCGAGGCGATCGAGTCGGATGGCTGGTACACGCTGACTCCGATCTGCGAGATCGCGAGCAAGCTCCTCGGCGTCGTGCTGATGGAGCGCGGGCTGAGCGAGGTGCGTGCCGTTCAGGTGGTCCGCGAACTCCTCCAGTACGTCGAGGGCGAGATCGCGCGCGCGAACGAGTCCCAGGGCGCGGTGGACCCGGGCGGCGTCTTCCACATCGTCAACTCCCAGAAGGTCGGCGAGCTGCTCGTGAAGAAGGGGCTCGTCTCTTCGGAGGACCTGGAGAAGGCGCTTGTGCTGCAGGGGGTCCGGCGTGGGCGTCGCGTGGGTGAGGTGCTCGTCGCGATGAACGTCATCGACCAGCGCACGCTCGACGAGGTGCTCCAGGTGCAGAAGGCCGAGACCCGCCGCGAGGAGACCCGCCGCTCGTCGCGCCCCAACTCGCCGGAGTCGGGCGGGCCCTCCCTCTCGATCACCGCGGGCTCGAACACGATCCCGCCCGTCCCGACCGCGGACGACTCCGCTCCGACCCTCACCCTCGGAAGCGATGGCCAGGGTGCCGATCTCCCGAGCGAGCGAGACTCGTCCTTCGACGGCCCCGGAGGTTCGCTGGAACTCTGAGCCAGCGATCCGACGGGCCACTCGAACGTCCCCCTCGATGCTCAAACGACTCTTCAGCAAGACCCGACCCGAGGACCTGCGGGTCCACTACCGACGCGCCCTGGGCAAGGGCGTGGCGCTCGGCGTGCAGGCGGTGTCGTCCGACGGACTGCCGATGTCGGGTCATCTCGTCGACCTCTCGGCGGGCGGAGCGTCGATCGAGTTCGACGATCGCGTCGAGACGGAGCTGGAGCTCGGGACCGAGAAGGAGCTCGTCTTCAGCTCGCTGACGTCGACCCCGGTCCGCGTGCGGGCCGTCGTCCGCACGACGCCCGAGGACGGCGAGCCGTGCCGCTACGGGTTCGAGTTCCTGGAGACCGAGGAGTTCCACGGGGCGCTTCAGGACGGCTTCTTCAAGTTCTTCAACCGCCGGCGCCACCGCCGCGCTCAGCCGGCGCTCGGCGAGGACTTCATCGCGGACATCCAGTTCGGCGGAGTCGAGCGCGTCGTGCGGATCCACGACATCTCGCTGAAGGGCGCGACCTTCCACATCGAGCCCGAGCTCTTCGACCTGCTCTCGCTCTCCAACGAGATCGAGCTGTCGTTCACGGTGCCCAAGGCCGACATGCGGCTCGTGCACCTGGCGACGGTCAAGAACGTCACGGTCGAGTCGCGCGGGATCCGCGTCGGCGTCGCGCTGGAGCCGATGCCCGGCAGCGACACGCGTCGCAACATCAAGCGCGCCGAGGCGGCGCTGTCGGACTACATCGAGCGCCGTCTGCGCGAGATGGAGAGCTACAACACCGCCTACAATTGACGGCCGTCGCGGCGTCTCGCTCCGACGACCGCGCCATGATCGATCTCGACGGCCTGCACGTGGACGGAGTCTCCATCGGCGGTTTCGCGTCCACCCTCGACGTCCCCGAGCTGAAGGTCTGCATCGACCTCGGCGTCGTGCTCGACCGCTGCATCGCGCGTGAGGTCGTCCTCCTGACCCACGCCCACGCGGACCACCTCGGCTCGTTCGTCCAGCACGTCGCCCAGCGCGGTCTGCGCGGCATGGCGCCCGCGCGCTACGTCGTGCCGCCGGGGATCGAGGACGACGTGCGCGACCTCCTGGAGGTCTGGCGCCGACTCGACGGAGGAGAGCTACGGGCCGAGATCGTCCCGCTCGCGCCCGGAAAGGAGCTCCTGCTGCGCCGGGACCTCGTCGTGAGGCCGTTCAAGACGGTCCATCGCGTCCCGTCCCAGGGCTACCTCTTCGAGCGGGTCGCCAAGCGCCTTCGCGCGGAGCACCGAGGGCGGACCGAGGAGGAGATCGTGGCGCTCCGGCGCGACGGCGTCCGCGTCGACGAGGAGACGCGCGAGGCCACGCTCGCGGTCACCGGAGACACGACGATCGCCGGGCTCACCGGGAATCCCGAGGTCCTGCGCGCGAGGCGCCTCGTCGTGGAGGCGACGTTCCTCGACGACCGCGTGTCGCCCGAGCGCGCCGAGCGCCTCGGCCACGTCCACATCGATCACCTCGCGGCGATCGCCGACGATCTGGAGTGCCGGGCGCTCCTGGTCCAGCACGTCTCGCCCCGTCACTCGGGCGACGGCGCGCGGCGGCTCGTGCGAGAGCGCCTGCCCGCGTCGCTGGTCGAGCGGACGCAGGTCATGGTCTCAGCTCCCGTTCCGGGTCCCCAATGACCCGTCGCGTCCAGGCGGGCCGCTCGGGCGGAACGTAGCGCTCCATCCGGTCCAGCAGGCCGCCCAGCGTCGGCTCGACCACGAGCATCGAGCGGTGCTCCGGGCGGATGAAGCCCTCGCTCGACGCGTGGTCGAGGTGCGCGACGACGTGGCGGTAGAAGCCGTCGAGATCGAGGAGCCCGACCGGGTCGTCGTGGATCGCGAGCTGGAGCCAGGTCAGCACCTCGAAGAACTCCTCCAGCGTCCCGTGTCCGCCGGGGAGGACCAGGAAGCCGTCCGAGAGCTCCATCATGCGCGCCTTGCGCTCGTGCAGCGTGTCGACGATCTGGAGGCTCGTCAGGCCTTCGTGGGCCACCTCCAGCGCCTGGAGGCCGTAGGGGAGCACGCCGTGGACCTCGCCGCCCGCCTCCAGCGCCGCGTCCGCGAGCGCGCCCATGAGCCCCCGGTTGGCGCCGCCGTACACGACGCCGTACCCGCGCTCCACGAGCGACCGGCCAGCGCTTCGCGCCATCTCCACGTAGTCCTCACGTGCGCCGAGGGAGGACCCGCAGAACACGCAGATCCGCCTCCCAGGAGCCCTTCCGGCCCCGTCTCGCTCCGGTGCATCCATCGCCGGCAATCTACCCCCGCCATGGCTCTGAGAACCGGCTTCGATTGCAGAAGCGCGGCTCCCGGCGTCGATCTCGGGAAGGATGCAGAGCCCCACCGGATCCCCCAGCCGTCTGTTCGTGATCACCGGCTGCGCGCGCTCGGGCCTCGGCTACTCGGCCCAGATCCTCACGGGGCTCGGCGCCCCTTGCGGGCACGAGGTCGTGTTCAACACTCCGACGTTCGAGATGGGCGGGACGGTCCTGTGGCCGCCGACGCTCGCCGGGGACGCGTCCTGGCTCGCGGCTCCGGTCCTCGGGAAGCTCCCCGCCGGGACGGTGGTGCTCCACCAGGTCCGCCACCCGCTCGCGACGATCCACGGCCTCTACGCCTCGGGCTTCTTCGAGCGCGTGTCGTCGCACCGCGCCTTCGTGAACGACTTCCTGCCCGAGACGAAGCTCGGCGGGCCGCTCGTGCGCTGCATGCGGTTCTGGCTGGAGTGGAACCGGATGGTCGAGAACGCGTCCGACTACGACGACCTCGTGCACCGCCGCGTGCGCGTGGAGGAGTTCGAGGGCTCGACCGTGTGCGAGACCACCGCGCTGCTCGGGCTCGCGCGGAACCTGTCGACGGTCGAGGGCGTGCTGGGCGGGATCCACGCGCACGGTCGCGCGGCCGACCGGCACGACATGACCTGGGATCGGCTCCCGGCCGGCAGCCTGCGCGACGACGTCGTCGAGGCTGCGCGGCGCTACGGCTACGACGATGCCGCCGCCACGGGCGACCCGGTCAAGCGCGCCGCCGGCGCCTGACGAGGTGCGGTAGCAGCCAGAGGTAGATCCCCGTCAGCCACAGCCCGAGCAGGACGAAGGCGGCGGGCAGGAACACCCAGAGCTTCGCGGCGTCACCGAAGAACGACCCGTCGTGGATCGATTCGATGAGGTCGGAGCGACGGTAGCTCGTCTGCAGCACCTCGCCGGTCGACGCGTCGAGCTGGACCTCCCAGCGGCTCTTGGCGCGGACCTTGAGCATGCCCTTGCCCGGCCGGACGTCGAGCCGGTCGACGTCGTCCCACGACTCGATCCCGGCCTCGGGGACACCCGCGGCGCTCGCGAGGATCGTGTCCCAGTCGATCGCGAGCTCGCTCGTCGAGCCGCGCTGCGTGGGCGGCTGGACCCAGGACCAGTCCTTCTTCACCTGCAGGAAGACGCCGCTGACGATCACGACGAGGACCGGGAGCGCCGAGAGGAGCGCTCCGAGGCGGTGCAGGCGCCGGTTGACCCGCGGCGCCGCGCTCTTCTGGTTCGCGTGCGTCTTCATCGGGGGGCGGGCGCTCGCACGAGGGCGAGGTCGAGCGAGTCGTCGGTCAGCGACTCCAGGAACGCGACGAGGTCGCGACGGTCCTGTTCGTCGAGGGGGAGGGGCCTGAGTATGCGCTCGCCCGAGCGACCGCTGGGACGCGCGCTCTCGCGCGTCACGTAGAACGCCACGACCTCGTCCAGCGTCTCGAACGCACCGTTGTGCATGTACGGCGGCGTCAGCGCGACGTTCCGGAGTGACGGCGTCTTGAACTCCCCCGAATCGCCGCCCGCGTGCCCGTGAGCGCGCGTCGGCAGGTAGTCGACCTTGACGCGCGCGGGCCCGTCGGGGTCGTCGGACCAGCGCGACGTGACGCCGAACTCGGACGCGCGGAGCGACTCGAGTCCGCGCGAGCGGCCGGGGTCGTCCACCGGTGCGCCTTCGACGGCGGGGACGCGCGTGTCGTGGAACTCGTAGTCGGTCAGGAGCGGCCCGTGGTGGCAGACGATGCACTGCGCCTCGCCGACGAACAGCTCCAGGCCGCGGACCGCGCTCGGGGAGAGAGCCGCGAGGCCCTCCGCGTCCCCGGCGCGCACGGCGGCGACGAAGCGGTCGAACGCGGAATCGGCCGAGCGGAAGCGTCGCTGGAACGCAGCGAGCGCCTTGCCGACGTTCACGAACACGCCGGTGACGGCGTCGCGGTCGGCCTCGGTCATCCCGTCCCACGCGCGCTGGTGCGGGTGGTAGAAGCCGCTCCCGTAGAGGTGAGCGTGGTGGGGGAGTTCCTCGCCGGCCTCGCTCGCCGCGGCGTACTCCGCCCTGGCCTCGGCGGCGTGCTCTGCGGCGAGGTGGTGCGCGCGGTCGTTCGGCGGGACCGGGCGCGAGGCGCGCGGGAAGCGCTCTTCGTCATCGAGCGGCGGCATCGATCCGAACGTCGCCTCGTAGAGGCGCCGGAGCTCGGGGTCGCCGTGGATCGCGCGCGCGACGTCGGTCCGCGTCGTCGCGTGCTCCAGCGGATCCTCCAGGGGAATGAGCGCCTGGGCCCACAGGCTGTCGGCGCGCCCGTCCCACAGGAACCAGCGCTGGTGGGCGACGTTCCACAGGTCCATGGTGTGTCGCTCCAGCGGGAGCACGCCCTGCGCGAGCCGCTCGCCGTCGACGAACGAATCGCGCGGGTCGTGGCACCTGGCGCAGGACACGTCGCCGTCCTTGGAGAGCGCGCGCGAGTGGAACAGGTGCCGCCCGAGCTCGGCCGCGGCCTCGTCGTCTGCGAAGCGGTTCGTGGGGTCCGCCGGCACGTCGGGCACCGGGGACAGCGTCAGGACGCGACGGACCGCTGCGTCGGAGATCGGAGCCGAGAAGGCGTCGACGTCGGCCGACTCGGCGGGCTCGACCGAACGGCACGCGCCGATCGCGCCGAGGAGCGACGCCGCTCCAAGCAGCGCCGCCGCGGTCCGCTCCGCCCGCTCGCGTCTCGACGCCTTCACAGTCTCAGCTCGTCGTCCGCCGTCGATGCCACGCCGTCGACCACCAGGCTGATCGACACCGTCCAGAACCCGTCCATGTGCAGGAGGAACCCCCGGACGCGGTAGCGCCCGTCGCCGAGCTCCTCCGAGCGGGGCTCTCGCAGCATGCCGTGCCCGTGGTCGGGCATGTAGCAGGTCATGATCACGTCGGCGCCCGTGACGGGCGCGCGCCTCTCGTCGTTCCGCGCGAGCGTCACGTCGACCTCGAAGTGGTCGTTGATCGGGATCGAGTCCTCGGTCGGCTGCCATGTCACGACGTAGGCCCCGTCGCGCGTCACGAGCTCGCGCGGCGTGTCGAACGCGAACGCGTGCGCGTCGGGCTTGCCCGGCAGAGGGGATCCGGCCGGCGGGTCGGCGGTCGACGCCGCGGCGGGCGCCGAACCGTCGCCCGGGGCGCGGCACCCGACCAGCGCCAGGACCGCTCCCAGGAAGGCCATTCGAGAGGGGCTCATCGCCACAAAGGTATCCGCGCGACGGCGCGCCGGCATTCGGCTGCGCCGCGGCTCAGCCGCCTTTCTTCTCGATCTTCGCCCAGCTGTCGCGAAGCGTGACGGCGCGGTTGAACACCAGCCCCTCGTCGTCGGTTCGAACGAAGTAGCCCTGGCGCTCGAACTGGAACCGCTCGCCCGCCGCGGACGTGGCGAGGATCGGCTCGACCTTCGCGTCGGGCACGACCACGAGCGACTCCGGATTCAGGTCCTCCTCCAGGGTGCGGCCGTCCGCCCCGGGCTTCGGGTCGCGGAAGAGGTGGTCGTACAGCCGCACCTCGGCGTCGAGCGCGTCCTCGGCGCTCACCCAGTGGATGACGCCCTTGACCTTCTTCTCGCCCTCGGGCGTCACGCCGCCGCCCGTGCGCGGGTCGTAGGTGCAGCGCAGGAGCTCCACCTCGCCGTCGGGCCCCGTGACGACCTCGTCGCACGCGACGACGAAGCCGAACCGCAGCCGCACCTTGCCGCCGGGACGCAGCCGGAAGAACTTCTTCGGAGCCTCGATCCGGAAGTCGTCGCGCTCGATCCACACCTCGCGCGTGAAGCGGATCGGACGCGTGGTCGACTCGGGGTCCTGCGGGTTGTTGACCGCCGGGCACTCGATCGACTCGCCCTCGGCGAGGTTCGTGATCTCCAGCTTGAGCGGCTTCAGGACCACCATCCGTCGCAGCGCGCGCTCGTTCAGGTCGTCGCGGAGCGCGTTCTCCAGCAGCGTCAGGTCGTGGGACGCGTTGAACTTCGTCACGCCGACGCCGTCGCAGAACGCGCGGATCGCCTCGGGCGTGTAGCCGCGCTTGCGCAGGCCGCGCACCGTCGGCATCCGGGGGTCGTCCCAGCCGCTGACGTGGCCGTCCTCGACCAGGCTGATCAGCTTGCGCTTCGACGTGACGGTGTAGGTCGGGTTGAGGCGCGCGAACTCGATCTGACGTGGCCTCGAGATGCCGTCGATGTTCTCCAGGAACCAGTCGTACAGCGGTCGGTGGTTCTCGAACTCCAGGCTGCAGAGCGAGTGCGTGATGTTCTCGATCGCGTCCGACTGGCCGTGCGCGAAGTCGTACATCGGGTAGATGCACCAGGCGTCGCCGACGCGCTGGTGGTGCGCGCGCGCGATCCGGTACATCACGGGGTCGCGCAGGTTGAGGTTCGGCGACGCCATGTCGATCTTGGCCCGCAGCGTGCGCGACCCGTCGTCGGACTCCCCCGCGCGCATGCGGGCGAACAGGTCGAGGTTCTCCTCGACGCTGCGGTCGCGGTACGGGCTGTCCTTGCCCGGCGACGTGATCGTGCCGCGGTACTCGCGGATCTCCTCGGCGCTGAGGTCGCAGACGAAGGCGAGCCCCTTCTCGACGAGCTGCACGGCGAAGCCGTACAGGTCCTCGAAGTAGTCCGACGCGTAGAACTCGGTGTCCCCCCAGTCGAAGCCGAGCCAGCGGATGTCGTCCCGGATCGCGTCGACGTACTCCTGATCCTCCTTGGCCGGGTTGGTGTCGTCGAACCGCAGGTTGCAGGTCCCGCCGTAGCGGGTCGCGATGCCGAAGTTCGTGCAGATCGCCTTCGCGTGCCCGATGTGGAGGTAGCCGTTCGGCTCCGGGGGGAAGCGGGTCGTGACGCGGCCGTCGAAGCGGCCGGACTCCAGGTCCTTCTCGACCTCCTGCTCGACGAAGGTCCTGCGCTCGGTGGTGTCCGCGGAGTCCTTCGTGTCGTCGGTCGAGTCGGGGGGCGTCGTCATCGTTCGAATCCAGTGGTGCGAGCCCGGGAGTGTACGGCGCACGGGCGCGGCCCGTACGCTGGGCGGGGTGAAGCGCTCGGAACCGCTCGACGGCCTGCGCGGACTCGCGGTCCTGCTCGTCCTCCTGTCCCACGCGAGCAACAGAGGGCACGACGTCCTCCCCGGTCTGGATGCCCGCGGCGTCGGCCGCTCGGGCGTGTTCCTGTTCTTCGTCCTCTCCAGCTACCTGCTGACGTCACAGGTCCTCGGCCGGCTCGATGCCGGCGAGCGCGTCGGGTGGGGGAGGTTCGCCGCGCGGCGGTTCCTGCGCGTCATGCCGGCGTACGCGCTGTGCCTCGGGGTCTACGTCGCGCTCGGTGCGATGGACGCCGGCGTCGCGCTCCGCCACGTCGCGCTCGTGCGGTCCGAGGCGCACTTCTGGACGATCCCCGTCGAGGTGCTCTTCTACCTGTCGCTGCCGCTGATCGGCCTTGCGCTGGCGCGGCTCCCCGGCGTGCTCCCGCGGATCTTCGCCCTGACCACCGTCGCCGTCCTGGTCCGCGCCGCGTACCCACCCGACTTCCCCGCGAAAGCGCCGGACTTCGTCCCGAACGTCCTGCCGTTCCTCCCGATCTTCCTGGTCGGGTCCGCGCTCGCCGTCGTCGCTCCCGCGATCGCCAGGATCGCCGCGACCCCGGCCGGGGGCCGCGCACTGGCGGTCCTCGGGGGCACCGCCACCCTCGGGCTCCTCGCGCTCACGCCGAGCGTGTGGGAGGCGATCTCCGGCCACCCCGTTCCGCATCGCCGCTTCCACCTCTGGTTCGACGCGTTCGCGCTGCTCTGGGCGGTGGTCCTGGCGGCGAGCGCTCTCCCCGCCCGATCGTTGCTCCGCGGCATCGTGTCCGTGTGGCCGCTGCGAGCGCTCGGCTGGATCAGCTACAGCGCGTACCTGCTGCACGAGGTCTGCCTCGCGTGGGCCGACGAGGAGCTCGCCGGCCGCGTGGCACCGGCGCTCGTGGGGCCGCTGTTCCTGGGCCTCACCGTCGCGGCGGGGACCGCCAGCTTCACGCTGGTGGAGCGCCCGTTCCTGGGGCTCCTGCGGTCCCGGGGGGACGCGCGGCTGGCGGGCGGTGCGACCACCGAGCGCACGACCGGCGACGCGACGAACGGATAGAATCGCGGCGTCATGCGCCCCTCCATGACCGTCCCCCTCGCGGCAGCCCTGGCGCTGCTCGCGACCGCCAGCCCGGCTGCGGCGCAGGCGTGGCTGACGCCGCCCCCGGCGCCGCCCGAGAACCCGGTCACCGCCGAGAAGGCGGTCCTGGGCAAGATCCTGTTCTGGGACGAGCAGCTCTCCAGCGACGGCTCGATCGCCTGCGGCACGTGCCACATCCCGGCGGTCGGCGGTGCCGAGGCCCGCACCGGCGCGGCGACCGTGAACCCCGGCCCCGACGGACTCTTCGGGACGGCCGACGACACGTTCGGCTCCCCGGGCGTCGTCGGTGGCAACGCGTTCGGCCACTTCGAGCCGCGCGGTCCGTTCGGCCTCCGCGAGCAGGTCACCGGCCGTTACGCGCCGAGCCCGATCACCGCGGCGTACTTCGACGAGCTCTTCTGGGACGGTCGCGCGGGCGGCAAGTTCACCGATCCGGAGACCGGCGCGCTCCTGATGCAGACCGGCGGAGCGCTGGAGACGCAGTCGCTCGGGCCGCTCCTCTCCGACGTCGAGATGGCCGATACGGGGCGCGGGTTCCCCGCGCTGACGGCGCGCATCGCCGGCGTGCGGCCCCTCGCGCTCGCCTCGGACCTGCCGGCGGACGTCGAGTCGGCGCTCGCGGTCGACCCGACGTACCCCGAGCTGTTCGAGAACGCCTTCGGGACGTCCGACGTCACGGGGACGCGCATCGCCTATGCGCTGGCGACGTACCAGCGCACGCTGGTCCCCGACGAGACGCCGTTCGACGACTACCAGAAGGGCAACTTCAACGCCCTGACGCCGCAGCAGGAGCGCGGCTGGTTCGCCTTCACGAGCTCGGCGACGTGCGCCGTGTGCCACGCGCCGCCGCTCTTCTCGAACGGCGGCTACCACTCCGTCGCGCTCCGCCCGTCGAGCGAGGACCCGGGCCGGCAGGCGGTCACCGGGGACTCCGGCGACGCGGGCAAGTTCAAGACGCCGTCGCTCCGCAACGTCGCGCTGCGCAACCACTGGTTCCACAGCGGCGCGCCGTCGATGACGGAGCTTCGCGACACCGTCGAGGTCTACGGCACCGGCGTCGGCGGAGGATTCGACAACCTCGACCCGCTCCTCGACGGCCTCGTACTCTCCAGCCAGGACGTCGACGACGTGACGGCGTTCATGGAGGCGCTGACCGATCCGCGCGTCGCGGCCGAGGAGCCGCCGTTCGACCGGCCGACGCTGCGCTCCGAGCGCGTCCAGCCCAACCCCCGCCCGCTCGGCTGGGGGAGCGTCGCCGGGACCTCCGGGTCTGCGCCCGGCGTGCTGATCACCCCTGCGCCGTTCGTCGGCGCCGACGCGTTCCGGGTCGGCGTCAAGGACGCGCCCGGCGGAGCGCTCGGTTTCGTGCGTCTACGGCGCGCGCGCGCCGGCGGGCTCGTCGGCGGCGGAGGCCCCGCCGTGCCTCCGCTCGCGTTCCGGACCCAGACCGCGCAGAGCGCGCCGATCCAGCTCGCGGGCTCGGGCGGGACGGGCGGCTACGCGACGTGGTCGTTCCCCGTCGCGTCCTCGCCGGCGCTGCTGGGCCTGACCTTCGACGCGCAGTGGTGCGTACGGGACCTCGCGGCGCCCGGCGGCCTCGCGAAGTCCGAGGTCGTTCGCATCGTCGTCGAGTAGCCTGGGCCGCCATGAGCGGTGACGACGACAGCGGCAGGGACGGAGTCGAGGAGCACAGCGGATCCAAGAGGCTCCGGCGGCGCGATGTCGTCACGGGCGCGGCCGCGGGCGCCGCGTTCGCGTCCTGCGGCGGCGGCGAGGGCGGGACAGGCGGCGCGCCCGCGGTGCGCACGGGCGGCAAGCGGTTGCGCTGGCGCCTGGCGTCCAGCTTCGTGAGCTCGCTCGACACGATGTTCGGCTCCGCGCTCGTCTTCTGCGAGGAGGTCGAGGCCATGAGCGGCGGCCGCTTCTCGATCCGCGCGTCCCAGGCCGGCGAGATCGTGCCGGGCCTCAAGGTGCTCGACGCGGTCCAGAAGAACTCGGTCCAGATGGGCCAGACCGCAGGCTACTACTACACGGGCAAGGCGCCGATGCTCGCGCTGGAGACCTGCGTCCCGTTCGGTCTGACGGCGCGCCAGCAGTCCGCGTGGCTCGACGAGGGCGGCGGCGCCGAGCTGCTGGCTCCGGTGCTGGCCGACTTCGGCTGCGTCTCGCTCCCGGCGGGGAACACCGGGACGCAGATGGGCGGGTGGTTCCGCCGCGAGGTCAACGCGCTCGACGATCTCGCCGGGCTGAAGATGCGCATCCCCGGGCTCGGCGGGAAGGTCATGGACCAGCTCGGCGTGTCGGTCCAGGTGCTCGCGGGCGGCGAGATCTACCAGGCGCTGGAGCGCGGCGCGATCGACGCGACCGAGTGGGTCGGCCCCTACGACGACCTGAAGCTCGGCTTCCACGAGGTCGCGAAGAACTACTACTACCCGGGCTGGTGGGAACCGGGCCCGCACCTGTCCTTCTACATCAACAAGGGCGAGTGGGCGGGGCTCTCCGAGGACTACCGGGCCATGCTCCGCACGGCCGCGCGCCGCGCCGCGCAGGTGATGCAGACGCGCTACGACGCGCGGAATCCGGCGGCCCTCGCGGAGCTCCGCGGCAACGGCGTGTCGGTCCGCCCGTTCTCAGACGACCTCATGAGCGGCGCGCGCGAGGCCTCCGAGCAGCTCCTCTCCGACCAGGCGGCCGGCGACGCGACGTACGGCAAGATCCTGGAGAACTGGCGGCGATTCCGGGACGACAGCTTCGGCTGGTTCGGCGCCGCCGAACTCGCCTACGCCCGCTTCTCGTTCCGCTCGAGCTGACGTAGGCGCGTCAGCGCGCCATGGCGAGGGCCGCCGGCCGCGCCGGTGACGGCGACACGCGCTCGATGTGCTCGACCATCTTGCGCGCGATGGCCTCGTGCGTCCGCGCGCCGTAGTGCTGGCCCTTCTCGGTCCAGTCGATGCGCCTGCGCGCGCGGAGCGGATCGATCCCGGGCAGGAACGTCCGGTCGATCCAGCGCACGAGCGGGCCCATGGCCGGGTCCTCCGCCCGCTCGCGCTCGAACAGGTGCTTCGATCCCCGCGAGACGGCGTAGGACTCGATGCCGCTCGCGCGGAGCGCCTCCTGCACCAGGAGGATGTCGCGCAGCGCGTCGAACACGGCCTGTTCACCGTGCGCGAACTTCAGGAACGCCCGCGCGCGCGTCAGCCACTCGCGATAGCGGCTCCTCAGCCCGCCTTCCTCCGGGAGCGCATCCACCGTCCGGTCGGCGCCCGTTGCGTTGTGCCACCAGCCCGCACCGTAGATCCGCCCGTCCATCCATCCCTCGGTGCGGTGTTCCTCCGCGAAGTTGACGAGCACGAGGTCCGGGCGGATGCGACCGCACTGCGTGACCGCCGTGCGCGCGATGTGCGCGTTCGACGCGCCCTCCTCCGCGAAGTTCATCACGCAGGTCTCGTGGCGGGCGAAGCCGCGCCTGGCGGCGATCTCGCGCGCGACGCGGACGGCCCAGACCTCCTCGAAGTCGACCCCGTCGCCGAACGCGTCGCTCTCGCCGAACACGAAGGCGAACCAGCGCGCCTCGCGGTAGAAGCCTGGTCCGCGGTAGCCGAGCTCGTTGTAGTGGTAGTGGCGCCGCTCGGCGCCCTCCTGACGAGCGCCGGGCGCCTTGTTCGCGTCCGCGCGCTCCGTCCAGCGCTCGCCGATCCGCTCCCGCCGCTCGAGTCGATGCCCCGAGTAAGGGAGAGGCATCGCCACGGACGGGCGGCTCGGGCGAGGGGTCATGGAGTCAGGTCGTGCGCCTTCCGAAGGCGGTGAAGAAGCCCGGGAAGTAGCGCTTCTCGTCGAAGAGCGCCCTCCGGGAGACCCCTTCGTACTCAAGCTCGTCGTCGAAAAGAAGCGCGCGGTCCGAGATCGGACCGAAGCGGTTGATGCTCGTGCTCACGAGCTCGATGCCGAGCTCGTCGAACCACCCGCACACCTCCTTCAGCGTGTGCTGGGTTTCATGCGGGTGGAGCACCTGGTCCCGGAACCAGGACCGCGCGAGCGTGTCGTCCCCTGCGTGCACGCGGTCGAGCTCCCGATAGCGCTGGAAGGCGGCTTCCTCGCCCTCCTCGCGCGCGAGTCGACCCATCTCGTCCAGGAAGACGCGCCGCCCCGGGGCGTGGTAGAGGCCGAGATATACGTGTCCGCCGGGGGCGAGGTAACGTGCGACGCGCTTCAGCGCGGCCCACGCGTCGCCCGTGTGGTGCAGCACACCCATGCTCAGGATGAGGTCGTAGCGCTGCGACGTGTGGAAGTCGAAGACGTTGCACTCGCGGAACCTCACGCGGGCCTCCGTGCCCACGCGAGGAGCGAGCGCCCGGGCGCGGTCGAGCGCGGCCGGCGTGAGGTCGATCGCCTCGACGTCGACGTTGTAGTGCAGCGCGAGGCCGTGCGAGAGCCACCCCGCGCCGCAGCCGACCTCCAGCACGGACAGGTTGAGGCTGCCGTTCGACTCGGTGCGGTGGACCGCCGACTCCTGCAGGAACCGGTGCAGGTCGGGATAGGTCCGCTCGATCGTCGGCTGGCGGATCGCGGCCAGCGCGTCCTTCTCGGTACCGTGGTAGTTGAACGGGAGCTCGGTGTAGAAGTCGCGGACGGAATCCGTGACCAGTGCGACGTTCTGCTTGTGCTGTTCCACGTCAGGATCGGGCTCGAGGGGTGCGGCGGTGCCGCGGAGCGCCGCGAACGCGCGCTCCGCGACGGCCGCGTGCGTGCGCGGCCCGTAGTGCTGGACGTCGCTCCAGTCGACGTCCTCCACGAGATGGAGCGGGGAGATGTCGAGACGGAAGAACTCTCGATCGATCAGCTCGACGAGGGGTCCGAGCGCGAAGTCCTCGACGATTTCAGGGCGGAGGTAGTGCTCGGGCGTGCGCGCGATGGCCAGCGCCTCGATCCCCTCGGCCTTCAGCATCGACTGCACGAGCAGCACGTCGCGCGTGCTCTGGAACAGTCCCTGATCGTGGTCGCAGTAGCGCAGGAACGCGCGCGCCCGCTCGAGCTGATCGCCGAGCCGCGCCTTGAGGCCGCCCGCTTCGTGCGCGTGCGCCACGGTCTGCTCCGCGTGCTCCGTGTCGTGCCAGGGGCCGACGGGGAAAGTCGAACCGTTGGCGTAGGCCTCGATCCGCTGGTGCTGCGCGAAGTTGATCAGCACGAGGTCCGGCCGTACGCAGGAGCACTGCGTCAGGACCATGCGCGCGATGGCGCTGTTCGACGAACCGCCCTCGGCGAAGTTCATCACGCACAGCTCCGACTCGTCGATCCCGAGGCGCTTCGCCTCGCGCAGCGCGACGCCGTAGGCCCAGGTCTCTTCGAGCTCGACTCCGATCCCGAACGCGTCGCTCTCGCCGAACACGAAGACGGTCAGCCGCGAGTCGGGTCGGAACTCCGACCCGCGAAAGCCGAGAGAGTTGAAGCGGTACGAGCGTTCCCCCGACCGGTCCGTGTCGTGTGTCGACTGGGACCAGGATCGGCCGAGGTTCTCGTGCCGCTCGATTCGGTGGCCGGAATACGGGCGGAGAGGCGAAGCAGTCACTTCGAGGGCGGCCACGGCGAGGACGGCCGGGTCGCCGAACAGGTCCCTCAGAAGAGGGGATAGATGTTCGGATCGTCCTTCTTCTCGGTCTTCGGCCGGTCACGGCCGAGGAGTCTGCGTGCGGCGGTGAGCGCGCGGCCCAGCGGGCCGCTGCTCGTCTTGTGTCCGGTCGAGTTGGAGTCGCCTGGGCGTACGTCCTGCGTGTCGACCGTGGAAGTCCGGGAAGGGGTCGAGGCGGTCATGACATCCGAGAGCATAGCGCTCCAGGTCATCGGTAGCTCCGGGTCATCCCTGACCCGAATCGAGAGATTCGTCGGTCGAAGGCGGCGGCGGCGCCGGGCCACCCGTGAGGCGTTCGATCGTCGCATGCGCCCGCACGCCCCAGAGTGCGGCCGCGACGGCGGCCGACGCCGGGAGCAGCCCGAACGGAAGGCCGACGAGCGCCGCCCCGACCGTCGCCACGAACGCCGTCCCACCGGCGGCACGCCGCTCGCGGAGGAAGCGCCGCAGCGCCTCGCGGCACGCTGCGCAGTGCTGCGTGTGGAGCGTCATCCTGTCCAGCGCGGGCGGTGCATGCGACGAGGGCGGGACGTCGTTCCGAGTCCGCCAGCCGAGGGCACCGGGGGTGTCCGCCGCGTGCGCCTCGACCCAGCGTCGGTACTGCAGGACGAGCTGGTCGCTCGTCTTGATCGGTAGCCAGAGGTCGCGCAGCGCGCGCCCATCGCTCGCGAGCTCACGGGTCTGGCCCATCACCACCGCCATGTCCTGCTCGAGCAGCTCCATCTGGTGGATGTGCTCGCGCCAGCGTGGACGCTTCAGGTCCTGCTTCGGCCAGAAGTTGCTGTACGCCCGATAGACGAGGCGACAGCGATCGTGGTGGAGCGGGGCCGAGAACAGCGCGAGCCCCGCGATGCGATCCCCGTCCGCGTAGCTGGAGACGTAGTGGACGAGGTTCGGCGCGTCGAAGTCCACCCGCGCGCCCTCGGTCCGCTCACTGCGATCGGACTCGTCCACGGTCGGTGATAGGAACTCCGCTCCGAAGCCGGCCGGGCCGCGCTCTTCGATCTCGAACGCGAGCGGTCCAGCGTGCGCGCGGTGCCCGCCGCCCCGGGCGCCGTCGTGCGCGATATGGATGTGGGCAAAGTCGAGGACGTTCTCGACCAGCGCTTCCTGCCCGTAGGGGAGGTCCGACACGTAGTCGATCGTCCGCATGTCCGGTCGGTCGAGCGCCGCGATGCGCGTGATGCTGGCGGGGTCGACGTCGTCGCGTCGGCCCGGCCATATCCACACGATGCCCTGGACGACCTCGAGGGGGACCGGCGCGAGGTGCGCACGCGGCGGGATCGCGGTGTCCCGCGGGAGCTGCGGGATCCCGGTGCAGAGCCCGTCGCCGGCGAAGCCCCATCCGTGGTACAGGCACTCGACGGTGCCCGCGCCGGTGCGACGGCCGTCGGACAGGCGTGCGCTGCGGTGGGGGCAGCGATCGGGCAGGCATGCGAGTCGCCCCTCCGGTCCGTAGAAGAGCACGAAGCCGGACCCGTGGACGGTGACGCGCGTGAGTGCCTTGCGGTCGAGGTCGACCTCGAAGGCGACGGGGAACCAGTGCTGGAGGTACGGCGCATCGCGGCCGTCGTCGCGCCCCCCGCGCTCCGCCGCCGAGGGCGACGTCGTGTCCTCGCGCGCGCTCTCGATCACGTCGCGATGGTACCGGTCGGGCCGCGTGAGGTGTAGGGAGGACGATCCTACGCCGCGCCGCCGGTCGTCGACGCGGACCCACTTTCCCAGCATGTCCGCGAGATCGCGCGGCGCCACGGGCTTCGACAGATAGTCGTCCATCCCGCTCGTCAGGCACCGCATCTCGTCCCCGTCCATCGCGTTCGCCGTCAGCGCGATGATCGGCGTCTGAGCGGAGGCGCCAGCCAGCTTTCGAATGCGCTGGGTCGCCTCGTAGCCGTCCAGCACCGGCATCTGGCAGTCCATCAGCACCGCGCAGAAGCCGCCCTCGCGCAACGCGTCGACGGCCTCCTCGCCGTTCTCCACGAGGACCGCCTCGTAGCCGATCCGCTCCAGCATCTTCCGGACGACCAGGCGGTTCGTGGGGTTGTCCTCGGCGACCAGGATGCGGTGTTGCCCGTGACCGCCGCACTCCAGGGCCGCGTAGGGACTCGCGGCGCGCGCGTCGCTGCGCGACTCCCGCTGGACCGCCTCGAGCGTAGAGGCGGCGAGCGGGACCGTGAACGCGAACACGCTGCCGACACCGGGTTCGCTCTCCACCTCCAGCGTGCCGCGCATCAACCCGACGAGTCGTCGCGAGATCGTCAGGCCGAGGCCGGTTCCGCCGAAGCGACGAGTCGTCGAGCTGTCGGCCTGCGCGAACGCGCGGAAGAGGCCGGCGAGCTTCTCGGGCTCGATGCCCATCCCCGTGTCCTCGACGGCGAAGCGGACGTCCCGGGCATCGTCGCTCGAGTCCTCAGGGCGGCGCGCGTCGACGCGTAGCGTCACGCTCCCCGTCTCGGTGAACTTGATCGCGTTGCCGATGAGGTTCACGAGGATCTGGCGCAGGCGCTCGGGGTCGCCGACGATCGCCTCGGGCACGTCGCCGTCGATCGCGAGCGTCAGCGCGAGTCCGCGCTCCTCGGACTGCGGTCCGAACAGACCGATCGCCTCCTCGAGGAGCGAACGCGCGTCGAACGCCACGCTCTCCAGCCGCATCTCGCAGCCTCGATCTTCGAGACGTCGAGGATGTCGTTGATGATCGTGAGCAGCGCGTTGGCGGACTGCTGCACCGTGCGGAGGTACTCGCGCTGCTCGTCGTCCTCGGCCGCGTCCAGCAGGAGCCCTGTCATCCCGAGGATTCCGTTCATCGGCGTCCGGATCTCGTGGCTCATGTTCGCCAGGAACTCCGACTTGGCCCGACTCGCCGAATCCGCGGCCTCCTTGGCCTGGAGGAGCTCACCGTTGGCGCGGCTCAGGTCGCGCGTCCGCTCGCGCACCTTCTCCTCGATCTGGTGCGCCGCCCGCAGGACCGCGAAGGTGTCGCGCTGCCAGTCATAGCTGCGCTCGACCTGGTCCATCAGGACGCCGTTGATCTTCTCGAGCTTCGCGATGCGCTCGCGCAGCTCGAGGATCTCGTCGTGCGTTTCCGCTTCGGCCTTCAAGGCAGCTCAGCGTGAGCACGCCTCAGGCCTCCGAGCGGCCGATCATCACGCCGGTGAACGTCTGGTTGACGTGCATCGCGTTGAACTGCTCGCCGTACGTGGCGAAGCCGACGGTCTCGAAGCGCTCCAACACGTCCGCGACCTGCTCGCGCAGCTCGTCGCGCTGGGTCTCCAGGCTGCGCAGGATGCAGTCGCAGCCGATCGTCAGCAGTGGAGGCCCGACGCGGGAACGGACCTCTTCGAGCTGAGTCTCGAGCGTCGCAACGAGGTCGCCGCCCTTCGCGACCGTGAGTACCGTGCCGGGCTCGATCGCGCAGAAGAAGCTGAGCGACCCGTCGTCGTTGACCTTCGCGATCGAGCGCACGTACGTCTCGCCGCCGACGCGAAGGAGCACCGGGTAGGTCGCGAAGACCTGCGGCGTCAGCTCGCCGAGCTCCAGGCCGACGGCGCGCGCGTACTCGTCGGCCGCGGGCTCCCCGTTGATCTCCGTGACGAAGCGCGTGAGCGGATCCGCCTCGGTGATGACCATCCGGGCTTCGGTCTCGTCGAAGTGCTGCGTGCGGAAGACCTCGAAGGGGAGCTTCGTGCGGATGAGCGCGACGACCGCGGCGTTCTCGACGAAGCGGTCGCCGTGGAAGACCAGGGTCTCGCCGAAGTCGAGGTTGTCGCCCGCCGAGCCGCCGAACAGGCTGATCCCGTCCATCGCGACGTACAGCGAGCTCACCAGCGCCTCCTCGCGCATCGAGAGACCGTGGACCAGCATGAACGCGAAGCAGTGCTCGGCGTCGACCGACAGACCGCGCCCCTCCATGCGCTCGATCGCGCTCCGCATCGCCCCTGTCCCGGCGTGGAGCTCCATGTCCTTGAGCCCGTCGAGCCGGACCAGCTCGACGTCGAACGCGTCCCGGTCCAGCGCGAAGCCGCTGAGCGACCCCTCGCGGTAGCCGCACGGCCCGAACTCGCCGGCCGTCGTGCAGCCGATGACGCGCGTGCCCTCGAAGGCCTCGGCGATCGCCGGGGCGAGGGCGCTCGGGTCGTAGTCGGGCGACGCGAAGAAGACGACGAGTTCGCGGGAGTCGGGCTGGAGCGCCGCGGCGAGCTCGGAGGCGGCCGTCCGGGGATCGCGCGCGCTCGTGGCAGCGCGCCGGACGGCGTCGTGGGCAGACGCTTGCATGGGGCGAGGGGAGGGAGTCGACAGGGCCAACGCATGGATCGGTTCCCCGCGCGAATCCCTTGACCCACGCCACTTCACGGGCCCCTTCGCCCGTTTCCGAGATGTGACCTGCCGGCCCTTCCCCCTTTCAGAGCCCCTTTGTCAGAGCCCCTTCGTCAGAGCCCCTTCGCGGGAGCGTCCGCGTCCGCGTCCTCGGGCTGGGGCATCGCCCGCAGCAGGAACTCCTCGTACTTGCGGAATCGGCCGAGCCTCTTCACGTGGCCGCCGAGGCCGTGCCCGCCGGTCGGGTCGACGAACAGCTCGACGAGGGTCTCCTTGCCCGCGTCCAGGAGCTCGGCGTACACGCGGACCGTGTCCTGGTAGAGCACGTTCGCGTCCTCCATGCCGTGGACGAGGAGCAGCTTGCCCTCCAGGTTCTTGGCCAGCGGCAGGAGCGAGTACTTGTCGAGGTCGGTCTTGCCCTCGCGGCTGTCGCCGATCGTCCCGGTGGAGTACCACGAGTTGTAGTTCTCCCACTCGGTCGGCCCGGCGCCTGCGATCCCGCACTTGAAGACGTCGGGCTCGGTGTACATGCACATCTGGGTCTGGAAGCCGCCGAAGCTCCAGCCGTGGATCGCGACGCGCTCGGGGTCGACGTCGTGGTGTTCGATCAGGTGCGCGACGCCGTCCGCGAGGTCCTCGACCTGCGGCACGCCGACCTGCTCGAAGTTCGCCTTCTCGAAGAGCGCGCCGTAGCCGGACATCCCGCGCGGGTCGATCGTGCACGTGACCCAGCCGTGCTCGCGCGTCATGTAGTTCGCGAAGAAGTAGCCGTCCGAGCCGAAGTTGCCCTCGGTGACCTGCTTCCGCGTGCCGAGCGGTCCGCCGTACACGTAGATCAGGAGCGGGCGCTTCTCGCCCTCCTTGCGCTCGGGCTCGAACATGTGCCCGTGGATCGACTGGCCGTGGCGGTTCTCGAACTCGAAGAAGGACGGCGAGGCGGAGACGAGCGTCTTCGTGCGCTCCGGGTGCGAGTCGGTCAGCGCGCGCTGCTCGCCCTTCGTCGCGTCGACGTGCACGAGCTCGCGCGGGGAGCCGTAGGCGCTGAAGGTCGCGAGCACGTGCTCGCCCTTCGGGCAGATCGCCGCGCCGCTGTACTGGCCACGCTCCGGCGTCAGGCGCGTCATCTCGCCGGACTCCAGGTCGACGCGGTAGACGTCGAGGCACGCGGAGTCCTCGCGCGTCGCCTCTGCGAACACGCAGGAGCGATCCTTCGGCATCCCGATGGGATAGACCTCGAAGTGCCCGCGCGTCAGCGGCTCCAGCGCCTCGTAGACGGGATCGAGCACGTGGAGGTGGCGGAATCCGGTCTGCTCGGTCAGCAGCATGATCCGCCGGCTGTCCGCGAGGTACATCGGCTCGATCATCCGCGGGGTGTTCGGACCGCCGGTGTGGAGGAAGCGGTGGACGACCTTCGCGTCTCGGACGACGTGGTCTTCGTCCTCCTCCTTCTTCTTCCCGGTGTCGTCGTCCTCTTCGTCCTGCTCGAAGACCGCCTCCATCACGTGGACCTCTTCGCTCGACTGCTCGAAGACGGCGAAGGTGACCCGGCTTGAGTCCGGCGCCCAGTCCGGCAGGCGCAGCACGTCGCGCGGCCCGGAGGACTTGCGCTCGTAGACCCGGATGAGCTCGCCGTTCTCGGCGTCCGGTTTCGGCAGGCCGTACAGGAACACGGCGGTGCGCGTCGCGCGGATCGGGTCGTCCGAGACCGTGCGCGGGACCGTACGGACCTTCATGAACCGGTTGCGGTAGGTCGCGATGTCCACCGTGCGGCCGCCGCCGCTGCCGCGCTCGCTGTTCGATGCCAGGAACACGACGCGTTCGCCGTCCGGGCTCAGCCGGTAGCTGCGCATCGACATGCCGTCCGGGAGGCGCGGGTCGAGCTGGTCGACGAAGTGGTCGCCGAAGTGCACGCGGACGAGGGCGTCGCCGATGAGCGCCGTGTAGCCGCTGCCGTCGGGGAGGTACTGGACGTTGCGCTCCGACTGCCGCGTCTTCGTCAGGCGCACGAGGCCCTCCTCGCCGCCGATGACGTAGCGGTATACGTCGCCCCCGCTCGTGACGAGCATCTCGTTCGCCTCGGGAGCCCAGGTGTACGACGAGACGCCGCTGTAGCGGGGTGCGTCGTCGTCGTCGGCGTCGTCCTCGTCGACGACGTCCATCATCCGGAGCTCCTCGTCGGTGAAGTCCTCGGTCGAGTCTTCCTCCTTGCCGTCACCGTCGTCCTTGTCGGACTCCTTGGAGCCCTCATCGGCCTTCTTCTTGAGGTCGGACCAGGAGCCGCCCTCGGTCTCGTCGTCGCTCTCCTTGGACTCCTTCTCCTTCCGCTTCTTCGCCGCGGCGATGCGGTGCTTGCCGACCTTGCGGGTGCGCTTCTGGAACGGCGCGAAGGCCGAGACCGACGTCACGCGCTCGGTCTCGCCCGTCTTCAGGTCGACGATCCACAGGTCGCTGCCGTGGCGACGCTCGTCGTAGGGGCGGTACAGGTAGGCCCCGTACGCGCCGTCCTCGGAGATCGTCAGCGAGCGTGCGGACGGGCCGAAGAGACCCTTCTCGTCGAAGATGGTCTCCAGGTCGAACTCGACCTCCTCGGAGGACTCTTTCGACTTCTTCTCGGAGGCTTTGTCCTGGGCAGAGAGGCCAGAGACGAGGGGGGCGAACGCGAGCGCGAGGCTCGCGACGAGAGCGAAGGTTCGGATCATGGAAGCGGGGGAGCCGGGGTCGCTCGCGATGCTAACGCGCCCCCTTCGCCCCCGCGTAAGAAGCGGATATCAGACGAGTGCGAGTACGAGTTCGGGGAACACGCACACCAGCACGAGCCCGACCGCCTGGATCCCGATGTAGGGCACGGCGCCGCGGTAGATCTGGGCGGTCGTGATCTCCGGTGGGGCGACTCCGCGCAGGTAGAACAGCGCGAACCCGAACGGAGGCGTCAGGAACGACGTCTGCAGGTTCATCGCGATCACGACGCCGAACCAGATCATCGCGTCGCCCTGGATGCCGAGCGCCTCGGCGGCGGGGACGATCAGCGGGAGCACGATGAACGCGATCTCGAAGAAGTCGATGAAGAACCCGAGGCCGAAGATCACGAGGTTCGCAACGATCAAGAGGCCGATGCGCCCGCCCGGCAGGCCGGTGAGCATCTCCTCGATCCACACGTCCCCGTAGACGCCGCGGAACACGACGGCGAACGCGGTCGAGCCGATCAGGAGGAACACGACCATCGTCGTGAGCTTCGCGGTCTCCTCGACGCTCTCGCGCAGGCCCGTCCGCGTCAGCCGGCCGCGCAGCGCGGCGAGCACCATCGCGCCGACGGCGCCCAGCGCACCGGCTTTCGTCGGCGTCGCCACGCCGAGGAAGATGCTGCCCAGCACGACCAGGATCAGCGCGAGGGGCGGCACGAGCACTCCCGCGACGCGCAGCGCGAGCGCTCGCCCCCTGACGTCCCGCTCGTCGGCGGGCAGGCACGGGGCGGCGTCGGGGCGACGCCACGCCACGATCACGACGTAGAGCGCATAGAGCCCGGCGAGGATGAGCCCCGGCACGAACGCGCCGCGGAAGAGCTTGCCCGCGCTGACGCCGAGCTGATCGCCAAGCACGATGAGCACGATGCTCGGCGGGATGATCTGTCCCAGCGTCCCGGACGCGCAGATCGTCCCCGCCGCCAGGCTGGAGCTGTACCCGTACCGGAGCATCACCGGCAGCGAGATCATCCCCATCGCAACGACCGATGCGCCCACCACGCCCGTGGCGGCGGCGAGCAGGGCACCGACGAACACGACCGCGAGCGCGAGGCCACCGCGCAGTGGGCCGAACAGCATCCCGATCGTTCGCAGCAGGTCCTCGGCCAGCCTTGAACGCTCCAGCACCGTCCCCATGAGCACGAAGAACGGCACCGCGAGCAGCACCTGGTTCTCCATGATCCCGAAGATCCGCTCGGGGAAGTTCGCCAGGTACGACCACGGGAAGTAGTCGAGCGCCACGCCGAGCGCGCCGAACACGAGCGCCGCGCCGCCGAGCGTGAACGCGACCGGGAAGCCGGCGAAGATCAGCGCCATCACGACGCCGAACATCAGGGGACCGAGCCAGTCGCCCATCAGACGCCGCTCGCGGGAGCCGTCTCCTCCGCATCCGTCGGGGCCGGGCCGGTCGGGGCCTGCCCGCGCAGGTCCGCGATCGCGCGCACCACGTTCGCTATTCCCTGCAGCGCGAGCAGCACGAAGGCGACGGGGACGAGCGCCTTGATCGGCCACCGCGCCAGCCCGCCCGGATCGGGCGAGACCTCGCGAACCCGGAAGGACTCAGCGGCCGCCGGCCACGTGACGAGCACGCCGTACACGCAGAACGGAACGAGCAGGAGCACGCCTCCGGCCCCGTCGATCCACGCCTTGCCGCGTCGCCCGAGCCGGCCGTAGAGCACGTCGACCCGGACGTGAGCACCGGTCGCGAGCGCCCACGGGGCCGCGAGGAGGAACAGCGCCGTGAAGAGGTACCACTGCAGCTCTTCGAACGCGACGGAGCTGAGGCGGCGGCCGACGTAGGGCTCCAGGTACCCCGCAACGGCGTTCCCCGCGCCCACGAGGACCATCGCAAGCCCGAGCCATGCGGCCGCGCGGCCGACGGCCGTGCTGAGTCGATCGACGAGGGCGACGAACCGCATCGGCGGAGAATACGACGGTCAGAAGGGCATGCCGATCGAGAAGTGGACGACCCACTCCGACTCGCCGGGCCGAGCGTCCGGGTTCACGGCGCCGTCGAGGCGGATGGGGCCGATCGGCAGGATGTAGCGCAGACCGGCGCCGATGCCGTAGCGCACGTCGCGCGGGTCCAGCCAGTCCTCGGCGAAGGGCTCGACGTAGCCGGCGTCGAAGAAGGCGGCTCCCTGGAGGGCGCCGATGAGCTCACGCCGCCACTCGATGGAGGCCGTGGTGAACGCCTCACCGCCGACCGGTTCGCCGTTGAGGCTCTTCGGTCCGAGCTGGCTCTCACGGAACGAGCGCACCGAGTTCTCGCCACCCGCGAAGAAGCGCTCCTGGATCGGGATGATGTCCGTCTCCTGGATCGGCACGATCACGCCGGTCCGCACGCCGACCGCGAGCACGTTCCGCTCGCCGAAGGGCCGGTGCCAGGCCCAGGTCACTCGCGTCCGCAGAAAGTTGAGCTCCGCGCCGAGCTCGTCGAGCGCCAGCTCCATCGAGCCGTCGATGCGCGTGCCCTCCGACGGTGCGATGATCGCGTTGCGCGTGTCGTACCACTGCAGGAGCGTCACCGCACCGATGTTGACTGCCTGCTGGACCTCCAGGAGCGCCTCGCTCTCCGCCTGGACGTCGCGTGCGTCGGACCGTCCGAACCGATAGCCGAGGCTCGTCGAGGTAATGCGGTTCCACTCCCGCGTGACGAAGGCGCCGATGCCCGCGGTCTCGCGCAGGAACGAGGGCTCCTGGCGCCTCTCGTACTCGACCTCCAGGTCACCGATCAGGAGGTCCTCGATCAGGAACGGGTCCGTCAGCCGGACGCGCGCCCGCAGCGCTCTCACCGCCGCGGTCACCTCGGCGAGACCGCGGATGTTCCGGCCGAAGAGGTTCCGATCCTCGGCGCCGACCGTCGCGCGGAACAGCTCGTAGCTGCCGAAGCCGGGCTCGAAGTAGACGTCGAAGGACGGCTGCTCGACGACCTCGACGACCAGAGCGCGCTCGCTCCCCTCGCCCTCGAGTCGAGGGCGAATCTCGGAGAACACGCCCGTGCGATAGAGGCGCCTGATCGCCTCGCGGATGCGCCGCGAGTCGTAGGGCTGGCCGGCCTTGATCCGCAGCCGCTTCTTGAGGAACCCCGACCGCGACCGCGTATTGCCCTCGACCCGGATCTCGTCGACGATCACGTACGGACCGGGATCGACGCGGATCGCCAGGTCGACCTCACGGGTCTCCGCGTTGACGTCCGCCTCGACCTCGACGGCCGCGTCCGGGCGGCCCCTGCGAGCGAGTGCGTCGCGGATCCCTCCCCGGATGCGCCCCGGCAGGCGCGGCTCGAACCTGGCCGCTCCCTCGCCCTTCCCGTTCAGCGCGCCGCTCAGCGCGCGCTCGACGTGCTCCCGGACCCCGTCGTCCTGCGCACCTTCGCCGACGAGACGGAGGTCCGTCGAGCGCACGGTGTAGCGCGGCCCTGCGCGAACGACGAGCAGGACGTCGACCGGACCGCCCTCCTCGGTCGCGCCGTCCGTCTCGACGCGCGCCTCGGCGTCGAGGTGGCCGAGCGCGATCAGGTCGCTGACGACGAGGTCGGGCGCGCGCTGAACGCGGCCTTCGACGTAGAGCATCCCGCCGCCGCCGAACAGGCCCGTCGTGGGCCCGTTCACGTAGCGCTCCAGGTCGTCCTTGTCGATCGGCGCCCCGTCGCCGCTGTCGACGGAGACCTTCCCGATGATCGATCGGCCGCCCGCCCGCACGTCGATCCGCGCCTGGCGCTCTTCGTCGATCTCGTACGAGGTCGTCGCCGTCGCGTAGCCCTGTGCGCGCAGGAACAGCTCCAGCTCGTACGCGGCGTCGTCCACGTAGGCCGCCTCTCCGCCCGACGAATCGTACGAGTCGAGGAGCGACGACACGCTCCTCCGCGCCTCCGTGCGCAGCTCCGAGGGGACGCCGTCGATCGTCACACGGGAGGGCGGAGTCGCGCCGTCCGCCGGGTCTTTCACGGGGCTGTCTGCGGACTTCTTGCCCGACGACGCGCAGCTCGCGACAGCGACGAGCAAGAGCGCGATCCACGCCCGGCTCTGGATGGACCGCAGCGTCATCGCAGCCTGAGGACGAGGCGAACCCCCAGGTTGTAGTCCTCGAACGCATCGCGCTCGACGACCGCGTAGACCGCGTCGCGCTCGCGTGCCAGGCCCTCCTTGAGGAGGAGGGAGCCGCGGACCGTCAGCACGCCGCCCCGCGAGATGTCGCGCCCCGTGACGACCTCGATCCGGTCGATGAACGACCTCCGCGTGTCCTCGTCGAAGTCTCCCGAGTCGAACCAGCCGCGCACGAGGTCCTTCGCGACGTAGAGGAAGACCTGCTCGCCGGCCGCGGCCGCGCCCACGCCCGCGCTCGGCGGCTGACCCGTCAGGACGAGCAGTACGAGGTCGTTCGGGTTGAGCGGCGGAGTCGACACCATGTCGATCTCCGGGTCGTCGATGTCTCCCTTGACGTTGATGATGACGTCGTAGCCCGCGAGGCGCGTCGTGCCGACGAACTCCAGCGTCGGGATCTCGGGGTTGTCCGCGTCGAAATCCACGAGCCCCGTCTGGAACTCGACGTTGCCGGCCGGGAGCGCGACGGTCAGCGGGTCGACGAAGACGCGCCCCGAGAGGATCGGATACGACCCGTCCCCGACGAGTCGGACGTCGGCGCGGATCTCGCCCCGGGTGAGCCGACCGCTGAGCAGCATGGGGTCGGCGGTCGTCACGCCGACGTCGAAGCGCAGGGCCTTCGGGCCGAGCTCGGGCAGCGAGATTCCGCGGCGCACCGACGCCGGGCCGGAGTTGCCGCCCTCCAGGAGTCTCTGGAACTCGACGGGTGATCGCAGCCGCCCTCCGACGAGCGCGACGTCGCCCGAGAGCAGCATCGACGACGCGGTCCCCGCCAGCGAGAGATCCACGTTGGCGCGAACCCGCGCGTCGGGGGAGCGGAAGAGCAGGATGTCGTCGCCCGCGATCCCGAGCTCGACGCGCGGCTCCTCCTCCGCGAGGGCGAGACGCCCCTCGACGTCGACGGGCGACGCGCCGAGGAGGAAGCGCGTCCGCTGGATCCGGATCTCCTCCGGGCTCGCGTCGACGCGCAGGTCGAGGTCCTTCACGGGCGGCGCGCCGCGGTAGCGGACCGAGCAGTCCACGAGCTCTACCTCGCCCTCGGGCCGCAGGTTCCGCAGCGTCCCACCGACCCGGAGGTCGGCGGTGAGGCCGCCGGAGATCTCGCGAAGCTCTCGCTGGAGGTCCGAGAGCCAGCCGAGGTTCGCCGCGGTGACGCGCGCCTTTCCCATGACGTCGGCGTCGAGCAGCGGCGCGGGATCGTCGAGCAGCGCAACGAGGTCGAGCCCGCGCGCGATCCTGCCGTCCGCGACGATCTGCGCAACGTCGCCGCCGACCGTCAACTCGGACGGCGCCAGCGTGATCTCGTCGCCCAGCTCCAGCCGCAGCGTGCCGTCGATGTCGCCGGGCAGCACCGTGAGCGCGGACTGACTGCCCTCGATCGGCTGCAGGTCGACGAGCTCCAGCCCGACAGCGCCCTCCAGCGCGCGCCACGTCCCGTCGACGTCTAGCGACAGCGTCGCCTCGCCGGACAGGTCGGCGAGCGTACCCGACGGATCGAAGCCCGCGACGAGGGTGAGCAGCCCCTCCCGCAGGCTGCGCCCGTTGACCCGCGCGGTGCCCTCGATCCGGACCGGTCCGTCCTGCAGCGGGGCCGCCGTCGCGCGCAGCGGGACCGAGCCCGCGAGCGAGATGTCGCCGTACAGGAGGTTCGCGGTCAGCTCGGTGACCTCCAGACGGTCGTCCTTCCACTCGGCCACGGCGTGCGCTCCGATCGGGACGTCGACCTCGGCGAGGCGCGCGTCCGCGACCCGCAGGTCCACCGCCGCCACGAGTGGGTCGCTCTGGTAGCGGGCCGTTCCGTCGAGCTCTCCGAGAGCATCGCCCTCCTCCAGGAGGTCGGTCAGGAACGGCGCGAAGCGCAGAGCGCGCGTCTCGATGGCGACGCGCTGCCCGACGTCCGAGCGCGTGTCGACGTCGACCTCGAGCTCGCCCGCCGTGCCCGCGAGTCGCAGGTCGTCGACGAGGACCCGGCTGCCGTCGACCGAGATCGCGACCGGCTCGGCGAGGTCGAGGCGCGCGCCGAGGCGCTCGATGCCCAGGCTCTCCAGGGACACGGTCAGCGGCGCGCCGCCGACCGGGAGCCCGACCCGTGCGGCGGCATCGATCCGGCCGTCGTCGGTCGCGGCGACGAGGCGCGTCACGTCGAGCGTCCAGTCCTCGAGCGTCGCGTCGGTCTCGACGCGCCCGATCGCCCGCTCTCCAATCTCGAGGCGGCTCGCGCGCAGGTTCACGGTGCCGGTCGGCTCGGAGAGCGGCCCCTCCAGCGAGACCCGCGCATCGAGGTCGTGCAGGAACGACAGCTCCTCGGCGTACACGTCGGGGTCCGCGAGCTGGATCGACGCGCTCACGCCCGACAGTGTGGCCGAGTCGAACTCGTAGGTGCCGACCGCGTCGATGAACGCGCGCCCGGGATCGTTCGCGCGCAGCTCGCGGACGACGATCCGATCGTCGTCCGCGACGAGGGTCGACTGGACGGATCCGATCCGGACGCCCGCGAGCGCGATGTCCTCGCCCGACAGGTCGATCGTGCCCGTCGCGATGCGGCCCGGGAACGGCTCCAGCGTCACGCTGCCCCGCGCGCTCCCGAACCAGCCGAGGCGCCCGACCTCCAGCGAGCCCGCCTCGCGGCCCAGCGCCGCGTCGACGACGCCCGGGAGGTCGTCGATCCGCGGGATCTCGAACGTGAGCGCGCCTCCGATCGCAGGGAGCGCGTCCTCGACCGGTACGACCGTCAGCGCGGAGACGACGAACTCGTTCGACCCGACGCGGAGTGCGGCTGACTCGATCTCGACGCCGTCGGACGAGACCGCGCCCACGACGTCCTCCAGCCGCAGGTCGAGGTCCTGCACGCGCCCCTCGTCGACGTCCGCCGAGAACGAGATGCTCCCGTCCCGACCGATCCGCGTCGCGCCGCGGATCGAGGCGCTCCACGCGGTCGCGACCGCGCGGCCGGAGACCTCGACGTCGATCTCGTCTCCGTACGGGGAGCGCGCGTCGAGCTCCGTGACCTCGACGATGTCCATCTCGTCGATCCACGTGAACGAGCCGCCCTCGATCCGCAGCTCGGGGAACGACGTCATCGCGATCGGGAGCCCGTCGCCCCTGGGCGCGTCGTCCCGCGGAGCCAGGTCGCGCGTGTCGATCTCGACGGCGGGCGCGGTCGCGACGGCACGCTGGAGGTCGGCGAGGTCGAGCGAGCGGGCGAATCCCAGGAAGCGCCCCTCCAGCGCGACCTCGTCCGCGCGAACGGAGCGCAGGACCTGGTCCGGATCGGTCGCGACGAGGTCGACGCCGCGCACGGTCAGCGTGGAGGTCCAGTCGCCCTCGATCTCCGCGACGCGGATCTCGAACGGCGTCAGGGCGCGCGTGATCGAAGGCAGCGTCCGCACGAGCAGCGGGTGCAGGGTCGAGCCGCGCGTCAGGTAGAGGCCGACGAGGAGCGCGACGAGCACCAGCAGGACGATCGCGCCCCGCCGCGCCCACCGGAGCGCGAAGCGGCCCACGCGCCGTGCCGCTCCCGGTCCCTCTGCGCTCTCGCCGTCCGCGCCCTCTCCGACAGAATCTCTTCCATCGGGGGGTGTCTGGTCTCCACCTTCCATGCGCGCGGACGCAGGGCGCCGCGCCCGAAGTCTAACCCGCGGCGTCCCCGCTCCAGCTCGACGTGTCGCGCGGCGTTCGCACTGACTCGACGAGAGCCACGACCTCCGGGGGAGGCGGCGGGGTCAGGAGTGAGACCGCGATCGTGATCGACGCGTTCACGACCATCCCGAGCGTGCCGATGCCCTCCGGCGAGATCCCGAACCAGAGGTTCGCCGGATCGCCGCCGAGGAACTTGAAGTGAATGATGTAGGCGACCGTGAACGCCAGCCCAGCGATCATCCCGGCGACGGCGCCTGCGCGCGTCGTGCGCTTCCAGAAGATCCCGAGCACGATCGCGGGGAAGAACGACGACGCGGCGAGGCCGAACGCGAACGCGACGACCTCGGCGACGAATCCCGGCGGGTGGATCCCCAGGTAGCCGGCGACGACGACGGCGACGGCGGCCGAGGCGCGCGCGGCGAGGAGCTCGCCCTTCTCCGGCAGGTCGCGGGCGAAGCCACGCTTGAGCAGGTCGTGGCTGACCGCGGACGAGACGACGAGGAGGAGCCCCGCGGCGGTCGAGAGCGCGGCGGCAAGGCCCCCCGCGGCGACGAGCGCGATGACCCACGCCGGCAGCGCCGCGATCTCGGGCGCCGCGAGCACCATGATGTCTCGGTCGACGTAGAGCTCGTTCTCGTTGCCGGTCGGCGCGTTCTCCAGCAGGCGCTCGCCCCGCGAGCCGCGCCCCGCCGGATCGTCGGGCGCGGCGCGGAACACGGGCTTCACCTTGGTCTGTCCCGGAAGCGCCGCGAAGGCGGCGCCGGGCCTGTACTGGACGCGCCCGTCGCCGTTCTTGTCGACCCACGCGATGAGGTCGGTGTCCTCCCAGTTGCGGAACCAGTCGGGCAGCGGCGTCTCCAGTTCGCCCGCGTCCGCCGCGGCGTACGGCGCTCCCTCGACGCTCTCGATCAGGTTCGTGCGCGAGAACGCGGCGACGGCGGGCGCCGCCGTGTAGAGGATCGCGATGAACAGCAGCGCCCAGAACGCCGACACGCGCGCGTCCCGCACGCGCGGCACGGTGTAGAAGCGCACGATGACGTGGGGGAGGCCGGCGGTGCCGACCATCAGGGCCATCGTGATGCAGAACACGTCGAGCGTGCTCTTCGTTCCGCTCGTGTACGGGGCGAAGCCGAGCTCCTCGTGCAGCCCGTCGAGCTTCGCCAGCAACGAGCGTCCCGAGTCGACGGCGTCGGCGCCGAAGCCGAGCTGGGGGATCGCGTTCCCGGTGACGAGGATCGACAGGAAGATCGCGGGGACGAGGAACGCCGTGATCAGGACGCAGTACTGCGCGACCTGCGTGTACGTGATCCCCTTCATGCCGCCGAGCACGGCGTACAGGAAGACGATCGCCATCCCGATGACGACGCCCGTGTCGACCGGCACCTCCAGGAAGCGTGAGAACACGACGCCGACGCCGCGCATCTGGCCCGCGACGTAGGTGAACGACACGAAGAGCGCGGCGACGACCGCGACGAGCCGCGCCGAGCGGCCGTAGTACCTGTCGCCGATGAAGTCGGGAACGGTGTACTTGCCGAAGCGCCGCAGGTACGGGGCGAGGAGGAGCGCGAGCAGCACGTAGCCGCCGGTCCAGCCGAGCAGGTACACGGACCCGTCGTAGCCCGAGAACGAGATGAGCCCCGCCATCGAGAGGAACGACGCGGCGGACATCCAGTCGGCGGCCGTGGCCATCCCGTTCGCGAGCGGCGGGACGTGCGCGCCGGCGACGTAGAACTCGGTCGTCGAGAGCGCGCGCGAGCGCAGCGCGATCAGCACGTAGAGCGCGAACGTCGCGCCGACGAGCGTGAAGGTCCAGCCCTGGACGCTCACGCGCTACGCTCCCCGTCGCCGCCGTCCCCGCCGAGATCGAACGCGATCCGGTTCCGCTCCTCCGCGAGGTCCGCGTCGAGCCGCGCCGCCGCCAGGACGTAGATGGCGACGAGAACGACGAAGGTGACGATCGCGCCCTGCTGCGCGAACCAGAACCCGAGCGGGAACCCGGTGCCCGGCAGCGTGTACGCGTCGAGCGGCTCCCGCAGGAGGATCCCGCAGCCGAACGAGACCGCGAACCAGACCGTCAGCAGGACCGCGACCAGCCTGAGGCTGCGGCGCCAGTAGCGCTCGTTCGCGGCGCGCACGCGCTCCTCCCGTAGTGCGGCCTCGGCTTCGCGGCGGTCGGTCATGCGAGGAGTGTACGGGCGCGATCACCGAATCCAGCGCCCCCGCGCCGCTGGGGCGCTGCTACAACCGAGAGCACGCAGCGCCTCCCCTGATCCACCACAGATGCCGACGACTCTCCTCCTCCTCGCCGCGCTCGGGCCCGTCCAGGCCGAGCACACGACGACGCCGCCCGTCCTCGCGGCCGACCTCGCCTCGCACATCCGGACGCTCGCGTCGGACGAGTTCGGTGGCCGGGCGCCGGGGACGCCGGGAGGCGAGGCGACGGTCCGCTACCTGATCGACCGCTTCGCGTCGTACGGACTGGAGCCCGCCGGCGAGGTGCTGAGCGGAGAGCAGCGCTGGATTCAGCCGGTCCCGATGATGGAGCTGACGCCCAAGGGCTCGCCGACGGTCGCGGCGACCGCGGGCGGCACCGAGGTCCCGCTCGTCTTCGGGCGCGACGTGATGCTGTGGAGCCCGGTGACGCGCGGACCGGTCGACCTGGTCGAGAACGAAGTCGTGTTCGCGGGGTACGGCATCGTCGCGCCGGAGTACGGCTGGAACGACTACGAGGGGCTCGACGTCGCGGGAAAGACCGTCCTCGTGATGGTCAACGACCCCGGCTACGCGACCGGCGACCCCGAGCTCTTCCGCGGCAGCGCGATGACCTACTACGGGCGTTGGACGTACAAGTTCGAGGAGGCCGCCCGGCAGCGAGCGGCGGCGTGCCTCATCGTCCACGAGGACGGCGCCGCGGGTTACGGCTGGCCGGTCGTGCTCCAGAGCTGGGGGCAGCCGCAGCTCCAGCTCCAGGGGAGCTCCGTCGACGAGCGGACCGACGTCCAGGGGTGGATCACGAAGGACATGGCGGGGCTGATGCTTCGCGCAGGCGGCGTCGACGCGGATGCAGCCTTCGCCGCCGCTTCGACGCGTCAGGCGCGCTCCGTCGAGGTCGACGCGAGGTTCTCCACGCGCATCGAGAACCAGCTGCGGACGATCGGTTCCTCCAACGTCGCCGCCAAGGTGACGGGCGCGACGCGTCCGGACGAGACGGTGCTGGTCTGCGCCCACTGGGACCACCTCGGGACGCGCGAAGGGCGGGAGGACGAGGACAACGTCTTCAACGGTGCGTTCGACAACGCGACGGGCACCGCTGCGATGCTGGAGCTCGCCCACGCGGTCGCGAGCATGGACCCGCCTCCGTCGCGCACGGTGCTGTTCGTTGCGATGACGGCCGAGGAGAAGGGGCTGCTCGGCTCGGCCTGGTACGCGGCGAACCCGCTGCGCCCGCTGGCGAGCACGGTCTGTGGGCTGAACATCGACGGCGTGAACGTCCTCGGTCCGATGGAGGACGTCGTGATCATCGGCTACGGCGCGTCCGAACTCGACGACGACCTGCGGGCCGTCGCCGCGGCTCAGGGCCGCCGCGTCGTTCCGGAGTCCACTCCGGAGAAGGGGTACTACTTCCGCAGCGACCACTTCTCTCTCGCGAAGGTCGGCGTGCCGATGCTCTTCACCGGCGACGGCACGGTGAGCGTCATGCACGGCGAGGAATGGGTGACGGAGAGGAAGAACGAGTTCCTCAGGAAGCGCTATCACCGCGTCGGCGACGAGTTCGACCCCGAGTGGGATCTGGGCGGGGCCGAGGAGGACGTGCGCCTGTTCCAGGCGCTGGTGACGCTCTGGGCGAACATGCCGGGAGGCCGCTCCTGGAGTCCCGACTCCGAGTTCCGCGCGGCGCGCGAGCGATCGAAGAAGCGTCAGCGCGTCGAGACGCGCGACTGGTCCGAGTACATGCGACTCCTGAACGAGTCGGACCTGGAGAAGCGCAAGCGCCCTGACGGCGAGAAGTGACGGGGAGTGGCCGCGGGGTCACGCCAGGCCGTAGACCGACACGTGAGCCCGGCTGTGGACGTCGAAACGCCCACGCTCCCAGCTCGCGAACCGGTCGACGAGCCGAAGGCCGGCGATGCGGGCCATCAGGTCCATCTCTCCGGGCGTGATCAGGCGAAGCACGAGCGGAGCGAACCCGGTCCCGTCTGCGCCGATGCGAACGTGCGACTCCTCGAAGAGCTGGGTCAACGGGTCGTAGCGCGCGACGTCGAGCTGGATCGCATCGGGTTCGATGGAATCCGCGACGACGTAGCTCTCCTGACCCGGCGCGATCCACGCGTGGGGGAGTGCGGTTTCGACCACGAAGACCCCGTCCGGCTCCAGGTGCCTCGCGGCGTTCTCGAAGCAGCGGATCTGGTCCTCGGCGGTCTGCAGGTTGAAGATCGTGTTGAACACCAGATACACGAGGCCGTACTGCCCGCCGGTCGAGGCCGAGCTCATGTCTCCGACGACGACCTCGATCCTCTCGCCTCCCGGTTTGTTCTCGAGGACGCCGGCCATGTCCGGCGAGAGCTCGATCCCGGCGACCGACACGCCGAGCGCCTGGAGCGGCAGCGCGATGCGGCCGGTGCCGATCGCGAACTCGAGCGCGGGACGATCTCCAGCCAGGTCCGCGAGGAAGCGCGCCGCGGCCTCCTCGTCGCCGCGCAGCGCGTCGTCGTAGCGGGCGGCGACATCCGGGCCGAAGCTCGCAGCGGGGTCGAATTCGCGCATGGCAGGTCCGGCCCTCTCCTTCGCCGGCGAATGCGCGACAATAGCACGACGGGCGGGGACGAGAACGCGTCAGCGCAGGCGATCGACATCGATCGCGACCGTCCGGGTCTCGCGACGCGGAGGCGGCTCACCGTTCGAGCTCAGGACGCGCGTGCCCTTTCCGTCGATGTAGAGCCCCGGCGCGTCCGCTCGACGCGCCTTCTCCGCGTCGGTGATCGCCTTGCGCCGCGCGCCGAACTCGACGAGCGACAGCTCGCGCGCCTCGCCGGTAACGGAATCCACCTCGCGCGAGACACGCCGCACCTTGTCGTAGGTGAGCATGACGTCGCGCCCGATGTACCCCGCGCGCTCGTTCCCGCGGAACCGGTAGCTTCCGTCCGGCGCGCGCAGGTAGAGCGCGGACTCCCACTCCTCGGGGTCCCCGTCCGCGCGCGAGCAGAGGCCCAACAGGACGCCCGAGCGGTGGACGAGCAGGCCGGCGGCCTCCGACGACCGGCCCATGGCTTCCAGTTCGGCGCGCGTGTCGACCGGGACCATCTCGCGCGTGTCGAGATCGAAGAGCAGCCACGCGGCCTGCACCTCGCGGCCGCCGGCGCGCGGGTCGCGCCACTCCGTGCGGAGCAGGAGTACCTTGCGCCCCGCGACGCCTCGGATGCGATAGTCGCCGCCGATCCCGGGCCGCGGGCGCTCGTCGCGGAAGACGACGTCCACCGCGCCGCTCTCCAGGTCGATGGTCGCAAGCACCTTGCGGTCCCGCGCGTTCCCCCAGATCGCGCCGCCGAAGGCGAGGAAGCTGCCGGTCGACTCGACCTGCGCCGAGCGCGCGCGCTGGTAGCTCACGAGCCCGGTGCGCCCGTCGTCGAGCGTCACCGCGCCGTGGAACCGGCTCGCGTCCTGGCTCCTCGCCCCGCACGCCGCGGCCAGCGTGGACACCAGGAAGAGGACGATCGAGAGCTGGAAGGGGAGATGCCGCAAGGCCTTCCAGCGTAGGCCGCGTGGACGGTCCCCAGGCAGAGTTCGGTCGATCGGATCGATCAGCGCGGCCGATCGTTCGCGAGCGATCGGCCGGGCGAATCCCGGGATCGGTGAGGGGCGAGGCGGCGCGTCCCCGCTGCCACTCCTGCCATGCGATACCTCACCTGCCTCCCCGCCGCCGCGGCTCTGACCGCGGCCCTCGCCCCTGCCCCCGCCCTGGGGCAGGACATTGGCGTCCTGACGCTGGATCCGTCCCGCTCCGTCGTGTGCTCGACGCTCGACTTCGACCTCGGGCAGGGCAACGCGTTCTCGGAGCTCCGAAGCTGGCTCGCCGATCCTGCCCGCTTCGGGCCCGGCGGCGTCGTCCCTCGCGGGACCGCGTACGCGCCCCAGGCGCTCCTGCTGGATCCGCCCACGCTGGAGACCGCGGACGTCGTGCTCCTCACGACGATGTCCCGTCCTCTCCTGCGCTGCGAGGTCGACGAGCTGCTCGAGTTCGTGCGCCAGGGGGGCGGAGTCTTCGCGTTCTCGAACACGGCGACGCTCGACTTCAACGACGCGACCGGGGCCGTGTCCGGTGGCGTGGGGGCCTCGGTCTCCGCAACGATCGTCGATCCCGCCTCGGCGGTCGCGGCCGGACCGTTCGGCACGGTCACCGGCTCGATCGGGAACCTCGCCTTCCACCGCGTCCTCTCGGACGTGGGGCCGAACGGGAACGCGATCCTCGCGACGAGCGACACGGCCATGGCCGAGTACACGTTCGGAGCCGGGCGCCTCGTCGTCTTCGGCGACGAGGAGTGGGCGATGAACGGGGTCGTGAACGGCTGCGCCGCCGGCCAGCAGCCCGAGGCGGCGCGCCGCACCCTGTGGCTGAACGCCTTCGCCTCGGTCGTCCCTCCGGCCGGCTTCCGCTACGTGCCGAACCCGAGCTCGCTCGGGACGCGCTACTGCACGCCTGCGAACCTGAACTCGCGCGGGCTGCCCGCGACGATCTGCGCGTACGGCTCCGACGTGGCTGCCGACAACGACGTGACCGTCGCCGTCGACTGGATCGCGCCGAACGCGTTCGGGTACTTCCTCGTCAGCGGCGTCCAGGACTTCGTCGCCTTCCCGGGCGGGAGCCAGGGCAACATCTGCCTCGGCAACCCGGTCGGGCGGTTCATCGGTCCGAACGAGATCCAGAACTCGGGCGCCGGCGGCTTCTTCACCCTCCAGCTCGACCTGACGTCGATCCCGCAGCCCAACGGCTTCGTCTCGATCCAGTCCGGCGAGACCTGGAACTTCCAGGCCTGGTACCGCGACGCGAACCCCGGTGCCACGTCGAACTTCACCGACGCCCTCGCCGTGACGTTCCAGTGATGAGATCGGTCGCGCTCCGTGCGTCGGAGCCGTGCCCGCGGCTCCAACGCACGCCTTACAGCGCGGCCGACAAGTGCCGTGTGAGCGCCTTACCATGCGAGCGGGGCGGCGCCGTCGTCGCCCCTCTCCCCCCCGGCCGACCGCTGAAGAGGCGGTCCCCCTCGGCGCGCCCATGCGGACCCTCACAGCTCTCCTCGTCGTCCCCGTCCTCGTCTCTGCCGCCCCCCTCCAGGAGAAGAAGAAGGACGAGGCCCCGCCGCCGACCCGCGACCTGACCGCCGACCTCACGGGCGCGTTCTCCTGGCGCGACCTCGGCCCGACCACCTTCGGCGGCCGGATCGTCGATCTCGCGCACCACCCCGACCGGCCGCACTCGCTGTGGGTCGGGAGCGCCTCGGGCGGCCTGTGGGTCACCGACGACCACGGCACGTCGTGGCGCTGCCTGTTCGAGAACGAAGGCACGCTGTCGATCGGCGACATCGCGGTGGACCCGAACGACCCCGAGGGCCTGTGGATCGGCACCGGCGAGGCGAACAACCAGCGGAGCTCCTACTGGGGCGACGGCGTCTACCGCTCGACCGACGGCGGCGAGACCTGGACCAACGTGGGCCTCGCCGATTCGCACCACATCGGGCGGATCGTCGTCGACCCGTCGAACTCCGACCACGTCCTCGTCGCGGCCCTCGGCCACCTGTACACGCCGAACGAGGAGCGCGGGCTCTACCGCACGACCGACGGCGGCGACACGTGGGAGCGCGTGCTCTACGTGAGCGAAGACGTCGGCGTCGTCGACGTCGCGATCGATCCGCAGGATCCGAAGTACGTCTACGCGGCGACGTACGAGCGCCGCCGGCGCGCCTGGAACTTCGACGGTGCCGGTCCGGGTTCGGCGCTCTGGCGCTCGACCGATGGCGGCGCGACGTTCGAGCGCTGCGGGGGCGGTCTGCCGACCGGCGACATCGGGCGCATCGGCGTCGACGTGTTCCCGGGCGATTCGCGGATCGTGATCGCCACGGTCTCGAACCAGAACCAGGTGCCGGTCCGCCAGGGGCCGCTCATCGGCCTGGAGGTCGAGTGGAAGGACGGCGGCGTCGTCGTCACGCGCGTCGAGAAGGAGAGCGGTGCCGCCGAGCTCGGCCTCGAGAAGGGCGACGTCCTCGTGCGCCTCGGCGACCGTGACCTGGACGGCGCGTTCACGTGGATGAAGGTGCTCGCCGAGCTGAAGGGCGAAGCGGACGACGACGAGGCGGACGACGCAGAGGAAGACGAGATCGAGCTCGTCTACCGCCGCAAGGACGACGAGAAGTCGCTGAAGGCGCCGCTCTCGAAGATCCTCGTCGTCGAGGAGGAGAACCCGCGCATGCGCGATATCGGCGGCGAGGTCTACCGCTCCGAGGACCGCGGCGTGACCTGGACGAAGGTCAACGAGGACCCCGCCGGCGGCTCCCCCGCGTACTACTACGGCCAGATCCGCTTCGATCCGACGGACGCGGACACGCTGTTCATGTGCGGCGTGCCGTTCCTGCGATCGACCGACGGCGGCAAGACGTGGGATCGCATCGCGCGCTCCGTGCACGTCGACCACCACGCGGTGCTCGTCGACCCCGCCAACCCGCGCAAGGTCTGGCTCGGCAACGACGGCGGCCTGCACGTCTCCTACGACGGCGGAGACACCTGGCAGCACTTCACGAATCTGCCGATCTCGCAGTTCTACGCCGTCGGGCTCGACATGTCCGAGCCGTTCCGCGTCTACGGCGGCACGCAGGACAACGGCACGTGGGGCGGCCCGAGCACCTCGCGCGACCCCCGCGGCATCCATCCGATCGAGTGGTTCACGGTCGGCGGCGGCGACGGCTTCTACGCCCAGATCGATCCGCGTGATCCCAACACGGTCTACGCCGAGTCGCAGTTCGGCGCGATCTACCGCCGCAACCTCGCGAACGGGACGTCGGTCCGGATCCGCCCCTCGCTGCCCGAGGGCGCCGAGGAGAAGCGGCTGCGCTTCAACTGGAACTCGCCGATCCTGATGTCGGCGCACAACTCCGAGGTCATCTACTTCGGCGGCAACCGCGTCTTCAAGTCGTTCGACCGCGGTGACACCTGGAGCGTCCACAGCCCGGACCTGACGACCAAGGACGAGGAGAAGATCGCCGGGAACGTCCCGCACTGCACGATCACGACGATCGCCGAGTCCAAGCTCGATCCCGGCCTGCTGCTCGTGGGCACCGACGACGGCCTCGTGCACATGTCGACGAACGGCGGGTACGACTGGACGAACATGACCGGGCAGTTCCCCGGCGCGCCGCCGAACTGGTGGGTCAGTCGGGTCACGCTCTCCGACCACGATCGCTCGGTCGCGTACGTGTCGTTCACGGGCTACCGCGAGGACGACTTCCGTCCGCTCGTCTACCGCACCGACGAGCTCGGCAGCGGCAAGGGCTGGAAGCTCTGCGTGAACGGGCTGCCCGGCAACGAGCCGGTGAACGACGTCGTCGAGGACCCCTCGAACCCGAACGTGCTGTACGTCGGCACGGAGTTCGGCGTGTACGTGAGCTGCGACACCGGCGCGAGCTGGGTGCCGCTGTGCGAGGACCTGCCGCGGGTCGCGGTGCACGACCTCGCCGTGCACGACCGCGATGGCGTGCTCGTCGCCGCCACACACGGGCGCGGGTTCTGGGCGCTGGAGATCGACGCCGTCCGCGCGCTCTCTAGCGAGGCGCTCGGCCGTCCCGCGCAGCTCTTCCCGGTCGGTGACGTCACCCGCTGGGCGCGCCGCTCCGCCGTGGGCGGCTACGGCGGCGGCGATCAGACGTGGCGCGGCACGAACGAGCCCGGCGTCGCCGTCCTCGTCGTCCATCGCGCCGAGGACGCGGGTGACCTCGCCCTGGAGATCCAGGACGGGGACGGCAAGACGATCGCGTCGCTGGAGGTCCCCGAGGAGCCGGGCATGCACCGGCTCACCTGGGACCTGCGCGCCGACCCGAGGTCCGAGGAGGCGCGCGCCGAGGGCCGGCGCGGCCGTCGCGCTCGAGAGGGCGAGTACGTCGCCGTGCTCTCGGGCGACGCGCTGAAGAAGAAGCAGCGCCGGAGCTTCCTCGTCCGCCGCGACCCGATGCTGATCGGAGCGACCGCGGCGGAGATGGCCGCGGAGGAAGAGCCCGAGATCCGGGACTGACGCGCGCTCGAGGTCGTGGCTACGCGCGCGCCAGAGATCACTCGGCGCGCGCGTATTCCGTCCAGAGCGCCTCGGCGGCGTTGAAGTCGAGGCGCTCGCGAACGAGCACGACGCGGTAGCGCAGCGTCATCATCTCGTACGCGTCCAGGACGGTGGGCTGCAGCGGCGCGCCGTCGTCCGCGAACGCCGTGACCGCGAACGGGTTGGCGGCCACGAGCCCGTAGGGCCGCGCGTTCCACGCGGGCGGGTGCTGCGCGTTCCCCGGGTGGTCGAGGATGCAGACCGTCACCGGCGCAGCGGCCCCGTCCTCGCCGGCGAGCGTGCCGACGCAGGCGACCCAGCGCGCGCGGTCGCCGTACAGCCGGTCGCCGCGGGCGCCCTTCGAGCTGAAGGCCTCGGCCTCGGCGGTCCTCAGCTGGAATTCGTCCGACAGGCGCATCGCGAAGAACGCGTCCTTCGCGTCGCCGAGCGCGAGCCCCGAGCCCGTCGCCTCGATCCGGACGACGACGTCGACCATGCGCCGGTCAGGGGTCGCGCGGAACGTGTAGGTCCGCCTCTCGCCGCACACGCGTTCGCCGTCCGGCGTGCGCCAGTCCATGCGCGCGGTCACCCGAGCTGCGCCGTCGCGCGTGAGGCGCAGCGTGTGCTCCGTCGCGAAGGCTCCGCCGTCGCGCCAGACGTCGTGCCCGTCGAAGTCGGCGTGCGCAACCCACATCCCGGTCTGCTCGGGGTGATCGCGCGACTCGCCCGTGCGCGGCCTCGCCGGGAATCCGCGCAGCACGTGCGCGCCGCCGGGCGCGCGCAGCTCGGTGATCGAGGCCGGCTCGAGCGGGCCGAGGTCGAGGCGGGCGAAGTCGTCCTCTCCCGCGAGCAGCAGGACGGCGGTGCCATCCGAGCCCGTGGCAACGCGCGTCGAAGCGGGCGCCTTCGCGCTCGTCGCGCATCCGGATGCGCCGAGTGCTAAAGCGATGAAAGTGCCTAAAGAACGCATCCGCATGAGGTTTCGCTCAGAGGTGTTGGTTTCGTCAACCGCCGATCGGCCGCGCATCCGCCAACAAGACATCGCCGAAATCGGAGGCGTCCGGCGGGGAAGACCCACGCCGACTCCTCCGAAACTCCGTGCCCTGCACTGCGCCGGGCACCATCGGCGACCCCGCCGGGACCCTGCGTCCAACACCTGACCATGAAGACCATCTTCGCCCTGACCAGCGTCGCCCTCGGCGCCGCCGCGTTCGCCTCCACGACCGTCGACGAGAAACCCTGCGGCAGCACCTGCGGCTCTTCGCCGCGGGCCGCGCTCGCCTCCAACGTCTCCGGCAAGGACATCATCTCCACCGCCGTCGAGAACGGAAACTTCAAGACGCTCGCCGCCGCGCTCACCGCCGCCGAGCTGATCAAGCCGCTCCAGGGTGAAGGCCCGTTCACCGTCTTCGCCCCGACGGACGAGGCGTTCGCCAAGATCCCGGAGAAGACCCTCGCGTCGCTCCTGGAGAAGAAGAACCGTGACACCCTGACCTCGATCCTGACTTACCACGTCGTCTCCGGCGACGTCCGCGCCAAGCAGGTCGTCAAGCTCGACAACGCCACGACCCTCAACGGTCAGCGCGTCGACATCCGCGTCGAGGAAGGCACCGTGTTCGTCGACAGCGCCAAGGTCGTCATCACCGACATCGAGTGCTCGAACGGCGTGATCCACGTCATCGACACCGTCGTGATGCCCGAGACGGAGAGCATCGTCGGCGTCGCCGCGGGCGCCAAGGCGTTCGGCACGCTCCTCGCCGCCGCGAAGGCCGCCGGCCTTGCCGAGACCCTCGACCAGAAGGGCCCGTTCACCGTCTTCGCCCCGACCGACGACGCCTTCGCCAAGCTGCGCCGGCACCGTCGAGACGCTCCTCAAGCCGGAGAACAAGGACCAGCTCGCCGCGATCCTGAAGCACCACGTCGTCAGCGGCCGCGTCTACGCCGACATGGCCGCCAAGCTCGACAAGGCCCCGACGCTCAACGGCACCGAGCTCCCGATCGCGATCACCAAGGAGAGCGCCCGCATCGGGAACGCGAACATCGTCAGCACGGACATCGAGGCGAACAACGGCGTCATCCACGTGATCGACACCGTCCTGCTTCCCTGAGTGTTCTGAGGTCCCCAGCTCGGCTGGGGATCCGGCCCGGGGGGGGGGGGCGGCCGCCCGCCCCCGCCCGGGCGCCGCCGGGGGGTGGGGAGGGAGGGGGGCGCCCCCCCCGCCCCACAAAACAACCCCCC
>JBCDGE010000013.1:0-90892 GCA_038757895.1 Planctomycetota bacterium | reverse complement strand
CCTCAGTCGAACGTCACCTGGATGCCGTTGCTGAAGTTCGACGTGGGGCCGAAGTCCCGGAACCAGGCCTGGAAGTACCACGCTTCGCCGGAGACCGCGCTCACCGTGCCCGTCGGCGTGGGGAAGGCGGACGAGTCGACGGTCAGCGAGAACGTCCCGTCGAATCCGCTGTTCATCACCTGGCCCGGACCGACGAAGCGGCCGATGGCGCCCTGCAGGCACAGGTTGCCCGAACTCCCGCCGGGATTCGCGACGAACCCCGACTGGGTCGAGCAGAGGAAGTGCCCGAACGAGTTCGCGGGGAGGTCGACGCAGTTGAGGATCAGGCCGAACCCCGCGAGCGGCGGCTCGGATGCGTTGGCACGGATCCAGGCGCTCGCGCCCGTCGAGTTCTGTTCGGCGTCGCAATACTGCGCTCCGATCACGTTGTCCTCGAAGTCCGCCACGAACGCCGCCGCGATCTCGGAGTCGCCCGAGATCGGCGTCGAGACGTGGGGGAGGAGCGCCATCGTGCCCACGAAGTTGGGCGTTCCGCCGTCATAGTCGGACGCGATGCCGTAGCGCACGGTCTCGCCGAGGGAGTTCGCGATGAAGTCGCGACGGATCGAGCTGCCGAGCCGGAGCTCGCCGTCGTCGTGGATGACGTTGACCGAGGTCAGGTACAGAACGTCCTGGGAGGCCGAGACCGGGGTCCGGTACGCGACGAGGAAGTCCTGGCCCTCGTAGGCGATGCGGGGCTCGAGCTGATCGAGCGTCTGGTCGAGGTCCTGCATCCCCGCGAGCGATTTCGCGTTGTCCGCGTTCCCGTCGCGTGCGACCACGCCGAAGATGTCGTAGTCCGATCCGGTCCTGCGTTCGAAGACCACGACCCAGTGGCGCTCGTTCGCGTAGCCGTTGATCAGCGACCAGGTGGAGACGTCCGGGTGCCGTGAGTCGCTGAACGAGTAGCCGCGGAACTGGTTGTGCCCGGCCATGGAGCCGGTGTATTCGATGACCTGGCAGCGGATGTTCCGGTCGTCCGTGCCGACCTCCCGCTCCCACACGATCATGTACTCGTTGTCGCTGTTCTCCGTGTTCGGGCGGCCCGAGCTCTTCGAGATCGACGGGAAGCGATCGAGGTCGTCGGCGTCCCCGTCGATGATGATCTGGGACTGCGTGAGCGTTCCGTTGGAGTTCACCGCCTGGGCGCGGATGTCGAAGTCCGCGTTGAGCGGATCGGCCTGCTGCCAGACGACCATGTAGTCGTACGAGGTGAAGACGTCGTTGCCCTTCCCGCCGACGTCGACGTGTTCGGCGCCGATGCCGCTGATCGTGAACTGCGGGCCGCGCACGCCGGTCGCGGCGTCGCGAGTCCGGCCCCAGACGCGGCGATTGCCGATGCTGTTGCCGACCAGGGCGACGCACAGGAACTGCTGGGCCTCGTAGGCCGAGGCGTTGCGCGGCATCGACCACTGGGACGACGTGATGTCGAGCGAGACGGCGCCGAACAGCGTGCCGATGCCCACATTGTAGTAGGCGCAGAAGACGTCCTGGTCGAACCCGCTCTCGGCCTGCGACCACACGATCTGGTAGATGCTGTTCTGGCCGTCGTAGGCGACGTCGACCTCCAGCTGTTCACGGTTGTCGTTCGTCACGCCGAACGTCGAGAGGATCGGGTCGACGACGAGCGGCAGCTCGGCCGAGCGCACGAACTCCGCCGGAACGACGATCTCCAGAGCGTCGCCGGTCCAGCGCTGCTCGAGGGCGCGCTCGCGGCCGCGGGCGTCGATCGCGGTCGCGCCGCCGTACTGGACGCCACCGCGGTCGGTCGAGAAGACGAAGCCGGCGCCGTCGACGGCCGCCTGGAGCTCGGTTGCGACGTCCATCGACAGCACGATCTCGCCGCGGACCGGGAGCGCGTCGAACACGAAGGTCTGCTCGACCTGTCTCTCGGCGAGGTGATAGACCTCGGTCACGCTTCCGCGGTCGAGCGAGACGGTCCGGCCGTCCCGTGCGCGCGAACGGTCCGCGAGACCGAGCTCCTCGCCCGCGACGGTCACGCGGTCGAGGTCGAGCTCCAGCGGGAACGACCGCGGCGCGTCCGACCCGAGGAACGGGGTGTAGGTGAATCCGTCGGCGCCGAACGAGGCCTTGTACGTGGCGCCCCGGGCCCAGGTCCGCCCGTCGCCGGGCTCGTCGACGAAGAGCTGGCTGCACAGCTCCCGGAAGAACGCGGGGTCGAGCGCGGCGGGGAGGGTGGGGGATCCGGCGGGGACCTCGTCCTGGAGGTCGACCGGGGGAAGGACGGCTGCGGAGGCAGCGAGAAGGACGGTGGTGAGCATCGGGGTCTCCTGAAAGGGGTTCCCCGGCCCCATCAGGACCCTGAACTGCGCGTTACACACTTTCCGAGCCTCGTCGAGCCTCTCGCACGGCCCCAATCGATCAGTGGTCCGGGTGCATCCTCTGGCTCCATCGTCGGCTGGGCTACGACCGATTGAACGCCTCGTAAGCGCAGCTCTCAGACCTGTCGCGCATACACCGGTCCGAGTGTCCGTAGCGCCACTCGAGTCGATCGAACGTCATCGTGTGGTTGCCTGCTGCGCGCATCCTAGGTGCTATCACGTCACCCTTCCCGAGAGCCCCCTCGCGCTCGACGGGTCGTGCCATGCATTTTGTTGACGCGACGGAGGAGCGTACGCGCGTCCGGATCTGTGCGCGGAAGATGTCCGGAAAGAGGTCCTCGCTCGGCGCTCCGGCAAACCGCTCTATTGCGGTTGGCGTGGCCTCGTGCTTCCCGGGGAGGAAGTGCGCGTCGATCGTCGGCGGCGGTGAGGCAGGCGAATCCAGACACCCGCACGCGAGGTGCTTCAGCACCGATAGACAGACCTCGTCGTCGACGTCCCATGCCGCGGAGAGGTGCCCGCGTTTCACCTCGATCCGTCCATTGAGGGGCTCGGAAAGTCTCGCGTGGATTTGAAAGGCGTGTATCGAATCGCCTCGAGGGTCTTCCCGAATCCGGGAACGCCGAAGAAAACCGAAAGAGCTACGGCGCGTTCCATTTCGTCTTCCGTTCCTCCTGTCGGGCCCGCGACTCGCTACGCGGCCCGCTCCTCTTCCGTGCAACTTGCGGAGACTCCAGATGGTGCAGTTCGGATTCGACATCAATGCCACCCAGTACGAGAACATGCAGTCTCGATTGACGCAGCTCGCGTTCGAGCTGAAGAACGAGATGGGTTCGGAGGACTACTTCGATGGCCTGCTCCGCGACCGCATGGTGGCGCTGAGCGGAGGTGCACTCATCACCCTCGTGGCCTCCTACTACGAACTCTCCTACGCCCAGCGAATGCGGCAGGAGTCCATCGCGACGAGCGGACCCGAGCCGGTCGAGGACAGCGTTGTGAGGAGGTCGATCGAAACCCTCGTCGAGGCCATGGGAGAAGACCCTGCGCCCACCGATCCACAAGAGACCGCGCACGACCACAGTGGTTCTTGGCAGGTGAGGAACCTGGGGTCCTTCTTCCGAGCCATCTGGAGAAAGTGGTGCAACGTACCGCCCTTTTGCTCGGAGACCGACGAGGACACCGACGACGGAGTGCAGAGCTATGCCGACGGATCAGCCTGAACTGGAGGGGCCGAAGGCCGCTTGCGAGACGTTTATTCAGCAGACCAAGCTGCTGACGTCTCTCGCGTCGGCGTTCGTCGTCGCTCCCGTACTCGTGAAGCCGGACTCGATAGAGGTCACCGGCTGGCTCCTAGCAGCTGAGATCGCACTCCTTGTCTCTCTTCTTGCGGGGTACGTGACTCTCGCTGCCGTGGCGGGCACGCAGCACAAGGGGAAGTTCAATGTCTACGCCCCCACTATTCGTGTGTTCGCCCACGCGCAGTTCTTCCCCTACGTCATCGGCGTCGCGCTGTTCCTCTACTGGCTGGTCGGTGAGCGCGTCCCTCCAACGTAGTGGCTGGGCACGGGAGTGCGGCCCGGCGGAGATTCACTTCGAGCGCCGTTCGAGCGCAACCTCGACGGTCGTGCCGGTTCGGACTCCGTCGATCCGTTGGGGCACGAGATCTGCCTGGGTCAGCACGAGCGTGTGCGGTTCGTCGGCGACTCCCTCGAATCGCATCCGGTCCAGCCCGACGCCTTTCGACCCGGCCACCCGTCGTCCGTTCCGCTCCAGCCAGAGGGACTCTGGAGCCACCGGAGGGCGCAGCCCCTCTCCCTGCCACGTGAATCTCAGACCCACGCGGCGCGCCGGATCGGGGCCCGAGTAGCGCAGGTCGACGCGCGGGTTGTTGCCTCGCGCCAGGTCGACGCTCATCGGAATCGTCCTGGCCCTTGATATGTGATACGCCACGAGCTCGACCTGACCGTGGGGCGGGCGCACCAGGCGCGCCGTGCCGTCCTCGTCCCAAGGCTCAGCGCCGTGAAACGACGACTTACGCCAGCACTGCCGCGCCCGTTGCGAGGCGTACACGGACCAGCCCTTCGTCTCGATCGGACCCTCGTCGTCGACCAGCCGCACTTCGATCTGCGCGGTGTCGTAGAGGATCTGGTCGCCGAGTTGGAGGACCGGTCCATCGGGGGCTCTACGCCACGTCAGGAACGCGGCGGCGTGACGCCCATCGTCGACCCGGAGGGTCGCGGCTTCGGACCACGATCCGCGCTCACGGGCGAAGACGAGCGCGCCGTCCGCGTCCGACTTCCCTCCGTCGATCGTGTCGTCGTCCAGCCAGCGCGCGACGGCCCCCTCGATCGGTGCGCCGCGCTCGTCGACGAACCGTGCGCGGAACTCGATCCGCTCGACGCTTGGGCCGCGCGCTTCGGAGCGGACCGCGCTCGCCGTCCGGCCGGTCGGCTGGGTCTCGACGGACGCGAGAGCTTCCGTCTCTGCGCTGTGCGGCGATAAGGCCTCTGCAGAGAGCGGCTCGACGGACGTCACCGGAGTCTCCGGCGTAACGACCTGTCCGATCGCGAGTGCAGCGAGACCCACCACGGCCGCTGCTCCCACCCATGGAGCGACGCCCGCGAGCGAAGACTCGAGCGAGGTGATTCCGCTCGATCCACTGCCCACCGCGATCGGGGCGACGGCGAGGACCCAGCGGCGATCGTCGCCGTACTCGGTCCGGAGACGCGCGCGGAGCTGATCCAGGCCGCGCTGGATCTGCTTCTTCACGGCCGCGACCGACCGGTCCGTCCGCTCGGCGATCTCGCGCGGCGTCTGGTCGTGGAAGTACCGCAGGAGGATCGCGGTGCGATACGGCTCCTCCAGCTCCAGCGCGGCGGTGGCGAGCCGACGATGGCTCTCTGCCAGCTCCGCGGGATCGCCCGGAACGAACGCCTCCTGCCGCGCGGCGATTCGCTCGCGGTCGCGGCGCTTCGACGAGACGCGCCAGTCGTCCACGACGCGATGCCGGAGCGCGCGGCGGAGCCAGCCCGTGCTCGCGAGGTCCGATCCACCGGGTCGACGAAGAGCGGCCACGAGGACGTCCTGGACCGCGTCGTCTGCCGCGCTCGCGTCGCGCACCAGGCGCCGCGCGAGCGCGCGCACGCTCTCGATCCTGCCGAGCAGACCGTCCACGTCGTGAGTCTCTTTCTCTCTCATGTCACCCCGGAGGACGACGCCCACCATGTCGGGGAGACAGGAATCCGCAAGGTTCCTCGGTGCGTCGCGGTCACTCGTCCGGATCGATCGTCCGGAGGGTGACCTCTCCGCCGCCGCCGCCACTGGAGAGGACGAGCGTGTAGCGGCCCGCGCCGGGCCGCCGGAGGTTGAGCAGCACCCCGCCGTCCCGCTCCGAGCCGGACGCCGACGCGCGCTCGACTCCGTCCGCGTCGTACAGCGTCAGCTGCGGCAGGACTCCCTCTGCATCGGCGAGAACGAGCACGCGCTCCTGCTCGCCGACGTCCACGTGCCAGTAGGCGACCGATCCCTCGGCCAGCGTCGCGCGGGCGCGATCGCCGACCGCGATGCGCGGGACGTCGATCCGCGTGAGCTCCGCGGTGTAGGCCCCGCCGCCTCCGTTGCCGTACGAGAGGACCTCCAGGTAGATCCTCCCGCGATTCCGCACGAGCCAGCTGTGCCGTGACGCCAGCGTCCCGCCCGCGTCATCGGCCTCGGCGATCAGCGTTCCGAGCGAGTCGTAGAGCCGGACGCTCGGGTCGAACGCGCTCGACGTGACGTCGACGCTCAATACCTCGCCGGGCTCCGCGTCGAAGGTCCAGTACGCCGAGCCGCCGACGGGGAGCGCCGCTTCCGTCGCCGCGCCGATCGGGAGCGGGGCGCTCGGGTCGCGGAAGGTGATGCGGTACGGCGTCGGGCGCTCCGAGGACGAGCGGACCTGGATCCTCTGGCCGACCGCGACGCGCGCGACGTAGGCCGTGCGTCGCGTCGCGCCCTTGGAGTGCGTGGGCAGCCAGCGGTGGGTGGGGCCCCAGCGGTGGGTGGGACCGTCGTCGAGCCCGATCGTCGGCCGCTCTCCGTGCAGGAGGAACCGCGTCTCCAGCCCCGCGCCTTCGATCTCCACGATCTGCATCCCGCCCTGCACGGTTCGGAGCGTCCACTCGTCGAGCCCCTCGCTCGACACGGTCGCGTCCACGCCCTGGCCGATCGTGATCTCGCGCCTGGGGACGGGGGAGAGGCCGACGCGGAACGGCGCCCTCGCCTTGTCACGGACGCGCATGTAGTGCTCGCCGTCGCGCTGTGCCGTGAAGCAGCCGCGCCAGTTCGGAAGCGAGTAGCCCTTCGGATCGAGCACCTCGACCACGCCTGGACCGCGCGGCACGATCGCGTCGCCAGCGCGCGCCATGAACCGGACGTGGGCGTAGCCCTTTTCGTCGAGTCGACCGACGAGGAACTCCTCGCCGTCCGGGAGCGGGAGGCTCCGAAGCCGCTCCACGTAGAGGCGGTAGTTTCCGCCTCCGCGCTCACCCGGTCCGTGGACGAGGATCGCGAGGGGCCCGGCGGCGGACAGGCGCATCAGCATGTGGCTCGTGCTCCCCGGGTCGTCGACCTCCGGGATCAGGACCTGCTGGATCCGGCCCGCGTCGTCGAGCCGAACGAGCTGGAGCACGGGGTCGAACGCGCTGGACCGGACGTCGACGCGGAGCACTTCCCCCTCGACTCCGTCGAGGAGCCAGCGGTCCACGGTGTCGATCGTGAGGTGCTTGTGGTGCTCGCCGGGGCGGTCGAGCGTGCGCGTCGACTCCTGGGGGGGCGCGGCGAGGGGGAGGGACAGGAGGAAGGCGTGGAGGATCATGGCGCGCCCCCCTACGGCGGACGCTCGCCAGTTCGAGCGCGGTGCGCGAGAATCCGTGCGGACGGGTCCCGCGCTCGCTCCGACGTCCCTCCCGTGCGATCACTCCTCCTTCCGTCGATCCTCGTCGCGTCGTTCGCCGCGTGCGCCGCGCCGCGGGAGGTCGAGCCCGCGGGCGCACCCGCTCGGCCCAACCTCGTCGTGATCTACGCCGACGACATGGGCTACGGCGACTGTGGCGCGCTCAACCCCGACGCGCGGTTCGCCACGCCGCACCTCGACCGGCTCGCGGGCGAGTCGATGGTCTTCCTCGACGCGCACTCGACCGGATCGGTGTGCACGCCCAGCCGCTACGGACTCCTGACCGGGCAGTACGCCTGGCGCACGGGGCGGGGCGGCGTCGTCGGCGCGGACGCGGACGCGCTGATCGCCGCGGACCGCGTGACGCTCCCCCGTCTCCTGCAGGACGTCGGGTACCGGACCGCGGTGATCGGAAAGTGGCACCTCGGGATGCAGATCCCCGGCACGAAGGGCGACCGCGACTGGTCGGTGCCGGTCCTCGACGGACCGACGAGCCGCGGGTTCGACGTTTTCTACGGCATCCCGGCGTCGATGAACTTCGGCGTGCTGACCTGGTACGACGGCGACCGCGCGACCGCGCCGGCGTCGAAGTGGACGCGCAAGAAGTTCCCCCCGAGCGAGATCGAGACCGGCCCGAAGGCGTACCGCATGGCGCCGCCGTACGACGACGAGCGCCAGGGCAAGGGCGACGTCGAGGTCGCGCCCGGCTTCGTCGACGAGGAGGCGCTCGGCATCATCGCGGACAAGGCGGAGGAGTTCCTCGCCGCGCACGCGGCCGACAGCCCGGGTGAACCGTTCTTCCTCTACGTGCCGCTGACGTCACCGCACCTGCCGCACTGCGCGGCCGAGGAGTTCCGGGGTACGAGCGCGATGGGGGCGTACGGCGACTTCATGCGCGAGACCGATCACCGCGTGGGTCAGGTCCTCGTCGCGCTGGAGCAGCACGGCCTCGCCGAGAACACGATCGTCGTGTTCTCCAGCGATAACGGGCCGGAGCGCAACTACAGCGACTGGGAGCGCCGCTACGGCCACCGCTGTGCCGGGCCGTTCCGCGGCGGCAAGCGCGACCTCTACGAGGGCGGTCACCGCGTGCCGTTCTTCGTGCGCTGGCCCGGCGTCGTCGCGCCTGGGAGTACGTGCGACGAGCCCGTGTCGCAGGCGGATCTGCTCGCGACGCTGGCTGATGTCCTCGACGTCGAGCTGCCGCGGGACTCCGGCGAGGACAGCTTCAGCCTCGTGCCTGCGCTGCGCGGCGACGCCCTCGATGCGCCGCTGCGCGGACCGATCGTGCACCACGGTGGTGGCAAGAAGTACGCGCTCCGCGACGGGCGGTGGAAGCTGATCCTCGCGCCGCGCCTGGAGCTCTACGACCTCGACGCGGACCCGGGTGAGACGACCGACCTCGCGGAGCAGCGGCCCGAGGTGGTCGAGCGACTGCGGCGTGCCGCGGAGCGGTTGATGGAGGGCGATCGCTCGCGCGACTGACGAGTTCGCGGCGTCACTCCACCACGCGCGACGCCAGTCAGCCGCTCAGCCGAGCTCCAGGAGGATCGTCACCACCAGCCATGCCTGCAGCACCAGCGCTCCTGTCATCGACGCCTGGAGGAAGACGCGGGAGGGCTGTGAGGCGCGCAGGACGATCCGTGAGAACTGCACCATCGCAAGAGTCAGAGCGGTGGCGAACAGGACCCCTGCGACGATCGCCGCCCGACCGGTGACGCCCAAGGCGGGCCACACGCCCGTTGCGAATAACGCTGGGAACGCGACCGGGGCGAACGGCAGCAGCGGGAGGAGCTCGGGCCACGCGTCCGGCTCCCGCGCGAGCCCCGCGAGCAGAACTCCGAGGAACGATGGTGCGTAGAGCAGAGCGAGTGCGCCGCCGACCTCCTGGCGGAGCGGTCGCTCGGGGCGCGGTCCCGCAGCCATCGGCTCCCCGACCGGCCGTTCGTTCGGCGCGTTCATCTCCATCCGCCGCCCTACGGTCCGGAGCTCGCGCCGTTTCCACTGCGCTGCTTTTCGACGACCGAAGCGAGACTGAGCGTGCCGCTGCGCCGCAGCCGACGGTCGACGCCCCGTCCCGGGCGAGCTATGGCCGCGGGACGACGACGTACGCGTTCGACAGGTTGAGCGCCGGCGTCGACGCGCCGCTGCAGTCCGCGTCGCGGTAGGCGAACTGCAGCGCGAACGGGACCCCGACCATCGGTGCCGTCGCGCCGAACGACGGCGCGAGCGCGGCGAGGTCACCGAGCAGGTCTCCCGACGTGATGACCTGGCCCGACGGATTCGCCTGCCCGGGCGCGGTCCGGATCGGGCCGGTCAGGCCGAGGAGTCCATTCTGCACCGGCTGGGGCGTCGACGGCATACCGCCGATCAGCAGGCCGAACGCGTTCGGGGGGAGGCCGGTCGTGAGGAGCTCCAGCGCTCCGCCCGCCAGGCTCACCGTTCCACGCTCGGGCGCGAGCCGCGCCCCCGCGCCGGTCGAATTCGCGCAGCCGGCCGCCGCGTCGTCGTTGCCGCACGGGCATCCGACGCCGAGCGCCTCGGAGCGCCCCGCCGCGTCGTGCGCGCGGACGACGTAGGCGAAGCCGTAGCCCTCCGGCCGCGAAGCATCGGCGCTCCTGTCGTTCGGGGCACCGAGCACGAAGCGCACCGCGGAGCCGACCGAGACCGTCGCGGCAGCGGGCCGATGCGGGGGACCAGCGCCCTGTTCGGTCGTGAACGACCACATCGTCTCGCCGCTCCGTCCGGAGACGACCTCCCAGCCGAGGACGCCGTCGTCCATCCGGCTCGCCAGGAGGTCGGGGAACCCGTCGTCGTTCACGTCCGCGCACTCCAGGTCGAGGCCGAACTGGGCGATCGTCGGGCCCCCGGACGGCGCCGCCGTGAACAGCGTCCGCGTTCCCATCGCTCCGGCGCTCGCGATCCACGCGCCGGAGACCACCTCGACGCTCCCCTGCGAGCCCGACGCGGGGCCGGGCGGGTCCCCGATCGCGAGGTCGGGGACACCGTCCCCGTCGAGGTCCTCCACGATCGCGAGCGATGCGCCGAAGCGGAACCCGCCGGCGGCCGGGCCAAAGCGGTGGAGGATCGAACCGCTCGCCCCCTAGACCACCGCCACGCTCCCGCCCGGCCAGGTCGACGTCGTGCGCGGCGCGCCGACGGCGAAGTCGTCGAGCCCGTCGCCGTCGAGGTCGCCGAGCACCGCGAGCGCGGTCCCGAAGTCGTCGTTGATGACGGGCGAAGGCCGCGAATAGAGCTCCTGCGGCCCGGACGCACCGGGGTTCGCGATCGACGCTCCGCTGTAGACGCGGACGCGGCTGCGCCCGACGACTGCGAGGGAGACCTGCGACACGAGGAGGTCCGCGTGGGCGTCTCCGTCGATGTTCGCAAGCTCGAGCTTGAAGCCGTTCCTCTGCAGGCACGAGCGGTTGAGGTCGAAGCCGGTGCCCTCGAGCACGTCGATGCCCGTCGCTCCGTCGAACACCGAGACGAAGCCGCTCACGTACGCGCTGACCGCGAAGTCGGCGACGCCGTCGCCCGTCACGTCGCGTCCGCCGGCCGCCGCCGAGCCGAAGTTCGACTGGCCGGGCGCGCCCGCGCAGCCGCCGAACGGACCGAAGAGCTCGTAGATCCTCGTGGGGATCGGGCTCGCCAGCGTCGCGCCGGACAGGACCTCGGCCCGACCCGTGCGCACGAACGACGTCGGCGGGACGTACTCCGGCGCACCGACGAGCACGTCGTCGATCCCGTCCCCGTCGACGTCGCCGATGGTCTCGACCGTCTCGCCGTAGAACTCGATCTGCGTGCCGCCGACGCCGCCGAGCGGCTCCTGGGGGACGATCGCGGGCGCAGCGAGGGCGGCGAGGAGGGGAACGAGCATGCCCCCGAAGGTACCGGTGACCACACCGGTCAGTCACCCCACACGAGTTGAACCGCACGGGCCGGGGCTCGTGCCCCGCGACAGGGGCGCAGCGGCCGCATCGACGGCTCGAATGCTCTGCACCGTGTCGCCTGCGGGGGGCGCCGCTGGAGATGGAGGCTGCCGAGGAGCGCGTTGCCACAACGGGGTCTGTCGACGAGGTCGTTCCCTTGCTCGAGGACGAGTCTCTTCGTCGACAGTGGAGTTCGCTTCGAGCTCGCCCTCGGCGTCATCGCGGTCGGAGTCGTATGGCTGCCCTGGCTTCGGGTCGTGCGCTGGTGGCACCACGCCTGACGCGCACTTCGCCAGCGCTGATCTGGAGCGACGGCGCGTGTGCTCCGGGCGAAGTTTCGACCCCGCGAGTCGACAGGAAAGGCTCCAGGAGATGAGTTGCGTACGCAATTCTCTCGGGCGGCACTCTTCAATAGGAATGCTCATGCGGAGTGTCTCGCGGATGGTTCGATTTTGGTGTTAACGATTAAGAGTCCCGAGAGGGGGAAGTTTAGTTAACCGAAGTCGGCCCACTTAAATGCTTGCGCGTGGCTAGTGTCGCGACCTCACCTCGGACACTTCCACAGGAGGAAACGTGTTTCGACACCTGTCCATTGCCGCTTCGATCGGCGTACTCCTCACTCTCCCCGCGGGATCCTCTCCGCAGTCCTGCCTCACCGGTGACGACGGCCTCTTCACCGGTGCCTGCTGTGACTTCGTGTCACCCAACCTGCCCCAGTTCCCTGCCTGGGACTCCGACTCACAGTGGCTGTCGATCCAGAACTGCAGCCCCGAGATTCGAGATCCAGGCGAGTTCGGGATCTCGGAACCGGTCTTCGTGACGTGCGACACGGCGCGCTACGAAGCCAAGTTCAACGTCGACTTCGGCGGCGGCCGTACGGTTCGCTGGGAAGGACGGCTGAACGGCAAGTACGCCCGCACGTTCGGGCACGTCAAGTCGACCAACGAGGTCGTCCAGGTCTGGCGGTTCCTGCTCAACGGGGACTTCAGGATCGCATCCATCAACTTCGTGCCCAGCGATGCGGAGATCCCGCCGAGCGTCCAGCTCTTCGGCGCCGTGCACTTCGTCGGCCACATCGACTACGCCTGCAACGCGCTCGGAGGCTACGACGTCGCCGTGTCGCTGCAGCACCTGCCGGGCTGCATCGCGCACGGCGCACTGAGCAACCGCCCTGCCGGCGGGCCGCTGAGTCACCCCGACCGGAACTACTACCTCATCGCGCCTCAGTCCTTCCAGGTCGCCGCCGGCCAGGGCACCGAGCCTCAGGGACGCATCGTCGGGGACGACATGCGCTTCACGACGACGCCCTTCGACCGCTGCTTCAGCGAGCTGCGCATCCGACGGACCCCGATCGAGTCGATCTTCCGCGGCTGCCCGTGCATCGGTCCGGTTGGCTCGATGCCCTGGATCACCCAGGAGACGGCCCTCGCCTCCTTCTGCGGGTTCCAGACGACCGTGTTCAGTCCGATCTCCGTGGGTCCGTTCGTCCCGCCGGGACTGAACCTCCAGGTGGTCGGCCGGTGGCTCCTGCCCGCGGGTCAATACCCCGAACGGCAGACGCTCATCCACTACCAGGCGGTCGTGGAGCCCGAGACCCCGGTGCTCTGCAACGACGCGCTGACGACCGAGCACTTCCTCTACGGCGTCGGAACGAAGGGGAACAAGCACTTCACGCTGCATCCCTCGACGACGAACGAGAGCTATGACAACGCGATCGATCTCGCGAACGCGGTGAACGAGCAAACGCAGGCGTTCCAGTGGGGCGTCCCGTCGTTCGCCAGCATCCACATCGGGCTGTTCGTGAACAACTGACTGGCCGGGGCGTGGTGGCCCGGCCGGTCCCCCGACGGACCGGCCGGGCGATTCTCGCTGCCGACCCCGTTAACTCGGGCGAGCCGCGCGCAGTCCTCCCTCAGCGGGCCCGACGTAGGGCACCGCTCGACCCCCCCGGAGGACCACCCGATGCACGCCTGCTCTGCCCGCCGCGCCCTTCTGCCCCTCCTCGCGTCCCTCACGACGGTCGCCGGGACCGCCGCGCCGCAGCGGCAGCCGGACGTCCAGGCGCTCCTGGAGCGGTCCTCCGTCGAGGCGCGACCGCTCCACTGGGACGTCGACCGCCACGGCGCCCTCTGGGTCCGCGGGCACGACTACAAGGCGAGCGCCACCCCGGACGGGTTCCGGTTCATCCCCTTCCTCGGCTCGGACGCCCCGCGGCTCGCGCCGGCGGCGTTCCGCCTCGCCTCGGCGGAGCTCGGTGGGCGTCCGCTGGAGCTCTCCAACGTCGCGTCGGTGTCCCGCCAGGGCAATCGGATCGTGCTCGACCGAGGCCCCGTCGTCGTGCGCTACGACTGCGCGACGGGCGAGGTCGAGCAGTCGTTCGCGGTGACGCTCCCGGCCGGGAGCGGCGACCTCGTCCTGCGGCTGGACGTCGAGACGGACCTCGCCCGGAGCCCGCACGAGGGCGGCTTCCGCTTCGCGAACGAGCGCGGCGGCGTCGACTACGGCGCGTCGGTGGCGATCCTCGCGGACGGCGAGCGGGCCGACGTCCCCGCGCGCGCGTGGGAGTCGGGGATCGAATTGACCGTGCCCGCGGAACTCGTCGAGCGCGCGGGCGGCGCGCTGGTCGTCGATCCGATCCTGTCGACCTTCGTCATCGACGACTGGATCCTCGACCTCGGGTTCCCGGACGTCGCCTACGACGCCCTGAGCGAGCGATATCTCGTCGTCTACCAGGAGCAGTTCGCTGGCCCCGACATCGACGTCTACTCGATGTTCGTCGACTCGGCCACTGGCGCCACGTCCGACGGCGACTACGTCGATATCTCGACGGAGCGCTGGTCGACGCCGTCCGTCGCGGGCCTCGCCGTCAGCCAGTCCTTCATGGTCGTGGCGATCGTCGAAGGCGCCGGGCCGCTCCCGAAGAGCATCGGCGCGCGCTCACGCAGCGCGTCGACCGGGCTCTTCGCGCCACCGTTCATCCTCAAGGGCGGCACTCCGTCCTACGTCTGCGAGAACGTCGACATCGGCGGCGACCTCCAGCTCGGCCCGGATGCGTCGTACGGCGTCGTCTACGAGCGCAAGTACCCCGGATACAGCGACGTCTCGTTCCTCAGGGTGGATTCGACGGGGAACTGGCTCGGCTCGGAATTGGTCCTCTCGGAGAACCCGACGATCGACGCGGAGCGGCCGCGCATCTCGAAGTCGACCGGGAAATTCTCGACCTCGGGCCGGTGGATCGTGACCTGGTACGCGGAGCAGCCGTCGTCGGGACTCAAGGGAGCGCTCGGCCAGGGCGTCTCCGTGCTCGGGGTTCCCACCACCTTGCCGTTCGCCATCGCCGTCGTCCCGCCCAGCAGCCGCATCGACTGGATCGAGCCGTCCATCGTGAGCAGCGAGACCTCCGACGCGAACGGCGAGCCGCTCTTCCTGGTCGCACTCCAGAGAGGAGCGAGTGGATCGGAGGAGCTCGTCGTCGTGCTTGGCGCGGGGGAGCAGGTGCTCAGCGGCGGCGTCCTGGCCGAGTTCGAGAACGAGGACACGAGCGTGAGCCGACGCGGCTCGGGCGTCGTGACCTTCCCGGACAGCTGGATGGTCACGTACGTGGAGACGAACGCCGCGACCGGATTCCCGCAGCACTTCGGCGCGATCGTGCGGTCCGTCGCCGACCAGATCGGCGTCGAAGAGCGTCGCATGGAATTCACCGACGGCACGCAGTTCGTGACCCTGTTCGCGGGCGCATCGGCGCGCTCCGGAGGCTCTCCGCTGGCGCGGCGCGACGCGCTCCAGGTCTGGTCGGTCAACACTGGCATGAGCTACGACATCCACGGCGCCCTCGTCGAGTCGGATTCTGCCCTGGCGCTGTGCGGCTTCCACGTCGACGGCTGCGTGGGGAACCCGAACAGCACGGGGCGTCGCGGCTTCCTCCAGGCGATCGGCGACCGCACGACGTCGACCGACAAGACCCTCTTCGTCACCGACCTGCCGGCCAACGCCGCCGGCATGTTCATCGCGTCGCAAGCGACGAACACGGTCTTCCTCCCCGGCGGCAGTCAGGGCGTCCTGTGCCTGGGCGGCTCGATCGGTCGCTTCGGTCTCTACAGCAGCGGGCCGAGCGGAGAGCACATGGGCACGGTCAGCCCGAACACGATCGCGCAGCCGACCGGGACCGTGTCGGCGCTCGCTGGCGAGACGTGGTTCTTCCAGAGCTGGCACCGCGACGCCCTCGGCGGCTCGGCGACGTCGAACTTCACCAACGCCGTCGGCGTGTCGTTCCTCTAGCCCTCGTGCACTCAATCGCTCGGTGAGGACGGGTGGAGCTGCCACCCGGTCGACTCCGTGATCGTCCATGAGTGGTGCTCGAGGTCTCCCGAGGAGTCCCGAAGACGCGCGTCGATGCAGGGGAACCCGTCGACGATCCTCGCCACGCGGCAGGGTCGTCGACGGTCGATGAGCGCGGTCATGAAGGCGACGCTCTCCGCGTCCACGTGATGGCCGGGCCGACTCCACTCCACGGGGAGGGAGACGAACCGGACGTGGTCACCGACGTTCAGCTGGCTCGGATCGGGCATGGGACGCTCGCTAGCGTACCCCGAGCAGCGAGCGCAGCGGCTCTTCGTCGCGTAGCGCGGACCAGGGCTCGTCGTCGGCGAACGTCGGCTCGGGCCGCCACCCGAGCTCGGACGCGCGCTCCAAGAGGTGCATCGCGTCCTCGGTCGCATCCGCCAGCGCGAACACGCCGGCGACCTCGACGTGCGCGGCGGGGTCGTCGCCGCACGACTCGAGACCTTCCCAAGCGACCGCGATGCCCTCGTCGAGCTCGCCGAGCGAGGCGAGGAGCGTGCCCTGGATGACCTTCGTACGGCCCATGCGCCACCGGTACTGGTGGTTGTCGCCGGCGGCCTCGAGGACGCGCTCGTGCAGGGCGACTGCCTCGGTCACGTGCTCCAGCGCGCTCTCCGCGTCGCCCCGCCAGCGCTCCACCTCGGCGCGGTTGGCGAGCGTGTCCGCCATCGCGCTCAGGAAGCCGACCTGGTTCGGCTGGCTGTCGACGATGTGCGCGAGCACCTCGGCGGACTCGGTGAAGGCCTCGAGCGCCGCGTCGGTGTCGCCCGCGGCGCCGCACGCCGCGCCGAGCGAGCGGAGCTGGATGCCGACCTCGTAGCGGTACTGGTCCACCGTCGGGAACTCGTTCGCGAGCGCGCGTCCGAGCTCGATTCCTTCGCCGAGGATCGCGCGGGCCTCGTCGTGCCTGCCGAGCTCGCCCAGGACGGTGCCGTAGTTGTAGGCGAGGTCGAGGCGGCGCGTCCGCAGGTCGAGGTCGTCGGACCGCGCCGCGAGCGCGGCTTCGAGGAGCGCCCACGCCATCCGGTAGGGAGGCTCCGCGCGCTCGAGCTCGCGGCTGCCGAAGAAGCCGCTGCCGGCGGTCACCAGCAGGCTGATCTCCGCCGAGACGTTCGGGCCGTCGGCGGACTGGCACACGTCGAGGAGCTCGACGAGCCGCCCCGCCGTCTCGGCGGCCTCTTCGAAGCGCCCGAGACTCTGTAGCACGCGGGCTTTCGCGTGCCACGTCGTCCGGAGGCTCTCGACCGTGAGGCAGTCGGTCGGGTCTTGCGCTCGGGCCAGCGCGAAGCCCGCCTCGGCCTTTGCGAGGGCTTCGAGGGACTCCACGTCCTGCTCGCGGTCGTCGAAGACCTCGCCGAGGACGAACCAGGCCTTGGCGAGGAGGTACTGGCACTCGTGCCGGAAGGCCGGATCGGCGGCCTCGTCGGAGGCGAGCGCCATCTCCGCGCCCGCGACCGCGTCGCGCAGGACCGCCTCGGCGTCGTCGTGACGGCCGCGGAGCGACAGCACCGTGCCCCACGAGGACTGGGCCTGCGACCGCCGGATCCGACCGAGCGGATCGGTCGGCTCGTCGGCCACGAGCAGCGCGAACAGCCGGTCGGCGCGCTCGAACAGGTCGAGCCGCACGGGCTGCATCCCGGGGATCGTGCGCAGGTCGTCCCGCGCGACGTGCTCCAGCATCTGCTGGATCGCGACGAGTGCGCGGCCGCGGTCGACCTCGGCGCGCTTCCGCGCCTCCTGCTCGCGCTCGAGCGACTCGCCGAGCGCGAGGTTCGTGCTCTTGAGCGACGTGTTCGCCAGCGCGAGGTCGGCGTTCGCGCGCTGCTCCTGGACGACGAGAGCGATCGACGCGACGAGCGAGGTGACGAGCGCCACCAGGACTCCGACCACCGCCGCCGGGTGGCGACGCATCCAGCGGCGCGCGCGCAGGGCCCGGGACGCACGCTGGGCGAGGAGCGGGCGGTGTTCCAGCGCGCGGCCGGCGTCCTCCGTGAAAGCGGCCGCCGACCGATAGCGCACCGACGGATCCGGGTCCATCGCGTGCAGGACGATCGTCTCTGCGTCGGCGGAGATCCGTGGGTTGACGCGACGCGGGCCAGGGAGGTCGCCGCGCAGGATCGACTCGCGGATCCGGACGAAGTCCGTGACCCCGTAAGGCGTCTTCAGCGTCAGGAGCTCGTACAGCGTCGCGCCGAGCGCGTACACGTCGGACGCCCGCGAGCCGTCGCCGCCCTCCACGAGCTCGGGCGCCATGTAGTTCAGCGATCCGACCAGCGCTCCGGTCTGCGTGAGCCGACCGTCCCCGCGACTGGACGCGAGGCCGAAGTCGACGACGCGCACGCGGCCGTCGTGGTCGATCATCAGGTTGGACGGCTTGACGTCGCGGTGCAGGACGCCGCCGAGGTGCGCGAACTCCAGCGCCGCGGCGGCCTCGCGCACGATGCGCAGGCACACGGTGTCCCACGCGCCGTCGAAGATCTCCGGCATCGCGTCCGCGTCCTCGGCATCCGGGCGGAGCGCGTTCCAGAGATCACGGCCGACGAGCTCGCGCGGATCCTTGCCCTGGAGCCGCTCCAGGAGCTCCGAGAGCGTCGCGCCCTCGATGAACTCCATCACGTAGAACGGCAGGCCGTCGCTCTCGCCGACGGAGAACAGCGGGACGATCCCTGGGTGCCGCAGCCCTGCGATCGTCACGACCTCGCGCTGGAACCGCTCGCGTGCGCCGGGGAACAGCAGCTGGTCCGGGCGGACGACCTTGAGCGCCACCTCGCGTTCGAGCGCCTCGTCGCGCGCCCGGAAGACGACGCCCATGCCCCCGGCGCCGACCTGCTGGATCAGCCTGAAGCCCTCCAGGCGCTCGGGGATGCTGTCGAACGCGCCGTTCGCCTCGGACGCCGCCTCGTCGAGCAGGCCGGCGCGCGCCAGCAGGTCGACGTGGTGGCGGAGCTCCTCGGCGCTCGCGGGGTGCTCGGTGCACAGGCGCTCCAGCGGATCGACCTCGCCGTCCTCGCGCGCGGCGATCAGCGTGGCGACGAGGGACTCGATCGAGGGCGTGGCGGGCATGCTGGGGAGGGGGGGCGCGGGGAGTCTCGAAGATACCGATCCCGGCGAGACCCGACCGAGCCGGTCGCGGCCGCCGGAGGCGCTCTTCGCTCAGGGCGTGAACTCGGTCGCCACTCCGTTCGAGAGTCTAGAGGTCGTCCCCACGTGGATCGGGTCGCGAGGGCCCATCCCGGTCCCGCCGTTCGCGTCACGACGAATCGGTGGGAATCCGCTCCCCGTCGGCGCGCGCGCCGCCGGCCATCGGGCTCGGCGGCCGCTTCCGCCGAGCCGGACCACCGAGTCGCCCTCCGCCCCGACCTCGAACCGGACTGAATCGCCCGGCGGATGAGCGATCCAAGCTGCGAGTTCGCTGAGGTTCGGTGCGAGGAGCGGAGGGCCGGACACCGGACGAGCGGGGTTGGCGTGCGCTCGACGGCTCTCGCGACCGTCCCACGGCACACGAACTTCGACGGGCGTGTTCGGGCTGCCGTCGTCTCAGCGGAACAGGCTCGACGTCAGGCCGTTCGCCGGATTGGGCGCGCTGAGCCAGAGCACTTCGTCCTCGTCGTCCGCCGCCGCCGCGTAGACCTCGAACTGGCCGAACCGGGAGAGCAGCGTGACCGTGCCCGTCTCGCGATCCTCGAAGTACGACTCACCGACGGAGTACCCGGTGTAGAGCTGGACCGAGGCGGACGAGCCGAGGAGCAGCCCGAGCGTGGCGCAGCGGATTGTGATCGAGGTGTGCTTCATGGGGGGGCGCGTCTTGAAACTGGGAAACGGAGAGAGGTCGACTGAATCGTGAACAGGCACAACTGACATGTCCTCGGCACGACAGGGCGGATCGACGCAGCGGACGGGATCTGCGCCAGAACGGGGCGCGCGACGCTTCTGCGTCCGATTCTCCGAATCGACCGACCGTTCGTGACGTGCCGGGTCTCCAGAGCGCGTTGCCCGAGGGGTTCTGTCGTGCGCTCGCCACGGACCTCGGGTTGGTTCACGACACATCGCTGGCAAGGCTCGATTCGAATGAAACTCCATCCGTTCACATCACTCGCTGTCGTCGCAACTCTCGGTGCTTCCCTGCAGGTCGAAGCACAGGCTCAAGAACGAAGCAGTCTCTTCGTTGGGATCCCTGAATGTCCGCCATTCGGTAGCTGCCCCGGGAGCACGACGTGCTTGACCGCTTCGACGAGCTATGAGTTCGACTTCACCACCGGATCTGTTGGATTCGACCTGTGGGATTCGGTGTTCGACCATCGTGGAATCGCGTTCAACGAGGCGAACGAGGTCTTCTATCTGCTCGCTGGCTCGGAGATCTTCTCGGTCACCCTGGCGAGCATCGCGACGTCGCCGGTGACACCGACCCTTGTTGGGTCTTTCACGGACAAATCGGGAGCCCCTTTGGATGCACAGGGCCTCACCTGGCGCGAGGCAGACGGCCGTCTCCACGCTTCCGGAGGTCGCTCGATCTACTTGCTCAACCTGGCCAACAGAAACGTCGATCGGACCTTCACCGTGGGGGCCAGTGCAGAGCTCGACGGGCTTGCGAACGATTGGAGGACCGACAAGTTCTACGCCGCCAACAACGGTTCGGGCTACGTCCCGACAATGGGCTCCGGAGCGGGAAAAGGCATCGTCGAGATCACTCTTCCGACCAGCACACCGGGGACGGCTGCGGATGACATCCTCGTCGCGAGCTACCCCTTCGCGCAGGCGTCCAGGAACATCCATGGCGTCGGGATCGATCCGAGGGGTGTCCTTCACCTCGTTCAAGATCGTCAAGGCCAGGTGCAGCGGTTCGACGTCGACTCGGGCACCTATCTGACCACGGTCTCTGGGCCGACCGCGATCGGGAACTGCCCGCGCGGAGGTGCTGGCGCGGTGTACGTCGAGATCCTCGACGGTGATCTCGGAGGCGTCTACTGCGACGGATCACCGTTCCTTCCGAGCACGATGAACTTCTCCGCGCAGTTCAACAGCCTTGGCAAGCACGGAGAGATCCGCGCTACTGGTTCGGCGATCGCGGCCAACAACGACGTGACGCTTCTGCTCAGTCATCTCCCCAGCTCGACGCTCGCGCTGGGTCTCGTAAGCCTCACGCCGGCCCAGCCCGTCATCTTCGACGCCGCGGGGGGGGCACGATGCATCACGGGCAACATCGGGCGGTTCGTCGGCCCTGGGCAGATCATGACCACCGACGCCAACGGCACAGCCTCGCTTCAGATCGACCTGACCATGATCCCGCAAGTCACCACCATGGTCGCGGTACAGCCCGGGGAGACGTGGTATTTCCAAGCGTGGCACCGGGATGTCGATCCCATCGGCAACCCGACGGCCGGCTACACCACCGCGCTCTCCATCCAGTTCCAGTGATCCGAGCCAACCTGCCGCGCGCAAGCGTCCTCGGCAGGCCCTGATGTCGCCGTCTCGCCCCGACCTGAGCGTGTCTCTCGGTCGGGGCGCGGCTGTAGGGGCCGCGGATCCGGTCGGACCCGGATTCGAATCAGCGACGGCACCTCTGGGCGGGCGGATGAGACGTCCAAGCTGCCAGTTCTTGTTGTACGTCGTGCTGGCCTGAGCGAGATCATGTGGTCATGCGCGCGGCGGGGTGCCGGCAGTGCGTGTCGCTGCGCACGCGGGCGATACGGGTGGGGCGCGCAATGCCGCAGATCACGCTCGCACGCCGTTCGGACACACGCGAGGCCACAAGTTCGAGCCGGCGCCCGTCGTGCGGGCGTCGGCGACCGACCTGCGAGCGGCGTACTGACGAGCGTCGGACCCTACTCGAGCGATGGGGGAGCGGTGGCCTGCCCGGGCTGTGAGGGCCTGGGCACGATTTGCCCACGCGAACCGCGCACACCGTGTCGCTCTTCAGGACGGGTGCGCGGAGCCTCCGGATCCCCGCGGGGATCGCTGCCTCTGCCTATCCTCGATCTTGAGCCACGCCTCCCTCAGCACTTCGGGGGCGCCGCTGTCGTGCAGCGCCTGAAGGATGAGTGCTCGACGCAGGTCACCCAGCGCCGGATCGAGGCATTGCTCCGCACGCTCGGCGGTCGACAGGTGAGCAGCGCCATGTGCTGGCCCGCCGAGTGCAGCCCTCATGAACGTCGTGCGCCGGAAGACGAGGTCCTCCAGGTTCACCTCCTGGTAGTGCGGCGCAAGGTCGGCGTCGGCAGTCACGAGGTGGTAGAAGCGCCTCGTGATTCGTTCGATCAGGCCAGGGTTCGACAGCTGGTCATAGACGTTCATGGGCTCCATTCAATTGCCGGACCGTTCGAGTCCATGTCCCGTGCGGATGCGTCCATTCAATGCCCCAAGGACCCGCCGAGATGCCTGAGTCCGCACTCGCGGCGGGACGCAGATCCTGCTCACGGTCCCGCTCACCCGATCCATCGTCCGAGCGTCCGGCTCAGGGCGCCCTGAACGGGAGCGGGAGGCTGAAGAACGGGGTGCGGAGGACACGGTCCTCTCCGTCCGCCTGGTCGTACGCGCGCACCAGCCAGGAAGCGGTCCGCGGCCGATCCTCGCCCTCGAGGACCGGCTCGTCGATCAGGAGCTGGTTGAAGAGCACGAGCGAGCCGACGTACGCCCAGAAGAGCAGCCAAGGACAGAATGGGACGAGCGGAAAGATCGGAAGGTTCATCCAGAGGCCGAACCACCACGCGCGCAGGTAGTCACCCCAACGTCGGTGGATCAGTGGCCGCCTCCGGTCGAGGCGGAACGCGGATCGGAACCAGCCGGTCGCGGACACGCGCACGAAACCTGCCGGCACGGCGAAGATCAGGGCGTGGAACGCGGTCGAGAGCGGGAGTGCGGTCCCGGGCTCCAGGTAGGGCCCGCCGCGCGCGAGAAGCGAGGCCGCGAGAATCGCGATCGGAAGGACGATGTTGGTGAAGATCGGCACGAGCAGGCAGACGCCCAAGCTGATCCACGTCGCAGCCCCAGGCGTGAACTCCGATCGATGGAGCGCGATGACGAACTCGATCCATACCGGGAGGACGTAGGCCTGAGCGGATACGAAGTCCAAGCTGCCAGTTCTTGTCGGACGTCGTGCTGGCCTGAGCGAGATCATGTGGTCACGCGCGGGGCGGGGTGCCGGCAGTGCGTCTCGCTGCGCACGCGGGTGATACGACGGGGCGCGCGATGCCGCAGATCACGCTCGAGCCCCGTTCGGACGGATGCGAGACCGCGAGATCGAGCCGGCGCCCGTGCTGCGGGCGTCGGCGACCGACCTGCGAGCGGCGTACTGTCGAGCGTCGGACCCTCCTCGAGCGATGGGGGAGCGGTGAGCGGCAGCGGTGCGCACGTGCGCGCAGCTCGCGACTCACGCGAAGCGCATCTGAGGGGGTCTGCCGCGCGGGCGCGAGCGCTGGGGGCTCGGTGCGCAGGCCGAGGTGCGCGAGCACCTTTCGGATCACGATCGGGTCGGTGATCGTCGCGATGCGGTGGCGCCGGCCACCGCAGCGCGGACAACGCAGCACGTCGACGCCGAACGTACGCTCGAGCAGCTCGGCCCAGGTACGGCGCGACGACCGGGCGCTAGGTTCCGTCAAAGACGGGACGGCGGTTCTTCGTGACGCGCGGAGTGCGGCGATGCGCTGGCTAGACTTCTCACCATGCGCAGATCGCTCCTCGTCCTGGCTTCGCTGCTCGCCGTGCAAGCCTGTGACTCGTCCGTAGAACAGGACGTCGACGTTTCGATCCAGCTTCGTTTCGAATCACTTGACGGAGACGCGCCCTGGTGGGCGGAGCAGGCCGAGGTCGTTCAGTTCCCAAACTTCGCGACGCTCTACGTCGACCCGGGCATCGTCGACATGGCGCCGCTCGTGGTGCGAGACGGGCGCGACGACGAACGAAAGGGCGCACCCTACAAGGAGATCGACGTCGACCTCGGCGCCACGTGGCCGGTCACGATCACGGATCGGGGAGCGGCGAACGGAGAGCTGGTTGTCCAGGGGCGCAGGGTCTCGGGGCGTTCGTTCTACCTGCAACCCAACGCCGTCTTGCTCACTTCGGATGCCGCGAGCGAGACGCCTGTCGATCGGCTGCTCGACGCGGCCACCGGCGACCGCGACAAGTGAGGGCCTGGACCCGTCGGTCGAGGTCGTCGTGCGCGAAACGGCGCGGGCCGCGCCGGGATCGTGTCCCGGCGCGGCCCGTGCGCTCACTCGCTGATCGGGATCCGATCAGTGGTGATGGTGCCCAGCCGCAGCAGCCGGCTCTTCCTTGTCCGGCGTGTCGCTGACGAGCGCGTCCGTGGTGAGCAGCAGGCTCGCGACCGAGGCCGCGTTCTGCAGGCCCGAGCGGACCACCTTGGTCGGGTCGATGACGCCGGCCTTGATGAGGTTCTCGTAGGTGTCGGTCGCGGCGTTGTAGCCGAAGCCGGCCTTGCCGTCGTTCAGGACGTTCTGGACGACGACCGCGCCGTCGAGGCCCGCGTTCGCGGCGATCTGGCGGAGCGGCGCCTCGATCGCCCGGCGGACGATCATTGAGCCGACGCGCTCGTCACCGTCGAGCTTGAGCTTCTCGATCACCGCGATGCAGGAGAGGAGAGCGGTGCCGCCGCCGGGGACGATGCCCTCTTCGACGGCCGCGCGGGTCGCGTGGAGGGCGTCCTCGACGCGGGCCTTCTTCTCCTTCATCTCGGACTCGGTCGCGGCGCCCACGTTGATCTGGGCGACGCCACCCGACAGCTTCGCGAGGCGCTCCTGGAGCTTCTCGGCGTCGTAGTCGGACTTGGTGTGCTCGAGCTCACCTTTGATCTGCTCGATGCGGCCCTTGATCTCGGTCTTCTTGCCGGCGCCCTCGATGATCGTCGTCGCGTCCTTGGCGACGATGACCTTCTTGGCACGGCCGAGGTCGTTCATCGTGGCGCCTTCGAGCGTGGCGCCCGTCGACTCCATGATCGCGTTGGCACCGGTGAGGACCGCGATGTCCTGCATCATCGCCGTGCGGCGCTCGCCGAAGCCCGGCGCCTTGACGGCGACGCAGGGGAACGAGCCGCGGAGGCGGTTGATGACCAGGGTCGCGAGGGCCTCGCCCTCGACGTCCTCGGCGATGATCAGGAGCGGACGGCCCTGCTGGGCGACCTGCTCCAGGAGCGGGATCATGTCCTTGATGGAGCTGATCTTCTTCTCGTGAACGAGGATGACGGCATCCTCCATCACGCACTCCATCTTGGCCGGATCGGTGACGAAGTGCGGCGACAGGAAGCCCTTGTCGAACTGCATGCCTTCGACCCACTCGACCTCGGTCTCGACGCCGCTGCCGTCCTCGACGGTGATCACGCCGTCCTTGCCGACGCGGTCCATCGCCTGGGCGATCATCTCGCCGATCTCGGGGTCGTTGTTCGACGCGATCGAACCGACCTGCGCGATCTCCTGGTGACCCTTGATCGGGGTCGAGATCTTCGCGAGCTGGGCCGTCGAGGCCTTCACCGCGCCGTCGATGCCGCGCTTGAGCGCGACCGGGTTGGCGCCGGCGGTGACGTTCTTGAGGCCCTCCTCGAAGATGGCCTCGGCGAGGACGGTCGCGGTCGTCGTGCCGTCGCCCGCCGCCTCGTTCGTGCGCTGGGCGACCTGCTTGACGAGCTGCGCGCCCATGTTCTCGTAGGCGTCCTCGAGCTCGATCTCCTTGGCGACCGTGACGCCGTCCTTGGTGACGGTCGGGCTGCCGAAGGACTTCTCGATGATGACGTTCCGGCCGCGGGGCCCGAGCGTGACCTTGACGGCACGCGCGAGCTTCTTGACACCCGCGCGGATGTGCTCGCGCGCGGTGGCGTCGTAGCTGATCTGTTTCGCTGCCATGGGATGGTGGTGGGCTTGGGGAGGAGCGCGAACGCTCGATCAGCCGACGATCGCGAGGATGTCGTCCTCGCGCATGATGATGAACTCGTCGCCCTCGTACTTGACGTCGGTGCCGGCGTACGAGGTGAAGAGGACGCGGTCGCCCTTCGACACGCTGAAGGAGCTCTTGTCGCCGCTGTCGAGGGTCTTGCCCTCGCCGGTCGCGATCACGATGCCCTCCTTCGGCTTCTCCTTGGCGCTCTCGGGGAGGAGGATGCCGCCGGCGGTCTTCTCCTCGGCCTCGACGCGCTGGATGAGGACGCGGTCACCGAGGGGGCGGATGGCGACGTTCTTCTTGGTCTTGGTGGCCATGTCGTTGGCAGCGCCGTGAGCGGCGCGGGGATGCGATGCGTTGGGGGTCTGAAGAAGAAGAGGGTGGATAGGGGAGCGTCGCGCAGGGCCCGTGGCCGGGTCCGCGCGCGACGTCGATCGATGCGCGCTCAGCCGGTGCGGCCCCAGACCTCGTCGAGGATCCGGTGCACCTCGCCGCGCAGGTGGTGCGGCTTCACGGGCTTGCGCAGGAAGGCGCTCGCGCCTTCGCGGAGGGCCCAGCTCGCCACGCCCTCGGAGGCCTCGCCGGACCAGAGGATGCAGGGCAGCTCGGGCCGCTGGCCGCGGAGGAGGCTGAAGAGCGCCAGCCCGCCGTCGCCCGGCTCCATGCCCGCCGTCGTGTCCGACGGCGGCGGCATGTGGACGTCCACGAGCGCGAGGTGGAGCGGCTGGCCGACCTCGACGGCGCGGCGGACGACCACGAGGGCCTCCTCGCCGTCGCCGGCCTCCACGACCTCCAGCCCCGTGCTGACGAGCAGCTCGGCGGCACCCTGACGCACGTCAGGATCGTCGTCGGCGATGAGGATGCGGCGCTCCATGGCGTGCGCGCCGAGGAGCAATTGGTGTGCCGCCGCCGGCGCGGACCGGCCTGCCGCCGTGCGGGGCCCTGCGTGAGCCCCCGCAGGGCCCTCTTTTGGGGCCACCGCGACGCCACCTCGCTGCCCCGTCGCTGCCAGGCTGGCAGGGGCCTGGCGGGGCCGCGGCCGGGCCTGTCAGCGTGGCAGGGTCCGGCCCCGCCGGGCGGTCAGCGCCAGGTCGCCGCCTCGTCGGGCCGGCCCCAGCCCTCGTACAGCTCGACCAGCAGCTCGCGGCCCAGGCGGATGTTCTCGTGGGACTCGCCGTACGTCTCCAGGCTCCGGTCGTGGAAGACGAGCGCGCCCTCCTCGGCCTCGGCGAAGCGGCCCGCCCGCACCTTCGACCGCGCCAGGTAATAGACGCTCGCCAGCGTCACGAGGTGGTCCGGCCCGACGAGGTCCTCATACATCGGCGCGCTCTGCTCGCCGAAGACGATCGCCTGGTCCCACTCTTCCAGCTCGAAGGCCGTGACCATGGACCGGTAGAGGATGTCCGCCGTCGTCAGGTCGTCCGGTCCGAGCGCCCGACGGATCTCGAGCGCGCGGCCGTAGTGCTTCTTGGCCGCGACGTGGTCGTCGACTGCCTCGGCGACGTAGCCGAGCTGAAGCAGACAGTCCGCTCCCTCGGGACTCTCCTCGCCGATCGAGCCGCGGAACCGCTCCAACGCGGTCTCGAAGTAGTTCCGCGCGAGGTCCGGGTCGCGCATCGACTTCGCGATCATCCCCATGTTGTAGGTCGTCTTCGCGACGTCGCGGTGCGCCTCGCCCAGCACGCGCATGCGGGCCTCGAGCACCTCGCCCGTGTACTCGAGCGACCCCGCGTAGTCGCCCTCGCGGTAGAGCGTTCCGCCGAGGTTCTCGAGGACGACCAGCGTGTCGGGGTGGTCCGGCCCCGACACCGTGCGCCGCAGCTCCAGCGTGTCGCGCAGGAGCGCCTCTGCGTCGTCGGTGCGCCCCATGGCGCGATAGAGCATCGCGAGGTTGCCCATCGATGACAGCACGTCGGGGTGCTCGTCGCCGAGCTTCGTGCGCTGCAGCTCGAGCACTCGCTCGCGGATCTCCAGCGCCTCCGTGTTCCGCTCGAGGAGCGCGAGCGCCACCGCCACGTTGCTCTCGTTCAGCATCCGGCGCGGGTGGTCCTCCCGGAGCGTCGCGCCGAAGACCTGCCGAGCCTTCTCCAGCTCAACAAGAGCGTCGGTGAACTCGCCGCGTTCGATGAGGACGACGCCGACGTTCGACAGGCCCTGGGCGTACCTCGGGTGCTGCGTGCCGTACACGCGGCCGAACGCGTCGCGCGCTGCGCGCATAAGGGCCTCGGCCTCCTCGTACCGGGAGGCCTTCATGAAGAGGTCCCCGAGATTGCTCATCGTGAGGATCGTCTCCGGGTGGTCCTCGCCGAGCGCTCGACGACGCGCGGCGAGCGCCGCCTCCGCGACCTCGATCCCGCGCTCGTACCGACCGAGGACCGCCAGCGAGTTCGAGATGTTGTTCAGGGTCGTCAGTCGATCGACGTCGTCCTCCCCGAACACGCGCGCCTGGATGGCGGCGATCTCCTCGTAGTCCGCGAGTGCCTCCTCGGGGTTGCCGAGGGCCTGGATGGTCAGCGCGCGATTGCTCCGGGCTGACAGTACCCGATGGTCCTCGGGGCCATAACGCTCTTCGAGACGCTCGAGCGCCTCGGTGAACAGCTCGTACGCCGCGACGTCCTCGCCGAGGTCGTGGAGGACGAGCGCTCGGGAGCGCATCGTCTCCAGCAGCGCCTCGTCGTCCGGCGGCAGCTCCGCCCGCTGCAGCTCGATGGCTCGGTCGAGCTGCGTCATCGCGGTCTCGTACTCGCCCAATCGCTCGTAGCTGATCCCGAGCGTGTAGCGCAGCGCGGCTTCGACGAGCGGTTCGTCCTCGAATCGGCCGTCGAGCCTCTGGGTCGCGCTGTCGAGCACCTCCCGGACCGTCACGTCGAACCCCATCTCGTCCGGCGCGATCGACGCGAAGAGATCGTCGTTCAGGAACCCGTTGACCTCCTCGGCGATCCGGGCCTGGCGCTCGGCCTCGACCTGCCGCTCGGCCGCGAGCAGCGCGTTGTCGTCGGCGCGTCCCTTCTCGACGAGCGCCGCCACCAGCCCGACCGCGAGCGCGACGATGCCCGCCGCCAGGGCGGCGGCGAGCGGCCGGTTGCGCTTGACCCACTTGCGCGCCTCTGCGATCGCCCCCGTCTCGTACGCGCCGACGACCCGGTGCTCAAGGAAGGCCCGCAGGTCGCCAGCGAACGACTGCGTCGTCGCGTAGCGGTCCTGTGGACGGCGGGCCATCGCCTTCTCGGCGATCGCGACGAGCTCGGGGGGGACGTCGCTCGCGCTCTCGCCGATCGGTGCCGGTGGTCCGGCGAGCAGGTCGTTCAGGATCGCGATCCCGCTGCGCGGCTCGTTGCGCAGGGCGTACGGAGCGACCCCGGCGAGCAGCCGATACAGCATGGCACCGAGCGAGTACACGTCCGCACGCTCGTCGATCTCATCGAGCAGTCCGCGCGCCTGCTCGGGCGGCATGTACGACGGCGTCCCGATCACGTCGCCGTCCATCGTGTAGAGCTCGTCGCTCGCCTCGCCCGACGCGCCCTCGCGACGATCGGTGTCGATGCGGAGGCTCTCCGGTGCGTTCGCGATGCGGAGGTCACGCGACTCGGCGTGCCCGCGTACGCGAGCCAGCCCCCAGTCCATCACGTAGACCTCGCCGAAGCGGCCGACCATGACGTTCGCCGGCTTGAGGTCGCGGTGGAGGACGCCCTTGCTGTGCGCGTACGCCATGGCGTCGCAGACCTTCAGGAGCACCTCGAGCGCGCGCGTGCGGGTCCACTCCTCTCGGTCCTCGTCGACGAGCCGGAAGATCTGCTCGAGATCACGCCCGCGCACGAGGCGCATCGTGAAGAAGACCTCGCCGCTCCCGCCCAGCCCGAGCTCGTGGACGGGGACGATCCCCGGGTGCTCGAGCTGCCCCGTCACTTGGGCCTCCTCCAGGAAGCGGGCGAGCACGCGCGGGTCGAGCGAATCGGCCGACGCCGCAGTGCCGGAACGCGACCCGTCCAGCGCGACCTTCATCGCGAGCTTGCGGCGCAGGTCCTCGTCCCAGACCTCCAGGATGGCGCCCATCCCACCGCGCGCGACTTCACCGTCGATCCGGTAACGCGTGGTGTCGGACGCGTGCGCACCGAGGCGCTTCAGGACGGCCGAGGACGGGGCGCCGTGGTCGGAGCCATCCCCTCCCGCTCGATGCCGGCGCGGCGACGGCTCCACAGGGAGCGAGATCTCCGGATCGAGGTCGGTGCCGACGAGGTGCTGAAGACGGCTGCGGAGGGAGTGGTCCGAGTCGGTGGGGTGATCGTTGGGCATCGGCGGTCCTGGCGAGGGGCCGAGTGTAGGGGCGCCCGGACCGCCTGTCCCGGTCACAGCTCCGCGCTGACCCGCCTCTCGCTCACCTCGACCGACCCGAGGGACGTTGCGCGAATGTCCTCCGGCAGCGACGACACGCCGTCCGCCAGGCCGTCGGGCCACAGGAGCACCTCGTATCGACCGTACGGGACTCCCTTGATCACAGTGCGCCCGTCACCGTCGCTCCTATGGCGGAGCCGGGGAAAGCGTCGCTCGTCCGCGTCGATGGGCACGATCGACAGCGATCGATGGGCGCGCGGCGCGCCACTCTCGTCCCGGAGCCGCAGCGAGACGTCTGCAGTCTCGACGTCGAGCGAGATCGAGTTCGATCCCGGCGTGATCGTTCGTTCTCCGCTCAGCTTGACGTAGCGGTAGGGAGATCGGAACTCCACGGTCGCGCGGTAGGCGCCGGGCATCATCCGCTCGATCGAGACCGCACCGTCGAGCACGTCGGCGTGGGCGCCGTTCCGGCCCGACCAAAGATGAACCTCTCCGAGCGCGAGCGGCTCGCCGTTCACGCGGACGAGCGCCTCGCACGAGGCCGGCCCCATTGCGGACAGGTCGAGTCGGAGATCTCGAGTCTCGCCCGCGCTGAGCGCGGGGATCTCCGTCACGCGCTTGCGGCCGTACCAGCGTCCATGGCCCGCGCACAGATCGACGGCGAGCGGTTCGTCCGCCGGGATCCGGTCGAGCGCGAACCGTCCGTCGCGGCCGATGTGGACCTCGCGCGCACGCTTCGAGGAGTGTCCGTCGGCGAGCGGAGTCACGATGATCTCCGGCATGGCGGACAGGATCTCCGCCTCGGGATCCTCGGCCCGCGCCCGCAGCCTCTTCTCGAGGTCGGCGTCGGGGCCCCAGGCCAGCGCGACGTCGAGGGGCGCGACCGTTCCGGCCAGCGAGCCGAGTCCGCCGACGTGGATCTCGACGGGACCGGTGGGAACCGCGGGGCCGATCTGGATCGACGCATCGGCGTGCGCCGGGCCCACCACATGGAGCGCGGCCCCTTCGAGATCGGGCGGCGACTTGAGCGTTGCGACACCGTCGGAGTTCGTCGTCGCGATCACGCTCACGAACGGCATGTCCGTGCTGTGCGCGCTTCCTTCGAGGAGCTCGTCGATCGTCCGAGTACCGCGGACCCGCCCACGCCGGGCGTCCCATGCGTCGTGGCACAGCCGGACCTCGCTTCCTGCCACAGGATTGCCATCGGCGCCGGTCACTTGCGCCTCCCACGTGACGGACCGCGGTACCTCGACACGGACGCGGCGCTCCTCGACGACGTCGAGATCGGCGTTCACAACGGGAGAGAAGCCCGCACCGTGGGGGCGCACGAGGAGGCGGTACGTGCCGGGCGCGACGGCCCGGAGCGTGATCGTTCCCGGTGCCGCTCGTCCCTGGAGGCTGCGAGCGGAGTGGAGGATCGTGCTGGCTCCGCTCTCCTGGACGAAGCGCTCCACGAGCACGTGATCGAACGTGATCGGGGCGCCATTCTCACCGTCGACGACGTCGATCACGAGGTCGACGGGCATGAGCCTGCGAACGAATACGTCGACGTGTTCGCCGACCGCGATCCGGTCGATCGGCTCCACGATCTCGAAGCGACGCTCGTCGTTCGGGAGGCGCAGCTCGCCGGACGTCATGCCCAGGCGTCCGATCGGGAACGCGAAGCGCCCCTCGGTGTCCGTGCGCCCGGCGTCGACCCCGATCTCAGGGAGCGGGACCCAGAGCTCGAGGTCGGGCACCGCGCGACCTAGTTCGTCGCGCACCGTGCCCTGGATCGACACGGCGGACTCCGGCCGTCGCAGTCGAAGGACCACGTCTCCTGGCGAGGCCTCGCTCACTTCGAACGACTCCGGGCCCAGGACGTCGTACCCGTAGAACGTCGCGTCCGGGAGGATCCGGTAGCGGCCGAAGGGCAGGTCGAGCGGCTCGTACAGGCCGTTCGCGTCGGAGGTCCGCCGCCCGAGATGGAGTTCGGGGTTCAGTCTCGGGTGCAGCATCTCGAGCGGGGTGTCGCCGCCGCGCACGCTGCACCGGAACCCGGGGACGGGCCGATCGCTCGCGTCGAGGACGCGGAGCGTGACGCGGGCTCCGCGCGCGAGCGGGACGTCGCCGTGGTCGGTCTCTTCTTCCTCCACGAACCCGACCATCGCTCCGCGGCCGTCTGCGTGAATCCGGAGTCCCGGCCGGGCGTCGGGCGGGGCATCGATCTCGAGCCTGAACCTGCCGTCGGCCCCTGTCGAAGCCGAAGCCGGACTCCACCCCTGTGCGGGCCTGCGATCGCCGTACGGCGTCGCCAGGCATTCGACCGTCGCCCCTTCGATGGGGGAGCCCGTCTCGCTCGCGACCACCCGTCCCGTGACGACGCGCACGGACGCGGCCGAGGCCGTGGTCTCGATCGAGGCCGGCGCGGTCCCCACGGGTACGGCGACCGTGCGCGAGGAGTCCCCGACCACTTCCTCCGTGGACGCGAGCTCGACCAGGTCGGCGTCGTGCGCGCGGCCGATCACATCAGGGCGGGTCCGCTCGACCCGCGAGTCGGCCGCGACGTACGCCACCATGAGGGCGGCGGCCGCACCGACGGCGACCGTACCGATCTTCCAGGAGGCGACTCCCGCCGTCGCCGTCCGTGCCGTTCCGCTCGAGATGGCGGCGACCGCGTCTTGCGTCACGGTCCGTCGCACGGCCGCGAGTCCCCGAACCTCGCCGGGCCCGAGCGGGGCCACCGCACCGCCCAGCGCCACGCCGGAGGGAAGCAACTTGCGAAGGAGTCGGAGCCCCCGATGCAGGCGAACGCTGGCGGCATTCGCAGAGAGCCCGAGCGCGGCGCCGATCTCGCGCGGCGGCTGATCCGCGAGGAGCGACAGGCGCAGGGGCTCGGCGTACGTCGGCGGCAGGCGATCGATCGCTTCCTCGATGAACGCGCGGCACTCGTCACCCGCGACGATCTCCGCCGGGTCCCGCTCGTCGCTCCACTCCAGCCCGCCGTCGGCGATCACGTCCTCGGCGCGCGCGCGCGCCCGCTTCACGTGGATCGACAGGATCCCGACGAGCCACGGCAGCAACGGCCGGCGCGCGTCCCAGACGTCACGACGCTCGATCGCCGTGCGGAAGGTCTCCTGGAGCGCGTCCTCCGCCGTCGCCTCGTCACCGGCCAGGTGGCGAGCGATCGCCATGAGCTGCGGCGCAGCGCGGTCGAAGAGCGCACCGAGCGCGGCGACGTCGCCGCGTTCACGGAAGCGCAGGAAGAGGGGATCGAGTCGGCGACGGTTCATGCGAGGCGAGACCGGAGCGTCCGGGATGGGCGGCGGAGCGGCTGCGGTTCGCGGTGTTTCCGTCGGCGCTGGTCACTCTTACCGGATTACGAGAAAATCGACCGCCTGCCTCGGCACTCTCGTTGGAGCGCGCGACGCGCGGCGTCGAGCGCCGTGCGCGCGTAGGCAGCGCTGGTCACGAGGAGGTCGCAATGGCGGCCCAGCCTCTCGTGGACCCGTCCCGATCGCGCACCTCCATGCAGGCCGATGTTTCGCCAGCTATCAGCCGAGAACGAGGCCTGCATCCCCGTCCTCAGCGTGTCGAACACGTCCTCACCACCATCTTCGAGCATGCCGTAGAAATCGCTCTCCCGATCGGGGACGCCACATGTACGCAGTATCAAGTCTTCGTCCTGCAGGAGCGGAAGGCCTGCGCCGACCGCATCCGCGGCTCGGCCCCACCGCACGAGCTGCGTTCTCAGGTCGAGTTCCGGGAGACAGGCAAGAGCTTGGACGTCTCGCCGATCGAGCACGCCCAGTCCGGCTCGTAGGTCGATCAGCTCCACCGCCTCGGCCGAAAGCCCCGACGCGTCCGATTCGTCGAGCCGTCGCCGGACCGCGACGCGATAGCGTTCGGTGTTCGTCGGTTCGAGCCGTGTCCTCTTCATGCGAGTCCGTCGCTCGGGGTGCGCTAGATTCCAAGGTCCCGTGAGCCCACGCCGGATCGCCTGCAGGGTCGCACCGAGCTGCCCCGCCGGGCTGCGTACGAGTATCTGCGCTCGATCCCTGAAGACCCGGAACGAGTCGACCTGCAGGCCGCCCGAGGCGCGAGCGCGCTCCAATCGCCTACGAAGCAGGTCGGCGACAGCAGCATCTGCGAAGAGCGGGACGACCGGCCGGGTCGCGACGGCGACGTGGTGCCAGCCCACCTCGACGCAGTCCGGCCTTCGGACCGTGCGACCAGGGCTTGTCGGCCTCGGCATCGCTCTGCTGGATCCCGCGTCAGGTGCGCGCAAGTCGAGGTGGTCGTCCATCGTCCATCGTCCACCGGGACGACGACTGGCCGCTCTCGAGGTTTCAATGCAAAGCTGAATTCTGTGCGTTGACCGTGCGCAGGATCATGTCGCAGCCGCGGGCCGAGAAGTTCTTCCTCGGCTTCCGCGGGAGCGGCTCGTGCAAGAACCCGATTGCCGGCGTTGGCTGCGACGATCATCGGCAAGGGCTCGACGTGCGCGCGCGTACCTCGACGCCGCCGCCGTCGCACGCTCGTCGAGGGCGTGGACCGAGCCCGCTCCCCGAGAAGGAGAGCGGGCTCGTTCCCATCAGTCGAACACGATCGTCACGGCGTTCGTGAAGTTCGACGTCGCCGCGCCGTTCACAGCGTCCCGGTGCCAGGCCTGGAAGTGCCAGCGGTCGCCGAACATCGCCGCGGTCGTGCCCGTCGGCGACGGGATGGCCTGCGGGTCGACGTTGACGAAGCCCTGGCCGAGCGCGCCGGAGTTGAAGACGCCGAACCGGCCGACGCTGCCGCCGAGGCAGAGCGTCCCCTGGGAGCCGCCCGCCATCGGCGCGAAGTTGGTCGTCGTCGACGCCAGGAAGAACCCGAACGAGCTCGTCGGCAGCGCGAAGGCGCCGACGGTCTTCACGGTGAAGGGCGAGCTGTCTCCGAACGCGGCGATGAAGCCGCGGTCGCCCGTGCTGTTCGGGGCGCCGTAGCAATACTGGTAGCCGGCGACCTCCCGGTTCGGGTCCGGGTAGAAGTACGACGCGAGGATGTTCGCGCTGCCCGAGTAGCCGTCGGCGGTCGCGATCAACCCGTCCACGTTCGTGCCACCACCGCTGAAGGCCGTCGCGACGGCGGTCTCCGAGAAGATCGGCTCGCCGGTGTGGAAGCGGATCCTGCGCTCTAGGATCCCGAGGCGCTCCGCGACCGGCTGGACGACCGTCGCGTACAGAGTGGGTCCCTCGTCGTACACGAGCGTGAACGAGTCCGGATGCGTTGCGATGACGACGCCGTTCTGATTCGCTGCTTCGTCCGCGTGCTCCGCGCGCGTCAGCTCGGTCGTCGAGAGCACGGTCGTGCCGGCGCACATGGCGACGAACGAGTCGGTCACCTGGGACGGCGCGTCGTCCCAGCTCACGAGGTAGACCTGGTCGGCGCCGGGGCCGCGGAGGACGTTCGAGAGGCACGAGACGTCGACGGAGAAGTAGTCCGCTCCCAGGACCGGAGGCGCTACGTCGAACGGTCCGGACAGTGTCGCTCCGTCCCACGTGAGCTGCGCGCCGGTGACGCGCTCGAACCCGTTCTGGGCCTGTGTCCACGCAAGGCAGAACAGCGCGTCGCGGTTCGGGTCCCCGGTCGAGCGCGAGATCGCGGGCGGGCCGCTGTCGATGAACGAAACCGCCTCGAGCACGATCTCCGAGCCGACCCAGTTCCCCGAGGTGTCCACGATGAGCGCGTAGACGTCGCGATCCAGTGAGGGGTACAGGCGGTTGTACGCGACGCAGAAGTGGGACTGCCCGCTGATCGCGTAGTTGTCACCGCCGACGACGGGGACCACGCACGAGTAGGTCGAGCTCGCGCCCTTGAGGATGAACTGGTTGCCGGAGACGCTGGTGGCCGCGCTGCGCAGACGGGCGACGATGTTGGGCGACGAGCCGAGGTCCTGGCCGGTGGCCACGACCATGTGCATGCGGTCGGCCTGGACCGTCGCGACCTTTGGCCGCGTCCACGACGTCGACGATACGTCGATGTACTGCGCGTTGCTCGGGAGGAATGTCGTCGCGTCCACGAAGACGCTGTAGACCTCCGAGTCGGACGCAGAGAAGACCTCCTCGTACACGAACAGGTACGCGTCGCGGCCTCGTTCGTACGCGAGGTCGGGGCGGCGCAGGTCGGCGGTGTAGTCGTCCACGAGGACCGGCGTGAAGACCGGATCGACGACGAGGGGCCGTCCAGGCGCAGGAAGGTCGCCCGCCGGCACGCGCAGCTCGATCGCCGTACCGTCGAACGTCGCAGGGACGGGGCTCGCGTCACCGAGACCGTCGATCGAGAAGGCCTCGCCGTAGCGCATGCCGCCATGGGCGCCGGTGATCAGGAACCCGCTTCCGTCCGATCGCACGTCCAGGTCGGTCTCGATCGCGATCCGGACCACGAGGTCGCCCGAGCCTTCGGGCACGTCGAGCGCGAAGGACTGCTCCACGGACTCGAGCGCGACGTCGTAGCGAACTTCGACGGGGCCGCGGTCGAGGACGAAACGGTGCCCCTCGCGGCGCACGGTCGCGGCCCCTTCGAGCAGCATCGGCTCTCCGCCACGGGACACGGACTCGAGCCACATCCGCACGGGGTGGTTCCGCTCCACGTGGGAGCCGAGCGCGGGGATGAAGTCGAACCCGTCCGCGCCCGCGCGCGCCTTGTAGCGGGCTCCTCGGGCCCAGTGGTCACCGCGGAGGTCGACGTCGAAGTGGACGCGGTCGTGCATCGACTCCGCGATCATCCTCTCGATCGAGCCCATCGGGAGGGCGGGTTCGTGGCGGTCGGGCGCCGACTCGATCGCGCCGACCGCTGGCCGGGGCGTGGAGGGTCGGTTCACGTAGGGGGCCGCGCGTGGCCCGCTGGAAAGGGGGCCGACGAGCCCCGCCTGTGTGTCTTGCCCCGGGCCCTGCTGGTGCGTGCGGGCGAGCGGGTCGTGGTCCTGGGCGATCGAGGGAGCGGCGGCTGCGAGGAGCAGCGGCAGGCAGCGGGCTTTCATGGTGCTGGCGTCGGGTGATCGATGCGGGAGGGCACAGGTGCCGACGGCTACGCCGACGACTCCGTCCCGACCGACACTGCGGACGCCCGGACGCGTTTTTCGGAATCCGAGGATCCCGCCAGCCGTCTCAGCCCAGCGCGTCCGCGATCGCCGCCAGGCCCCTCGCGACGAGCCCACGCACGGCCGACGCCGTCGTCCCGGTCGCCTCCGCGATGTCCGCGTACTCCATCCCGAGCACGCGCGACATCATCACCGTGTCCCGCTGGTTCTCGGGCAGCGTCGCGAGCGCCGCCTCGAACCGCTCGAGCTCCTCGCGCGCGCTCGCGTGGCGGCTCGGCGTGGCGATCGTCCCGAGGACGTCGACCAGCGACGGCAGGTCGTCGTCCCCGGCGGCCCGCTGCGCGACCTCGCGAGCCACGTCGCGTCGATCGCGGCCGTAGTAGCGGTTGCGGTCGAGGATCTTGCGCACGGCCTGCTGGTAGACCCAGCCGCGGAAGGCCTCCTCGCCGCGGTACTCGAAGTCGTCGAGGTCCTCCAGCACCTCCCGGCACACCGACTGGGCGATGTCGGTCGCCGACTCGCGCGCCGCCAGGCGGGCGCCCAGCCGCGAGCGTACGAAAGCGACGAGCCCCGGCAGGTTGCGGGCGAAGAGGGTCTCGAAAGCGGCCGCGTCTCCCTTCGCAGCGGCGCGCAGGGTCTCTGGGTCGGGCGTGTCGTCCACGACTGCGAGGTTATCCGTTGCGGCGATCGGCGGGCACACCGACGATCGGCTCGTGGCCCGGTTCGACGACGACACTCCCAGCGCCGAGGTCAACTCGATCGTCGCGCAGTGCATCGAGGCCTTCGAAGGGGGCGAGGAGGACCCGGTCGAGCGGCTGTGCGAAGGCCGGGCCGACCTGGAGGAGGCCGTTCGCGAGCGCCTCGCCAGGCTGCATGGCCTCCAGCTCCTGGAGGCGCCGCGATCGACCGACTTCGCGGGCGGCTTCCTGGACGCGCCCGACGCGATCGGGCCGTACCGGATCCTGGAGGAGATCGGCCGCGGCGGGATGGGCCAGGTCTACCTCGCCGAGCAGACCGAGCCGGTCCAGCGGCGCGTGGCGCTGAAGCTCGTCGGGCGCGGCCTCGACTCCGACGCGATCGTGGCGCGCTTCCGCGCGGAGCAGCAGACGCTCGCCCGGATGGGGCACGCGTCGATCGCCCAGGTCCACGACGCGGGGACGGCGCCGGACGGGCGCCCCTTCTTCGTGATGGAGCTCGTCGACGGCGCGCCGTTCAACGAGCACTGCCGCGCGCTGGGCCGGGACGAACGCCTGCGGCTCTTCGTCGAGGTCTGCGGCGCCGTCCAGCACGCGCACGACCGCGGCGTCATCCACCGGGACCTGAAGCCGTCCAACGTCCTGGTCACGCGCGAGGGGACGCCGAAGGTCATCGACTTCGGGATCGCGAAGGCGCTCGACCGCGGCGAGGACGAGCCCCCGATCACCCGGCACGACGAGATCCTGGGAACGCCCGAGTACATGTCGCCCGAGCAGGCGCGCTCGGGGCAGCTCGACGTCGACGTCCGGAGCGACGTGTACTCGCTCGGCGTGATGCTGTACGAGCTGATCGCCGACGAGCTCCCGTTCCTGCCGCGCGTTCTGCGCGCCGGCGGGATCCGCGAGATGGAGCGCATCCTCGCCGAGGTCACGCCCGTCGCACCCAGCGCGAGGCGCTCCGGCACGGCGCGCTCGACGGTCTCCAGGGAGCTCGACTGGATCGCGCTGAAGGCGCTGGAGAAGGACCCGGACGAGCGCTATCCGAGCGTCCGCGCGCTCTCGAAGGACGTCGAGCGCTTCCTGGATGACGTCCCCGTCGAGGCCGGGCCGCCGAGCCTCCTGTACCGCGTCCGCAAGCTCGCGCGACGGCATCGAATCCCGGTGACGGCGGGCGCCGCGGTGCTCGTCGCGGTGCTGGCGGGCACCTGGTCGAGCCGCTACTTCGCGGCCGTCGCCAGCGACCGGACGCGCGAGGCTGCCGACGTGCGCGACGATCTCGGCGCGTCCGTCCTCGTCGCCCTCGAGGTCGTCGAGGACTCGCTGCTCCGCGCGACCGAGAACGAGCGGCTCGACCAGGTCCCCGCCGACCTCGTCGTCGAGGCGCAGGCGCTCGTCGACTCGCTCGACGTCGACCGCGAGATGCCCCGCGACGTGATGGAGCGGCTCGCGTCGACGCTCTCGCGCGTGTCGATGCTGTACTGCGAGCAGGGCCGACCGGACGCGGGGCGCGCCGCGGCCGAGCGCGCGCTCGCCCTCTGCGCGCGTCTGGAACCGGGATCGACGCCCGATCGGGCCCTGTACCTGAAGACCGTGGGGCTGGCGCGAGGAGCGCTCGGTATCGCCCTCGACGACGCAGGGGACTCCGAAGGCGCGCGAGCGGCGTTCGACGGGGCGATCGCGGACCTGCGCGGAGCTCGCGTGATCGCCGACGACGACGACGTCCGCCAGGCACTGGAACGGTCCCTTGTGAACTGGGCCGAGACGGTGGCGACGGAGGACCTGGACGCAGCGCTGGCGGCGATGGAGGAGGCGATGGAGCTCGGGTCGTCGGTCGAGGCGACTCCCGCGAGGGCGGTCCGGACGGCGACGCACCGTTCGCGCCTCGGGGAGCTGCTCCTCGAACGAGGGGACTTCGCGGCGGCCGAGGATGAGCTGAGCACCTCCGTCGAGGAGCTCGAGGCGCGGCTGTTCTTCCCGGGGTCCCGCAGCGCGAGCGCGTACGCCCTCGATCGCCTCGCGCGCGTCTTCGAGCGGACCGGACGACGCGGCGACGCCGAGGACGCGCTGGAGCGCAGCGTCGAGTACCGCCGCACGGTGCTCGAGCTGAACCACGAGTCGCCGACCCGCAAGCACCAGCTCGCCGCAACCCTCATCAACCTCGGCGGCGCGCGGGTCGACCGCTCGGACGTGGAGGGGGCGCTCGACGTGCTGCTGGAGGCCGAGGAACTGCTCGCCGTGATCTCGGAGCAGTCGCCGGAGAGCGTCGAGTTCCGGCGCAACCACGCCACCGCGCTCTACAACCTCGCTCGCTGCTACGACGCACGCGGTGAGCCGGACGACGCCCAGCGGGCGATGGACCTGACCGGCAGGACGGTCCAGGTGGCGCGGGAGGCCGCCGAGCTCGCTCCGGGCGACGCGGATGCGCGGATGTTCCACGCGACGTCGACCTTCGGACACGGCGTCACCGTCTTCAACGCGGGGGACACCGACGCCGGTCTCGCGTTCGTCGAGGAGGCGATCGACGCCTACGGAGAGCTCGTCGCCGACGCGCCCTCGTGGTCGGCCGCGCGCTACCGGCTCGCCGATGCCATCCGGACCAGGATCGCGATGGGGGTGCAGGTGGGTGACATGATGCAGACGGTGTCGCTCGCGGAGCGCGGGATCGAAGCGGCCCAGGACGGCCTCGAGCTGAGTCCCGAGGACGGCCGCCTGCTCGCGATGCGGGTGGAGCTCCGCGCCCACCGCGCCGCGCTGGAGCTGAGGCGGACGGACGATGTCGACGCCGCGTGCGACGATGCCGAGTCCTGGGTCGAGGAGTGGCCCGACGGGATTCCGGCGCACCTGGAAACGGCGGGGATGATTGCACTCTGCGCCGACGGGATGCCGGAAGGGGACGAGCGCGAGGCGCGGTTCGCGCTCGCGCTCGACTACGTGGCGGCTGCGTTCGAGATGGGCTTCACGCCGCCGCCCGGCTGGCCGGAGCCGGGAGACGGGGTGGCGCGACTCGCGGGACGCGACGACTTCGAGGAGCTCGTCTCCGGGGACTGAAGGACCGTCAGGACGCGGCCGGCGCCGGGGCAGCGGCGGGTGCCGCGGCACGGCTGATTCGACCCAGGACAAGCAGCGACACGCACAACGCGACGAGCTCGATGAACCCGTAGCGGGTGAACCAAGTGCTGATCTCCGCGGCGATTCCGAAGCCGAAGAGGGACAGGACGAGGCTCGTTCCGTACCACGCGCCGAACCCCAGCACGAGCGGGCGCGCGAGGAACGACCCGGACGCGATCCTGGCGAGAGCGAACGCGGTCCCGGCGACCGCGAGCGCCTGCACGACGACAGGGCCGTTCAGCAAGAGGGAGCGGTAGCCGAACGTCGCGCCCACGATCGAGGGCAGGAGAAGCGCGGTGAGGCCGATCCAGATCGCGGCGAGCGCGGGACGCGCGGACGGGGTCTGGGGTGCGCTCTGCGACGGTGCCGTCGACTGCTGCAGGGGCGCTGTTCCGCCGTGGAGACCGGGTGCGCTCGACGCGAAGCCCTCGACGTCCTTCAGGGTCTTCTTCAGGATCGGGCCGAGGAAGAGCGCCGACAGCAGGCCGTTCATGAGCAGCACGCGGAGGAGCGTCGACGGCACCATCGGAGCGCAGCGCACGCGCGCTTCGCCGCCCTTGTTCTGGAGCTTCACGCCGACGCCGACGAGCGCGCTCTTCTTGACGATGAAGTCGATGGCCGGGAGGGACGAACGGCGCACCTCGTAGCGTTCGGAGAGGCCGCTCTGGAAGACGGTGAAGACCTGCTCGGCGGTGAGGGACGTGTTCTGGATCGTGATGTGGCCCATCGGATCGGCGCCCTGGGGGACGCGGGGGGAAGGCGCCGGGCGGTCGGGGCACCGGCGAGTGGTTCGGCTGCCGTGGGCCGTCGGCGGCGCTCCCGGTGAGCACCTCGACGCCCGGCTGATCCGTCCAGCGCCGTCCCCGGCGACGCGTTCGCGGTTCTGCCGGATTCCCCACCGCGTCGCTCCCGTCGCGAATCCGCGGTTCGTGCGAACGACGCGATCGAGGCGTCGCTGCGGGAGGGGTCACGACTCCGACCCAATACCGGCCCCTCGCCAATCCCATGAAGATCCCCGTCAGCGTGCGCACCCGACGCGCGACCCTCCTCGACATGGCCAACACGACGCATATCGGCGGCTGGCTCATGCTCCTCGTCGCCCTCGGCCCGCCGACCGTCCTCGGCCTCGTCGCGCTCTCGGCCGACGCCGTCCAGCTCTGGACGACCGGTTCGACCTGGGGCGTGGTCTCGACCGAGGCGCCGTTCCTGGGCCCGGTGTACTTCGCGATCGTGTTCGGCGCGGCGGTGCCCTACAACCTCGCTCTCGCGCTGCGCTACGACGTGGCCATCCGGATCATCCACATACCCGCGTGGATGCTGTGCCTCGGCTTCGTCGTGCTGTTCGGCGCGGTCGGTGAGTGGCCGTAGGCGACCGCGGGCAGCGGTCTCCGTCCAAGAGGATACGGACCTCCGGAGTGTCGCCTTTCGGGCAAGCTCGCTCTCGCGTCCTGGCGCGTCTCGGGTCGTGCGCTACCCTCGTGTGCTCCAGCGGGCCGTCTCCCCCGGCCTCGCGGACCTCTCCACGCACGCATGACCTCTCCGCTGCACGCGCCCGCACTCGCACTGTCCTCCCTCCTCGTCGCGAGCGCCGTCGCGGCGCCCGCGCCCCTGCACGAGGACGATCCGAAGATCCTCGACACGCGTCCCGCGGTCGCGGGACCTGGATACCGCCGCGCGACCGACGCGCTGTCGCGCTCGGCTGCGTCGGCCGGGTTCCCCTCGCAGGGGATGCGGCTCGAGTCGTGGCTGACGCTCGACGAGCTCGGCGGCGGTCAGGGCAACGACTGCTGGGGCTACGCGTCCCCGTCGGGGCGCGAGTACGCGCTCATAGGGACAACCCTCGCGACCGTCGTCGTCGAGGTCACCGATCCGGCGAACGCGACGATCGTCGGGACGATCCCCGGACCGACCAGCATCTGGCGCGACATCAAGGTCTACGGGGAGCGCGCCTACGCCGTCAGCGAGGGGGGGGATGGGATCCAGGTCATCGACCTGCGCCAGGTCGACGCGGGCGTCGTCACGCTGGAGAACACGGTGACCAACGGCGGATCGCGGGCGACGCACAACGTCGCGATCGACGTGGAAAGCGGATTCCTCTACCGCTGCGGCGGCAGCGGGAACGGGCTGCGGATCTACCGGCTCACGAACCCCTCCTCCCCGCAGTTCGTCGGGATGTGGAGCGAGCGGTACGTGCACGACGTGCAGGTCGTGACGTACACGTCCGGTCCGTACGCCGGCCGGCAGATCGCGTACTGCTGCAGCGGGTTCGGCAACGGGTCGATCGACACGGGGCTGACGATCCTCGACGTCACCAACAAGTCGAACATCCAGGTGATCGGACAGCTCTCCTACCCGACCAACCGCTACAGCCATCAGGGCTGGCTCTCGGCCGATCGCACGCGCTTCTACCTGGGTGACGAGCTCGATCAGAACGCGGGCGTCGACCTCACCGTCACCCGCGTGTTCGACGTGAGCGACCCCGGGAACGCGTCCTACGTCGGCGAGTTCACGAACGGCGTCCGCGCGGTCAGCCACAACATGTACGAGCGCGACGGGTATCTGTTCCAGGCGAACTACACGTCCGGGATCCGCGTGCTCGACATCGACGCGAACCGCGACGCGCCGCCGGAGGTGGCCTACTTCGACACGGCGCCGGTCTCCAGCTCGACCACGTTCAACGGGCTGTGGAGCTGCTATCCGAACCTGCCGAGCGGCATCGTCCTCGGCAGCGACCGCGAGCGCGGGCTCTTCGTCTGGTCGTTCGACCCGCTGGCGGTCGACGTCGCCGACGCCGACCTGCGGGAACTCTCGCCGGACGGGGAGACGGTCGTTGCGACGATCGACGAGATGACCCCTGGGACCCTGGATGCGAGCACCGTCACGCTCGTGGTCGACGGCGGCGACGGTCCCGTCTCGATCCCGATGACCGCCGGGAGCGCTGCCGGAACGTACGAGGCCGACATCCCGTCCTTCCCGTGCGGCGCCGAGGTGAGCTGGTACGTCACGGCGACGACGGTCTCCGGCGTCGAGACGACGTTCCCGGACACCGCGCCGGCCCGTCCGTTCTCCTCGCTGGTCGGGTCGGCCATCGCGACGGTCCGCTACGACGACTTCGAGACCGACGCCGGCTGGACGGGCGGGCTTCCCGGAGACACGGCGCTGCGCGGCGCGTGGGTCCGCGACGTCCCGATCGGGACGCAGGCGGAGCCCGGCGGGGGCTTCGTGGCCGGGAACGGCCGTCAGTGCTGGTTCACGGCCCAGCAGGTCTTCGCGAACGTCAACGACTCCGACGTCGACTTCGGCTTCACGACGCTGCTGAGCCCGGTGCTCGACCTGACGGGCCTCGCGTACCCGACGATCGAGTACGAGCGCTGGTTCTCCAACGCTCTCGGCAACAACGCGCCGGACGACGCGTTCGTCGTCGAGATCTCGAACGACGCGGGGGTCACCTGGACGACCCTGGAGGTCGTCGGCCCGCTCGGTCCTGGGACCGAGGGCGGCTGGCGTCAGGCGGCGTTCCTCGTGACCGAGTTCGTCGTACCGACCGACCAGGTCCAGCTGCGGTTCATCGCGTCCGACACGGGCGCGCCGAACATCGTCGAGGCGGCGATCGACGAGTTCCGCGTCGTCGACGCGGTCTGCTCGGCGCCGATCGGGACCGAGTACTGCACGAGCGACCCGAACTCCTCCGGGAGCGTCGGGACGATCGTCGGCCAGGGCTCCGACTTCCTGACGCTGAACGACCTGGAGCTGGTCGCGACGAACCTGCCGCCGGGCCAGACCGGGCTCTTCATCGTCTCGCCCAACCAGGCGTCCGTCCCGAACCCGGGCGGCGGCCAGGGCAACCTGTGCGTCGGCGCCAGCACGGGCCGCTACCTCGCCCAGGCGGGGAGCGCGGACGCAGCGGGCATGCTGCGCCTCGACGTCGACGCGACCGCGATCCCGCAGCCGGCGGGCGCCGTGACGTCGATGGCCGGCGACACCTGGAACTTCCAGTGCTGGCACCGCGACGCCAACCCGGGCCCGACGTCGAACTTCACGACGGGGTACTCGGTGAGGTACCGCTGAGCGCAGCGGCGGCGGCATCCGCCGCGCGATCGTCGTGGGTTTTCTTCGACCTGTGGAAACTCTGGTGAGCGTCAAGACGCGTACTGATGGCCGGGATGATCCGGGCATCAACCACCATCGATTCCATGATCGAACGACTCGCATTCTCGACGCTCGCAGCGGCAGTCCTCCTGGTCTCTGCCCGAGCTGTTGCCCAAACGCCCCCTCAAGGCTGCTCCGGCTGCACTTTCTCGGTGCTCTCCTCGACCCCCTTCATCAACACCGAGCCCGGTTGCAGCCTCTTCGTCACGACGCGTCTCCAGGGCGGGGACGGTCTGTGCATCCCCTTCAACGGCGATTGCATTCCCGACCCTTGTGTGTTTCACGCCCAGATCCGTGTGACCGGAAACTGCGCGGGGAGCATCAATGTCCAGACCGGACGCGGCGGCGTCGTGTTCCATCAGGACTACGACGAGGACCAGATCCAGGCAGGTCAGACCTACAACTGGATCGGGCCGATCGACTGCGGCTCGACCGAGGCGATTCGATTGACGGGGTCGGCGGTCAACGGCGCCTCGTCCGGACGGATCTACCGGATGGAGTGCTCGAGCTGTGTTCCCTACTGGGTGTCTCCGGGCTGATCGCGCCGAGGCTGAGCTGATTCCGACCTGTCCTGCTCGAACGAGCCACGAACGCCGTGAAACGAACGACTCGATCGACCCTCCTGGTCTGCGCATGCTTCGGCTTCGCGGCGCTCGTGGCGACTCTCAGCTCGAGGCCCGCGGCTGATGCGTCCACTCCAGTCACCTCGCAGCAAGCCTCCTGGGCGACGGTGGAGGGGGCCCTTTACGACGAACTCTGTGGCAGCGGATTCAGCGTCGACGACCTCGCCGAGAAGGCGTGTCGACACGACGAACTCGGGCGATATCGCCCCGACTTGAACGCCATCGCGGAGCGCATGGGCGTCCCGCTCAGCGCCAAACAGGAGATGCAGATCCGGTACGCGATCGACCGCATGACTCCAGCGGTTCGGAATGCAGCGGTGCACATGTACTCGGTGGCGCAGGAACACCTCGACGACCTCTGGAGGACGGGGCGCTTCCATCGAAGCCCGCACGCTGACGCAGAGAACGAAGTCACCCGGCATGCCAACGAGCTGGCATCCAGGGGCGTGGTGACGTTCCTCAGCGAGTCGAGCCACGCGGGATGGAACGTCTCCATGCTCGTCTCGGAAGAGAGCTGCCCTCGGTACGCCGATGCGCGGAGGGAGCTGTCCAGGCGCTTCGGCGAGAGAGACTCGGTGATACGTGAGATCCTGAGCGAATAGCCGGGCGGTCGAGTCGACGGCATCCGGCGCCGTCATCGATCCGCTCGTAGCCGCACCATCGCGCGCCCGAGCGCCTCGCCCACGAGCAGGTACGTCTCCGCGTTCCCGTTGTAGTGGAAGTCCTGGTCGCGCGGTGACGCCGACGCGTCCCGCCAGAAGTCGCGGGTCTCCACGGTGCGCACGTTGCCGGCGAACTCGGGGTACCGGCCGGATGTGCCGCCGCCGATCGCGAGCTGTGCGTCGGCGACCGCCGCGTGGTGGCCCGTCATCTCCCAGCCGCGGAAGCCGATCGTGCCGAGCACGAACGGCGCGTCCGGCGCTTCGAACTCGGCGCGCAGCGTGCGGATCAGGTGGACGAGGTTCTGCTCGTACCGGCTGGCGTGCGCGGCGTTGCCGTCCTTGTGCCCCTGCCACCACACGAAGCCCGCGATCTCGTAGCCGCGCTCGGCGTGGTGGGGGAAGTCGTCCTCGAATCCGTCGAGGACGCCGTGCACCGCGCGGACGCAGTCGTCGTACTGCTTGCCCGCGTACCAGTTCACCTCCTTCCCGGGGTCGTCGTTCGTCCACGACGGGATCCGATCGCCGTACCCGGCGTACGTCCGGCCCTCGAAGGTGAACCGCTCACCGCCCGGCGGCAGGTAGTCCCAGCCGAGGCTGCGGTTCCCCTGCGACGCCTTGATCAGCAGCACCGGCGCGTCGTGGTGGTCGCCCACGACTTGTCCGAAGCCGAGCTCCGGTCCGATCGAGCGCGCGTTCGCGCCGCAGCCGACCGTCAGCGGCTGGTTCCCCTTCGCCGTGATCACGCCCCGGTACCAGACGTCGTCCCGTGCGGCCCACTCGCCGCTGGCGCCGAGCAGGTGCGGGTACCGCCCCTCGGTCTTGACGACCGTCGTCAGCGTGCCAGGGACGTCGACGCGCTCGATCCAGCCGAGCCCGTCTGCGGCGTCGGTGAAGAACGTGATCGAGAACGGATGGTCCACGCCCGACTCCAACCGGATCGGTGTATGCCGGCTCTCCTTCCCGACCTCGCGGCGGTGGACCTCCTGGCCCGCCACGACCATCACGTTCTGCGTCGACCCCTCGTAGCCGGGCCGGAACAGGTACGTGCCGCTCTCCTCGACCCGCACCGTTCCACGCACGACGCGCGTGCCGCCTCCGGGGAACGGCGTGGGCTTCGTGCCGCCGAACGAGGCGAGCGCGAGCGTCTCGCGCGGCTCCAGCGCGTCGTAGTCGACGTTCGGGCCGTGCGCGCCCTCGTAGACGGACACGACCGGATCCCGCATCTCGGCACCCCAGCGCCGGCTGCGGCCGTGGACCTGTCCGATGCCGACCATGTTGGACTGGCCCATCAGGACGTAGACCTTCACCGGTTCGGGGGCTGCCGCGCCCGCGAGGGCGCGCTTCGTGGCGAAGTCGACGAGCTCCTCGGAGCGGAACCACCCGTCCCACATGTCGTGGCCGCGTCCCTCGAAGACTCGTACGTCGACGGGTCCCCCGAGAGCGCGGTAGCGCTCCGCGAGCGCGCCCGAATTCGCTTCCAGCGGCACGACCGAATCGCTGTCGCCATGCAGGTGGAGGATCGGGACGCCCGCCGCGGCGAGCGGCGCCAGCCGGTCGACCGGGTTCACCTGCTCCAAGTCGTTCGCGAGCTCCGCAGCCGTCTGCCCGAACGCCGGCGCTGCGCGCTCCAGCCCCGGGTAGCTCGCGAGGTCGACCACCGGGTAGATCCCGGCGATCCCCGCGACGCGGCGCGGGTTCTCTGCGGCCCAGGCGTACAGCATGAGCCCGCCGCGGCTGCGCGCCAGCAGCGCCGGCCGCGCTGCGTAGCCACGCGCGGTCCGCACGTGCGCGTACAGCGCGCGATAGAGCCGCGTCCCGTCCGGGCTGCCGTACGACTCACCGACGTCGATCCCGGCGATCGCGACGCCGGAGGCGAGCAGACGGTCGAACATCCAGCCCTCCGCCTCGCCCGGATACGGCGCGAGCGTTGGCGCGTACCACACCCAGGGCATCGGCCCGTCGCGCCGAGCCGCGAGCGGCGGTTCGATCACGAACGCGGTGTAGCCCTCGACCCGGAGCGTCGTCCCGGGCCGCGGCAGCGCCTTCTGCACGCGCCGCGGATCGTCCGCGGGGACGGCGGGCATCGCCTCCAGCTCCAGCGCCTCGATCCACGCGTTGCGGAAGCGCACCGGGTTGTGGTGGCCCTGCAGCTTGATCGGCATCGGCTCGGGACCCTCTTGCTTGCCCGCGCCCGTCTTGCGCGAGAGCGCGACGTCGTCGTGGATCAGCCGGTCGTTGTGGAAGACGGTGATGCGCGCGTTCTCGACCTTGCGGTCGCCCTCGAAGCGCGCCGCGCGGAAGACGACATCGTACGACTGCCAGCGCTCGGCGGGGCGGCAGGCGAGCTGGTCGGGGACCTCGAGGCGATACAGGCTGCCGCACTCCCAGGCCTGCAGCTCCTCGTGCGGAACTCCGTACGAGTCGAGGATCTGCACCTCGTACCTCTGCTGGACGTACAGCCCCGAGTTGCCGCGCTTCTCGCGGTTCTCGTCGTCCGACGCGTTGACGGCGAACTCCAGGTGCATGCGGAAGTCCGCGTACGGCTCGGGCGTGAGGACGCTGTCCCAGACGGGCGACGCGGTGAGGACGCCGTCCGCGAACGTCCAGCGGCTCTCGCCGTCGCCCTCCGGGACCAGGACGTGGCCGTCCTCGCCGATGAGCTGCACGGCGCTTGCGGGCGGGGCGCTGAAGTCGAGGAGCTCGTCCTCCACGCCGGGCGCGGGGACGGGCAGCGTCGTGAGCAGGGCGAGGGATCCGAGCATGGGCCGAGGCTACCTCGCCTCGGCTCGTCCGTCGGGATCCCTCGCTCCTTCGACCGTCAGTTCCAGTCGACCGTCAGGGCGCTCGAGAAGTTCGAGTTGCCGCCGACGTCCCGGTGCCACGCCTGGAAGTTCGACGTGATGCCGGCCATTGCGGCGTAGGGACCCATGGCAGACGGAATCGCCTGCACGCTCCACTCGCCGGAGGTCGTGCTGAGCCGGATCTCACCCTGCAGGCCCGAGTCCTTGATCTGACCGGGGCCCACGAAGCGACCGATGTTGCCGCCCAGGCAGAGGTTGCCCTGGCTCCCCGCCGGGTTGGCGACGAAGCCCTGGGTCTGCGACGTGAGGAAGAACCCGAACGCGTTCAGCGGCATGTTCGTGGCGATCAGCGTCACGTCGTTCGCCGCGGCGACGGGCGATCCGGACGCGGAGATGCAGGTCTCGATGCCGGTCGAGTTCGGGTTCGACCGGCAGTACACCGCCGAGATCCCACCGCTGCCGGGGCCGCACCCGAAGCTGGGTCCACAGACCTCGTCCGCGTCCGCCTGGATCTTAATGTGGAACGACGCGTAGGGGTTGCCTTGGTCACCGCCGCAGCCGTTGCGGTTGCGGTAGCCGCCGAAGAACGCGCAGCGTGAGTTGATCCCCGCAGGATCCTCGAGCCAGAAGAAGTCGTGGGTCAGGTACCCCGTTCCGTTGTCGGCGGTCGGCGTCGCGCACAGGCTGGGCGGACCGTAGTACGTCCCCGTGCCGTCCCTGGGCAGCCCGTTCGGCACGTGGTTCGGATCGGTGTACTGCGGGTCGCCCCGGAGCAGGAACCCGGCCGGCGCCGTCCCGTCCGTCCCGATGTACGTGTAGCTCCAGCCGAAGCTGTCGAGGTTGGGGTCGTCGTCCCAGCCGGGCGAGAGCGCGCCGCCGTCGGCCCCCAAGCAGAACTCGCTGCCACCTTCGAGGTCGATCGTGACCGTCCAGCACCCGCCCGCGGGGAGGCCGGTCAGTGCGAACGTCGCGTCCGGAGGCGTCGTCGGTTGGGTGCACGGAGCGTGGGAGGAGTAGAAGCTGATCCGCCAGCCGCCGGACCCGGGCGCACCGTTGTCGCAGTATCCGATCTCGAAGCCATTGACGCTGTAGAGGTCGGTGACCGCGAGTGGCGCGTCCTGGTTCGTCGGACCTGGCAGGCCGCCTTCGTCGATCACCTCGCTCATCGGCAGGAAGCCGCCCACACCGCCGGCGGTGGTGAAGTAGCCCGACGACGCCGTATTGGCGTAGATCACGTCGGGCCCAAGCGCTGCGGTCGGGCCGCGCCTGCGCGTCCACGTGCCGGTCTGGACGTGGTAGATCCCCGCGTCGCGAACGGCGCCAGGGACGCTCTCGGCGTCCAACCGTAGGGGCGCATGGCGACTGCCCGGCGCCTGCGCTCCGGCGAGCGGCGCGAGTGTGAGCGACGTGAGAGTGAGAACGGAGGCGAGTGCGAGAGGGGGAGAGTTCGAAGTCCTGGTCATGAAATAGCGAGCGGGAGGGCGGGAACTTCGTCAGCAGGAGCGTAGCACAATTCCGGAAATCAGGGCGCCCACGTCACCGACAGCCCGCTCGTCCAGTTGCCGCCGCCCGCGAAGATCGTGTCGCGATGGGCGAACTGGTAGTGCATCGTCACGCCGGCCATCGTCGAGCTCTCGACGCTCGCGGGATCGGCGAAGTCCAGCTCCAGTCGCGCCACGTTGCCGGCCGGGAAGACCACCGAGTCGAGGCGCCGGATCGCGCCCCGCAGGCACAGGTTGCCGCCGATCGCAGAGACGATCGGCGCACCGGTCATGTCGGCCTGGACGAAGATGCCGAAGGCGCTCGGGACGGAGATCGCGACGAGCGAGTTGTCGTTGCGCTGGAGGCTGCCGGATCCGTCGAGCCCGAGCGATCCGCCCGACGAGGAGAACGAGTTCGGCGCCGGCGGGACGCAGAACGCCGCCGTCGTCGCCGAGCAGCTCAGGTTGAACGCTCCCGGAGTGTCGTCGCCGGGCGCCGCGAACTCGCCGATGCGCCAGTCGGTCGGGCTGACGATGCAGCGGAACACGTGCGCGGGCGCGAACGAGCCGTCGGGACCGACCTCGGGCAGGCCGAGCCCGGCGGCGTACACGAGATCGCCCGATCCCGGCGTCTCGACGATCCCGACTCCGTCGTAGAGGCGCCCCCAGGGGAGCACGTCGAGCGTCCCGTCGTCGTCGAGGTCGAGGTCCTCGCCGATCGAGCCGCTGAAGTCCTCGACCACGAGGTGGGTGACGTTGTCGGAGTTCTCGAAGTCGAGCGTCGTCACGAGGTCCGGAGCGCCGATCGACATCGTCGACTCGCCCGCGACGAAGAGCCCCGTCGGCCCGAGGAACTGGGCGGTCATGGGGATCACGGCCTCGATCACGCCCGACCCGAGCTGGCTGTCGTCACCGAGCACGAGGTAGGTCACGCGGTCGAGCGAGGCCCCGGGGGGGCCGCCGATGAGCTCGAAGTACTCGTCGTCGTCCGCGCCGGGCTGGTCGATGCGAATCTCGTTGAGAACGAGGACCTGGGGCTCGTTGCCGGACGCGAGGGTGGGGGCGACGAGTCCGGCGGCGGCGCAGGCGATGGCGAGTCGAGAGTCGTTGCGAAGCATGGCAATAGGTGGCGCGCGGGGTCGTACATCGCCCCGCGCTGCCAGACGCCAGTCTGCGCCGGGTCCGCGTGCCGTGGTACCCGCGACGGCTCTTGCGCTCGCCGACTGACTCGATTCAGCGCACGTCCGGCGACGCGCCGTCCTGCGGAGCCCAGTCCTCGTCGAGTGGACGGAAGTAGGCGTCGATCCCACGCATCCATCCGACCGACCGGCTCCGCGGGAACGACCCGGGAGCGAGCCGCTGCAGGACGTTCTGCCAGTGCAGCTCCAGGAGGCCCTTGTCGTCGTAGTCCTCGAAGCGAGTATTCGCGGCCTCGATCTGGTCCTGCTCGAGACCGAGCGCGCTCTCGTGCGAACCGAGGTCGTACTCGTGCAGCGTAGGACGCGCCGACGTGCGGTGGGTCATCGCGTACGCCGCGAGCGCGCAGACGACGCTCGAGCGCATCTCGGTCCAGATCGCGCGGGCTCCCTCGAGTCGACTCGCCTGATCGACGAGCTCGGGGAGGACGACGAGTAGCGCGGCCGAGGTGGGGGTCGCGCCCAGGTACTCCGCGCCGTCGACCGGCGTCACCCGCCGGTACCCCGCAGCACCGAAGCGGATGAACGACCGAGCGAGGCGGTCGATCTCGAGTGCTCCGAAGCTCGCCCCCAGGCGGTCGAAGAGCTGCTCGTGCAGCACGATCATCCGACGCAGCGAGGACGTGTCCTCGAGGAGTGGAACGGCGTCGCCCTTCGCCCTTCCGGGCACGAGGTCGACGAGGGACCCCATCAGCCCTTCGATCGCGGCCCGGCGTTCGGCGGCGCTGACCGGGTCGAGCGAACGACCCGTTGCGAGGTCGGTCCAGTGGTCGGTGGTGCCCTCGGTGACGTAGGTCTCCCGGTCCCACTCCTCCAGGAAGACCCGGAAGCAGACGTCCCAGCGCTCGTCGTCGCTCGCCGCTCGCTGGCGTGCCTCCTCGACCTCGCGCCGGCGCGTCTCGAAGATCCTCCGCGCCGAGGGGAACGCGAGCTGGCTCCAGGCGTCGGGCTCGCGGGCGTCGGCGATCGACCAGCGGACCCGCACGACGTTGGGCCGTGGCGCCTCCGCGTGGATCGTGATCGGCTGACGACCGAGGGTCGGCCCGCCGCCCCCGTCGTCCGTTCGTGGTGTCACGACGAGCGACCGCTCGACCTGGGTCACATCGAGCGTGTCGTCGCTGCCCACGTCGCCCGTCGAAGCCGTCGCGACGACCGGCCCGAGGCGTTCCACGTCGAGCTCGAGCACGAGGGACCGCCACTCGCCTTCGGGCGGATGGATCGGGTCACCCCAGGTAAAGGTGGGTTCATTCGGCATACAGAACTGGGTCGCATCGGGGTCCACGCCGCCCCCGATCTACGCAGCGGGGAGACCTCGATCGAGCACACCTCTCCCCGCCGCAACAAACGTACGGCGCTCAAGGCCCCACTAGCATTTCAGGACTTTATCGGCAGGCCGTCCCAGCGCCCGGACCGCGAGGTCTTCGCTACCGTCTTCCACATGCTCCCGGTCTTCGACTGCCACGCCGACGCCCTCCAGCGCGCCCTCGACATGGGCCACGACCTCGGCGCCGAGACGCCCGGGCACCTCGACCTGGTCAAGGGAGCGCGAGGTGGCCTGCGAGCGGTCGTGCTGACGGCGTGGATCGACGGTCCCTACGCGGACGAGGCGGGTGCGTCCAAGCGGCGCACCAACGCGCTGCTCGACGCGGCCGACGACCTCCTCGCGCGCCATCGGGAGCGGATCCGGCGCGTGACCGACGGCGCTGAGCTCCGGACGCCGCCCACGGCGGACGAACCGGTGGCCTGCGTCCTCGCGATCGAGGGCGGCCACGCCATCGAGGACGACCTCGACCAGCTCGATCACTACGCCGCGCGCGGCGTGCGGGTGATGACCCTCACGTGGAACAACCACCTCTCCTGGGCGCGCTCGTGCCAGGCGGGGGCGGGCGCCGACGTCCCCGAGGGTCTTTCGGACTTCGGGCGCGCCGTCGTGCGGCGCATGGGGGAGCACGGGATGCTCGTCGACCTGAGCCACGTCGGCGAGCGCACGTTCTACGACGCGCTGGAGGAGGCGAAGGCGCCGCCCATGGTGAGCCACTCGGGCTGCAAGGCGCTCAGCGAGCACCCGCGCAACGTCACCGACGACCAGCTCCGCGCGCTGGCCGAGCGAGACGGCGTGATCGGCATCCCGTTCGTCACCGCGTTCCTCGATGCGAACGTCCGTCCCGACGAGAGGGCGTTCCGCGCCCGTGACGAGTACCAGGCGCTGCACGGCCTGGACCCGACCGAGGGGCTCCTGCGCGCAGGCGACATGATGCAGGCCGGGATGCCGCCGTTCCCGATCGAACGCGTGTGCGACCACGTCCTGCACGCGCTGGAGGTCACCGGGCCGCGCCACGTCGCCATCGGTGCCGACTTCGACGGGATCGATCGGCGCCCGGCGGGTCTGGAGGACGCCAGCGGCTACCCCGCGCTGTGGGCCGCGCTGTCGAAGCGCGGCGTGGACGAGGACACGCTGGCGGCCGTCGCGTACGGGAATGCGGCACGGGCGATCGAGAACGCGACGGCCGTGTAGCATCGAGCGCATGCTCGCCCCTTCCCGCTCGACGCTCCTCCTCGCTCTCCTGCCGGCTCCCGCGCTCGGCCAGGCCACACTCTTCGATCTCGACCCCACGTCGACCGGTTCGCGCTACTCGGCGGGGATCGATCTCGTCGACGACATCGACGGTGACGGCATCGACGACATCGTCGTCAGCGACGACGCGACCGGGGACGGCAAGGTCTTCGTCCATTCGGGCGCGGACGGCACCGTCCTCAGGACGTGGCTGCCGTCGCTCAACGCACAGGCCTACGGTCGATCGGTCGCCGGTGTCGGCGACGTCGACGGGGATGGATTCGGCGACGTCGCGATCGGTGACCCGAACGCCGCCGGTAGCCGCGGCCGTCTCGAGATCCGCTCCGGTGCGACGGGCGCCGTCCTCCTCACGATGCAGGGGAGCGGCGGCAGCGACTGGCTGGGTGAGTCGGTCGCCGCGATCGGAGACCTCGACGGCGACGGCGTCACCGATCTCGCGGTGGGCGCGCCGGGCGACGATCTGACCCACAACGACAACGTCGGCAGCGTGTCGTTCGTCTCCGGAGCGACCGGCGCCGTGCTGCGCGTCGTGTACGGCTCGGGGACGATCCCGCGCATGGGCTGGCGCGTCGACGGCGCCGGGGACGTCGACGGCGACGGCGTGCCCGACGTCATCATCGCCTCTCTCCACGTCAACAGCGGCGGCAGCAACGCGGCCGGCGAGGCGCACCTCGTCTCCGGCGCGACGGGACAGGTCCTGCACCACTTCGCCGCGTCCACCCAGTTCGAGTGGTTCGCCCACGACGTCGCCGGGATCGGTGACGTCGACGGGGACGGCGTCGGAGACGTCGCGATCGGCGTCATGCACGAGCGCACCATCGGCTGGCGCGGCGGCAGCGTGATCGTCTACTCCGGCGCGACCGGGGCGCAGCTCTACGAGGCCTTCCCCGAAACCGGTGTCGCTCGCTTCGGCGCGTCGGTCGACGGTGGGGGCGACGTCAACGGCGACGGCGTGCCCGACATCGTCGTGGGGGCGCCGGGAGAGTGGGGCCTGATCCCCGCATACGGAGAGCAGTACTCCACGGGAGTCACCTACGTCCTCTCGGGCGACGACGGCCGTCGCCTCTTCGCGTTCGACGGTGACGGGATCTCGCACCGGTTCGGCTCCGACGCTCTCCTCGCCGGCGACCTCGACGGCGACGGGTTCGACGACGTGATCGGGGGCGCGGACCAGTGGGTCGCCGGCCAGCCCGGCGACGGCTACGCGCGCGTCTTTCGCGGCGGTCCGACGGACGCGTACGGAATCGCCACGACGTGCGTCGCGACACTCAATTCGACCGGCGGCGCGACGACGCTCGCGGCGCGCGGCACCACGAGCGTCACGCAGGACCACCTCCTGCTCGAGGTGACCGGCGGGCCGCCGCTCGCTCCGACGATCGTCGTCGTCGGATCGGCGAGTGCTTCGACGCCGTTCGGCGCCGGCTCGCTCTGCGTGGGGGGCCAGGCCGTCCGCCTCTCGCTGCTCCGCATGCCCACGACGGGCGCGTTCTCCCACTGGGTCGCTCTGGAGGGCACGATGCTCGGGACGCTCCTCGTCCCGGGGTCCACGTGGCACTTCCAGGTGCTGTTCCGCGACGGAGGGGCGTCTCAGGGCGCCAACACGAGCGACGCGCTCTCCGTCCTGTTCGTGCCCTGAGGTCGGTCGCTTCGCCCCGCTGATCGGCGCGATTCCCCGCGAATCGCACATGGTCGGTCGATCGCTGCGCAGAGGGTGGGACACTGCCCCGCGGAGGGACGACCGCCATGAAGACGATCCACGCACTGCTCGCCACGCTCGCCGCCGCCGCAGGATCCGCTGCCGCAGGATCCGCACTCCAACCGGCGAGCCAGGCCGAGAGCAGCCGCCCGATCGAGCCGCAGGGCGCGGAGCAGGTCCGCTCCGGCCTGGTGATCGGGGTCTCCGAGCTCCGCTTCACCGGTGACGCGCCGAGCCTCACCGCGTCCTACTGGCTCCGTTCGTCGCTCGGACCGGCGCTGCTCCCGCGCGTCGTCATCGACGGTCACGCCGCCGTCCTGGGGACCGACGAGGTCCGCGGGGGCACGCTCGGCGGGATCGCGGGCGCCGTCGTCGCCGTCGACGCCGAGAGCGTCGCGGACGACCTGACCGGGACCCTGTTCCTGCCGACGCGGGACGCGCGCTCGATGGTCGCCCACCCGTTCGTCGCGCCGAAGACCGCGCTCCGCCGCAACCCGGCGCTGTACCGCGACGCGCACGCTCGTCACTACCGCTCCCTGCGCGACGCGGGGCTGCCGGGCGCGGCCTGGTTCCGTCGACGCGCGGAGGCCTTCGGCGCGCCGCCCGCCGACCTCGCGCAGGCCTGGACGCGACGCGGCGCGTCCAGCGACCAGGACGCGTTCGCGATGTTCACCGGCGGCCGGGCCGTCGCCGAGAACCTGCGCCTCGACGAGGTGATCCGCGAGTCGTCGGTCGACGGGATCGAACTCGTCCCCATCGAGACGATCGAGGGCGTGCGCGTGCCGGAGATGCAGTGGGGCGATCTCGTCGACGGCCTCGACCCCGAGGTCGATCCGCTCAGCGCCGCGATCCCCGCCGATCAGCACGCGGTCTTCTTCCCGAGCTTCGACGCCCTCGTGCGCGTCGCGGACCAGCTGGCCGACGACTCGGCGCCGCTCGTCCACCTCGCCGACGGACGCGCCGAGGACTCGCTCGTGCGCACGCGGTACGAGACCCAGCTCTGCCTCGGCCTCGACGCCCTGACCCGTCGGTTCGGCGGCCAGTTCGTCCAGTCCGTCGCGATCACGGGCTCCGATCCCTACCTCCGGACGGGCAGCGACGTCGCGCTGCTCTTCGAAGGCGACGTCCCGTCGATCGTCGCCTACGTGCGGTCGCGGATGGAGGTCGCGGACGCGGACGACATCGAGGAGGTCGACGTCGTCGGCGCGCGGGCCGTCCACGTGTTCACGCCCGACCGGCGCGTGGACGCGTGGCTCGTGGCGCGCCGCGATTTCGTCATCGTGACGAACTCGCGCGCGCAGCTGGAGCGGCTGCTGTCGGCCGAGCGCGGCGACCTGCCGTCGCTCGACGAGCTGCCCGAGACGCGCTTCTTCCGCGACCGGTACGTCCGCGGCGACGAGGCCGAGGACGCGCTCGTCGTCGTCAGCGACGCGGCGATCCGGCGCTGGGCCGGTCCGCGCTGGCGAATCGCGTCTGCGCGGCGGACGCGGATGGCCGCGCTGCTGGCCGATGCGGATGCGTGGGCCATCGCCGGTGAGCTCGGCGTCGAGCGCGCACCGGACCCCTATGGAACGGACGCCCCCGTCGCCGGACGCGCGCACCTGCCGCGCTTCTCGGACGGGAGCGCCCACGACCCCGTCCACGGGACCCGCCGCTTCCTGACGCCGATCGCCGAGCTCGTCGTCGACAAGGTGACGCCGTCGGAGCGCGACGGCTACGTCAGCTGGCGCACGGGCTACGAGCGCGCGTGGGGCGCGGCGTTCGACCCTCTGGCGATCCGCCTCTCGGCGAAGAGCGAAGGGCTGGAGGCCGACCTCTCGATCCTCCCGCTCACCGTGCGCTCGCGCTATCGCTGGATGATCGACCTGGCGGGCCAGGCGCTGCTCGCGCCCGACGCGGGGGACGGGCACGAGGGGACGGTCATGCACTGGGTCTCCGCGATCGACCACGACGGGCCCACGTACCGGGAGATCGCGAGCGTGCTGCGGTCGTTCGGCCAGAGCGACGACCTCGGGATCGACTGGGTCGGCGACCACGTCGCGGTGTGGCTCGACCACGACGCCGAGTATTTCGAGCGCGTGCGCGAGGCCGACTCGTTCGACATGTTCACCGAGGAGATGCTCCCCGGGCTCCCGTTCGGGGTCTACCTCGACGTCGACAGCGCGCTGGGGCTCGCGGGCTTCCTGACGGGGCTGCGGGTCATGGCGGAGCAGGCCACGCCCGGCCTGCTGGACTTCGCGACGCGTGAGTACGGCGGTCGCCAGTACGTGGCGATCGAGATCCAGGAGGGCGCTGGCTTCGAGGAGACGCCGACGATCCACTACGCCGTCCTTCCGGGGGCGCTCTGCCTGAGCTTCTCGTCCCGCGTGATCGAGGGCGCGATCGACCGCGCGAACGCGCGCGCGGCCGGCGACGAGGTCGCGGGCGCCGAGCCCTGGATCGGTCGCAGCACCGCGCTTCGTATTGGCGGCGCGTTCCGCGACGCGGCGGCCTCCGAGATGGTGGACCTCGCGGTGCGCGACCGCCTGCGCGCCCGCTCGTGGTCGAACCTTGCGATCCTGAACGAGTGGCGCCGCCTGGGTGCCCGGGATCCGCTCGCGGTCTACGAGGCGCGGTGGGGCGCGCGGCTCGTCTGCCCCGGAGGCGGCGAGTACGTGTGGAACGACGCCGCTGGCACGATGGAGTCGACGGTCTACGGGCACCCGGCGACGCCCAAGGACGGGCCGCTCCTCCCGCCCGCGATCGAGGCGCTCCGCCAGCTCGACTTCGGCCTGGAGTTCGAGAGCCTCGAGATCACGCCGCCCGAGCAGCGCGAGGGCGAGCGGCGGCGCCGCGATGCAGCCGCGGCGCAGGGTCTGCGGGCTCGATTCCGCCTCTCGCGCTGACGGGCTCCGCAGCAGGGGGGGGCTCATCGCCGGTACACTCCCGCCCTTGCGCGTCCACTACTGCGACCACTTCGAGGTGGTGCTTCCGCCGAAGCACCGGTTCCCGATGCAGAAGTACGCGCTGCTGCGCGCGCGTCTGCTGGCCGACGGCCTCGTCGGCGAGGACGACCTCGTGCCCGCGCGCACGGCGCCGCTGGAGGACGTCTTCGCCGTCCACGACGCGGACTACGTCCAGGGCTTCCTCGACGGGACGCTCGACCAGAAGACGATCCAGCGCATCGGCTTCCCGTGGTCCGAGGAGATGGTGATGCGCTCGCTCGGCAGCGTCGGGAGCACCCTCGCGGCGGTCGAGAGCGCGCTGGAGGACGGGATCTCGGGCAGCCTCGCGGGCGGGACGCACCACGCCTACCGCGAGTTCGGTTCCGGGTACTGCGTGTTCAACGACCTGGCGATCGCCGCGCGCCGACTGCTCGACCGCGGCGCCGTCGAGCGCGTCCTCGTGTTCGACGTCGACGTCCACCAGGGCGACGGGACGGCGGCGATCTTCGAGGACGACCCGCGCGTCTTCACGTGCTCGATCCACGGCGCGAAGAACTTCCCGAGCCGCAAGCGGACGAGCGACCTCGACGTGCCGTTGCCCGACGGCACCGGCGACGACGAGTACCTCAGTGCGCTGGAGCGCACGCTCGACGAGGCTCTCGAGCGGTCGCGCCCCGACGTCGTGCTCTATCAGGGCGGCGTCGACGTGCTGGAGGTGGACCACCTCGGCCGGCTCGCGCTCACGCACGCCGGCGTGCTGGAGCGCGACCGCCGCGCGCTCGGGCGCTTCCGCTCGGGCGGGCTGCCCGTCGCGCTCACGCTCGGCGGTGGCTACGCCGATCCCATCGACGCGTCGGTCGAGGCGTACGCCGGCACGTACCGCGCGGCGACCGAGCTGGAGGGAGCGCGGTGACCGGCCAGGACGACGTACCGGGCGTCGGGGCACCGGAGGGCGCGGGCGAGGCGCCGGCGGTGACGTTCCGCCGCCTGTACGGCCTGGCGCGCCCACACCTGCGGCCGATCCTCGCCGGGACGGCGCTGATGCTCCTCATGAGCCTCGTCGGCCTCGCCGTGCCGAAGCTCGCGGGCGACGTCGTCGATACCGCGCTGGGGGAGGCGACGCGATCCGAGCTGCGCTCCGTCGTCGCGCTGCTCATCGGGCTCTTCGCGTTCATCGGCTTCGTCGGGTTCGTCGAGTACTACCTCCTCGGGCTCGCCGGTTCGCGGCTGCTCCTCGACCTCCGCGGGCAGCTCTTCCGGCGCCTCGTCTTCCTGTCGCCGGCCTTCTACGACAGGCGCCGCGTCGGCGAGCTCCTGTCGAGGCTGGGCTCGGACCTCGCGGTCGTGCAGGGCTCGATCACCGAGCAGATCCCCTCGGGTCTCCAGGCGCTCCTGCGCTTCGTCGGGACGCTCGTCGTGCTGTTCGTCCTGCAGACGCGGCTGACGCTCGTGGCGCTTCTCGTCGTCCCTCCCGTCGTCCTCGTCGCGATCGTGGTGGGCATCCGCCTGGAGAAGCTGTCGAAGCGCGAGCGTGACGCGACCGCTGACACGTCGGCGCTCGCGGAAGAGGTGCTCGCGGGGATCCGCACGATCCAGGCGTCGGCGGCCGAGGAGCGCTCGCGGGCGCGCTACGACCGCCGGCTCGACGAGCTCTTCAGCGTTCAGATGCGGAACGTGAAGCTCCAGTCGGCCTTCGCGGGCGTGATCACCTTCGCGGGATTCACCGCGTTCGCGCTCGTCCTCGGCTACGGCGGCGAGCTCATGCTCGACGGTCGACTCTCCGCCGGCGAGCTCACGACGTTCCTGCTCTACACCTTCTCGATCGCGCTGTCCGTCGGCCAGCTCGGCGGGCTCTACGCGGGCTACCGAGAGCTCAAGGGCGCCAGCGCGCGCCTGTTCGAGCTGCTCGACACGCGCTCGGACGTGGCGGACCCCGCGCTGGAGGACCCGCCCGCGCCGGCGTTCCAGGTCGAGGCCGGCGCGCTGCGCGCCGAGGCGATCACGTTCTCCTATGCGGAGTCCGAGGAGCGCGCGCTCGACGAGGTGTCGCTCGATGTCGCGGCCGGCTCGACGATCGCGCTCGTGGGCCCGAGCGGCTCCGGAAAGTCGACGCTCTTCTCGCTGCTCCTGCGCTTCTACGACGTGGACGAGGGGCGCGTCGTCATCGACGGTCGCGCGCTCGACACGATCCCCCTCGACGACCTGCGCCGCTCGATCGGCGTCGTGTCCCAGGAGGTCTTCCTGTTCAGCGGGACCGTCGCCGACAACCTGCGGCTCGGCGCGCCCGACGCGACGGACGACGACCTGCGCGAGGGCCTGCGCGCCGCGAGCGCGCTGGAGTTCGTCGAGGACATGCCGGACGGGCTGGAGACCGAGATCGGCGAGCGCGGCCTGCGCCTCTCCGGGGGTCAGCGCCAGCGGCTCGCGATCGCTCGCGCCTTCCTGGAGGACCCGCGGATCCTGCTCCTCGACGAGCCGACGAGCGCGCTCGATCCAGACTCCGAGGCCGTCGTGCAGGGGGCGCTGCACAGGCTCTTCGACGGGCGCACGACGCTCGTGATCGCGCACCGGCTCGCGACCGCGCGGCGCGCCGACGCGATCCACGTGCTCGACGGCGGCCGCATCGTCGCGAGCGGGACGCACGACGAGCTGATCGAGTCGAGCGACCTCTACCGGCGCTACTGGACGCTCCAGTCGCTGGAGACGAGCGCGCCGGAGGGCGGCGTCACTCCTGAGTGATCCGGTGGGCGGCGCCCGCGTCGAGGCGCTCGGTCGACGTCGTCGTGCCGTCGGGCCAGCGCACCTGCACCGCGTCGATCGCCTCGACCTCGCCGAGCCCGAGGTGCAGGACCGTCGACGACGCCGAGCAGTAGCTCTCCGTCGCGCGGACCTCGTGGTGCGTCGTCCGGCCTCCGATCGTGACGTCGACCGACGCGCCGAGCGCAGCGGCGCCGCTCGCGAGTCGCAGGTCGAGCGCGGCCCAGCGCTCGCCGCGCCCGACCGAGGACGCGGCGACGTTGCGCAGGAGGTGCGCGCGCCCGTCCTTGTTGCAGATGAGCACGTCGACGTCCCCGTCGCCGTCGACGTCGCCGAACGCAGCGGCGCGCGACGTCGCGACCAGCGGCGGTCGAACGCCGCCGCGCGGAAGAACCTCCTCGAAGCGCCCGTTCGCGAGCCCGCGCAGCACGGTGTTCTCCTCGGCGAACGCATCCGGTCCGGGCGCGACCGCGGGCTGGGTGACGCGCCCGTTCGCGTGGAACAGGTCGAGCAGTCCGTCGTGGTCGAAGTCGCGCAGCGCGACGCCGAACCGAGTCGTGCGGCGTGACACGAGCGCGAGACCCATCGCCGGCGTCCGGTCGACGAACTGACCGCCGTCGTTCCGGTAGAACGAGTCGTCCTCGCCGGTCAGATTGACGACGAGGAGGTCCTCATCGCCGTCCGCGTCGATGTCGGCCGCCGCGACGCCCATCCCCGCCTTCGCGCGCCCCTGGTCGTCGACCGCGCACCCCGTGCGCAGCGCCGTTTCGCGGAACGTCCCGTCGGGCTGCGGGTCCCAGAGCTGGTTGGGCGTGCCGTCGTTCGCGACGAAGATCTCGGGTCGACCGTCGCCGTCGAAGTCCGCGCACAGCACGCCGAGCCCGTTCCCGAACGCTTCGCGCAGGCCGACCTGCTCGGACGCATCGGTGAACGTCCCGTCGCCGAGGTTCTCGAAGTACGCGTCGGGCGCCGGCGCCTTGTAGCTCTTCGGCGAGCAGTACGTGCGCCCTCCCTGCGGCGCGCGGCACACGAGCTCGGACTCGACCGACCAGTACACGTAGTTCGTGACGAACAGGTCGAGGTCGCCGTCCGCGTCGGCGTCCACGAACGCCGCGCTCGCGCTCCAGCGCTTGCCGGCCACGCCGGCGGTCGCCGTCACGTCCGTGAAGCGTCCGCCGCCGTCGTTGCGCAGGAGCGCGTTCGCGCCGAGGTTCGTCACGTAGAGATCCTCGTCCCCGTCGCGGTCGTAGTCGCCGGTCGTCACGCCCATGCCGTAGCCACGATCGTCCGCGCCGCTGCCGTCGGTCGCGTCCTCGAACGTGCCGTCGCCGCGGTTCAGGTAGAGCCGGTTCGGCTCGCGCGTCGCCGGATCGGCGTCGACCGCGCCGCCCGCCTGGACGAGGTACGCGTCGAGGTCCCCGTCTCCGTCGACGTCCACCAGCGCAGCGCCCGTCGTCATGATCTCGGGCATCAGGTAGCGCCCGTCGGCGCCGGAGACGTGAGCGAAGTCGATGCCGTTCGCCGCGGCGACCTCGTCGAACCAGGGCGCTCCACCTGCGTCGACCTCGGCGACCTCAGCGGACTCGTCGGCGATCTCGACGCCGCCCCCGCCGCAAGCCCCCGCGACGAGGACGGCGAGCAGGAGGGCGACGGGGAGCGTGACGCGCAGAGCGCGCGTGCGGATCGGCGGACGGGTCATCTACGCGTGCGAACGAGGGAGTCGGCGGCGTCGCCGTGGACGGCGCGCGCGCGGTCGAGCGTGGCGCTGATCTCCGCGCCGTTCGCGCCGCGCCGCGCCTTGGCCTGGAGGAGCATGCCGAAGTAGGAGAGCGGCGGCGCCGCGCCGGGTCGATCGAGGCCGGATTCCAGGACGCGCTCGGCGTCGGCCCAGCGCTTCTGCTGGAGGAGCACCTGGCCCTGGAACATCCGACCGCGCGGATCGGTCGGCGCGAGATCGCTCGCGCGCGAGAAGTCGGAGAGCGCGCCGGAGACGTCGCCCGCGTCTCGACGGATCGCACCGCGCGCCAGGTAGCCCGCGGGGCGATCGTCCCATCGCTCGATGATCTCGTTCGCCGCAGCGAGGGCCTCGGACGACCGTCCGGCGGCCTGCAGGGCCCCGGTGAGCGCCATGGAGATGTCGTGGTGTCCGGGGAAGCGCTCCAGCCCGGCCTCCAGCACCGTGACGGCCTCCGCGGCGCGCCCATCCGCGCGCAGGCACACGCCGAGACGCTGGATCACGCCGCTGTCGTCGGGGCGCTTGCGGAGCAGCTCGCGGTAGATGGCGATCGCCTCGCCCCACTTGCGCTCCCCCTCCAGGCGCTGCGCCCGAGCCGCGATCGCCTCGTCGCTCTCGGCGCCGCGCCGTAGCTCCGCGGTCCACGGGTCGATGAACGTCGGCGTGGCGCCCTGGCCCGCAACGAGGTGATCCTCGGCCTCGTCGACGCGCCCCGCGCGACGCAGCGCCGTGCCGTGCATCAGCCGGACGTAGGGGTCCTTCGGCGCGCGCTCGCGCGCAACGGTCGTCTGGCGGAGCGCCTCGGTGACGTCGTCGGCGAGCAGCGCCGCGCGCGCCAGGCAGAGCGGCGCGTCCGCGGCGTCCGGCAGCAGCTCGGCCGTTCGATCGAACGAGCGACGCGCCGCGTCGACGTCACCCTCCTCGAGCTTCCAGAGACCGCGGCGACGCCACGCCGGCCCGTAGCCCGGCTCCAGGTCGATGGTCCGGTCGAGGTAGTCGAACGCCGCGGCTCCGTTGCCCGCCTTGCGGGCGGTGATCGCCGCGCGGTACAGCGTCCGGGCGTCTTCGGGGTCCAGGAGAAGGGCGATCGCGTACGCCGCCTCGGCCTGGGCGGGGAGGTCGTTCGTCTCGTACGTCTTGCCGAGCGCGCGCCAGAGCGCGACCTCGCCCGGCGCGGCGACGACCGCGTCGGTGGCGGCGCGCACGCGGCCGCGTCCCTCGTCGTCGAGGACGTCCGCGACGGCGGCCGGATCCGGCGGCGGCGGGAGGGTGATCGACGGACCGTCGGAGCAGGCCGTCGCGGCGAGCGCGACGAGGACTCCGAGCGCGCGGATCGCGCGCCCTCGCATCAGCGGCACGACGTGCGGGGGGCGAGTGGGGGAGCGACGCATCGGCGCGGAATTGTGCCAGACCAACGCCCCTCTCGGTCCCGAACTCCGCCTGAGCAGTGCCCGCCGACTCGGACCGTTGTCGGTGGCCGGAACGCCCCCGACGAACGACAATAGACCGTCTGTTCTCGCGGCCGTCCCCGCCGCACTTCGCCGATCGCCGGCCCCAACCGATGGCCTCGACCACACCCGTCCTCGACGCGCACCGTCTGCGCCTCGTCCGTGCTCTCGCCGACTTCGTTCACACCCTCGGTCCTCGCGAGGTGCTCGAGGTCGGATGTGGCGACGGCGCACTCGTCCGATCCCTTCGCGCGAAGGGCCGCAACGTGCGCGGCGTCGAGCTCGACGAGGACCTCGCCCGGTCCTGCGCCGAAGGCGGCCTCGACGTCGTTCGGGGCGACGGGGCCTCGCTCGAGGACGGCGACCGATCGATCGACGTCGTGGTCCTGCGCGACGTCCTCTCATGCGCCGAGGATCCAGCGGCCGTCGCGGCGGAGGCGTGGCGGGTCGCGCGCCGCTGCGTGGTGATCGTCGAGCCCGAATACGCCGCCGGCCTCCCGTCCCAGGCGATGATGGAGTGGCTCGACGCGCTCGTCGACGAGCTCCGTTTCTCCTCCGGACAGCCGGCGCTGCACGCGCTGACGGCGGGCGAGATCCTCGACCTGTTCCCCGACCGGCCCGGCGTGGTCGAAACGCGTGGCTTCGGCATCCTCACGTCCGCGCCCCCCGACGAGATCGACGCGATCGTCGCGCGCGCCGCGGGGGCGGGGACGGCCAGCGAGGTGCAGCTCGCCCAGGCCGCGGCGCTGCGCGAGGACGCCGGCCGCGGCGACATCACGTATCCGGGATCGCGCGTCCTGGTCGCCTTTCGGCCCGACGCGATCCGTGACGACGTCGAGGACGAACCCGACCCGGTCGAGACCGCAGAGGGCGAGGTGACGCTCCGTGAGATCGCGCTCGACGACGCCGCCGGGGTGTTTCGCATCCACCCCCGTCCGTCGCAGCAGCGCTTCGTCGCGCCGAACGTGATCTCCCTCGCGCAGGCTGCGTTGACGCCGCACGCGTGGTTTCGGGGCGTCTACGTGGGTGACACGGCGGTCGGCTTCGTGATGGTCAGCACCGATCCCGATGACGCCGAGTCGCCGTACCTCTGGCGCTTCATGATCGACGCGAGACACCAGGGGCGGGGCGTCGGACGACGAGCGCTCAATCTCGTCTGCGAGCACTTCGCAGCCCAGGGCGCCGAGCATCTTCACGCGAGTATCACGGAGGGGCCCGGCAGCCCGCGCCCCTTCTACGAGTCTCTCGGATTCGTCGACACCGGTAGGGTCGAGGACGGCGAGACCGTCCTCCGCCGCGACATCACCGTCCTCAGTGGTCAGAACGCGTAGCGGAATCCAAGCATCGCGACGCGGGAATCGCGATGCGCCTCCGAGCGAACGGACGGGCAGATTCGTTCGATTGCGGAGGGCCCGGCCGAAACCGTTGGCAGAGCCGTTCGTCTCCTGAGCAGACGCTGGTCGGCCCCGCACGTGCGCGCGGTCGAGACAGGGCGATGGAGGACCGACGGATGAAGATAGAACCGAGTGACGAAGAGGACCTGGACGACTTCGTGGTGGTGGACGACGGCGACTACCGGATGCGGGTAGGCAGCGTCAGCGAGGACCGGAGCCCCGAACGGGGCGTGTCGTGGATGCTGCGGCTCGAGCTCGTCGGCGGGGACCGCGCCGGGCGGACAGCCGTGACGGACTGGCTCAACTTCACGGCGCGCGGGATGCACCGCGTCCGGATCGTCCTCGCCGCGCTGGGCTTCGACGTGTCCGAGACGCTGGAGGTCGAGCCGGACCAGCTCGTCGGACGCGAGGCGATCGTGCGGCTGCGGACGCAGGAGACGGTGCGCGAGCCCGATGGCCGGCTCCAGCGGCGGAGCAAGGTGACCTACGACGGCTGGTCCCCGCTGGCGGACGCGGAGGCCGCCGGGGCCGCGGAGGGAACCGTCTCCGGCGCCGGAGCCGGGGCGGGGGGGAACGCGAGCGGCGTCTTCGCGGCCGACGAGATGCCGTTCTGATGAGTGGACACAGCGCGCCGGCCCCGGGAAGCTCTTCGCGTGGAGGCCCCCGACCCGGACATCGAGGCGCGCGCGCTCGATCGAGCCCGCGCCGTGCGTGAGAACGCGCGCGCGCCGTACTCGGACTTCCGCGTCGGCGCGGCCGTCGTGCTGCGCGACGGGACGACCTTCGTCGGCTGCAACGTCGAGAGCGCGAGCTACGGCCTGACGCTCTGCGCGGAGAGGTCGGCGCTCGCCGCCGCCGTCGCCGCCGTCGGGCGCCCGGACGTGGCGCTCGTCGCGATCGCCACCGGGGCCGAGGCGCCGACGCCGCCCTGCGGTGCGTGTCGCCAGTGGATCGCCGAGTTCGCCGGTGGCGCGACCGTGGTCTCCGCGTCACGCGGGGGCGAAGTGGCGAGGTGGAGCGCGGCCGAGCTGCTTCCGGACGCCTTCCTGGGCGGTTCGCTCAGGGCGCCAGGAGATCGGCGGTGAGGAACCCGAGGTAGGTGCCGACGGCCATGCCGAGCGACCCGACCAGGATCGCCGGAAGGACGAGGTCGCTGCGGCCGAGGCTGCGGGCGAGCGCCAGCGCGGAGGTTCCACCGCCGACGTTCGCCTGCGACGCCACGGACGCGAGCTCGGGGTCGATGCGGAGGGCGGCGGACGTGGCGTAGACGAAGACACCGTGGACGCCGACGGCGATGACGACGAACGCGAAGAGCCGTACGCCGAGGGGGCCGATCTCGCGGAGCGCCTCGACGTCGCACAGCGCGCCGATCACGGCGAGGAACAGATAGACCGCGAACATGCCGATCATGCGGGCGCCGCGGATGCGCGCGATCGCCGGGACCTGTGCGAGGACCAGGGCGATCGTGGTCAGGACGAGGATCGACGGGACGGCGAAGCCGAGCGTCGCCTCGAACCAGCCTGCCGCGACGTCCGAGACCGCGACGGTCGCGGCGCCGAGGGCGACGAGCCAGGCGAGGTCGACGGGGTGGACGGCCTCGGTGTCCTCCTCGATCCCGAGGTCGGGCGCGCGCCTGGCGTCGGTCGCGCCCGGCGCGGAACCTGCCGGGGCGTCCAGGGGCGCGCCGTCCGGTCCGCGGCGGCGGGGCCACCTACGACCGAAGATCCGCGGGACGAGCAGGTTGACCGCCATCCAGAGGGTCGTCATCAGGTTGTCGACCGCCGTCGCGCCCGCGTACAGCACGCCCTCCTCCACGACGCCGTAGTGGAGCGCGACCGCGTTGAAGTTGACGCTGCCGCCGGTGTAGGTGCCGACGAACATGCCGCCGAGGGCGGCGAAGTTCGCGCCGAACGCCTCCTCGCCTCCGACGGCGCGCATGGCGATGAGGACGCCGACCGCGGTGCCCGCGGAGCCGAGCAGGAAGAGCCCGATCATCGCCCGGCCGGCGCGGAGGACCTCGCCGAGGCGGACGCCGAGCAGCAGCCAGAAGATCCCAAGCGGCGCCACGTAGCCGAAGATGCCGCCGTAGACGGCGACGTCTCCGGAGTAGGTGGGGACCAGGCCGAGGTTGGCGACGAGGGCCGTCAGCAGGATGACGAGCAGGGCCGTTCCGAGGTGCCGCAGCGGGGTCCGGCGGCAGAGCCACTCGGCGAGCGCGACGTTGAGCGCAAGGACGGCCAGGACGAGGAGCGGGTGGTCGAGCACGGCCGGACCCTACCCGATGGACGCGCGAGGCCGCGTGCGCGAGACTCTCCGCCATGGGAACGGGCTCGACGGCCGGGAACGCCGCGGCACGCGTGGAGACGCTGCGCGCGGAGATCCTCCACCACGACCGGCTGTACTACAACGAGGGGCGCGTCGAGGTCTCGGACGCCGAGTACGACGCGCTGTTCCGCGAGCTCAAGGAGCTCGAGGCCGAGCATCCGGAGCTCGTGATCGCGGAGAGTCCGACCCAGCGCGTCGGGGCGCCTCTGCCGGAGGGCGACAGCTTCGAGAAGGTCGAGCACGCGGTGCCGATGCTCTCGATCGAGAGCCTGTACAGCGAGGAGGAGGCGCGCGACTTCGCCGCCAAGGTGCACCGGTTCCTCGCGATCGAGGAGGGCGAGCACCTCGTCTGGCACGTCGAACCGAAGTTCGACGGCGTGTCGGCGGCGCTCGTGTATCGGGACGGCGAGCTGGTGCAGGGCCTGACGCGCGGGGACGGGACGACCGGCGAGGACATCACGGCGAACCTCAGGACGGTGCGCGACGTACCGGTCACGCTGCGGGTCGGAGGGAAGGGCGGCCCTCCCTCGCTCGTCGAGGTGCGCGGCGAGGTGCTGATCGCGCGCGATCGGTTCGAGCGCTTCAACGCCTGGCGGGAGGAGCGGGGGATGCCCACCCTCGCGAACGCGCGGAACGCGACGGCGGGGGCGCTCCGGCGCAGCGATCCTGCGGAGGTGCGGCGCTACCCGCTGGAGTTCCACCCGTACGCGGTGGTGCGCTGCGAGGGCGCCGAGCTGCCGCATTCGCACGCGGCGCGGCTGCGCACGCTCGCCGACTGGGGGTTCTCCGAGACGACGGAGGACGAGACGGTCGAGGGGATCGACGGATGCCTCGCGTACCACGCGCGGATGGAGGCGCAGCGCGACTCGATCCCGTTCGAGATGGACGGGGTCGTCGCCAAGCTCGACGACCTCGATCTGCGCGATCGCCTCGGCACGACGGCCCGCGCCACCAAGTGGCAGTACGCCCAGAAGTTCGCCGCCGTCGAGGCGACGACCGTCCTGCGTGCGATCGAGATCCAGGTCGGCGTGAACGGTCGGCTGACGCCGCGGGCGCACGTGGATCCGGTCGAGGTGCTCGGCGTCACGGTGCGGCACGCGACGCTGCACAACGAGGACTACGTCACGTCGCTCGGCGCGCGACCGGGGGACCGGGTCTTCGTGAAGCGCGCCGGCGACGTGATCCCGCAGATCACGGACGTCGCGAAGCGCGCCCCCAAGCGGGCGCCGAAGGGCTGGGCGGACGACGTGCCGGAGTCGCTGAGGGACGAGGAGGGCGCGCCGCGGCCGGGCGCCATCGTCGGCTACGGGGAGGAGTTCGCGATGCCCCACGTCTGCCCTGCGTGCGGCACCGAGGTCGTCCGGGAGGGCAAGTACGTGCGATGCCCCAACGTCTACGGCTGCCCGCCCCAGGTCCTCGGCCGGACGGTGCACATGACGGGGCGGGGCGGCTTCGAGATCGACTCGATCGGCGAGAAGATGATCGTGCAGCTCTTCGAGGCCGGGCACCTGGAGACGCCGGCGGACCTGTTCGCGCTGCGCGACGTCCCCGACGAGGAGCTCGTCGAGATCGAGCGATGGGGCCAGAAGACGGTCGACAACCTGAAGCGCGAGCTCGACGAGCGGCGCCGCGTGCCGCTCGCGCGATTCCTCGCCGCCCTCTCGATCCCGGAGGTCGGCGGGGCGACGGCGCGGCTGCTCGCGCGGAACTTCCACGAGCTGGCCGAGGTCCGGGACGCGACGGTGGAGCAGCTCGTCGTGGTCGACGGGATCGGCGAAGAGGTCGCGACCCGGATCCGCGCGTGGTTCGACGAGCCCCGGAACCTGGAGCTCGTCGATGCGCTCCTGGGGAACGGGGTCGAGATCGCGCCCGAGGAGGCCGGGGAGGCGAGCGGATCCGCCTTCGACGGGTCGACCGTGGTGTTCACGGGCACGCTGGAGGGGATGACGCGCTTCGAGGCCAAGAAGGCGGTGGAGGCCCAGGGGGGGCGGGTGGCCTCGTCGGTCAGCAAGAAGACCACCTTCCTGGTCGTCGGCGGCAAGCCGGGCTCGAAGGCCAAGAAGGCCGAGGAGATCGGCGTGACGGTCCTCCTGGAGGACGCGTTCCTCCGACGGCTCGCCGGCGAGGAGGACCCGCCGGTGGATCTCCCCGAGGACGGGGCGGGGGATCCGGCGGAAGAGTCTGCCGGGGATTAGCGCCCCGTTCGGGCTACACTCCCCACCCGACCATGACCGCCGAATTCGACGACGCGACCGAGCTGAGCGGCGACGACGAGATCCGCCGGCTCGTCGAGCAGGCCCACGACGGAGACGTGGACGCGCTCAACGACCTGTTCGCGCGCTACCACCAGACGATGGTGGAAGTGGCGCGGCGGAAGCTCGGGCCCCGGCTGCGCCTCAAGGAGGATCCGGACGACCTCGCCCAGACGACGTTCCGGGAGGCCACCCGCGACTTCGGTCGCTACGAGTACCAGGGCCAGGGGTCGCTCCTGCGCTGGCTCGTCCAGATCCTGCAGAACAAGATCCGCGACAAGGCGGAGTTCTACTCGGCCGGCAAGCGCGACGTCTCGCGCGAGCGCGCGATCGACGCCGGCACGGGCGAGGACACCGATGCGCCGACGCCGATGGACTTCGTCAGCGGCGATCTCTCCGTGACGAAGGTCGTCCAGCGGGACGAGAACTTCGAGCTCCTGCGCGAGTCGCTCTCCGAGCTCTCGGCGGAGCACCGCCGGGCGATCTCCCTCGTCTTCTTCGAGGGGCTGCCGCTCCGCGAGGCTGGCGCCCGGATGGGCGGCAAGAGCGAGGACGCCGTCCGGATGATGCTCCGGCGCGCCGAGTCGAAGCTCGGGGACAAGCTCCGCAGCAACCTCGGCAAGGAAGAGTGACCGGCCGGCGTGGCGAGCGGCTTCACCCCCTTGCCGCCATCCGCCGACTGCGGCTAAGCTCTCCCCCCCAACCGGGTGGGCCAATAACTCAGTTGGTAGAGTGCCATGTTCACAGCGTGGAAGTCGCTGGTTCGAGTCCAGCTTGGCCCACCATATTTTCGCTTCGCTGGATCCCGCCCTCCGGCGGGGGGGGAGAGCGAAAACGGGGCCGCCAGAGACCTTGCGAGCTCCAGCAATGGGCTCCGGGCGCTTCGGAGTTCTCGCCAGCCAGGCAGCGTCGGGCTGAGTCCGTTCGCTTCGGGCTCGTTCGTCGGGGGCTCTTCGGGGCCTGTTCGGGGGCTCGTTAGGGGGTCGTCGGCTTGGCTGTGAATCAGCAGGAGTGGCTGGAGGTTCTGGCGGGGTTGCGGGATGAGCGGCGGCCTTGTGCGCAGGTTGTGGTCACCGGGGTGCGGGGGTCGGCGCCGCGGGAGGTCGGGGCGCGGATGATCGTTTCGGATGGCCGGTTGGTCTGGGGGACGATCGGGGGCGGGCGGCTGGAGCATCTCGCGATCGAGCGGGCGGCGGAGATGGCGAGGGAGGGGGTCTCGGCGTCGGTGACGGAGGTGTTTCCGTTGTCCGAGAAGGCGGGGCAGTGTTGCGGCGGTGAGGTGACGCTGTACTTCGAAGCGTTCGGGTGGTCGCGGCGGCGGCTGGTCGTCTTCGGGGCCGGGCACGTGGCGCAGGCGGTGGGGGGGCTCGCGCCGTACATGGGGCTCGACGTGCTGCTCGTGGATCCTCGAGCGGAGGACGAGGTGGAGCCTCCGTTGCCTGCGGAGCGGCCGTACGAGGTCCTCTTCGTCGACGCGCCGGAGGAGGAGATCGATCAGGTGCCGGCGGACTCGCTGGTGCTGGTCATGACGCACAGCCACGCGCTGGATCAGGAGATCATCGCGCGGGCGCTGCGGCGCGGGACCTTTCCGTACGTCGGGTTGATCGGGTCAGAGCGGAAGTGGAAGCGGTTCGCCCAGCGCCTGACGCAGCGGGGGTTCTCGGAGGAGGAGCTCGGGCGGGTGACGTGTCCGATCGGGGTGTCGAAGGGGTCGAAGGAGCCGCGCAAGATCGCTCTCTCGGTGGCGGCGGAGATCGTCGACGTCGTCGCGCGGGCCGGGGACGCGGCGCCGCGGTAGGCTCCGCCGATGGCCGACCCGAACTCGAGCGGTCCCGGCGGAGGGGACGACGCGCGCTTCCGGCGCGGGCTCGTCGGACTCGTGGCGTTCGGCGCGGTGTCCCAGGCGCTCATCCAGACGGAGGCCTTCGGCGGGAATCCGATGGTCCTCGTCCCCCAGGTCGACGCGGCGGTGCTGTGGGACCGGGCGGGTGAGATCGCGGGCGGGGATATCGTCGGGGACCGGCCCTACGAGACGGCGCCGCTCCTGCTCTGGATCGCCGCGATCGTCCGCGCCGCGGGCGGCGGCCTCGCTGCGCTCGGAGCGCTGCAGTCGCTCGTCCTCGTGGCCACGGCGGTCCTCGTGGCGCGTGTCGCCAGGGGACTGGCGCGGTCCTTGTCGTCCTCGGTGGATTCCGCCACGGCAGGCTCATCCGCGTCCCAGGGCTCGTTCGGCCCCGGCGCCGTGGGGCTCGTCGCAGGAGCGCTTTTCCTCCTGCTCGACGAGCCGGCCGCGGGGACGTCGCGCGTGCTCGCGGGCACGCTGCAGCTCTTCGTCACCGCGCTGCTGCTGGAGCGGCTGCTCGCCTTCGACGACCGACCGTCGGTCCGCCGCGCCGCTCTGGCGGGAGTCGTTGCGGGCGTCGCCGCGCTCTCGTTCCCGCCCTTCCTCGGGCTGCTCCCGCTGCTCGGGATCTGGGCGTTCATTCGCGCCGGTCGATCGATCGGACCGGCGGCGGCCCTCGTCGGGGCCGGCGCGGCGGCGATCGCGCCAGCGACCGTCCACAACGTCGTCGCCTGTGGCGAGCCGATCCCGATCAGCTCGCAGGCCGGCCTCACGTTCTTCCACGGCAACAACCCGCTCGCCGACGGCACGTTCGCTGCTGCGGGCGTGGTGAACAGCAAGGAGGAGCAGGCGCTCGATTCGCTGCGGCTGGCGCGCGAGGCGCTCGGTGATCCGAACGCCGGGTGGCGCGACACGAGCCGGTACTGGTTCGGTCGCGGCCTGGAGTGGTGGGCGGACGAGCCCGTCCGCGCGACGAGCATCGCCGCCGTGAAGTCGTGGTACGCGCTCTCGGGCCGCCACTACGGCGACGTGTACCAGCCCTGGATGGAGCGTCGCGACGGCGCGGCGCGGCGGCTCTGGCTCGCGCCGATCCCGCTCGCCTGGCTCCTCCCCGTCGCGCTGGTCGCGCTCTTCGGCCTCGTCCGGACCGCGGGCGTCCGCACGGCGACGCCCTGGCTCCTCGCTCTTCTCGTGCCGCTCACCGTCTGCGTGGTGTTCTGGTACACGCCGCGCTACCGGCTGCCCGCCACCGCGGCGCTCGTGCCGCTCGTCGCCGTCGCGATCGGACGCATGTCCAGCGGCGGGCGCCAGTCCCTCACGCTCGGGATCGCTGTCGCGCTCGGGCTCGTGACCGGGCCGCTGAACCGTGCGATCGGGTTCGACGAGGACCCGCTCCACGAGCGCCGCCACGCCGCGCGCATGGCGACCGCGTACGGCACCCTCGGGCTCCACGACGACGGACTCCGGTACCTGCGCCGTGACGTCGAGCTCGCGCCCGAGGACTCCGAGGCGCAGGGTCGCGTCGTGCAGCTCCTGCTGTTCCTCGGGCGGGACGTCGAGGCGATCGACGCGATCGAGGCCGCGCCGGCGGCCGTGCGCGCGCTTCCGGGCCCGCGCACGCTGCTCGCCTGGACCCTGGCGACGAGCGCGCAGGCGGAGGCGCGCGACGGGGACGCGGCCGTCGCCCTCGCCGACGGGCTGGTGGACGAGCTCGGGCCCGCGCCGCACCTGCTCGACACGCGCGCCGCGGCGCGCGCACGCGCCGGGGACCTCGAGGGAGCCGTGGTCGACGCCCGCGCCGCGCTGTCCGCGCTCACCGCCGACGATCCGTTCCGTACGGAGATCGAGGGCCGGCTGGCTCTGTTCGAGACGGGCCAGCCGTTCACCCAGGATCCGAGACCATGACCCGTTGCCGTCCTTCGTTCGCGAGCCGCCTTCCGGCGCCCTCGATCCTCGCCGCTGTGTCCGCAGCGGCGCTGGTCGCCGCGTCGTGTGGCAGCGGTGACCCGACGCCTCGGCCGAACGTGGTTCTGATCTCGATCGACACGCTGCGTCCGGACCACCTCGGCTGCTACGGCTACGGCCGGAACACGTCGCCGAACATCGACGCCATCGCCGAGACCGGAGCGCTCTTCGAGCAGCACATCAGCAGCGCGCCGTGGACGCTCCCCGCGCACACCGCGATGTTCACGTCGGTCCCCGACAGCGTCCACGGCGTCGTCGACGCGATCCGGTTCCGCCTCGCCGAGGAGTTCGAGACGCTGCCCGAGTCGTTCCAGGCCGCCGGCTACCGCACCGCGGGCTTCTTCGCGGGCCCCTACCTGCACCCCGCGTTCGGGCTCGGTCAGGGGTTCGACCGCTACGTCGACTGCGTGCAGACCGTCCCGGACGACGAGGTCGATCCCGACAACGCGTGGTCGATGAGCGACCCGATCCTGCGCGCGTCGCACCACGGCGTCACGAACGACAAGGTGTATGCGCGCTGGAAGGAGTTCTTCGACGAGGTGGGACCCGACGCGGACGAGGAGCCGTTCTTCGCCTTCGTGCACCTGTGGGACGTGCACTTCGACTTCACGCCGCCCCCGCCCTTCGACACGATGTTCGACCCGGACTACGACGGGCCGATGACGGGGCGCGACTTCTTCTACGACCCCGCGATCAACGCGGCGATGGACCCGCGCGACAGGGATCACATCATCGCGCTGTACGACGGCGAGATTCGCTGGACCGACGAGACGATCGGCCGGATCCGCCACGACCTGAGCGAGGCGGGACTGTGGGAGAACACGATCGTCGTCCTGACGTCCGACCACGGCACGGAGCTGTTCGAACACAGCGGGAAGGGCCACCGTACGACGCTCTACGACGAGCAGATCCGCATCCCGCTGATCGTGCACTACCCGGGCGTCATCGCGCCGAGGCGCTCTGCGGCGCAGACGCGAATGATCGACCTCGGGCCGACGCTGCGTGATCTCGTGGGTCTCCCCGCCGTCGCGACGACCATGGGGGAGTCGCTGGCGCCGCTCCTGCGCGGCGAGGTCGACTCCCTCGAGGACCGACCCGCGGTCTCCGAGCTCATGAGCGTCGGGCGCAACCTGCGGAGCCTGCGGATGCCGACGGGCAAGCTCGTCACCGAGCACGAGCAGGGGCAGCGCGCCTGGTTCGACCTGGCGAACGACCCCAGGGAGACCACCGCCCGTGAACTGGACGGCAGCGCAGCCGCGACCGGGCTGCAGCGCCTCTACGACGAGGCCGCGGTGGAGATCATCGATGGACTCTCGTCGTCGCCGGCCGCCGCGGCGGCGACCTCCGTACCCGAGGCGATCCAGCGCTCTCTGGCCGCGAACGGGTACACCGGCGGAGACGGCGACGACGACGGCGACGACTGACGCGGGTCGCACCCGGGGTCGTTCATGAAGGCTGCGGGCTGGTGAGGAGCGGGGCGCTGTGCGATCTTGACGCCATGACCCTCCCGCGGATCACCCTCAGCGCGCTGGCACTCCTGGGACCGATCGTCGGCGGGTGCTCGGCCGTCGACGTCCGAACCAACGCGACGTCCGCGGACGCCAGGGCTCTCGGGCCCACGTACGCGTGGGCCGAGACCGGCCTCCCGATCGGTGTCGACGGGACGCCTGTCGTCGACCCCGACCTGATTCGCACCTTCCGCGAGTACCTCGACGAGCGCCTCGCCTGGCGGGGGTACCGCCTCGCGCGGCTCGACGAGGCCGACCTGGAGGCCACGTTCGCTCTCGGCGTCAGTCGGTCCGTCCGCGACCTCGATCCGTACTTCGCGTTCTACCGCGTCGAGCGCGTCGAGCTGGGCCACGTCGGGTTCGCGCTCTCCGACGTCGGGTCGGGCGCGGTGCTCTGGAGCGCGACGGGCCAGCGCGAGCTCCGCGTCACGGAGCGCGGCTACGGCCAGATGGAGCTGCAGTACGAGGGCACCGAGGAGCAGCGCGACTGGCAGCCGGGATTCACCGTCCAGCGGCTCCTGAAGAAGCTCCCGCGACCGACCGAAGGGCCCCGCTGAACGTCAGGACAGTCCGTCCACGAAAGCGCCCCCGCGGGACGAGTCCCGCGGGGGCGCAGCGATGCGAGGCGTTCGATCGAAGCTCTACTGGAACGTGAGCGACGTGCCGTCGGTGAAGTTCGAGGTCGCGCCCATCATGCCGGTGTCACGGTGCCACGCCTGGAAGTTCCAGGTCTCGCCGGCCATGATCGTGACGAAGCCCGTCGGCGTCGGCGTCTGCGTCAGGTCGAGCCCGAGGCTGAACTCGCCGGCGGTGCCGGTGTTCTGGATCTGGCCCGGCCCGACGTAGCGGCCGATCGCGCCGCCGAGGCAGAGGTTGCCGGAGCTACCGCCCGGGTTGGCGACCTGCGCCTGAGTGAGGCTCGTCAGGAAGAAGCCGAAGGCGTTGTTCGGGAGCTCCGACGCCCGCAGGGTCAGGTTGTTGTCGGACGCGATCGCCGAACCGACGGCGTCGATCACACCGGTGACACCGGTCGAGTTCGGGTTCGCGACGCAGTAGTTCGTTCCGATGCCGCCGCCCGGGTCACCCTTGGCGAAGACGATGTTGTCCCAGAAGTACAGGTCGCCGTTGTTGCCGCCCGACGAGAGACGGATCTCATCGAACCGCAGGTCGGCGATCATCGTGTCGAGGTCGGCCGGGCCGGTCGGGTAGTCGACGGCAGGGTTGATCCAGAGGCGCAGGCGCTCTTGACCGGCCATGAAGTCGATGCGGTACACGAGGCGCGAGGCGACCGTGTCGTCGCTGCCCGGCACGATCTCGGCCGGCGCGCCCTGATCGCCCTCGTCGTCGATGCCCCAGCCCATGGAGTTCCAGGGCGAGCCGAGGAAGAGCGCCTCGGGAACGGCCTGGCCGGCCTTCCAGAGGGAGAGGCCGCCGTAGTGCTCCTGGGGCTGACCCTGGAAGTTCTGCGTGCTGAACGACACCCAGATGGTGTTGTCGTCCGCGCCCCACTGGTTGACGTTGGGGTCGATGAGCTCGGGGTGCAGGCCGAGTTCGATCTGGCGGAACGCCGCGCCGAACACGCCGACCTGGCCCGCGTGGCCGCCGACGCCGTCAGCGGCCGGGAACGGCGGCATGACCGTGTTGTCGAACATGACGAGGTCGTCCATGCCCGGGCCCGTGACGAACCAGGTGTTCGACCAGCCCGTGCCGCCCGGCATGCCGGCAAAGAGGCCCGGGACGGGGTACTCGAACGTCTCGGTGAGGATGGGCGTGACTTGCGCGGACGCGGTCGTCGAGAGCGCGGCGAGTAGGAGGGATGCCGTGAGGGAGCGGATCATCGGAAGGGAAGGTGAGGAGTGTCGAGGCGTTCCCGCGGGTCGAGGACGCGCATAGGTCCTCCGCTTTTCGCGCATCCGCGCTCTCCGGAAATGCCCGCTGTTTACGCGCAGGCAATCGAGTCCGGTGTGCGCGACTCATCGAGCGACGCAGTCCGGGCGAGGCGCGCGGCGCTCTGCGTCGCGACGTCGCACTCGATCACGCGTCTGCGCGTTCCAGGGCGTTGGTGAACCGCGACAGGATGCCGTGCGTCATGCCCCAGATCGTGTGTCCCCGGAAGTCCCAGGATGGGAGCCGATGGATCACACCCTCGTGCTCGTAGCGATAGGGACGGTCGAGCTCGCCCGTTCGGATGCGTCCGAGCGGTAGCCAGAATGCCTCCGCGGCCTCCGGCCCGAGCGTCGGTGACTCCGGCTCGGTGCGATGGAACACGACCGGAGTGATGTAGAGCGCGATGCGCGCGCCGCGCGCGCGCGCCTGGATGGACGGCATCGATCCGAAGAGTCGCGCGTCCTCTGCGCCCGGGTCGACGCCGACCTCTTCGCGCGACTCGCGGCGCGCGGTCGCGACGAGGTCCTCGTCGTCGTCCTCCTCATGCCCGCCGGGCAGGCTGATCTGGCCCGACCAGCGATCGCCCTCGCGTTCGGCGCGCTTCATCAGCAGCACCTCCAGCTCGTCGAAGCTCGCTCCGCGCAGCAGCAGCGCGACCGCGGCCTGGCGGATGTCCTGCGGCCGCTCCTCGCCGTCCTCCTGGAGCGCCGCCAGCGCGGCCTCGACTCGCCGTTCGACGTCGGGGCTCATCGCGTCGCAGCCCCTCCTGTCCGGGCGGCCATCGCGCGCTCGCCCGTCTGCACCGCCCAGAGCTGCGCGTACACGCCGCCCTCGATCGACACGAGATCGTCGTGACGCCCCTCCTCGACGAGGCGTCCCTTCTCCAGCACGAGAATCCGGTCCGCGCCGCGGATCGTCGACAGCCGGTGCGCGATGACGATCGTGGTCCGGTCGCGCGCGATGCGCTCCAGGCTCCGCTGGATCGCCGCCTCTGTCTCGTTGTCGACGGACGACGTCGCCTCGTCGAGGATCAGGACCGGCGGGTCCTTCATCACGGCGCGCGCGATCGACACGCGCTGGCGCTGCCCGCCCGAGAGCTTCTGGCCGCGCTCGCCGACGATGGTGTCGTAGCCGCTCGGGAGCGAGGTGATCCACCCGTCGAGCTCCGCGGCGCGCGCGGCCTCGCGGATCTCCTCCAGGCTCGCGTCCGGGCGGGAGTACGCGATGTTCTCGGCGATCGTCCCGTGGAACAGGAACACGTCCTGGCTGACGAGTCCGATCGCGCCGCGCAGGTCGACGAGCCGCAGGTCGCGCACGTCCGTCCCGTCGAGCCGCACCGTCCCCGTCTGCGGGTCGTAGAAGCGCAGCACGAGCTTCGTGATCGAGGACTTGCCGGACCCCGTCGCTCCCACGATCGCCGTCGTCCCCTTGGCCGGGAACGTCAGATCGAGCCGGTCGAACAGCGCCGGGTGGCCGTCGTAGGCGAAGCCGATCTCCTCCAGCGCGATCTCGCCCTCGACCGACTCGATGGGAAGCGCCCGAGGTCCGTCGACGATCCGCGACGGACGATCGATCAGGTCCAGGATGCGGCGCGTGCTCGCCATCGCGCGCTGGAACAGATCGAGGGTCTCGCCGAGCGTCGTGAGCGGCCAGAGCAGGCGCTGGGTCATGAACACGAGCACGCTGAACGATCCCGGATCGAGCGCTCCGTCGAGCGCGAGCCGACCGCCGACGAGCAGCGTCGCCGTGAACCCCGCGAGGATGAAGATCCGGATCAGGGGCGAGAACGCGCTGGAGAGCGCGATCGCCCGCCGGTTCGCCTGCCGGTAGAGGTCGCTCTGGCCCTCGATGCGTCCGGACTCGGCCTCTTCGCGCGCGTAGCTCTTGATCGTCGCGATGCCGCCGAGGTTCCCCGCGAGGTCCGCGTTCAGCGCGCCCACGTGGCGGCGCACGTCGGTGTACCGACCCTGGAGCGTCCGCTGATAGACGATCGAACCCCACACGATGAGCGGCATCGGCAGGAACGCCACCCACGCGACCGACGGCGACAGTCCGAAGAACACCGCGCCGACCGCAAGGACGGTCGTGGCGAGCTGCACGAGGCTGTTCGCGCCGCCGTCGAGGAACCGCTCGAGCTGGTTCACGTCGTCGTTGAGGACCGACATCAGCTCGCCCGTGTCCTCGTCCTCGAAGAACCCCATCTCGAGGCCCTGGACGTGTTCGTACGCCTCGACGCGCAGCTCGTGCTGCACCGTCTGCGCGTGGTTCCGCCAGACGAGCTTCTGGACGTACTCGAAGAGCGACTCCAGCAGCCAGATGACGATCGTGATCCCGGCCAGCGCGAGGAGCTGGTTCCACGGGTCGGCGATCCCCAGCTTCGACATCCACGACGTCTCGCGGTCGACCACGACGCTGACGGCGGCGCCGATCAGCAGCGGGGGAGCGAGGTCGAAGAGCTTGTTGAGTACGGAGAACGTGACCCCGAGCCGCATGCGGCCGCGGTGCCGCCCGCTCGCGTGCGAGAGCAGCCTCTTCAGCGGTGTCGGTGCGCGGCTCGACATGAGGGGCGAAGAGGATATCCGCGCGCGCTACGATCGTCTGCGATGCACCTCCCGGCCTTCACCCACGCGGGCGGGATCGTCCTCAGGGAAACTCCCGACGGCGTCCGCGTGCTCGCCGTGCGCCCCTCCACACCCGACGGCGACGTCTGGGTCCTGCCGAAGGGACACATCGAGCCCGGCGAGGACGCCGTCGAGGCCGCGAAGCGGGAGGTGGTCGAGGAGGCCGGCGTCGTCGGCGCCGATCCGACCTTCGTCGGGTACGTGGCGTACCGGGCCGGCGACGAGGACGTCGTCTGCGCGCTCTACGCCATGACGCCCGAGGGCGAGGTCGCGGCCGAAGAGGACCGCGAACGGGCCTGGCTCGACATCGCCAGCCTGGAGCGCGCGATGCCCTTCCCGGACACCGTCGCGCTCGTCGAGGCGGCGGTCCGCGCCCGCGACGTCAGGCGTGCGCCGCCTCGACGTGTGCCTTGATCGCGTCGAGGTCCCGGCCGCACATCTCCGCCAGCTTCTTGGCCATCGGCTTCATCAGGAACGCCATGACCTTCGCGAACGTCGTCAGCGGCGTCCCGCCGAACGTCATTCGCAGCGTCGTTCCGTCGTCGACCGGGATCAGCTCGAACTCCGTCCGGTAGCGGCACCCGTGGCTCTCCGCGCCGAGCACGTACTTCGTCGGCGACTCGAGCTCCAGGAACGTCATCTCTTCCGTCGCCTCGCGGCCCATCATCGTGCGGGTCTCGCGGAACGTCGTCCCGACCGCGACCGGGCCGGTCGTGAGCATCTCGATCCTGTCGATCGCGGGCACGATCTCGGCCCACTTCTCGACGTTCGTGGTGATGGGGAAGATCTGTTCGGGCGTCGCGCGGATCGTGCGCTCGACGACGATGGGCTTCATCGCCATGTCACTTGTCCCCCTTCACGCGACGATAGCGGAACTCGAGGACCTTCGTGTTGACCTCGCCGATCGGCAGGTCGTGCACTTCCAGGACCATCTCGTCGTCCGACACGAAGCGCCAGGCGTACTTGACCATCTTGTCGTGCTCGCCCGTCAGGTACTCGTCGAGCGTCCCGTACAGGATCAGCGACTTCCCGTCGGGCGTCATGTCGCCCTCGGCGGAGTTCATCGCGGTGTCGGCGTTGGAGATCCGCGTGTCGACGTAGCTCTGCTTGAGGTTGTCGTAGCCCAGCCACGAGTGGGTCGTGAGCGGCATGCCCATCATCGAGCCCGTGAAGGTCCCCTCGATCCAGCGTCCTTTCACCTTCCACTCGAAGCGCGAGGTGCCGGACTCCGGCTTGGCGGGCTCCGGGCCCATCGTGATCTGACAGGTCGTCTCCCAGTCACCGATGAACTTCGCGAGCACCTCGTGGTGCTCGCCGGGCTGGGTGTACTTCTTCGCCTTCTCCATCATCGCCGCGATGTCCATCTCCTGCGCGGCTGCGGGCGGAGACGGAGAGGAGGGAGTGAGGAGCGGCGCGGCCGCGAGGGCCGGGACGGCCAGCAGGAGGGCCTTCATCATGGTGATGGGTGGCGGGGGGAGGGATTCGGAAAGGGGGCGGGGAGCGTCACTCTCGTGACGCCTGTTCGTTCATCGCGGCGAGCGCGGCCTGGACCGCGTATCGCTTGCGGAGGCATCCGTCGAGCTCGTCGAGCGGTGGGATCGTCACCGCGCGCACGGCGGGACCGATGCAGCCGAGTGCGAGCGCGAACGCAAGGGCGATCCGCAGCCGGCGGCGCGGACGGACGGGGCCGTCGAGGGCCCGCAGGCGCGCGATCAGAACGCTGCGCGGGTGCGTGAAGGGCGGCGCCGTGATCGGCGCGTCGCCGTCGACCCACCGTCGCGCCTGTCCGAGGAGCGCGTCGCGGCACGACGCCGGACCGCCATCCGTCGCGCGCGCAGCGGCGCGGTCGCACTCGATCTCGGCGAGCGCGGTGAGGCGGCGCCCGGCGAGCCAGGCCGCGGGGTGGAACCAGAACACGCACTGCAGCGCGAGCACGACGAGGCGCCGGAGCCCGTCGCGACGGGAGAGGTGCGCGAGCTCGTGCAGCAGGACGACCTCGAGGTCCCGGCGCGAGACGGACTCGATGAGGTCGCGCGGCAGCGCGATCCACGGCCGCACGAGTCCGACGCACGCGGCGCCGCGGTCGACGGCGAAGACGCGCGGAGCGCGCCGCAGTCCGATCGTGCGCGCGCAGCGCTCCACGAGGTGCTGAGTCTCCGGTCCGACCGGATCGCGCGAGGCGCGGCGCCACGACCGGGCCTCCCGCAGCGCGCGGCGCGCGGCGAGGCCGGCGAGTCCCACGGCGCCCGCGGCCCAGACGATCCCGAGCGGAGCGCCGACGGCGGCGGCGCTCGCCGGCTCCACCTCGACGCTCCACCCGAGCGGTGACCCGATGCTCGGCGGCAGGACGAGGCGGGCGAGGCTCGCCCACCAGAGCCCGACCGCGACCTCCGAGCGCCGCGGGCCGAGGACGGTCTCCGCGAGGACGGCGAGGAGCGCGAGGACGAGCGCGCCGAGGCCCGACGAGGCCAGCCAGAGGGTCGCGGCGGCGCTCATGAGCCCTCGCCTCCGTCGGCGTCGACGCGGTCGAGCAGACGCTGGAGCTCCGCGCGGTCGCGCGGGGAGAGCCGCTCCTCCTCCGCGATGTGCTGGACGAGCGAGCCGAACGTGCCGCCGAACGCCTTGTCGAGCAGCGAGCGGACGGCGGAGCGGCGGGCGTCGTCGCGCGGGAGTCGCGGCGCGTACACGAGCTGCTTGCCGCGCCTGTCCTCCGCGACGGCGTCCTTCGCGGCGAGCCGCGACAGCAGTGTCCGCACGGTGCTGTACGACCACTCCGTCTCCGCCTCGACGGCCGCGTGGACGTCGCGCGCCGTCACGGCGCCGTCCTGGGCCCAGAGGGCCTGCATGACGGTCCATTCGGAGTCGTTGAGCTTCATCCGGTGTCGCGGCAGAGCGCCGGGCGTTCGCGCTGCTACAGATGTAGCATGCACCTTAGGCGCGGTGCGCTGATCTGTCCAGGACGTACGCTCGCGGGAGATGACTTCCTCCGCACTCCGCACCGGTTCCGCGCTGATCCCCGAGGGGAGCCAGGCGGACGTTCCGCCCACCGAGCCCGCGGCCCAGGACGCGGCCCTGGCCGACCTCCGCCGCGGCGCGGAGCGCTGGGCCGGACTCGACCTCGACGCCCGCATCGCCGCGCTCGACGCGGTGCGCGAGAGCGTCGCTCGGGTCGGCGAGCGCTGGGCGCACACGGGCTGCCGCATGCAGGGCATCCCGATCGACACGCCCGCAGAAGCGGAGGAGTGGCTCGGCGGCCCGTACTCGGTCCTGCGCGTCGTGGTCCTTCTGACGCGCGCGCTGAAGGACGTTCGCGATCGCGGCAGGCCCGGGCTCCCCGGCGTCGCGCGGCAGAGGCCGGACGGGCAGATCGAGGTCCCCGTCTACCCGACCGACCCGGTCGATCGGATCCTGTTCCGCGGCGTGACCGCGTGGACGCGGCTCCGGGGCGAGGTCGACCTCGGGCACCTCGACCGTTCCATGGCCGCGCTCTACCGCCGCGATCGGATCGAGCCGCGCGTGTCGCTCGTGCTCGGCGCGGGCAATGCGTCGTCGATCGGGCCGCTCGACGCGCTGCACAAGCTGTTCACCGAGGGCGAGGTCGTCCTGCTCAAGATGAACCCCGTCAACGCGGGGATGGGGCCGGTGATCGAGGAGGGACTGCGCCCTCTGATCGATCTCGACGCGCTGCGGATCGTCTACGGCGGCGCGGCCGTCGGCGCGCGCCTGTGCGAGCACGACGGCGTCGACTCGATCCACATCACGGGCTCCGACCGTACGCACGACGCGATCGTGTGGGGGACGGGCGAGGACGGACAGGAGCGCAAGCGCCGCGGCGAACCGCGCAGCGACAAGCCGATCACCAGCGAGCTCGGCAACGTCAGCCCCGTGATCGTCGTGCCCGGTCCGTGGTCGAAGCGTGACCTCGTGCACCAGGGGCGCGCGATGGCGGCGTCACTGACGACGAACGCGGGGTTCTTCTGCAACGCGACGCGCGTCCTCGTCACGCACGCCGGCTGGGACCAGCGCGACGCGTTCCTGGCCGAGGTCCGCGAGTCGCTGCGCACGACGCCGGACCGCGTTCCGTACTACCCCGGCGCCGAGGAGCGCCACGCGGCGTTCCTGGCGGAGCACCCCGATGCGTTCACGACCGGCGCGAGCGGACCCGGTCACGTCCCGTGGACGCTCATCGAAGGCGTCGATCCGACGCGGAGCGTCGACGTGTGCTTCCAGACCGAGGCGTGGTGCGGGCTCATGGCCGAGACCGCGCTGCCGGCGGGCGATCCGGTCGAATTCCTGCGCAAGGCCGTTCAGTTCGCGAACGCCACGCTGTGGGGGACGCTCAACGTCACGCTCCTCGTCCACCCCGCGTCGATGCGCGACCCCGACGTGCGCCGCGCGGTGTCGAAGGCCGAGGACGACCTGCGCTACGGCACGGTGTCGACGAACATGTGGGCCGCCGCGTCGTTCGTGCTCGGGTCGACGACCTGGGGCGCGTACCCCGGCCACACGCTCGACGACGTGCAGAGCGGCATCGGCGTCGTGCACAACACGTACCTGCTCGACCGTCCGAAGAAGACCGTCCTGCGCGCGCCGTTCCGGATGATCCCCGAGCCGCCGTGGTTCCACACGAACAGGAACGGTCACCGCGTCGCGCGCCGGCTGACCGAGCTGACGGCGAAGGTCACCGCGCTCCGACTCGCGCGAACCCTGGCGGCAGCCGTCGGGCTCGCGCGGTGACCGATCACTCGAAGTCGTCGAGGATCGCCTTGGCGACGTCCGAGAGCCGGACGGTGCTGACGTCGGCGTTGGCGAGGATGCACACCGCGCGGTTCGCCTCGGGTCGCAGGACGAACGCGCTGGCGTAGCCCGGCCGGCTGCCGCCGTGCCCGATCTGGCGCACCGGCTCTCCGGGCAGCGTGTCGGTGAAGAACCCGATCCCGTAGTAGCGCTCGTACGGGCACGAACCACCGCAGCCGAGGTCGGTCGTCGCCCACCACAGCTCCCGGACGCCGTCTTGGCTCAGGAGGCCGCCGGGGGCGCGGTAGCTCGCGAGGAGCTCCCGCGCGAACAGCGCCATGTCCAGCGCGGACGCGAGCACGCCGCCCGCGGGATCCCGCGCGCGCGAATCGGCCTCGTCGAGGCGATAGACCTGGAACGTGTACGGGTCGCCGGGGACGTCGTCGCTGCTCGTGAAGTCGTCCTCGCGGTGCGGATCCGTCGGCGCGACCAGGTTGATCGTCGGCCCGACGTCCATCACCGCGGCCTGGGACACGGACCAGTGTTCGCCGATGAGAGTGCCGCGCGCGCGGTCGCCGTCCGTCGAGGCCGTGCACATGCCGGCGGGGTCGAACACGCAGCCCTGCAGGAGGTCGCGGAAGACCATGCCGCTGCGGCGCACGAGGTGCGCGCCGGCCAGCGAGTAGTTGAACGCCGAGTAGCTGTAGCCGCCGCCGAGGTTGCCCCACGTCGAGCTGTCGTAGCGGGGAGAGACCGCGTCGTCGGCCTCCGCCCAGAACGCCGGGAGATCGCCTGGATAGCAGTACAGCCGCAGCGCGCCGAAGTCGGTCGTGAAGCAGCCGCGGTGGGACAGCAGCGCGCGGAGCGGGCGGCCGCCGCTCGTCGCGAGGCCTCCGTCCGCGTCGTCGACCGCGTCGTCGAGGTCGAGGACTCCGCGTTCCTCCAGGACCTTCGCAGCGACCGCGGTCACGGGCTTCGACGTCGACCCGATACGGAACAGCCGGCGCGTGCCGTCCGGATCGTGCACGTACTGGCCGTTCCCCAGGTACGCGAACGCGTCGGCCACGTGCACCTCGCCCTCCTAGACCACGGCGAACGCGATCCGCGTCACGAACCTCGGGTCGTTGAGCAGCACGTCGTACACGCGCTCGCGCGCCTTTCACTCGGGCGCCGTGTCGTTCGCCGGATCCCCGTCGAGCGGTCCGCAGGCGCCGACGTCGAAGAGCGGCGCGGTGACCACGACCGGGCACGAGCCGAGCACGTCGGGGAGCCCGTCGCCGTCCGTGTCGGCGGTTCGCTCGGGCAGTGGTCGATCCTGGATCTGGGCGGACGCAGGCTGAGCCAACGCTGCCGCGAGGAGCGCGCCGGTTGCCGCGCACGGCGTACGTCGAAGCGGTCGTCGCATCGCGTCAGAGTAGCGAGCGCAGCACGTCTCGCTGCGAACCTGGCCTCGCGGCTGCGCTCCTTTGCCTCAAGAGGCCGGTCGTCGGCCTCCGAAGTTCGTTAGCGCGTGCGGCATGAGGGCCTTGCCGCATCGCCTTATCTCTGAAATGGACACGATCGAGCAGCAGATCCACGAGTTCAAGCACGAGGCGACCGAGGGGGTCAAGCCGCGTCTCATCGAGGACCTCAGCTACACGGAGGACGAGCGCATCCTGCCGTTCCTCCTATCCGTGCTGTGCGACGCCGACGAGGTCGACGTGGCGCGCATCGAGGCGGCGAAGGCGCTGATGGTCGACATCGAGCGCCAGCGCGACGCCATCTGCGACGCGCTGATCTCCGTCATCGAGAGGGACGAGGAGGACGAGGGCGTGCGCCGTCACGCGGTCGAGGCCGCGTCGTCGTACGTCAACGACTCCGATGACCTGCTCGACGTCGTCACGGCGCTCCTCTTCGCAGGCGACACGGACGACGAGACGCGGGCCAATGCTCTCGCAACCGTGCACGACGTGCGACCCGCGGAGCGCTGCCTGGAGATCCTCGACGACTTTCCCGAGGACGATCCCTTCGGAGAGGTCGTGCGGAGCATGACCCACCTGACGTTCGGGAGGTAGAGGTGGCCCCGGGTGGTGTCGTCCTCCGGGGCTCTCGCTACGCGCTCGCTACGACCGGCTGGTGATCTCCAGCAGGTGGTAGCCGAACTGCGTCTTGACCGGGCCGTGCACCTCGCCGACGGCCTCGTTGAAGACGACCGTGTCGAACTCCTTCACCATCTGGCCCGGCCCGAACTCGCCGAGGTCGCCGCCGCGCTGGCCGGACGGGCAGCTCGAGTGCTGCTTGGCGAGGTCGGCGAACGAGGCGCCGCCGGCGATCTCCTCCTTGATCTGGAGGCACTTGTCTTCGGAGTCGACGAGGATGTGGCGTGCGGTGGCGCGGGTCATGGCTCTCTTCTGGGTCGGGTGGAAAACGGGCGAACGACTATAGCGTCCCCGCCTCAGCCCGACAGGAGTTCACGCCAGCGGTCCGACTCGGCGACCTCCCGGATCACCCGCGCCCGCGCCTCCAGGAATCGACGCATGTAGCGCCTCAGCACGACCAGGGACGCCACGCTGCCCAGCGGGCCGCAGGGCGCGTCGAAGTCGAAACGCTCGCGGAGGAGCGTGCCCCCGCCCGCGGCCTCGAAGCGGTGGTCGTGGTCGAAGCGACGGAAGGCGCCCGCGACCATCGAGTCCCTGAAGTACGAGGGGCGGTCGAAGGCCGTGATGCGCGACGTGAGACGCTGGCGCACCCAGAAGTGCGTCGCCTCCCACGTGACCTCGTCGCCGAGCTCCAAGAGGCCCGAGGTCACGCCGCCGACCGCGCGCTCGTCGGTCGCCTCGGACGACACGAGGTGAAGGTCGACCGAGCGCGAGAGATCGAACACGCGCTCGCGGGGCGCGGCGATCGAGAGTTCCAGGTAGATGACGGTCACGTCGGTGGGAATGCGGAGTCGGACCGGCGGGTCCGGTACGGTACGCGCGATGCGCCTCCGCGACATGCTCCTCGCCGCCTACCTGGCCGTCGCCGTCCTCTCCCTCACCGGCGTGCTCTTCCGGGACCTCGCGACGCACGACGGACTCGTGCTCGGCGTCCCCGTCGGGCTCGCCTGGGTCACCGGCTGGGCGCTCGCGACCTTCGCCTGCATGGCGCTCTACCACGTCACCCGTCCTGAGCGTGGTGAGGACGCAGGGCACGGCGACGACTCCGAGGGCGCGCGATGAGCGAGCAGGCCCAGGTGCTCGTCGTCGTCGGGGCGTACCTCGCCCTGTCACTCGGCGTCGGGTGGCGCGCCGCGCGCGGCACGAGCGCGAGCGCGACCGGCTACGTCGCGGGCGATCGCTCGATGGGCGGGCTGCTGATGTACTTCGTGACGGGCGCGACGATCTTCAGCGCGTTCGCGTTCCTCGGCGCACCGGGGCGGGCATTCTCCACCGGCGGGGCGGCGTTCCACATCATCGCGTTCGGGGTCATCGGCTTCCTGCCCTTCTACTGGACCGGACCCGCCGCGGCACGGCTCGGCCGCGAGCACGGGTACCTGACCCAGGGCGAGCTCGTCGCCGGTCAGCTCCGTTCACGCGCGCTCGCGCCGGTCATGGCGCTCGTCGGGATCGTCGCGTTCGTGCCGTACCTGGCTCTCCAGATGCGCGGCGCGGGACTCGTCCTCGAGGTGCTCACCGGCGGGCACGTTTCGGTCGAGGTCGGCGCGGCCGCCGTGTACGGCGTGGTGTTCCTCTACGTGTGGCACAGCGGCGTGATGGGGGTCGGGTGGACGAACACGCTGCAGGGCATGTTCATGATGGTCCTCGCCTGGGCGCTCGGGCTGTACCTGCCGCGCGCGATCCACGGCGGCGTCGGCGCGATGTTCGAGCGCATGGACCCCGAGTTCCTCCGGATGCCCGGCCTCTCCACGAGCGGCGAGCCGTGGTCCTGGTCGATGTACGGCAGCAGCGTGCTGGTCATGGCGATCGGTTTCTCGTTCTGGCCGCACCTGTTCCAGAAGGCATTCGCCGCGCGCTCCGACCGGGTCATCCGGCGGACCGTCGTGCTCTACCCGACGTTCCAGATCTTCCTGGTCCCGATCCTGCTGATCGGGTTCGCGGGGGTCGGCTACGCGCCGCCGCCGTCGCAGTCGGACCAGGTTCTTCCGAACCTCCTCCTGCAGCTCGACATTCCCGCGCTGCTGGTCGGGCTCTTCTGCGCGGGCGCGCTCGCGGCGTCGATGTCGAGCGGCGATGCGATCCTGCACTCGGCCGCGTCGATCCTCGTCCGCGACGGGTGGATCGTCGGTGCGGGCCGCGAGCTCTCGGCGGAGGCCGAGCGCACGGCGATCCGCTGGACGCTGCTGCCGATCCTCGTCCTGTCCTACGTGACGGCGACGACGTTCCACGAGGACCTCGTCGGCCTCCTCGCGTACGCGTACGGACCCGTCGGGCAGCTCGCGCCGCCCGTGCTCGCGGCGCTCTTCTGGCGGGGCGCCACGGGGCAGGGCGCGCTCGCGGGGCTCGTCGCGGGATCGACCGTGACGATCGGGCTGCCGTTCGTCGCGGATCTGGGCGTCCACCCGGGGCTACCGGGCCTCGCGGTCAACGCGCTCGCGATCGTCGTCGTGTCGAAGCTGACCGGCTCGGGTCAGGGAAGTACCAGGAACGACCCGCGCGCGCCGTCCTCGAGGACGTAGTCCCAGCGCCCCGCGACGGACGGGCGGAAGCATGCGCGCCAGCCGCCGTCGACGGGGTGAAGGACGGCCGCGCTCGTGCTGCCGTCGGGGGCGTGGAGCGTCAGCTCGGTCGCGTCGGTCGCGGTGAGCTCCACGCGTCGCCCGACGCGGCCCTCGCCGGCGAATCGGACCGGCGCACCCTCGACCTGCAGGAACGTCGCGGACGTTGCGCCGCCGCTGCGGAGCGCGATCGGCTTCGCGACGCCGCCCGGGACCACGATCCGGATGAGCTCGTCCGAGGGGCGCGTGCCGTCGGCGAAGAGCGCGTCTCCGACCTCCCACTCCACCGCGTCCGCGTCGCCCTCGACGGTCAGCGTCACGAGCGACGTGCGGTCCTCGGTGCTCGGAAGCGCGGCGACGTCGACGCTGAACGGCGGCGGCGGCGCGCTCCCGGTTCCGAACGTCTGCGACTCGGGGTGAGTCGTGTTCAGCGGGTCGGCGACGTCGTCGTCGTAGAGGTGGAACCGGTCGATCGAGAAGTCGTTGCTGCGGCCCGAGAACTCGATGCGGTGGTTGCCGCGTGCCAGCGTGTACTCGGCCAGCGGCTTGTCGCTCGCGCTGAACTCGTGCCGCGTCGCCCACGTCCACACGCCGCGCGTCGACGAGAACACCTTGACCCAGTCCCCGCCGTCCACGCGGACCCACACGTCGTTCGACATCGTGCTGTCGGGGTCGTCGTGCCGGTTGTGGATGCGGAAGTGGTAGCGGCCCGCGTCCTCGACCCAGAGGTCGAACCCGAACGTGTCCGTCCCCGGCGTGTTGAACAGGTTCGGTCCGGTCCAGCGCAGGTAGCTCGTCCCGGTGAAGCCGGTGAGCGCCGTCTCCTCGGCCCAATTGCCCGCCGCGTCGCCGGACTCGAACTCGACCACGAGCAGTCCGTCGTCGGGTAGGAAGGCGCCCGCGAGGATCTCGGGCTCGGTGCCGGGATCCGGCCCGCCGTCGTCGGACGAGCT
>JBCDGE010000012.1:0-96248 GCA_038757895.1 Planctomycetota bacterium | reverse complement strand
GCGTCGTCGCCTCGCGCGAGGCGCGCTTCGGCGCGCTCCAGCTCCTCGCGCGCCTGTAGCAGCGCGTCGAGCTGGCGCGGGTCGTCGGTCGCCTGGGCCTCGGACACGGTCGCGTCGCGAATCGACTCGACGTCACGCGCGAGCGCGCGGTGGTCGCCGGACGCGAACACCTGCGATCGGGGCCGCTGTCGCCGACGAGCGAAGCCCGCGACGAGCTCACGCTCGGCGTCCGAGTGCAGGACGTCGAGCGCTTCCTCGACGTCGATCCAGTGCAGGGCGAACCCGGCGGGCGGGCGTGCGCTGGGGAGAGGCTGCGGGCCCCGTCGCTCGTGCGCGAGCCAGTACCAGGTCACGACGCTGTCGCCTTCGAGCGCGTCGCTCGTCTCGCCGATCGACTCGACGAGTCGAATGCGCCGTCCGAGGAAGACCTGCGCCGCGCGGCGCGCCGCCGTCTCGGCGCTCTCCCCGGGACCGACCTCGGCGCGCGGCAGGCTCACGAGCCCTCCCGACTCCAGGACGGCGACGCGCGCGCCCGTCTCGCCCCTGCGGACGACGAGCACGCCGCCGGCCGTGGTCGGCGGCGCCTCCGCGGCCTCCTCGTGTCCCTCCCAGTCCTCGACGACCTCGCGGTCCGCGCCCAGGTTCCCCTCGTTCATGGCCGGATCCTACGACGCTCGACGCGGCGCGGCTCCGCGGTGCGCCGCGAATCAGTCCGCGAGAAGGTGCGCCGGGAGGTCGCTCGCGCGGAGGCGCGCACGAAGCCGCTGCCAGCGCTTGGTCGCCGCCTCCTCCGAGATGCCGAGCCGCTCGCCGACCTCACGCAGGGGGAGCCCCTCGAGTCCGCAGTGCACGACGAGCTTGCGGTCGTCCTCGGGCATCTCGCCCACGGCGTCTCGGAACCGCGACAGACCTTCGTCGCGCGCGATGCGTCGGCTGACGCCCGTGATCGAGTCGGCCACGAGGTCGAGCGCGTCCGAGGGTCCGTCCTCGGTGCCGCCGGACGCGGCCCGTCGGCGGTCGGGCTTCTGCGCCTGACGCGAAGCCTCCAGCAGGACGTTCTTCGCGATGCGGAAGACCCAGAAGCGGAACGGGATCCGATCGGCGTCGTACTCGTCGATCTTGCGCCACGCCCGCAGCCAGACCTCCTGGACGAGGTCGGCGGGGTCGAGCACCGCGGCCTGCTCGGGGCGGATCCGCAGGCTCGCCCACGTGAAGACGGCAGGGGCGATGTGCTCGTAGAGCCGGGCAAAGCTCTCCGCGTCGCCGCTGCGGGTGCTTCGCACCCACTCCTGGGTGATGCTCGCGAGGGAGGTCGAGGCCGAATCGGTCACCGTGCGACAGGATAGCACGGGGGTGCTCCTACACTCGACGGTCGGCATGGCGGGCCCCGAGGCGAACGAGGACCAGGGCGATGACGCGACCCGGCGGAGCGCCGAGGACGTCGCGGCCGACGTGTACGACTTCGTCGCGGACTACCTGGAGGACCGCGATCAGGGCCGCGAGCGTCCCCTGAGCGAGTACCTCGGCCGGTACCCGGGCGCGCAGGCGGAGGTCGCGCTGGAGTACCTGCGGATGACCGGCGTGAGCGAGGACGGGCCGGTCGAGGTCGACGGCGTCCCGGGGTCCGCTGCGGAGCCGTCCGCGGGCGACGAGCAGCGGATCGGGCGCTACCGCCTCCTCCGCGCGCTCGGCCGCGGGGGCCAGGGGGAGGTGTGGCTCGCGCGGGACGAGCGGCTCGGCCGCGACGTGGCCCTCAAGCTCCTGACCGCCGTGTTCGTCACCGAGGAGCGCCGCGCGCGCTTCCGCCGCGAGGCGGAGTCGATCGCGCGCCTCGAGCATCCCGGCCTCGCGCAGGTCCTGGAGGCCGACATCGACGGGTCCATGCCGTACATCGCGATGCGGTACGTGCAGGGCGTCGACCTCGGATCGAGCTTCGACCAGGCGCGAGACCGCGCGAGCGCCATCGGACCCGTCCTGCCCTGGATCCCGCGGGACCGCGCCGAGGTGCGGCGCGTCCTCGGCTTCTTCGAGCGCTGCGCCCGCGCGCTCCACGCCGCGCACGAGGCCGGCGTGGTCCACCGCGACGTCAAGCCGGGCAACATCATGGTGACCCCCGACGGTCGGCCGGTGCTGCTCGACTTCGGCCTCGCGCGCGAGGAGGTCCAGGGGGACGCGTCGAGCCTGACGCGCGAAGGCGACGTGTTCGGGACGCTCGCGTACATGGCGCCCGAGCAGCTCCGCGGGGCCGCGTCGGAGATCGATTCGCGCTCCGACGTCTGGGCGCTCGGGGTGACTCTGTTCGAGGCGCTCACGGGCGCTCGTCCGTTCGAGGGTCGCGGACCTGGCGACCTCGCGATCGCGATCGACAGCGGGAGGTCCAAGGATCCGCACGCGCTCAACCCGAACGTCACGACGGACGTGCGCGTCGTCCTGGAGACGGCGCTGGAGCGGTCGCGCGAACGCCGCTACTCCGACGCGCTCGCCCTCGCCGAGGACCTGCGGCGCATCCGCGAGTACGAGCCCATCCGCGCGCGCCCCGCCGGTCCCGCGCTGCGCCTGCGGCGGTGGACGCGACGCGAGCCGGCGTGGGCGGCGGCGCTCGTCGTGACGCTCGTGGCGCTCGTCGGCGGCCTCGTCGCGTCGCAGTACGCGCTCCGCAACGAACGGGCGCTGAACGCGCGCATCCTGGCGCGCAGCTACTGCGCCGAGGTGCCCGCGTTCCAGGCGAAGGCGCCCTCGGGCGCGCTGGCGCTCGGCCTGGAGGCGGTGCGGCTCGAGGACACCTGGGCGACCCGGTCGTCGCTCTACCCGCCGCTGCTCGACCTGACGCTCGCGCGCCAGTTCGAGCTCCCCGAGGCGCGCGTGTGGGACGTCGAACTCGTCGGCGAGGATCGGATCGCGGCCTGCGGCAACGGCGGCGCGATCCGCGTCTTCGATCTCCAGGGGACCTTCGCGCCCGTCGCCCGGCACGACCTCGACGCCGACGTACGCGCGCTGCACGCCGACCGCGAGCGCGGGACCATCGTCGTCGGTACCGCCGACGGTCGGGTACTGGCGCTCCGTTCCGCCGATCTCACCGTCACGTGGAGCGCCTCCGCGGGAGAGGGGCCGGTGCTCGACCTCGCCGTCGCGGACGGCATGGTGGTCGCGCTCGTGGGCGCGGACGAGCTCATCGCGCTCGACGCGGACGGCGGTGCGCGGATCGCGCGACTCGATGCGCCCGAGGGCGGGCTCGGTGCGCTGCGCGCCACGCGGCAGGGGGATCGCGTGGTCGCCACCGGACGCGCGTTCCACGGCTCCAGGCCGACGACGTCGCGCGTCGCGCTCCTGCTCTCCGCGCCGACCCTCGAGGTCGTCGCGAGGCTCGAGCACGGCGCCCCCGTCCGGGACGCCGCGATCGCCGAAGGGGCCGGCCGGATCGCGACGATCGACGCGGGCGGGCGCGTCGGTCTCTTCGACCTCCACGACGGCGCGCCGATCGACCTGCGCGTCGACATCGGTGACGCCGTCCGCGCCGGAGGGCCCGGCGCGAGCGTGGCCGTCGACGCGGACGGTCGCAGCATCGCGATCGGAACGGACGCGGGCGACGCGTCCTGCGTCGAGTCGTGGGTCGTCGACGAGCGTGGAGATGCGGTCGCGGTCGCCCGGCGCGCCTGGTCGGCGCCGGCCGGAGCGCGCGTCGTCGATCTGGAGTTCTCACCCGAGGGGTGGCGCCTGGCCGCCGCGAGCTGGGATCAGCGCGTCCGCATCCTCGACGTGGTCACCGGCGGCTGCGACTCGATCCACGCCGAGCGCAACAACCCGACGCGTGTGTCCTGGTCGCCACGCGGCGACCGGCTCGTCTCGATCGGGATCTCGTGGACGGTGGAGCTCTGGCGAACTGAGGCGAATGCGCGCGCGTTCCGGCTTCCGCCCGTCGCCGAGGTCCCGGCTGGCGACGCGCGAGCCAGTCAGGGCGAGGACGCGGCCGACGCCGCGATCGTGTGGGGAGCCTTCACGCACGACGGTCGTCGGGTCGTTCTGCTCGATGCGCTCGGGCGCGCCGCGCTCTTCGAAGCGTCGGCCGCCCGCGGCGGTCCGGACGCACGGCAGCCGGGGACTCCCGTCCTTCGCCTCGACGCCGAGGAGGACGAGGCGGTCGCGGCGCTGGTCGCCGTCGCGGACGCCGCGCCGCGCGCCGTGTGGGTCGACGCGCGCGGACGGCTGCGCGCGATCGACACCGACCGCGGCGCGCTCGTCGCCGAGGCGCTCCTCCCGCAGACGGCGCCGGTCGACGGCCTGGCGCTTGGCGGTTCGATCCGCGCGCTCTCGATGTCGCCCGACGGCGGTGCGGTCGGTCTCGTCGATGCGCACGGGGTCGGCTGGACGTGGCGCCCCGGCGAGGATCCCGTGCGCGTCGAGCGGCCCACCGCGGACGCGGAGCCCGCACCGTTTCGCGTCGTCGACTTCGGGCCCGCCTCGCGCGCCGCCTACTTCGCCGACGCGAGCGGAGCGGTCCTCCGGCACGTGCCCTCCGATCCGGACGCGACGTTCGCCTTCACGGACCCGCCGGTCAAGCGGGCGAGCGCGCTGGACATCGCCGTCTCTCCCGACGGCCTGGAGGTCGTCGTCGCGCTCGAACGCTACGACCTCCAGTGCTGGAACGCGGAGACCGGAGAGGCCACGCGGAGTCCCGGAAAGGCCATGCACCGCCGCTGGGTCGAGTACTTCCGGGACGGTCGCTTCCTGAGCTGTGCCAGCGGCGCGGGGACCGCGGCGGTGATCCGATCGGACGGGGGAGGAGACGTCGGGCAGGCGATCTATCACGACGGGCCGATCACGTCGTGTGCCGTCGCGGACGAGGACACCTTCGTCACCGGCTCGATCGATCGGACCGTCTTCGTGTGGAGCGCCGCGAGCGGGGAGGCGCTCGCGCGCGCTGCCGTGCACAGCAGTCCGGTGCTGTGGGTCGCCACCTCGCGCGGCGACGACGGCACGCGCGTGCTCTCGTGCGCGGCGGACGGGGCGGTGGTCTGGCCCGTCGACGTCCTCGGCGAGGCCAGGCGGCGCGCACCGAGGGACCTCTCGATCTTCGAGCGCCGAGAGCTGGAGGCGCTTCTCGGCGGCGGGTCCTGATCCGCGGCGTCCGCGCGCTCGGGCCCGCGAATTCCCGGGAATCCGGTCCGATCCTCCGGCGCTCACGCAGTTCTGGACGTGGAGCCGCGCCGGGTCCCCGGACCGTGGTTCCCCGAAGGATGTGGGAAGACCTTCGGCCCCGTCCCGCCGACAGTCGGTGACGGGATCCCGACCTCCTGGGAGGAGGACGCGAGGGGCGGGCGCTCCGGTGCCCGCCCTTGTTTCTCGTCCCGATCGGGCCCTCCTGCGGGTCTCGGTCGAGCCTCGTGCTCGTCCCGATGGAGGAATGGTCTCCGCCCTCGGGGATCACAGAGGCTGCCGCAGACGTCCCAGCGGGGCGGAGCGCTCCTGCGATCCGTCGCCCCCGATCCTGCCCGTTACGATCGAAGCGGGCGCCGCCAGCGCGCCCGCCTCCCTTCCTGCACCCCTCGACGATGGTTCAGCCCGCCCCCGCCGGCCGAGTCCCCGCCGGACTCCTCGCGGCAGCCGTCACGCTCGCGGCGCCCGCGGCCGCCCAGAACGTGTCCGAGCTGCGGTACTCGCTCGACTTCCAGGGTCCGCTGATGGGCCTGTCGAACCCGGCGGGCGTTCCGATCACCGACGCGGACCTCATCGTCCGGAACGGGCCGCCGTTCGCGCCCGTGCAGCCGCGCATCGTTCTGCCGGGTCAGTTCCTCGACCAGTACAGCTCCTGCGTCGGTCACGCGCCGGGCGTCGCCTGTGGCCTGGAGATCAACGCGATCTCGTTCGGTCGCGACGCGCGACTGCGCCCGAGTCCGCTGTACGAGTTCTCCGTCTACCTCTCCGTGGACGAGTTCGCGGTCGGCCGACCGACGGTCCCGCCGACGCCGATCCCGACGATCTTCTCCGAGGCCCAGCGCCAGGAGGCCGCGGGGGACATCTACGTGGCGCGCTTCGTCGGACCCGGGCCGTACCCGAACCTGCCCGCCCAGTCGTTCGGCGTCGCCGACGGCGACGGCGAGCCGTCTTCGCCGCTCACCAACTCGCTCATCGGGCTCGGACTCGTCGAGCCGATCGTCCCGTCGCCCGGCGTCCCGGAGACGGGGAGCAACCTCGACAGCATCGACCTCGGTCCTCCGTTCGACCCGCTGACCGACACGCTCTTCTTCTCGCTGGAAGGGGGGATCCCGCGCTGCAACGAGCCGCTCGCGCCGGTGTTCGACGCGGCCGCCCAGCAGTCGCTCCCCACGGGCGCGACCGCGCGCTCGGCCGACATCCTCTCGTTCCAGGCCGGAGGTTCCGTCGAGCTCTACGCGGACGCGTCCGAGCTCGGTCTCGACTTCTTCGGCGGCGACCGCAGCGACGACCTCGACGCGATCGTCGTCGTCGAGAACGGCACGCCTGGGTATCAGGCGCCGACCGGCCCCTTCTCCTGGGTCGTCGGTCCGAATCCCACCGACCTCGTCCTGTTCTCTCTGCGCTGCGGTTCCGCGACGCTCGGCCAGCCGGACAGCATCTCCGGCCTTCCGATCTCCGAGGGCGACATCCTCATCAACTTCGGCGGCGATCAGCGCCCCGGGATCTGGATCCCCGCCGAGGCGCTCGGACTGGAGACGATCGCGCGCGGCGGGATGGCGAACGACGACCTCGACGGTCTCGACACGCTCGACGGCCAGGGCGAGCCGTTCAAGGACTGCAACGACAACGGAGTCGAGGACCTCGTCGACATCCTCAGCGGAACGTCGAGCGACTGCGACGGCAACGGCATCCCCGACGAGTGCGAGGAGCCGGGGATCGTCGTCTGCGACTGCGCTGCCTCGGCGAACGCGGCGTGCGGGAACACCGCTGGCGCCGGCGAGGGCTGCGAGAACAACGTCGGCCTCGGCGGCCGGCTCGAGGGGCTCGGCACGAGCTCGATCGACACCGACGCTCTGGAGCTCTCGGTCAGTCAGGTGACGCCGAACACGTTCGGCATCGTCGTCGTGGGGGAGGTCAACACCTCCGTCACCGTCGGCAACGGCCGGCTGTGCCTCGGCGCGTTCTCGGGCGTCCCCAACACACCGGTGCGCCTCGCGGTCGAGCCGACGGGCACCACCGGCGCGTTCACCTTCGGACCCGGGATCCTCGCCGACGTCGGGTCGAGCCCCGCAGGTTCGGTGGTATCGATCGGGAGCTCGATCGGCTTCCAGCTCTGGTATCGCGACAACGGCGGGCCCTGCGGGCAGCCGTCGAACTGGACGAACGCGCTGCTCGTCCTGCTGACGCCCTGAGGCGCTCGGCGGTCGCTGGACGAGAGAGGCCGGCCCGCGGATTCGACGCGGGCCGGCCTCTTTCGATGGACTCTCGGATGCGGGCTACTTCTTCTTCCTGGCGCGACGGGCCCGCGGCTTGCGGGCCTTCGGCACCTTGAGCCCCTTGGACTCGAAGTACTCCGCCAGCGCGCGCTGCGCTTCGCTGAGGGCGCGCTTGAGGTCGGCGTCCGGCGAGTCCTTGGACTTCTCGACCGCCTTGGTCAGGGCTCGGAACGCGGCGTTCGCCTCCTTCGAGGCGGGGTCGGCCTTGATCTCCTTGGCCGCCTTGCGCTTCTTCAGGTCCTCGATGCGCTTCTGCAGGTCGGAGATGAGCTCCTCATCGGTCCTGCGATAGCGGCTCTTCCCGGGCTTCGGTTTACGTGCTGCCATGTGATTGGGAGGGATGGACGGGCTCCACGGCCGTCTTGAATAGCCGTCGTCTTGGGAGATACGCCTGGCACTCTGGCCCTGGCGTATGTGGTAGGCCTTTGGGCTAGAGTCGCGAGGCATTAGAGAATGCAAAGCGCGACGCGGTGGCCGAAGGCTGACATGCTCTCTATCGGATAGCAACCCGAGATTCCAAACAACAACCCACCCGCTGCTCGTGGCAACGGGTGGGCGTTCTTCCGGAGAAGCCTCGGGAGGCCGCCCCCTGCAGGCGTAATTACTTGCGCGCCTTGGCCTTGCGGGCCCGCTTGGCGCGCTCCTCCTCGGTGAGCTGGCTCTCCAGCGCATCGATCATCGGCTTCAGGTTGGCGAGCATCGACGCCGCGGCGGACATCGCCGATCCCTTCTTGGCGAGGAGGCCGGACTTGTCGGCGAGCAGGTCGTTGGCGGCGTCCAGGGCCACCATCAGCTCGCCGATCTGAGTCTCCTGGGTCTCCGCCTGCTCGCGCGTGACCTCCAGGTCGTCGGTCAGGCGGGACACCTCGCTCTCCAGGCGCTCGATGTCCTTCTGGCGCTGGGCGACCTCGGACTTGAGTGCGGACACGTCCTTCGCGGTGGCCTTCTGGTCGTCCTTCGCTGCGTCGAGCTTCTCCCGCGCTGCGGCGAGCGCGGCCTCCTTCTTCTCGATCTCCTTGCGCAGCGACGCGACCTCGCGGCCGCGCTCACGATCGAGCTCCTTGACCTTCGCCCGGCTCTCGTTGAGCGCGGCGGTGCGCGCCTCCAGGTCGGAGCCGACCTTGGCGAGCTTCTTCTCGGCGGCGGCCATCTCCTTGTGCATGGCCGCACGCTCGGCGTCGATCAGCTTCTGCTCGGCGATGCGGTGGGCCTCGGCCTCGGCCGCCGCGGCCTGCGACGCCTCGAGCTCGTCGCGGGTCGCGTCGAGGTCGGACTCGCGCTGGACCACCTCCTTCTCGAGCTGGCGCGCGTCCTTGCCGGATCGGCCGAGCTCGGACTTCGCGGACTTGAGCTCCTCGCGCGCCTCCTTGAGGGCGGCCTTCGCCTCGGCGAGCTGCTCCTGCTTCTTCCCGAGGTCCGCCTCGCGGCCCTCCAGACGTTCCGTGAGCTTCGCCTCGCGCTGCTCGAACTTCGCGCGCTCCCGCTCGTGGTTCGCCTGCGCCTTCGCGAGCTCCCTGGACGTCCGGTCCAGCTCCTTCGAGTCACCGCTGAGGCTCGCGAGCTTCGCGGAGGCCTGCTGCAGCTCCTTGGCGCGCTTCGCCAGGTCGGCGCGAGCGGCCTTGAGGTCGGCGTCCTTCGCGGAGAGCTCGCCCGCGATCTTCGCCTCCTTGTCCGCGAACGCGGTGGTCCGCTTCTCGAGGTCGCGCTGCGCCTTGTCGCGCTCGCGCTCCGCACGGGAGAGTTCCTTCGAGAGCTCGCGCTCGGTCCGCTTCGCGCTGTTCGCGACGTTCGACTCGTCGCCGCGGTACTTCTCCAGCGACGACTTGGCCCGCTCCGCGGCGCGTGCGGTCTTCTTGGCCTCGGCGCGTGCCTTCTCCAGCTCGGCGTTCGCCTCGGCGAGCTCGGTCGACATCTCGGCCTCGCGCTCGAGCGCCTCGTCGGCCTTCTGCTTGAGCTTCGCGAGCGAGGAGGCGTGCTGCTGCGTCGCCTCGCGGGCCTTCGCGTCGGCGGCCTCGGCACGCGCCGCGCCGTCGGCGACGACCTCCGTCGTCCGCTCGCGAGCGGCCTCGAGTTCGGCGCGTGCCTCTTCGAGCTCGACCTCGGTCGCCCGCAGCCGGTCCGCGAGCGTCTCCGCGCGGAGGGTGACCTCGGCGGCGTCGGTCTCCGCGCGCTTCGCGAGCTCCTGCGCGCTGCGCAGGTCGGCCTCGTGCTCGGTGACCCGGCCGCGCAGCGACTCGAGGTCCTCGCGCGTCCGGGCGAGCTCCTCGGCCCGTTCCCATGCCTCACGCTCGAGGCGCTCGCGCTCCTGGGCGCGTTCGCGCTCCAGGTCCTCGCGCTCGTCCTCGACCTCGGAGCGCTGCTCCTCGAGCTCCGCCTGGCGCGACTCGGCCGCCGTCTGGGCGGAGGCGAGCTCGGCGCGGGCGGACTCCAGGGACTCCTCGGCGCTCTGCACCCGGGCCGCGAGTGCGTCGGACTCCTCGGTGCTCTCGGCGGCGCGCGCTTCGAGCTGCTCGGCCTGCGTGCGAGCCTCGGCGAGCGACTCCTCGAGCTCCTCGCAGCGCGACTCGGCGCGATCGACGGCCTCGTCGAGCGTCGCGACGCGCGACTCGAGCGTCTGGACCGCCTCGGCGTGCCGCGCGTCCTGCTCGGTCTTCTCCTCCGTGAGCGCGTCGCGCTCGCGGAGCGCCTCGACCAGCGCTGCCTCGACGGCGTGGAGCTCCTCGACCTCGGCCTGGGTCGACGCGTCCTCTTCCTCGCGTGCGCTGCTGAGCGCGGCGATCTCGGCGTCCTTCTCGCCGACGGCGCGGGTGAGCGCGGCCGTCTCGACGGCGCGGTCCTCGAGCTCCTTGCGGAAGTCCTCGGCCCGTGAGCGAGCCTCTTCCAAGAGTGCGTTGAGGTCTTCGATCTGGCGCACCTCGTCGTCGGAGCGGTCGTCGCGCGTCGCCAGCGCGTCGTCGCGCTCGGACTTCGCCGACTCGAGCTCGGCCTCGACCGAGTGCAGGCGCTGCTCCGCGAGCCCGACCTCCTGGAGGGCGGTGTGGAGCTGGCGCTGGAGGTCCTCCGACTGCTGCTCCGCGACGGAGAGGTCGTGCCGGAGCGTGCGGACCTCGTCGCGCGAAGCGCCGAGCTCGTCGACGGTCTCGTCGAGCCGGCCCTCCAGCGGGCGCAGCGCTTCGATGCGCGCCGTCAGCTCGTCGACGACGTTCGTCTGACGCGCGAGCTCGGCCTCCTTCTCGCGGGTCGCCTCCTGGACGCGCTCGCGCCACGCGGCGATCTCGTCCTGGAAGCCCGTGACCTCCTCGGCGTTGCCTTCCTCCAGCGGGAAGCCCTCGTAGACGACCTCGGGCCGCTCCGCGAACTGCGTCGAGACGCCCTCGTGGGCGTCGAGCGCCTTCTGGAGCCGCCGCATCTGCTGCGTCTGCTCGGTGAGGCTGTCCTGGAGCGCCGTCTCGGAGCGGTCGAACTCCTGGATGACGCGCTGGACGCGGCCCTCCATCTGGACGTACGCCTCGTAGCGGGCGCGAACCTGCCGGGTCATCTCCCGTGCGAGCGCGACGCGCTCACGACGGTTCTTCGACTCGGCGACGACGTACGCCAGGAGCGCGCCAGCCACGGCGGATCCAAGGCAGAACGCAAAGACGAGGGCGGGGAACGGCATAGCCCCCGGTGTCGGAATGGCGCACGCCCGATCCGAAGGCGAGGGGCCGATTCCGGGGCACGGAGGGCGTGTGATCCCGGGTCGAGACCCGCAGGCCGCCATCAGGCCCCCGGTCGATCCGTCCGCTAGGTAGTCGCATCTGGCCGCCGGGCCACGACCTGATCGTCTCGGGCCGCATCATCCCGCCGAGCTCCGGCGAACGCCCTCTCCAGAGGGCGAGTTCTACCGACCGGCGCCGCGCCCGTCCGACGCAGCGCGATCGGTGGATCCTGCACTTCCAGTGATCCACATGGTCGACATGCATCAAGGGGCCGCCGGGTCCAACGCCGAAGAGCGTTCACCGGGACCCCGCCGTTCCAGGAGTGGCGATGGAACCGTGCGATCGCGCGCGGGAATCCCCCAGGGTCGGCTTTACGCGAAGCCGATCGGGGTGCGACCGATTGTCGGTAGCATGTCGTGCAGCCCCTCGCGGGACGGCCGCGGGGGCTCGCAACCCATGAATCCTCGCTCTGCCGAAGAGACTTCGATCCTCGCCCGCGTGGCCGACGGCGATCCCGGCGCCGTTCGCGAGGTCCTCTCGCGCTACTCGGCGCTGGTCTGGTCCCTCGCCTCGGGCCTCTCGAAGGACCCGCACGAGGTCGAGGACGTCGTCCAGGACATCTTCGTCGACGTCTGGCGCAGCGCGAAGCGCTACGACCCCTCGGTGGCCTCGGAGGCGACGTTCATCGCCACCATCGCACGCCGCCGCGTGATCGACCGACGTCGTCGCGCCGGCCGCCGGGTCGATCCCGAGCCCCTCGAGGAGGAGCTTGCGCCCGGCGAGAACGACCCCGGCCTCCGCCAGGTCGACCTCGACGACGAGGCGGCCCAGGCTCGCGAGGTCGTCGCTCAGCTCTCCGGCGATCGCCGACGCGTGCTGGAGCTCTCGGTCGTCAGCGGCCTCACGCACCGCGAGATCGCGGCCGACACCGGGATCCCGCTCGGCACGGTGAAGAGCCACATCCGCCGGGGCCTCGCCGAGGTTTCCGAGCGTCTTCGTGCCCGTCGCACGGCGTCCGAGGAGGACGTCCGATGAGCGCGCAGCACGACGGGCGGCATCCGAGCGAGAGCCGCCAGGAGCTCGCCGCCATCGCCGCGGTCGAGGGGATGGGCGTGCTCGATCCGTCCGAGGCCGAAGAGGTCGACCACGCTCTCGTCGGCGAGTACGAGCATGCGGCAGGCGCCGTCTTTGCCGCGCTCGCGGGCGCGCCACGGCGTTCGCACGTTCCGAGCTCTGTCCTCGAGAGGATCGAAGAGGCCGTCCTGACCCGCGCCGGCGCGTCGGGCGGCGCGTCGGCCAGGCGCGGCCTGGGCCGCGCCGATGTCCCTCGCTCCCAGCGGAACGGGCATTCCTCAGGTCCCCGCCACCGCGCCGGCGTCGACGAGGCCGTCCGGGAGAGCTTCCCTTCCGAGGACGAGGCGCCCCCGCGGTCGAGCGGTCTGGCGCTCGCCGTCGGGCTCGGCGGCTGGGTGGCCGCGGCGGCCGCTGTCATCGTGATGGTGACCACGTCCGCCGGCCGCGCGCCGGTCGATCCGGCGGCCCTGGCCGCTGAACTCCGCGAGGTCGAGCCGGACACGCAGGTGCTCGCCTGGCAGACGGAAGGCGTCGAGGGCGACGTGACTTGGAGCGACGCTCGTCATCAGGGCGTGCTGCGTATCGCGGGGCTCGCGGTCAACGATCCGTCCGTCGAGCAGTACCAGCTCTGGATCTTCGAGAACGGGCTCGACGACCTCGAGGAGCACCCCGTCGACGGCGGCGTCTTCGACGTCACGTCCGAGGGAGAGATCCTCGTCCCGATCGACTCCAAGATCCGCGCGTCCCGCGGGACGACGTTCGTCGTGACCGCCGAGAAGCCGGGCGGCGTCGTCGTCTCGGACCGGAAGCGTATCAGGGCGGTCGCGACCCGCGCCTGACCGCCGCTCGTCACAGGCCGACGAGCTTGCGCGCCAGGGCGATGCCCTGGGTGAGGTCGGGGGCGTACCCGTGTGCGCCGAGCTGCGCCGCGTCGTCCTCGCTCTTGATGGCCGCGCCGCCGATCAGAACCGGCAGGGTCGACTGCCGGTGCGCGAGGTACCTCGCGAGCGCGTGGCGCTGGGACGACAGCGTCGCCGACACCGCGACGAGGTCGCAGTCGTAGCCCTCGGCGGTGGCGTCGATCTCGTCGGCGGGCGTGTCGGCGCCCGCGAGCGCGACGCGCCAGCCGTCCTGCTCCAGGAGGAGCGCGAAGGCGACGAGGCCCGTGTCGTGCGCGTCGCCGGGGACGGCCGCCACGAACGCCGCCTTGCCGTTGGGCTCGGGTCGCGGGAGCGCGGTGGTCAGGCTGTGCAGCGAGCTGCGGAGCGTCGAAGTGATGACGTGCTCGGCCGCGACGCCCATCTCCCCCAGGTGCCAGCGCCGGCCTGCCTCGCGCGCGGCGGGCAGGAGCACTCCGGTGATCGCCTCATCGACCGTGAACCGACGCGCCCGGATGCCCTCGACCAGGAAGTGGCGGGCGCCGCTGAGGTCGCCGATGAGCGCGAGATCGAAGAGCTCCGCCGCGTCCGAGCCCGGCGGGATCCCCGCGATCGCGGGATCCCCGTTCTTCAAGGCCTCGGTGGCGCCGTCGAAGAGCGGCACGATCTCGTCGGCCGTCCCCTCCGGCAGCTGGGCGACGAGCGTCTCTCGCAAGCAGTCGAGGCTCACCGTGACGTCGGACTCCGCCAGCCCGCGGGAGGTCGCGATGCCGCGGAACCACAGGACGTCGTCCGCGAAGATCGTCGTGTCCCCGGCCTCGAGGGCCGCCGAGAGGGCGTCGATGCGCGCGCCCATGGCTTCCCGCCACGAGTCGAATCCGTCCTCGCCGTAGCGAGTCTCGGCATCTTCGACCGACTCGAAGAAGCGAGCGGCGGCGAGTCCGGCCAGACCACGACTTGTGGTGCGGACGAGTTCTGCGGCGAAGGCGGCGGCGCGCGTCATGAAGGGGCGGCTGTCGAGACGGAGGCTGCGTCGCTGCGTCCGGACGAGGCGGTGGGGCCCTCCGCGGCCCGGCGCGCAGCGGCCAACAGGATAGGAAGTACGACGGCGTATTCGAGCCCCAGGGCGAAGAGGCTGACCCACCCGGCGGGGAGCTCGGTCGCTCCCAGCCGGGACCCGGTCCAGAACGAGAACGGGCCGCCGACCAGGCCGAAGGCGACGGGGATCCAGAGGCTCCGACGCATCCAGCCGAGGGAGGTCCGCACGAGCGAACCGAACGCGACCCAGAGCGTCACGATCCACAGCGGCACGACGGCGCTCGCGGCGATCGACCCCTCGGGGGCGAGCCGGGCGGAAGCGGGGAAGTCGATGAGCCCCGCCGCGAGGAGACCCGAGTCGACCGTCAGGCCCAGGGCGCCCGCGAGCAGCCACAGGCGGAGCTCGGCGCGACGGTCCGGGGCGAAGAGCAGGTTGATCGGCAGCACGAGGAGTCCGACGAGCGGGCCGATCCAGGCGTTCCCCGCCGCGGCGCCGAAGACGCAGGCCACGTACACGACCTTGAATGCGACCAGGTTGACGATCCTGGCCGCGAGACCGATGCCGCGGTCCTCCGGGCCGGGCTGCTGTTGGAGCGGTGACGCTATGGGACGCTCCCGAGCTGCGCTCAGGGTCGCTCTCTACCTACGGACGAGCGTGTCGGCGATGCGCGGCGAGAATGCGCGCCCCTCGCGTGCGTACACGAGCTGGGCGACCGAGATGTGACGCTCCGCGAAGCCGCCCTCGCAGTACGCGAAGTAGAAGTCGAACAGGCGCAGGAAGTCGCGGTCGAACCCGAGCGCCTCGGCCTCGTTACGGCGCTCCCGCAGCCGGTCGCGCCAAAGGCGCAGGGTGGGGGCGTAGTGCTCCCCGATGTCCTCCATCTGCACGAGCCGCATGTCGGTCGCGGTCCGCGCCGCATTGGAGAGAGCGGTGACCGACGGGATGCAGCTGCCGGGGAAGATGTGGCGCTGGATGAAGTCGACGCGCTTGCGGGCGGCCTCGAAGTGGCGGTCGTGGATCGTGATCGCCTGCATCGCGAACGCGCCGCCGGGGCGGAGGAGCCGCTGGCAGTTCGCGAAGAACGCCTCGTAGTGCTTCGCGCCGACCGCCTCGATCATCTCGACCGAGACGATCTTCGAGAACGAGCCCTCCAGGTCGCGGTAGTCGCGCAGCAGCACCTCGACGCGATCCGCGAGGCCGGCGCGCTCGATCCGCGACCGAGCGTATTCGTGCTGCTCCTTCGAGATCGTGGTGGTGGTCACGCGGCAGCCGAACTTCGCTGCGGCGCGCTCCGCGAACGCACCCCAGCCGGTGCCGATCTCCAGCAAATGGTCGTCGGGGCCCAGGTCGAGGCGTTCGCAGAGCCGATCGATCTTGGCGTACTGCGCCTCCTCCAGCGTCGCGCCCTCGTGCTCGAACACGCCCGACGAGTACGTCATCGTCGGGTCGAGGAAGAGCCCGAAGAAGTCGTTCGACAGGTCGTAGTGGGCCGAGATGTTCTTCCGCGAGCCATTCCGCGTGTTGTCGCGCAGCGCGTGGTAGAGCTTGAGGAGCGGCAGCGAGAGGCGCGCGAGCCCGCCGTCGAGGCGATCCATCGCGTTCTGGTTCGCCACGAACACGCGGACGACGTCGGTGGGCTCGGGCGACGACCACCACCCATACGCGTAGGCCTCGCCGGCGCCGACGTTGCCGCGCAGCGCGATCGCCTGCCAGAAGCGCGGATCGTGCACCTCGGCGAGGCCGTGCACGGCGTTCGGGTCCGCGCCCTCCGCCTCGGGAGCCGCGCCGTAGACCGCGATGTCGTCCGGCGTGACGACGGTCAGCGAGCCGTCGCGGAGCAGCTCGAGCCGCGCGCGCACGGCGCGCTCGAGCAGGGTGGCACGATGCTGCGTCGGGAGGTGCCGCGTGGGGGGCGCGGCGTCCGCGGTCGCGGTCCGGCCGAGGGTGGGGGCCAGTGCGCGCTCGGGGTCGATCAGGGTCATGTCAGGCGCTCTTCGGATGTGCGAAGAACGGCGTGCGCTTCAGCCAGAGGCGGAAGGCCTGCCAGTAGATGGCGGCGTGGACCGCGCCCGTGATCCAGGGGTGCCGCACGAGGCAGCGCCGGAGTTGGGCGGGCGTGAGGGGGCGGCGCACCAGCTCGAGGGCCGCGTCGAAGACTCGCTCGCCGGCTTCGCCGACGCGGTTCTCCATCGCAACTCCGAGTCGCGATTCAGGCTCCATCGAGGGCGCGGTGAAGCGCCAGTGGTACGTGTGGTCCATGCCGAAGAACGGTGAGACGTGGAAGTCCTTGTCGAACCTCCACTCGTACCATTCGTCGCACCGCTCGGCCTCGGATGCGAGCAGCACGTACTGGTGGCGCTCGTTCCAGGGCGTGTTCGTGATCTCCGCCACGATCGAGTGGAGGGTCACGCCGTCGGGCTCGAACAGGTAGTAGAACGAGACCGGGTTGAAGCAGAGGCCCAGGAAGGCCACGTGCGTCAGCAGGCGGATCGGGCCGTCCGGCGGAGCCACCCCGGTTCGCTCCTCGACGCGCGCCCGGACCGCCTCCTTCAGCGGGACGTCCAGTGGCCTCAGGTAGTCGCGGCGCCGGAAGCTCGCGACGTTCGCGCGCTCGACGCTGAACAGCCGCGAGCCCGCGAAGACCGTGTCGAGCTCGTCGAGGTCGAGGTACAGATGGAACAGCCGGTACGAGAACCGGTGCGGGCGCGGCGCGTGGCGGGCGTGGTGGACGCGTCCGACGTAGACCGCCGAGCGCGTCGGGCGGTCCGGCGCGTCGCTCATCGCGCGAGGGCCTCCTCGCGCTCCGTGTGCGCCGCACGGAACTCGGGGCGCAGCTCCTCGTCGCGGCCGGGCAGCCGCGGATCGACGCCCATCGCCAGCAGCACACGGCGGGCGCTCTGCAGCCCGTCCTCGTGGAACCCGTAGTGCCAGTACGCGCCGCAGTAGTGCACGCCTCGCACGCCGTCGATCTCGCCGTGACGGTGCTGGGCGCGGACGCACGCCGCGTCGTACACGGGGTGCGAGAACGACGTCGTCCGCAGCACCGAATCCGCGGCGATACGGTCGGAGCAGTTCAGCGTCACGAAGAGGTCGTCCGGCCCCTCGATGCCCTGGAGCTGGTTCATCCAGTAGGTGACGCGGACGGGCTCGCCGGTGGCGGCCGCGTCGCGCGGCACGTGCACGTTCCACGCAGCCCACGCGGCCTTGCGACGCGGCATGAGTGACGCGTCGGTGTGCAGCACGACCTCGTTGGGCTGGTAGCGGATCGCGCCCAGCACCTCGGACTCGACGTCCGTCGGATCCGCCAGCATCGCGAGCGCCTGGTCGGAGTGGCAGGCGAGCACGGCGCGATCGAAGCGCTCGGTCCCGGCGTCGGTCGTGACGTCGACCTCGCCGGCGCCTCGCGCGTCGACTCGACGTACGGGGGAGGAGAGATGCACGCGGTCCATGAGCGGCGCCATCAGCGCGCGCGCGTAGGCGCGACTGCCGCCCTCGACGGTCAGCCACGGCGGGCGATCGTCGACCTGCATGAACCCGTGGTTCGCGAAGAACCGGACGAGTGTCCGCGCGGGGAAGTCGAGGATCTCCGCCGGAACGCCCGACCAGACGGCGCACGCCATCGGGATCATGTGCCACTCGATGAACGCGCGCGAGTAGCCGCAGCGCTCCAGGTACTCACCGAGCGTCGGGCCGACCTCGGAGGCGTCGAGTTCCAGGAGCTCCGGCGCCTCGCGGTAGAAGCGCAGGATCCCGCGGATCATGCTCCAGAACCGCGGCCGGAACGCGTTGCTGCGCTGCGCGAAGAGCGCCGCGACGCTCGTCCCGTTGTACTCGACGTTCGCGGCCTCGATCCGCGCGCTGAAGCTCATGTCGCTGGTTTTCCAGCCGACGCCGAGCTCGTCGAGCAGCGCGCAGAATCCGGGGTACGTCCTCTCGTTGAAGACGATGAACCCGGTGTCGACCACGTACGGGCGGCCGGCGACCTCCACCTCGCGGGTCGCGGTGTGGCCGCCGATCCGGTCGCGGGCCTCGAGAAGGGTGACGTCGTGCCCGGCGTCGAAGAGCCGCCGGGCGGCGACCATGCCGGAGATCCCGCTCCCGACGACCGCGACCTTCACGCTCGACCGGGGGCGCCGTCAGGCGCCGATACGACGCGCCTTCATCGCGCGCGCGGGCACGGGCCGGATGTCCCAGACGAGCCCGAAGAACGACATCGCGCGGAGCACGTAGTAGGACATGTCGATCTCCCACCAGTAGAAGCCCTGGCGTGCGGACGCCGGGTAGTGGTGGTGGTTGTTGTGCCAGCCCTCGCCGAGGGTGATCAGCGCGATCCAGAAGCTGTTGCGGCTCGTGTCCTTGGTCGCGAACCGGCGCTTGCCGATGACGTGCGCGAGCGAGTTGACCGTGAACGTGCCGTGGTACAGCGCGATCGTCGAGACGACGAAGCCCCAGACGAGCATCTGCCAGCCGTTCGTTCCGAGTCCCGGCGCCCACGCCTCGAGGGCGACGCCGAAGAGGAACGTGAACACGCCGAGGAGCGTCGGGACGAGGATGTCGAAGCGGTCGAGGAAGCGCAGCTCGGGGAACTTCGAGAAGTCCTTCACGCGCTCCAGCTGCGTCCGGAAGTTCGACCGATCGAGCACCCAGCCGACGTGGCTCCAAAAGAAGCCGCGCTGGGTCGGCGAATGGATGTCCTCGGGCTGGTCGGAGTGCTGGTGGTGGTGGCGGTGGTGCGCCGCCCACCAGAGCGGACCGCGCTGCGCCGCGCTCGCGCCGAGCACCGCGAAGCAGAACTGGCCGGCGCGGGAGGTACGGAAGGCGCGGTGGGAGAAGTAGCGGTGGTACCCCGCAGTGATCGCGAACATCCGGACGGCGTACATGACCACACAGGCGATGATCGCTGTCCAGCTCCAGCCCACCACGAAGACGAACAGGCACGAGAGGTGCAGGAGGAGGAAGGGCACGACGCGCCCCCAGTCGATCTCGGTCTTGACGACGTCATCGGCTTCGGTCTTCGTCGGGTCGTTCGACGTGCCGGCCCAGGAGTCGAACCAGCGGACGAAGACAAGGGAGGATCGCTTCAGAGCGGTCTGCATCGGTGCGTCAGTTCATGGCCGGTGTCGCAGCTTCGCGGGGAAGCTCTGCGCCGGCGGTCGCGGTGGTGGGGGCGAGTCGGTAGTGGGACACCACCCACTCTGAGCCGTCTCGATACCCGAAGAGTTCCTCGCAAGCGAGGAAGAACACGCGCCAGCGCTGGAACCAGGTTCCGGCGTCGGCTCCATAGGTGTCGCGGAGGACGGAGAGCACTTCGTCCTTGCGTTGCTCGATGTTCTCCCGCCACAGCTGAGCGGTGCGGGAGTAGTGGCGGCCGGGAACGACCGCGTGATCCTCGACGTCGAACGGGAAGTCGGGGTCCCCGGCGAGGTGCACCATCAGATCGTCCGAGGGCATCATCCCCCCGGAGAAGAAGTGCTCGCTCATCCAATCGGTCGCATCGGCCACATCGAACGGATAGTTGAGGGTCCGATGTGAGAAGACGTGCACGAACATGCGGCCGTCGTCCGCGAGCCAGTTCCGGGCCCGCCCGAGGAGCGCGCGCCAGTTGCGCATGTGTTCGAACATCTCCACGGAGACGATCCGATCGAACTTCTGGGTCGTTCCCAGGGCGTCCAGCGCGTCGAAGGCGTTCATGTCCGCCGTCACGATCTCGACGTTGTCGAGACCGCGCTCCTTCGCGCGGCCGAGGATGAACTCGCGCTGACTCGCCGAGTTGGACACACCGACGATGCGGGACGACGGATAGTGCTCCGCCATCCACAGCGTCAGTGAGCCCCATCCGCAGCCGAGCTCCAGTACGCGCTGCCCGTCCTTCAGCTGCGCGCGCTCCGACGACAGCGCGAGCATGCGCGCCTCGGCGGTGCCGAGGTCCTCGTCGCCGCGGTCGAAGAAGCACGAGCTGTACTTCAGATGCGGTCCGAGCGCGCGCGTGAAGAACGCGGCCGGAACCTCGTAGTGCTGCTCGTTCGCCTTCTCCGGCACCTTCGCGATCGGGCTCGCGTCCATCTCGCGCAGCCAGGCGTCGGCGTTCGCGTTCGACGCGGCCGAAGCGCTCTGCAGTCGCTGGGCGAGGAGCCGCCTCACGCCGAGGCGCAGGAGGGGCAGCGGGACGAGGCCGCGGTCGACGAGCTTGAAGACGGTGTTCATGGACTGGCCTTGCGTGAAGCGGAGCGAAGAGCGCTCGGAGGAGCTGGCCGAACCGGGCGGCCGTGGTCGGGTGATCTCGGTGTCTTCGCTCGCGCTTCGGCTGGACCGTCGGTCCGTCCGACGACGGCGCTTCGCTCCGGGGCGGGCCCTGGATGAGACGAGGCGGCCGGAGGCCGATTGCGCGCGAAGAGGATAAGCGCTCATTCGGTCCGGACGAGGGTCGGGATTCGATCAGGTGCGGCAAGGGGCCGCGGCTCATCCGGTCGCATGTGTCCGCCGAACGTCTCCGCGATGCGTCCTCCTTCGCTCCTGCGCACGTCGTCCGGGTCCCACCACGCCGGCAGGGCCCTCTTTCGGGTGCTTCTCTCGGCCTTCCTGGCGCTCTGCTTGCTCGCGGCCGCTGGGGCAGTCGCCGTCGCGGGTGGGTGCGGCTCCCTTCCCACCGAGAGCGTGCGGAGCGCGACCCTCGATCTGTCGAAGAACTCCCGATTTGCGGAGAGCATCGGGTCCCACGGCCCGCTCGCCAGCGGAGACGAGGTCCTCGCCGCGCACTTCCCGCGGAGCGAGGAGCGCGCCGCAGCCAGCCCGCCCCGGCCGCCCCTCGTCCTCGTCCATGGCACCCCGGACACGATGGGGGCGTGGGAGCCGCTCCTGTTCGGCCCCGGCTCCCTCGCCGGCCAGGAGGACGTGTGGACGATCGAGGTGGTCGGCCACGGCATGGCGGACGCGGACCGCGGCCCGTACCCGTTCCAGCGCTGCGCGGACTTCGTCGCCGCTGCGATCGAGGTCCTCGGTCTGGAGGGCGTGACGCTCGTCGGGAACTCGTACGGCGCGGAGTTCTGCTGGCGCGCGGCCGTCGACCGGCCGGACCTCGTCGGGAAGCTGGTCCTGATCGACTCCTCCGGGCTCCCTCGCGCCGAGGACGAGTTCCTCAGCGAGGAGGTGAAGATGCGGGAGTGGTCGGTCGCGCGGCTGGGATACCTCGTCAACAGCGAGCTCCGGGTGGCGTTCGCGCTCGATCCGCACTTCGACGGAGCTGCGGATCCGGAGCGCGTCCGGGAGGTCTTCCTGGGCCTCCAGAACCGCGGCAACTGGAACGCGATGATCGACCTGGTGCGGGACGAGAACGGCGCCCGCGCGGCCGATCTGGCCCGCCTGGAGATGCCCACGCTGCTGCTGTGGGGCGAGTTCGACCAGGCGTACCCGCCCGCGACCTTCGGGCGGACCTTCGAGGAGCGGATCCCCTCGGCCCGGCTCGTGGTCCTCGAGGGGGCCGGCCACTACCCCCACGAGCAGGACCCGGCCCGGGTGGCGGAGGAGCTGCTCGCGTTCCACCGGGAGGCGCCCGTGGAGGTGCCTGCAGAGCCCGTGGAGGTGCCTGCAGAGATGGGCTCGAGGCCGTCCGGCAGCGCCGACACGAAAAAGCGGCGCTGAGCTCCCCCCAGGAGACTCGGCGCCGCCCGGAGGGGCCGCATGCGCGACCCCCGGTGACTAGCCACCGCCTATCTAATCCGATGCGGATGAGGTTCCAATGGAAGGTCCATGACCTCCGGGCAAAGGACGCGTCGACCCCCCTGGAAAGCCCCGTAGAGGGGGTGCGACCGACCGCTCAGCGCCTCGCCCCTCTCCGGGAACGCCGGCGACGCCGGGCGCCGCGGCCCTTCCCGGGAGGCGGATCGGGGGCTCCGGCGGGGACCCAGCCCGGGGGCGGGGCCTTGTCCTGGACCTCCAGGAGGAACCGGGAGGGGTGTCGGGTGATCTTCTGGCCGCCCCGCGCGCGCTCGGTGCACCAGGACAGCGTCAGGGCCCGCTGGGCCCGGGTGATGCCCACGTAGGCGAGCCGCCGCTCCTCCTCGACGCTGTCGTCCACGACCGCGCGCCGGTGCGGGAGGACGCCCTCCTCCAGGCCCACGAGGTAGACGCGCGGGTACTCCAGGCCCTTGGAGGCGTGCAGGGTCATCAGCGTCACCGCCTGCCGCCGCGCCGCGGCGTCGGGCGAGTCGGAGTCGGTCGCGCTCAGGCTCAGCTCGTTCAGGAAGCCCAGGAGGCCCGGCCGCCGGCGCCTGGCGACGTAGTTCTCCGCGAAGTTCAGGACCTCCTCGACGGCGGCCCAGCGCTTCTCGAAGTCGGCCTCCTCGGGGTAGAGCCGGGCGACCTCGTCGCGGTACGCGACCTCCTCGACGACGCGGCGGCACAGCGCGACGAGCTCCTCGCCCTTCGGGAACGTGCGCTTCACGGCGGCGAGCCGCTCGCGGAGCCCCTGCACGGCGTCCACCGCGCGCGGGTTGATCTTGTCGATCTCGCCGGCGCGGTCGAACGCGTCGGCGACCGAGATGCCCTCGGTCGTCGCGAACTCCAGCACGCGGTCGATCGTCGTCTTGCCCACGCCGCGCGGCGGTGAGTTCACGATGCGCAGCAGCGACGCCTCGTCCTTGGAGTTCGCGACGAGCCGCAGGTACGCGAGCACGTCGCGCACCTCCTTGCGGTCGAAGAAGCTCATGCCGCCGACCAGCACGTACGGCACGCTCTTCATCCTGAGCTCCGCCTCGAACGGGCGCGGCTGCACCGCCGTGCGGAACAGGATCGCGAAGTCGGAGTAGGAGTGCCCCTGCTGCGCGAGGTCCTGGATCTCGGCCACGATCTTCTCGGCCTCGATCGACTCGTCGCGCATCGTCAGCGCCATGAGTTGCTCGCCCTCGCCGAAGGCCGACCGCAGCGTCTTGTCGTGCCGGTTCGGGTTGTTGCGGATCACGCGGTTGGCCGCGCTGAGGATCTGCGCCGTCGAGCGGTAGTTCGTCTCCAGCTTCACGACCTTCGCGCCAGGGAAGCTCTTCTCGAACTGCAGGATCTTGGAGACGTCCGCGCCCCGCCAGCCGTAGATGCTCTGGTCGTCGTCGCCGACGACGCACAGGTTGCGCTCGGGCCCGGTCAGGAGCCGGACGATCTCGAACTGGACGCCGTTCGTGTCCTGGTACTCGTCGACGAGCAGGTACCGGTGCCGCCGCTGGAGATCGGCGCGCACTTCCTCGCGCTCGCGCAGGAGGCGGAGCGTCTCGGTCAGGAGGTCGTCGAAGTCCAGCCGGCGGCTCCGGCGCAGCACGTCGCGGTACTTCTCCCAGATCCGGCCGACGAGCTCGTGGGTGTCGTCGCCCGGCCGCGCGAGGAAAGCCTCGGGGGTGTCGAGCCGGTTCTTGGCCAGGGAGATCTTCGACTGGAGGTCGGGGAGCCTGATCCGCGCCTCGGGGATGTGCAGCTCCCGCAGGCTCAGCTTCAGGATCGAGAGCTGGTCCGAGGCGTCTGCGATCGTGAAGCCCTCGGGGTACCCGATCGCCTCCGCGAACTCCCGGAGGGTGCGCAGGCAGTAGGAGTGGAAGGTGCTCGCGATGACCGCGGAGGCCTTGTCCTTGCCCACCAGCTTGCCCAGGCGCTCGCGCATCTCCGCGGCCGCCTTGTTGGTGAAGGTCATCGCCAGGACCGACTCGGGCAGGACGCCCTTCTCGATCAGGTGCGCGATCCGGACCGTGATCACCCGGGTCTTGCCGGTGCCCGCGCCGGCGAGGACCAGAACGGGCCCCGCGGTCTGGACCACCGCGGCGCGCTGCTCCGGATTGAGGCCTTGGAGGGTGCGGCTCATGCGCTCGGGCGCCTCGATCCGTCGCACTCATCACCCCGGAGGCGGGATCCGCGCGGAAGGCGGCCGCGGACGATACCGATCCCGGGGGGGGTCCTTCCACCGAACTTCTGAACCCCCGCACCACCAGTCCTCGGGGGCCCGCGTAGTCTTCCGGCGAGACCACGACCGATGACGCAGACCGCCGCCGCCCAGCCTTCCCGGAGCACCGACCGCGCGACCGCGCGCGGCCGCGCGCTCGTCGTCGGCGCGAGCTCCGGAATGGGCGCCGCGCTGGTCCGTCAGCTCGCGGCCGAGGGCTACGCCGTCGCCGCGGTCGCGCGCCGCGCGTCGCTGCTGGAAGCGCTCGCGAAGGAGGCCGACGCCGGCGCCGGTCACGTCGTCCACCGGGTCCTCCACCGGGCCCACGACGTGACCGCGATCGACGAGGTGCCGGAGCTCTTCGAGGGCATCGTCCGCGACCTCGGCGGGCTCGACCTCTTCGTCTACGCCGCGGGGACGATGCCCGACGTCGGCCCCGAGGAGTACGACACCGAGAAGGACCTCGCGATGCTCGACGTCAACCTCGGCGGCTGCTTCGCGTGGACCAACCAGGTCGCGCGCCTCTTCCACAGCCAGCGGTCCGGCACGATCGTCGGGATCGGTTCGATCGCCGGCGACCGGGGTCGCAAGGGCGCGCCGGTCTACGGAGCGACCAAGGCCGCGATGGCGACGTACCTGGAGTCGCTGCGCAACCGGCTCTCCGAGCGCGGCGTGCGGGTCGTGACGATCAAGCCGGGGATGGTCGAGACGCCGATGACCGAGCACCTCGACAAGCTCGTGATGCCGGTCAGCGCCGAGCGCGCCGCGAGGGAGATCCTGCGCGTGGCCCGCGGCCGCCTCTGGAACGTGCGGCACGTGCCGCTGCGCTGGCTGGGCGTGAGCCTCGTCATCCGCTCGATCCCCTCGTTCCTCTTCCGGCGGACGAACATCTGATGGAGGAGTCGCCCGAAGCGAACGCCCGCACGGCCCGGCAGCGTCCTCGTTCGCGGCCTCGGCGCGAGGTCCGCCCGCGGCGCGGGTTCGAGTACGTCGAGGGATGGGGGATGTCCGTCGGATCGCAGGCACGCGTCTGGCGGCCGACGTCGTCCGAAGAGGTCGCCGAGGCGTTGCGCCGAGCGCGCGCGGACGGCCGCACGGTCGCGCTGCGCGGCGCGGGCTGTTCGTACGGCGACGCGAGCACGAACGCCGGCGGCGACGTGGTCGACGTGGGCCGGATGAACCGCATCCTCGACTTCGACGAGGAGACCGGCGTCGCCGACTGCGAGGCCGGCGTGACGATCCGCGACCTCTGGCGCCACGCTCTCCCGCGCGGCTGGTGGCCGAAGGTCGTCTCCGGGACGATGTTCCCCACGCTCGCGGGCGCCGCCGGGATGAACATCCACGGCAAGAACAACTACCTCGTCGGCACGATCGGGGACGCGATCCTCGACCTCGACGTCGTGCTGCCGTCGGGCGAGGAGGTGCGCGCGAGCCGCGAAGAGCGGCCGGACCTCTTCCACGCCGTCATTGGCGGGTTCGGGATGCTCGGCGCGATCACGCGCGTCCGGCTGCACACCAAGCGGATCCACTCCGGCGAGATCGAGGTCGCGGGGATCTCGGTGCCGAACGTCGGCGCGATGATGGAGTACGTCGACGCGCACACCGACGACGCGGACTACCTCGTCGGCTGGCTCGACTGCTTCGGGAGCGGCGACGCGCTCGGGCGCGGGCTGATCCACCACGCGCGCTACCTGGAGCCCGGCGAGGACCCGGACGCGGCGCGCACGATGACGCTCGCGCACCAGCAGCTCCCCGGCTCGATCCTCGGTTTCCCGAAGGGCGAGGTCTGGCGGATCCTGCGACTCCTCGCGCACGACCCGGGGATCCGGCTGCTCAACTTCACCAAGCACCAGATGGGCAAGCTGGAGCAGCGCAAGGGCTGGTACCGCCAGTCGCACGCCGCCTTCAACTTCCTCCTCGACTTCGTGCCGAACTGGAAGTTCGCGTACGGCCGCAGGCCCGGCACGGGGCTGATCCAGTACCAGGTCTTCCTGCCGAAGGAGACCGCGCTCGACGGGTTCACCGAGGTCCTCCAGCGCCAGCAGCGGCGCGGGCACGTGTCGTACCTCGGCGTCCTCAAGCGCCATCGGCCCGACTCGTTCCTGCTCACGCACGGCCTCGACGGCTGGTCGATGGCGATGGACTTCAAGGTGACGCCGGGGACGCGGCAGAGCCTCTGGGAGACCTGCGACGAGCTCACGCGCGTCGTGCTGGAGCGCGGCGGGCGGTTCTACTTCGCCAAGGACGCCGTCATCGGTCCGCGCGCGGTCGAGGCGATGTACGGCGCCGAGGCGCTCGGCGCCTTCCGCGCCCTCAAGGACGAGCTCGACCCCGAAGAGCTGCTCCAGACCGACCTCTGGCGGCGCGCGTTCGCCGCCGAGGGCGCGTTCACCGCGTCCGCGTGATCCACCGACCGAGGCTCGAGGGGGCCCTTCGCGTTCAATAGCTCTCCGGTGGAGAGCTTTTTAGCTTTTCAGGGAAGAGTATTCCGAGGGCCGGCGTCCGACCGCGCGAACCTCCCCGTCCTGCTCCCGGCGCACCGTCGCCGAGTCGCCCCCCCAAGCCCAGCGCTGCCCGCTGGAGAGGTCCGGTATGTCGGTCCCCGACCCTCCCGTCCCCGCCGCCCCCGTCTCGGGCCCATTTCCCGAAGGACCGCCGAGCGGCCGTCGCCGCGCGGCGCGCTCGGCCCTGGAGGCCATCGCGGGGCTCGGCGCCGCGACGCTCGTCGTCCTCTGGTGGATCAACGACTCGTCGACGACGGGCGTCCTGCACCAGATCGACGACAACAGCATCTCGGTCATCCACGAGGCGTGGAGCGACGGCGTCGAGGTCGACGACTCGCCGGGCTACCGCGTCCTGCGCCCGTGGTCCCAGGACCCGTACACGATCTCGAAGACGCCGATCGAGTACACGATGCGCGGGAACCGGTGGGAGAACGCGAACCTGACGCCGCGCCTCGCGGTCCGCGCCGCGGACGGCTCGAACTTCTGGTTCGAGGAGGTCCGGATCCAGTACGCGGTCCTCCCCGAGCGCGCTGACGTCGTCCTGTCGGACTCCGGCGGCGACTTCGCGTGGCACCACGGGATCATGGACGCGTACGCGCGCGCCGTGCTGCGCGACGCCCTCGGGCGCTACACGGTCGAGCAGATCGTGCTGCAGGAGAACCTGCGCGACGGGACGCGCGCGGCGAAGGAGCGTCTGACGGAGGTCCTCGAACCGCACGGACTGACGGTGCTGGAGCTCGCGACCACGAAGGCCGGATTCCCGAAGGAGTACGAGTCGGTCGTCCAGCGGCGCAAGGTCGCCGAACAGGAGATCCAGAAGATCGACCAGGAGCTGGAGCAGCTCCGCGCCTCGCGCGGGGGCAAGCTCGCGATCCTGGAGCGCCAGAAACAGCGCGAAGCGACGAAGATGCGCTCGGGCCTCGCGATGGACCTCGCCGACGCGCGCCGGGTCGCGATCCGCGAGCGCGAGGAGGTCGACCGCGACTACCGCTCGCGCCTGCGCGCCGGCGAGCGCGCCCGCGACGAGAAGCTGAGCGAGGCGGACGCGCTCGTCGACGCCTACACGAAGGAGGCGGAGGGGATCCGCGAGCGCGCCGACGCCCTGGCGGCGAAGGGCGTGATGGCCGTGCGCAAGGCGCTCATCGAGGGCCTCGGCCGCGTCGAGTTCGAGATCGCTCCGCACGAGCCGCCGCCGTCCGACGCGTCCGGTGCACGACGTACGACCCACCCCTCCGCCCAATGAATTCCGACGCCGATCAACCCCCGAACGACGAGCCCCCGAACGACGAACCCCCGAACGACGAACCCCCGAACGACGAACCCCGCCTCGACGAGCCCCGATCCTCGCGCGTTCGCCGGGGAGCTGCTGCCACCATGAAGCTCAAGCCCTACCTCGAGTCGTTCCGCGACCACCTCGTCCACGCTGGCCGCACGCTCGCCAGCGCCTCGGTCCGAGCGGCCAGGCTCGCGCGTGCCGGCGCGCGGAACGCCTGGAACAGCGAGCTTCGGCGACGGGTCACCGGTCCCGTGCTGTCGCTCGGCCGCGTCGCCGCCCTCGCAGCGATCCTGTCGTTCGGGACGATCACGCTCCTCCGCGGGTCCATCACGACGATCGAACCGACGGAGATCGCCGTCGTGCAGGACAACTGGGGGGCAGGCGTCGTGCCGCGCGACCGCGGCGCGGGGCGGCTCTTCGCGCTCCCGGGGCGCGCGGTCGTCCACCGGCTGAACCGGCGGACGCAGTTCCTCCGCTTCGGCATGAAGAGCGAGGGGAACGACCTCCCGTCGCTCGAGCTGCGCTCGCCCGAGGGGCTGGAGATCCGCGCCTCGGTCACCGTCCCGTACCGCATCGCGGAGGACCGCGGTCATCGGCTCGTCTCCGAAGGGCGGCGCACGACGTACGCGATCGCCGCTCGCGCCGCGGTCGAGCGCGTGCTGCTGGAGGAACTCGCGAAGCTCGGCCAGGACGACTGGGCCGACGTCGACGCGCGCCGGACCGTCCTCGACGGTGCCCAGGGGGCGATCGCCGAGGCGCTGGAGCCCTTCCACCTGACCCCGCTCGGCGTGCACCTGACCGCGGCCTGGTTCCCGCCGATGTACGAGGTCGAGCTGCAGGCGCAGAAGCTCCTGGAGCAGCGGATCCTCACCGACGAGATGCTCGCGCGACTCGACGAGGGGCAGCACGAGCTGCTGGTCGAGCGCGAGTCGATCGCGCGCTCGGAGACCGAGCTCTCGGCGACGTACGACTTCGAGATCGAGCAGGAGCGCCTCGGGCTGGAGGCCGACGTCATCGCGGTGCGCCAGGAGGTCGACGCGTACCGCTTCGAGCGCCGGACCGAGTCGAACAACCTGTACCGCAAGGCCGTCGCCGAGGGCGCGCTCGCGATCGACCGCGCCGAGGCCCTCCGCGAGAGGCTGGTGAACGAGGCGCTGGAGACCGACGGGGGGCGGCTACTTCTCGCGCGCGACGCGGCGAAGAAGCTGCGCTTCAAGTCCGTGTCGCTCGACGCGAACAACCCCGCCGTACCGTCCGTGCTCGACCTCGACGGGCTCGCGCGTCTCCTGATCGGGGACGGGACCGGCGATGGGCCCGAGGGAGGGCGCTGACGGAGCGAGCTGAGCGAGGCGCTGAGGAGGAAGACCGCGCAGGTGAACCGCGCCGCGCTCGACGGGAGCGCGGCGCGGCCCTATCGTCCGGCACGCGCATCGCGCGCGACGCACCCGGCCGCGGCCGGGCCCCTCGCCTTGACCGCCGGCCGCTGGACCTACTTCGCCACCTGCGCGCCCGGCGTCGAGCCGATCCTGCACGACGAGGTGCGCGCGCTCGGCCTCGCCAAGGTCGAGCGGCAGGTGGGCGGCGTCCGGTTCGACGGGACGATGCGCGACGCCTGGCGTGCGAACCTGTGGCTCCGCACGGCGGTGCGCGTGCTGCGGCGCGAGGCGCGCTTCGAGGCGGCGTCGGAGGGAGCGCTCGACCGCGGCATCGGCGAGATCGACTGGTCGCGCTTCGTCGCCTCGGACGGGACGCTCTGGATCGACGCGCAGACGCGGGAGTCCTCGCTCGACCATAGCCGCTATCTCGCGCAGCGGATCAAGGACGTCATCGTCGACCAGGTCCGCGCGGGCGACGGGACCCGCCCGGACGTCGACCGCGAGAGCGCCGACGTGCGCGTGCATCTGCACCTCTTCCGCGACCGCGCGACGCTCTCGATCGACACGTCCGGCGCGTCGCTCCACCGTCGCGGCTGGCGGACGGCCCAGGGGCGCGCGCCGCTCGCGGAGACGCTCGCCGCAGCGATCGTGCTGCGGTCCGGCTGGAATCGACGTGCGCCGCTCGTCGACCCCTTCTGCGGGACGGGCACCGTGCTCGTCGAAGGCGGCTTGATCGCCGCGAACCTCGCCCCCGGGCTGACGCGGGAGCGATTCGGGTTCGAGCGCTGGCGGGGCCACGACGCGGCGGGCTGGGCCGCGGCGCGCGAGGAGGCGCGGGCGGCCGCGCGGATCCCGAAGAAGCTCCGTCTGGTCGGGAGCGACGTCGTCCCGGCCCGGCTCGAGGAGGCGCGCGCGCACCTGGAGGCGGTCGGTCTCGGCCACCTCGCCCAGCTCGAGGTCGCGGACGCGCGCGAGTTCGCGCCGCGCCCCGGATGGAACGCGACGGTGCTGAGCAACCTGCCCTACGGCGAGCGAGTCGGGGACGACGTCGAGGCGCTGCACGGCGCGTTCGGCGAGCGCCTGCGCGCCCTCGACGGGTACTCGGTCGCGCTCCTCACGGGCTCGTCGCGCCTCGCGGGCCTGCTGCGGCTCTCACGCGCCGAGCGGCACCGGATCCTGAACGGCGGGATCGAGTGCCAGCTCGTGACGGCGCGCATCGGCGGCGAGTGAACGAACGGGACCCCGCCCGGCTGCGCCGGACGGGGTCCACTCCACTCTTGCCTTGCTGGGGATCTCGGGGTCCGGCTCAGCGGACCTCGATGCTGTGCCGCGCCTTCTCGCGGTGGGGGAGCGTGAGCCGCAGGACGCCGTGCTCGAAGGTCGAGCTGGCGCCCTCGGCGGTCACGTCCTCGGGCAGGCTCCAGCGGCCCGCGAAGTCCGCGGGGCGGAACTCCACGTGCGCGGTGCGGCCGGCCTTCGGCGCGGTGAGGGACGTCGTCGCGGTGAGCAGCAGCTCCCCGTCCTCGACGTTCAGTTCGATCGACTCGCGGGCGACGCCCGGCAGCTCGATCTGGATCTCCATCCCGGCGTCGGTCGCCCGGGACGTCGCGCGCGGGAGCACGCGACGACGCGCGGGGGCCTCGGTCTCGGCGACGGCGGTCGTTCCGCTCTCGTTGTTCGTCTCGGTCATGGTCTCGTCCTCGAGTTCTCTGAATGCGGTCGTGTGTGCGGATCGTCCGGAGGAGGTGGGGGCGCGGACTACTCGCCGTCCGCCTCGGGAAGGACCTCGGCGTCGCGCGGGCCGGCGCCCTCGATGCGGATCGTCCGGGGTCGGTCGCTCTCGCTGCGGGGCAGCTCGAGCTCCAGTACGCCGTTCTCGACCCGCGCCACCACGGCGTCGACGTCGATGGGGAACGGCAGTCGGAAGGAGCGCTCGAAGGAGCGGAGCGTGCTGCCCTCCGCGTCCTTGACGGCGCCGCGGACGAGGAGGACCGAGCGCCGCGCGCTGACCTCCACGTCGTTCGGTCCGAAGCCCGGCACGAGCACCGTCAGGTGCGCGCCCGAGTCGGTCGCGGTCAGGTTGGCGGGCGCGTCGAACGCCCCCGTGTTGAAGCCCGCGGAGCGGGTCAGCGGGCCCGCCCGGTGGGCGATTTGTTCGGCGGCGCGGAACAGCCCGTCGAAGGCGGGCGTGGCGCGGAAGAGCTGGAAGGGGTCGCGATCGAACAGAACCATCTGGTGTCCTCCTGGGTCGATGGGGCGGCACCGCGGGCTGGGACCGCGGCGCTTGCGACCTGGGAGGAACAACCAGGGGGCCAGGCGGGGGGCAGCAGGGGCCTGTCGGCTCTAAGCCCCTGCAGGATAGGGGCTTACATCGGCATCTCGCTCAGGCGCACGGAACCCAGCCAGTTCAGGCGGGGAGCCGAAATGGCACCCGTGGCTGCCAATGTGGCCGATCTCTGCCGCCTTGGCGTGACGCCGGAGGCCTCAGTCCGCCCGCCTGCGGAGGATCAGCAGCGTGTCGCACTGCTCGTCCGAGAAGCGCTGCGGCTCGTCGATCTCGTAGTGGAAGTCGTAGGTCTCGACGTGCTCCAGCGCGGGGACCGACTTCAGGAGCGAGCGGACCTGGCGGGCGTCGTAGCTGCGGAACCACCACGAGGTCTTCGCGCGCTTCTCGGCGCCGTTCTCGAACACCTTCATCCGCGCCTCGACCTTCTCGCGGCGCGTCGCGCGGTCGGCGGGCCAGCCGGAGATCGTGCACTCGACGCGGGCGCCGTCCTTCTCGGTCACCCAGCGCTCGTTGGTCTTCTCGCGGTAGTCGTACCAGGAGAGGTGGAAGCCGAGCGCGTAGATCCCGCCCGGACGGAGCGCGCGGGCGACGCTCTCCAGGTGACCGCGCGCGTCCTCCTCGGACAGCAGGTACTTGAAGGTGCTGACGAAGCAGTGCGCGAGGTCGAACGTCCCGCGGACCTTGAAGTCCGCCATGTCGCCCGTGCTGACCGAGCCCGGGAGGCCCTCCTCGGCGAGGCGTCGCTTGCTGAAGTCGACCATCGCCGGCTCCAGGTCGAACCCGTGCGCCTTCCAGCCGCGGCGCGCCATCTCGACGAGCAGGCGCCCCGAGCCGCAGGCCGGCTCCAGGACGCGCTTGCGTCCGCGCGCGGAGGGCGTCGCGTGCTTCTCGAACGCGGCGTCGAGGAAGGCGCCCTCGACGTCGGAGTCGACGTCGAAGATCGCGTCGTAGTACTTGGGCGTCTCGTACCAGTCGAACTCCACGTAGCGAGCGCGGCTCGCGGGCTTCGGTGCGGTCGCTCCGGTCATGCCGTCTCGTACCACACGCGGCGCGCGGGGACACGGACGATCCGGTCCTCTTCCGCGATCCACGCGGCGAGCTCTCCGCCGTACACGCAGCCCGCATCGAGGCCGCGCGTCCGTTCGAGGTCGACGATCCCACGTCGCGCCCAGTGCCCGAAGACGACGGTGCGCGACTCGTCCGTGCGCGCGCGCCAGAGCTCGTCCCACGGACGGAAGGGGGCGCCCGGCGGCGGCCAGTCCCCGCCCCGCGGCATGCGGCCCTCGTCGTCACAGTAGCGGGCGCGCACGACGAACTCGACCGCGTCGTCGTCGGGGTCGAAGAGCGATCGGCCCGCGACCGCCGCGACGGGGTCACTCCACCGCGGGTGGATCCCCGCGTGGACGCACACGACGTCGTCCCAGCCCAGCGCGAGGGGGAGGGACTCGAGCCAGCCGAGCAGCTCCTGGCCGTCGTCCGCGGCGAGGATCGACTCCAGCGTGTCCCGGCGTCCCCGCCAGGCGGGATCGCGCCACTGGCGAAGGAGGTGGACGTCATGGTTGCCCAGGACCGGCTCCGTCCCCAGCTCGCGGCACAGCCGGAGGGCGCCGAGCGAGTCCGGGCCACGGTTCACGAGGTCGCCGACGGGGTGGAGGGAGTCGGTTCCCGGGTCGTAGCCGACGGCCTCCAGCAGGTCCTCGAACTCGGCCCGGCAGCCCTGGAGGTCGCCCACGAAGATGCGCCGATCGGCCATTCGGGGAGTCTACGGGGCGTCCTGGGGGGGGCCGGCAGGCTTCGTCATCGTCGAGGGGCTCCGCCGCCGGCCAGTCGGTTCCACCGCACGGATCCACCGCAGGGAGGCTCGACACGGCCCCGGGGCGCCCCTAGTCTCTTGGGCCGCATTCGCGCCGCCGCCCTCCTCGCCGCGGCGGCTCGCGGTCATCAGCCATGGCGAAGTCTCAGTTCAAAGCAGGCGGCCCGACGCGCGGCCGACGTCGCGTCCGCAAGATCGGCATGGGGTCGGGGAAGTACCTCCTCGCCCGCCGCGACGCACGCAAGGGCGTCGTCGTTCCCAAGGACGCCGCGAAGGACGACGCGAAGGGCTGATCCCTTCGCGCGCGTGAGCGCAAGGACGTGTCCACGCTCGCGATCCTGGCCGCGCTGAGCGCCGCGGCAAGCTGGGCGGTCGCGTCGGTCGCGATCAGCCGGCTTCTGGAGCACGGCCACGTCACGCCGGCGGCGGCCAACCTCTTCAAGAACGGTCTCGCGGCCTTCTGCTTCTTCGTCGCCGCGCTCACGCTCGGCGGCAGGTGGCCCGTGGGTGAGGCCTGGGGCTGGCTGTTCCTCTCGGGGCTCCTCGGCTTCACGGTCGCGGACACGCTGTACTTCGCGGCCTTCCGGCGCTGCGGAGTCCAGACCGCGGCGACGGTGATGCTCCTCAACGTCCCGATCGCCACCGTGCTCGCGGTGCCGCTCGCCGGGGACGCCATCCAGACGCAGATGCTGCCGTTCATGGCGGTCGTACTCGTCGGGGTCCTGCTCGTCATCCTCGACGCGCGTCACGGGCGCGGCGGCGACCCGTCGAGCCCGCGGGGGCGTTCGAGCTACGCGATCGGCGTCGGCCTCGCCATGTGCGCGGCGTTCGCGATCGGGACCGCGGTGCCGCTCGGGCGCGGCCGCTTCGACGAGGTCGGTGTGTGCCCCGGCGGGTTCATTCGCCTGCTCGGCGGCGCGATCGGCGCCTTCCCCCTCGCGCTCCTCGTCGGGCTCCGCCAGGGGTCGTCCGCCACGGCGGAGGTGAGTCGCCTCATCCAGCCCCTCTTCGTCGCGCCCGGGCCCGCTTCGGTGTGGGGGCGCGCTTCGCTCACCGGCGTCGGCTGCGCGATCTTCGGACTGCTGCCGTACCACTACGCGCTCCGCGAGCTGCCCGGTGGCGTGTCGGCGCTCCTGTTCGCGTCGACGCCGCTGTTCACGCTTCCGCTCGCTCTGTTCGTCGGTCAGCGCGCGGGTCCGGTGGGCATCCTCGGCACGCTCGTGGGATTCGCGGGCGTCGCCGGGATCCTCCTGGGCGACGCGCCCGACCGTCGGCTGGAGGGCCTCCGTCTCGAGGTGACGCGCGTGACCGTCCCCGGGCCGACGAGCGCGCGGTTCCCGTCGTTCGTGGAGCGGATGACCGCGCTCTCGCCGCTCGAGCGCGGCTCGCCGGGGGACGGATCCTCTGCGAGCGATGCGACCGGTGCGGTCCGAGCGGTCCCGCCCCTGATCGCGAGCGCGACGTCCGCGGCCGCCGGGGACGACGGCTGGCGCGTCGTGCTGCTCGGTGGGCGCGACCCATCGATGCTCCCCGAGCGCACCCTCGTCGAGCCCGGGCCCGGCAGCCCGGCGGACCGCGGTCCGCTGTTCGTGAACTGGGCCGATCTCCCGCGCGCGACGCGACTGGCCTCCGGCGCGCTCCTCGTCGCGACGCTGGAGCGCATCGCGGCCGAGTCGACCTTCGCGCACGGCGTGCGCCTGTCGATCGAGGAGGACGGGCCACCGGCCCGTGATCTCGGCTGGCTGCACGACGACGCGTCAGCGGTCGAACACGGCTTCGTCACACTGGTCCCCGAGATCGGCGGGAGCGCGCTCGCCGTCTGGCTCGACGCGCGACCGTCCCCGTCGAACCGCGGAGCGCAGCTCCTCGCGAGGACGATCCGCGCGAACGGCGAGCGGCTCGACGAGATCGTGCTCGACGATCGCGTGTGCGACTGCTGCCCGACGGACGCGGCCCTGCTGGACGACGGCACGGTCGTCGTCGCGTACCGCGACCGCTCGGACTCCGAGGTCCGGGACATCTGGACCGTGCGGCGGCTGCCCGGCGCGGAAGGGGGGAGCGCGGAGGGCGGACGCACCGACGGATGGACCGACCCCGCGCCCGTGCATGAGGACGGCTGGCGGATCGAGGGCTGCCCCGTGAGCGGACCCGCGGTCGCCGCGAGCGGCCGCATCGTCGCCGTGGCCTGGTTCACGCAGGCCGAGGGCCTCGACGTGCGCCGCGTCCGCGTCGCGTTCTCGCGCAATCGAGGACGGACGTACGACGCGCCGATCGACGTCGCGGTGGGGGCGACCCAGGGGCGCGTCGACCTCGCGTCCGTCGGCGACGGGCGCTTCGTGCTCGTGCACCTGGCCGAGGTCGCGGGCGCGGACGGTGCGACGTCCAGCGCGAGCTGGTCCGCGCTCCTGCTCGCGCCCGGCGCGGCTCCGTCGGCCCCGGTCCGGATCGCGGACGTCGAGCCCGAGCGCCGCAGCGGCCGGCTGGAGCTCGCCGTCAGCGCGCCCTCCGGGGCGGCCGGCTCCGCGTCCGGGCCGGACGGCCTCGGGAGCGTCACGGCCGTCTGGACGAGCGGCGTCGGCGTCCAGGGCGCCCGGATCGACGTGCGTCGTGGAGCGGCCACGTCCGGGGCGCCCGCGCTCTCCGATTGAGGCGGAGGGTCGCATGTGCCCCTTCGATGGGGATCGAATCGAGAAGCCTGGGGATCCTCAGCGGCGCGCTCTGCGTCTATGAGCGACGCTTCAGTGCCGCGCGTCCCCCGCGCGGCCTCTCCATCCCCCGGCCTGTCCCGTCGCCCGGTTCCCACCGTGCGATCCCACGCACATGCTCCACGTCGCACTCGTCGTCGCTGCGCCCTTCGTCGCTCCCGCCCAGGCGCCCACGCCGCCCGCCGTCTCCCAGGAGCGCGGGCCGATCACCGAGCGTCCGGTCGTGACGCCGGCGGACGGCCGTGACGGCCGCCCGCAGCCGTCGTACATCGACGGTCAGGTGCTCGTCCGGTTCAGCGCGGGCCTCTCCGAGGACCTGCGCGCCTCGATCCTCGGCGAGCGCTTCGCGATCGAGCGGCCGATCGTCCGCGGCCTCGACCTGTTCCTCGTCCAGATCCTCGACGGCACCTCGGTCGTCGACGCCACCGCGGACCTGGAGCAGCGCCTTGGGATCCAGTACGCGACTCCCGACCACGTGGTCACCAACCGCGACACGATCCCGAACGACCCGCAGTTCAACCAGCAGTACGGCAAGCGCAACACGGGGCAGACGGGTGGAACCACCGACGCCGACATCGATGCGCCCGAGGCCTGGGACCGCGGCACCGGCTCGTCCGAGTTCGCCGTCGCGATCGTCGACGGCGGCACCGAGCACACCCACCCCGACCTGATCGGGAACCGGTGGGAGAACACCGCCGAGGTCAACGGCACCCCCGGCGTCGACGACGACGGCAACGGCTACGTCGACGACCGCTTCGGCTGGAACGCGTTCTCGAACTCCGGTTCGGTCACCGGCAGCACGCACGGCACCCACGTCACCGGAATCGCGTCCGCCCAGGGCGACAACGGTATCGGCATCGCGGGCGTGTCCTGGAACAGCCAGTTCGTCGCGATCGCGGGCTCGTCCGGCAGCACCTCGACCGTCCTGATCGCGTACGGCTACGCGCTCGATCTCAAGGACGACTGGCTGACCTCGAACGGAACGGAGGGCGCGAACATCGTCGCCACCAACTCCAGCTTCGGCATCGACTTTGCCAACTGCAACTCGCCCCAGTACCGGCCGTGGAACGACATGTACGACCTGATGGGGCAGTCGGGCATCCTGTCGTGCGCCGCGACGGCCAACAGTCAGATCAACGTCGACACGCAGGGTGACGTCCCGACCGGGTGCACCAGCGACTGGGTGGTGTCGGTCACCGCGACCAACGACGACGACCGCCGGACGTTCTCGGGCTTCGGCCTCACGCAGATCGACCTCGGCGCGCCCGGTGCGTCGATCCGCAGCACGGTCACCGGTGGCGGCTACGGCAACCTGACCGGGACCTCGATGGCGACGCCGCAGGTCACCGGCGCGATCGCTCTCCTGCACTCGGTCGCGAGCCCCGAATTCGCCCTCTTCCGCGACGCCGACCCGGCCGCCGCGGCGCTGGAGATCAAGCGCATCCTGATCGACACCGTCGACGTGCGTCCGACCCTCGACGGATTCACGGTGTCCGGTGGTCGCATGAACCTCGAGGCCGCCGCCGACGAGGCCGTCGCCTTCGGCGCGGCCGGCGTCAATTACTGCGGTCCCGCCATCGCGAACTCCTCCGGGCTCTCGGCCGAGATCACGTTCGCGGGCTCCAACGAGGTCGCCCTCAACGACTTCGAGCTCGCCGCGTCCAGCCTTCCGCCGTTCTCGCCGACGCTGTTCCTGGTGTCGCGGGACGAGAGCTTCGTCGTGAACCCCGGCGGGAGCGCCGGCAACCTGTGCCTCGGCGGCGACATCGGGCGGTTCGTGAACCAGGTCGTCGGCGCCACCGGTGCCGGTACGGCGTCGATCGACATCGACCTGACGACGATCCCGCAGCCGCTGGGCGCGGTCTCGGTCGCCGCCGGTGACACCTGGCGCTTCCAGGCCTGGTACCGCGACACGATCTTCGGGTTCCCGATCTCGAACTTCACCGACGGCCTGGCCGTCTTCTTCGAGTAGCGACCGGCCCTGAGAGCGTGGGCAGCATTTGCCCACGCGAACAGCGCACCCGCGTTCGCGGGTGCGCCAGCAAGGTCGGCTCAGAGCCTGGGCAGCAGAATCGGAGATTCCTGAGCAGGCTCTGAAGACCCTCCAGGGCGGTTTCCAGCCGCCCCGGATGGAATTCCCGAGATCGTTGCGACCGATCCGCTGCGGCGGGGGATGGTCGTCCGGTGAGCGTGCACTCTCGCAGGACGAACGGAGCCCCCCCGTCAGCGGATCAGTCGTTGGAGGGCGGATCAGCGGCCCTCGACGGCGAGGCCGTCGAGGCCCTCGTCGTGACCCACCAGGGCGCGGTGCGGGGCTTCCTCCGCTATCTGGGCTGCCCGCGGGCGCACGTCGACGACCTCGTCCAGGAGACGTTCCTGACGTTCCTCTCCGCGCGCTTCGAGGAGCGGGACGATCGCGCGACGGCCCGGTACCTGCGGTCGATCGCCCGGCACCTCTTCCTCAAGAGCCTGCGCAGGCTCGACCGCGACCCGCCGTCGGTCGACCTCGACGCCGCCGAGACGGTCTGGTCCGAGTTCCAGGAGGACGCGGGCGGCGCGCCGTACCTCGACGCGCTCCGCCGCTGCCTCACCGGCGTCACCGGTCGGACCAAGGACGCGCTGGAGCTCCGGTACGCCGGCAACCTCGGCCGCGCCGCGATCGCGCAGCGGCTCCAGCTCTCCGAGTCCGGCGTGCACTCGATCCTCGTCCGCGCTCGACGTCGCCTCCGCGAGTGCGTCGAGAGGAGGCTGGGCGCGTGACCGATCCCGAAGACAGGCTCGTCGACCACGCGCTGCGCGAGGTCCTCGGCGAGAGCTCCGAGGCGGGGCCGGACCTGAGCCGGCTCGTGCGCGAGGCCTGGGAGCGGGGCGAGCGCCGTCCGGCGCCGCGCCTCGTCCGCCGCTCCAGGCGTGAGCAAGCGATCGACGCCGCGCTGCGGGAGCCGCCCCCGGACCGCGCACCCCGACCGCGTCTCGTGCGTGAAGCGCATGGATGGCGTCCCGGGCGTCGGGTCGCTGCGGCTGCCGCGGTCCTCGTGGCCGGCGGCGCGGTCGCGCTCCTCTCGACCCGCGGAGGTGGACCCGCGGACGGAACCGGCGTCGGTCCCGCGCCGAGCATCCAGAGCCCCGCGAGCCCCGCCACGGCGGTCCTCGCGCGCGCCGACCGCGCCCTCCGCGTCGGCAGCGCGTCGGACGCGGTCGAGCGTGAACTCGGCGTCGGCCGCGCGGCGTTCGTCCCCCGCGGAGCGTCGGCGCGCGTGACCCTGCCCGACGGCGCGGCCGTGGAGGCCGAGCCCGGCGCGCTGTTCGCGTTCGTCGAGCGCGACCTCCTGGAGCTCGGCGGCGGCACGTTCCGCGTCGACGCCGCGCGTGCCGCGGCGCGCCTCGAGCTCCCCGGCGGCGTCCGGCTCGACCTCCCCGCGGGCGCCGCGATGCGCGTCGCGTTCCGCACCGACCGCGAGGCGCGTCGCCCCGTCGACCCCGGGCACTGGCTGGCGACCGCGCTCCCGACCGCGAACGGAGTGGTCGACGTACGCGTCGAGCGCGGTGCGGTCTCCGTCACGATCGGCGGCGAGGCCCCCGAGAGGCTCGCGCCCGACGCGGAGCCGACCTTCTACCTGATCGCGCGCGGCGCCGGCCGCCGGGCGTCGAACGACGACCTGGTCGCCCACGAGTCGATCAAGGAGCTCAGCTACGAGGCCCTGCCGCCGGCGCTGCGCCTGGAGATGCTGGGCATGGCCTACCGCGAGGGCGCGCTCGCCCAGCTCCGGCGTTCGCCCGAGCTCTGGCCGTTCGTCGCCGATTCGGTGGACCGGCTCCTCGCGCTCGACGTCTCGCCGGCGTACTTCCGCTCCGCGCTCCTGCGCGCGCTCGCCGTGGATCCGAGCCCGATGGCCGCCCGGCGCGTCCGTCGGGCGTGGCTCGACGACCCGGAGGTCTTCGATACCGAGACGATCGTCGCGATGGCCGAGCGCGGCGCGTTCGAGTTCGAGCGCGAGGCGCTGGCGTGGCTCGACGAGTGGGAGCCCGGCGCAGAGGGCGACCCGCTGCCGATCGCGCTCTGGCTCGCGCTCCGCGGGGACGACCGCGGCCTCGCGTTCCTCCGTGAGGTCACCCTCGACGTGACCCCGGAGCAATGGAAGGGGGAGAACGCTGGACGACCGTTGATCGTCGCCGCGTGCCTCGACCGTCTCGGCGACGACGACGCGTGGGAGACGGTGGTCGAGCCATTCGTCGCCGCGACCCGCGGCCTCCTGGAGGACGGCGACCTGGAGAACGCGGCGATGCGCGTCGACCTGCTGTCGTACGCCCTCGCGCTGCGCGACGGCGAGCGCCTCGACGGCGTGGGGGACGACCCGGAGGCTGTCCCCGACGCACGGATCGGGCTCGCGGAGCACTGGGTGGGCGTGCACCACCGCGCGCGCAACGCGGACGAGCGGAGCGCGGAAGCACTCGCCGACGAGCTCGACGTCCTCGCGTCGATTTGAAGTCGCGAGCGCGACTTCGGAGAGATTCCGAGATTCGCTGCGCCCGGTGCGCCACCCCGCGGGATGGGTCACGCGTCCTGCGACCGGCGCGTGTTCCGCGACCCACCGGACGCACCGAACCTCACTCCCATTCCCGCCATGACACAACGTGCGTTCGCGACCGGCCTCGCCCTGACTGCCCTCCTCCTTCCGTGCTCTGCGGCCATCGCCGGCGGCGACGGCCTCTCCGGTGAGAAGCTCGAGAAGGCGAGGGCCAAGATCGAGTCGCTCGTCCAGCGCGTCATGCACGACGCCGAGAACGAGACCGTCTACGAGTGCATCTGCGGCAAGGAAGGCTCGGAGGGCGAGACCTGCCCGACGACCACCGCGCCGAACGCGCTGCTCGCGTCGATGCTCGTCAAGCACCCCGAGTCGGCCATGGTCCTGCAGCCGATCGCCGTGGACGCGATGCGCTCGAAGAAGACCACCGAGAAGCAGGGGCAGGCGCTCATCGGCGTCCTTCTGGACACGCGCTCACCCTCCGTCCTCCCGGTCGCCGAGGCGATGCACGTCGCGGCGCCCGAGCGCTTCTGCTGCACGAGCGTGCTCGCCTTCAGCGAGATGGGCTCGAAGCCCCTGAAGGCGACGCTCGTCAAGCGCGTCAAGAAGGGCGAGTCGGGCGTACCGTCGGCCGCGTTCCTGGCGCTCCAGGGCGACAAGACCGGCAAGAAGATCCTCAAGCGCGCCCACAAGGCCAAGGTCGTCGACGCGGAGAACGCGCTCGACGTGCTTCTCGCCGGGTATGCGCTCGAGGAGCTTGGCCAGTCCGGCGCGCTCCTGTCCGCACAGGTCCGCGTCCACGACGCCACGGTCGCCGCGCTCGACACCGACGACCTCACCGCCGCGCGGGCGATGGCGATTTCCGCAAAGATCGGCCACTCCGTCACGCAGAGCAGCAAGCCGATCCTGTCCCTCTCCTACCTCAAGCGCGCCGAGTGGATCCATTCCGCCGAGGAGCACGGCGAACTCGCGTCCGCGGATGAGATCTTCGAGATCATCCAGGACGCAACGCCGATCGGCTGATCCACCCGGACTTCCTGCTCCAAGCAGCGGCTTCCCGGGCGTCCTGCCGGCGCCCGGGGGGCCACCTCCACGCTCCACGTTCCTTCGACTCGGCTCCCATCGGTTCGCCTCCCTTCCCGCGATGCTGCTCCCCCTCGCCATTCCCCTCGCGGCCTCCCTGACGGGAGCGCCGGCCGCGCCGCTCTCTCCCCCCTGCCCCGGCCCCACGCTTTCCTTCGAGAGCGGCCAGCCGGTCGACGACGTCGCGGACGCGATCGAGGCGGCGGGCGACGACGCGGCGAAGCTCGCCGCGCTCGCCGACGCCTGGTCCGAGGAAGAGCGCGAACGGGACGCCGTTCGCGCGTGGGAGCGGGTCCTCGAGGTCGACGGCGACCACGAGGGAGCGCGGCGCGGCCTCCGGCACCACCGCTACGACGGCCAGTGGTACGAGACCTACGCCGCGCTCGCGAAGGTGCGGCGCGCGGAGGCGAAGCGCCGCTTCGAGACCGACGGCACCGTGCGCTTCGGAGATCTCTGGGTCCTCGCGGACGAACTCCCGTACCACCGCATGGGATGGGAGAAGCTCGACGACGGCACGTTCGCGCCGCCGGGGACGCGGGAGCGCCTCGCGGACGACGCCGCGAAGGCCGCGGCGGGGTGGGAGAAGCAGCACACCACGTGGATCGACCCGCAGGACTTCGGCAAGTGGCGCCAGGGCCTGTGGAAGGTCGGCGACGAGTGGCTCGAGACCGCGGCCGCCAACGAGGCGCACTCCAAGATCGGTGCGTGGTGGCAGGTCCCCGGCGAGCACTTCGTCGCGCTGACGACCGTTCCCGAGGACAAGGGCCGCTGGGTCGTGTGGTGGGCGGACGCGGCGCACGCCGACCTCGCGCGCATCTTCGGCCTCGCGGCGCCCTCGAAGCCCGAGTTCGTCGTGCTCGACAGCATCGCCCAGTACAACCAGTTCTCGGCCGGGGATCCCGCGGCGGGCTTCGGGCCCGCGGACGCGAACGGCTACAGCTCGGTCCACTACGCCTTCTTCACCGACGGGTGGATGGACGCGTCCAGCGCGGTCCCCGCCTTCAAGGGCACCGGCGCGGCGTACTACGACGCGAACGACCCGGCGCTGGAGCCGTTCGGCCAGCACGCCGTCCGCCACGCCGCCGCGCTCGCGTGGCTCGAGGCGGTCGATCCCTCGTGGACGGCGGTGAGCCAGATGCTCACCTCGCCCGGCGGCGGCTTCCCCGATCGGCCGTTCTGGGACGAGAAGCGCATCCCTCGCTGGCTCCGCTACGGCGCAGCGGCGTACTGCGAACGGTTCTTCGAGGACGCGAACGTCGGCGAGGGAGGTGACCCTCTGTGGGCGCGCAAGTGGGCGCTCCAGAACCTGAAGTCGGGCGGAACGCTCGACCCGATCGAGGACGTCCTCGCGCTGCAGATCGACACCAACGAGCCGGAGGCCTCCTGCCGGCTGATCCACGAGGCCGGCCTCCTCGTGCACTTCCTCGTCGACGGCGAGGACAAGAAGGTCGGCAAGGCGTGGACCGCGTACCGCGAGGCGCTCGTGGCCGGCGACGACGTCGGCGAGCACGTCGCAGTGCTGGAGGAGGCGCTCGTCAAGGCGCAGAAGAAGATCGCCGCGTTCGGCGGGCTCTGAGCCCGGAACGCGAGACACCGAACGGGGGTCGGCATCGCGCGTGGCGATGCCGCGTCTCGACCGCGGCGTCGGCTCTGCTCAGTCGACGTCGCGGTCTTTCTTGGGCTCGGCCTTCGCGCGCGGTGGCACCAGCACGAACAGCAGCACTCCGGGGATCGCGGCCCACGGCGCGTACTCGAACCACTCGGCGTCGGAGAACGGGAGCCGTTCCGCGGCGCCGAGCACCAGGACAGCGTTGTAGGCGACGTGCAGCGCGATCGTCGGCAGGACGCTCCGAGCCCGGAGCGCGATCAGGGTCAGCAGCGCGCCCATGATCCCTGTCGGGAGCAGCCGGTACAGGTCGGCGTGGACGAGTGCGAAGTAGAGCGCCTGCCAGGCCATGATCCGCGGCCACGTCCAGTCGCGCTTCATCGCCGACAGGAGCGAGCCGCGGAAGACGAGCTCCTCCGTGACACCGGGGGAGATCGCGAAGAAGAACACGAGCCACATCGTGCTCGCCGTGCCGAGGAACGCCTCCATCCCGTTCATCTGCGCCTCGATACCGGGCGGATACGGGAACACGTGCTGCTGCCATTCGCCGAGCCACAGCGCACCCTTCGTCAGCGCGGGGACCATCAGCAGCGCGCCGGCGACATGCGCCAGGCGGGGGAGCTGAAGGCCGAGCGCGCCGGCGAGGTTCCGCCGCTCGCCCTCGGCCCGCGGCGCGGTCCAGGCGATCGCGAGCGCGAACGCGGGCAGCAGCACCCAGAACGTGAACCACAGCCCGACGTCGATGTCCACGCGCTGCACGGACATCGCGATGAGGTACACGGTCATCACGACCGCGAAGCCCCAGCGGACGCCATGGCGCCCGCCGGCCTGCTGCAGGTGGGACTCGGCCTTCGCGTCGCCGCCGCCGCCCAGGACCTTCTCGGCGTCGAGGATGCCTGCGAGTCGAACCAGCGCGAGCCACGTCCAGCCCAGGTGCGACGCGACGACGAGTGCCGCCAGCGGCAGGCTCAGGTCGCCCGCGAGCCCATCGCGCAGCGCGAGGCCCGAGCCGGAGAACGGCACCATCGCCCAGAACACGCTCAGCTCGGCGTCCGGCCGCAGCACGATCGCCGTCGGCAGCGCGGTCAGGAGCGTGACGGGGAACACGAGGAGCTGCCCCTCGCGAAACGTCTTCGCCCTGCCGCAGACCAGGCACAGCACGGCGCACAGCAGGAGGCACGCCGGCAGCTCGACGCCGAGCGCGGCGAGCCGGCCCGCGCTGATACCGCCGGAGGCGCCGCCGAAGGCGTCCATGTCCGCGATCCCCGAGACAACGCACGCGACGAGGCTCCCGAGGTTGACGAGCAGCGTCGCGGTGCCCGCGACGAACACGGCCAGGAACTTGCCGGTCGCGATCGAGCGGTGGTCGACGGGCTGGACGAGCAGCGTCTCCAGCGTGCCCGCCTCGCGCTCCCCCGCGAACACAGCCAGCGCGGCGTACGCGCCGCCGGAGATCATCACCAGCAGGACGATGAACGGCAGCCACTTGCCGAGCGCGGCGCCGCTCGTGTCCTCTGCGGTCGCGACGTCCTCCTCGGCCGCGTCGAGCCCGGCCGCGGGATCGCCGCCGAGGAGCTCTTCGCGCCGCTGGATCGCGACCTCCTTCTCCAGGTCGCGCAGCGCACCGCGCGCGCGCGAACGACCCTCCTGGGAGTCGTCGTTCTTGACGTTGTACCAGAGGTCGAACGTCATACGCTCCTGGCCGGCCGCGCCGTCGTCCTGGACGCCGACGACGAGGACGTCCGCCGAGGACTCGTCGCCGTCGAGCCCAAGGATCTCGCGCGCCGCGAGCCGGCGCTCCTCGTCGTCCTCCAGCGCGGAGAGGCGCGACGCGTCGACGTCTTCGATCGTGACGGGGCCCTCGTCGACGAACGCGGCCAGGAACGCCTCGCGCGTCGCGTCGGCGACGCCCTCCAGGTCCATCCGAGCCTTGATCGTCCGCTCGGCCATCGTCTCCTCGCCGACCGACTCCAGCTTGCCCATCCCCAGGAAGAGCAGGGGATAGAGCAGCGCCGGCAGGACGACCGCCGAGAACAGCGCCCGCCTGTCGCGCGCGAGCTGGAGCAGCTCGACGCGCAGAACCTCCAGCGGAGTCCTCAAGCGGAGACCTCGGCGTCCGCGCGTCGGACGAGCTCGTGGAACGTCTCCTTCAGCCACGACGTCCCGGTCTGGGCGGCGAGCTCCTCCAGGGACCCGACCGCGAGCATGCGCCCGTCGTAGACGATCCCGATGCGATCGCAGAGCTGCTCGGCCTCGCTCATGATGTGCGTGCTGAAGAGCACGCACGTGCCTGCGGTCCGACGCGACTCGATGAAGTCGATCATGTCGCTCGACGCCATGATGTCGAGGCCGGTCGTGGGCTCGTCGAGGATCAGGACCGGCGGGTCGTGCACGACGGCGCGGGCGATCGAGACGCGCTGCTTCTGACCGGTCGAGAGCGACTCGCAGCGACCGTCGGCGAAGGCGTGCAGGTCGAACGTGTCCATCGCCCGCGCGATCGCGGACTCCAGGTCGTCGCCCTCCAGCCCGTGCAGCTTGCCGAAGTAGCGCAGCGTCTCGCGGCCGGTCAGCCGCGGGTACAGGCCGGTGCTCCCGGACAGGAATCCGATGCGTCTCCGCACCTCCAGCGGGTCCGAGCGGACGTCGATCCCGTCGATCTCGGCGCGTCCCGCGGTCGGCGCGAGGATCGTCGACAGCATCCGGAGCGTCGTCGTCTTGCCGGCGCCGTTCGGTCCGAGGAGGCCGTAGATCTCGCCGCGGCGGCAGTCGAGGTCGACGCCCTTGACCGCCTCGACGACGCCCCGCTGGGGGTCGTGGAAGGTCTTGGCGAGTCCTTCGGCGAGGATGGCGATCGAGTCTTGGCTCATCGGTCGGCGCGCGGGGCGCGCAGGAGGCGGAGCGCTCGCCCGAGGGAGAGCGTCTCACCGGACAGGGCGACCTGCTCGTTGGCGAGCAGGCGGACGGAGACCCAGATCGCGAGCGCGGCGGTGGCGACGAGCGCGACCACGCACAGCGCGAGCGGGACGAGCGCGAAGTCGCCGAGCAGCATCGCGCGGAAGGCGAGGCCGACGTTCACGACGGGGATCCACGCGGTGCTGGCGTCGAGCTCGAGCCCCGGGAGGCTCGCGGCGATCGCGGGGAAGATGAATACCATCTGGACCGGGCCGAGCAGCGCCTGGCCCTCCTTGAAGCTCGACGCGAGTCCGGCGATGCCGGTGAGAGCCGCGCTCACCGTGAAGGCGAACAGGACCGCAAGCGGCGCGACGGCCAGAAGAGCGCCGACCGGCAGCTCGACGACGACGCCGTCCGCGCCCGCGATCTGCTGCAGGAGGTGCCCCGCGGAGAGCCCGATCGCGAGGAGGTTGAGTGTCGTTGCGATCATCGACGACGCGCAGACGGCGAAGATCTTCCCGAGGTGGAGCCCGAGCCTGGGGACAGGCAGGAGCATCGTCGTCTCGGCGGTACGGCGCTCCTTCTCGCCGGCCGTGAGGTCCACGGCGGGGAAGAAGGCCCCGAGGACGCACATCACGACCAGGAGCATCGGCAGCAGGAGCGACAGCGCTCGGGCGCCCTGGCTCTCCTTCTCGGCCACGTTCGTATCCCGGATCTCGAACGGGTCGAGGACGTCCGGATCGATCGAACGCGCCTCCGCCGCCGCTTCGCGCAGCTCGTTCGACCAGCGACGCAGCGAGTTCTCGACCCGGTCCCTGGCGACCTCGGAGCGTCCGTTCGTGCTGTCGTAGTAGAGCGTCGCTGGCTCCTCGTCAGAGCGCTCCGCCGGGAGGACGAGCACTGCGTGGAGGCCGCCCCTCGCCTTCGGGTCGACCAGCGCGCGGACCTCGTCGTCGTCGGTCCCAACGTCGACGGCGCGCACCTCGACCGAGCCGCCATTCTCGGGATCCGCGGCGATCGCGGCCGTCGCCTCCTCGGCGACCGACGCAGGCGCGACGAGTCCGACCTCGACGTCCTTCGCGTTCTTCTGGCCCTCGACGAGCAGGAAGCCCTGCACCATGACCCAGAACAGCGCCGGGTACATGCACACGGGCAGCACGAAGGTGTAGAGCAGCGTCTGGCGGTCGCGGAAGCCCTCGCCGAGCTCCTTGCGCGCGACCGCGAACGCGGCAGCGAGGGTCGACATGGGCCCGCGCCTCGATGCGTGGCGCGACTCGTCCGGGCTCACGGCGCCGCCGGGCCCTCCTGCCACTGGCCGAAGTGGTCCGCGCCGTCCTCGGTCACCACGCAGATGTCCTCGATGCGTAGCCCGAAGCTGCCGGGCAGGTAGATCCCGGGCTCGTTCGTGAAGCACATGCCGGCCTCCATGGGGACGTCCGACCCGCCGTCGAGGTAGGGCGGCTCGTGGATCTCGACGCCGATCCCGTGGCCGAGGCGGTGGGAGAGGTGCCGGTATCCGCCGTCGTAGCCGGCCCCGGCGAGCGCCTCCCGGGCCGCGCGGTCGGCGTCGCCCGTCCGCGCGCCGGGGCGCATCGCCTCGTAGCCAGCGAGCTGGGCGGAGCGCACGGCGTCCCAGACGCGCTGGACCTCGTCCGACGGCGGCGCGCCGACGACCCAGGTCCGCGTCGTGTCCGAGCAGTACCCGTGCAGCCGTCCGCCGGTGTCGAGCAGAATCACGCTGCCCGTCTCCAACTCGCGGTCGACCTCGTCGCCGTGGGGGAAGGCGCCCGACGGCCCGGCGAGGGAGAGGTCCCAGGTGCCGTCGAGGCCGAGATGCTGCTGGGCGAAGTGGGCCAGCGCGCCGACCTCGGAGGAGCGCATGCCGGGCTCGGTGACCTCGTAGACGGCGCGGATCGCGGCCTGGGTGCGCTCCTGCGCCGAGCGCAGGATGTCCAGCTCGCGCTCCGTCTTCACGCCGCGGAGAGAGCGTGCGACCGCCGCGCCGTCCTCGACGGGCCGGCCGAGCGCGGCGCCGAGCGGGAGGGCGAAGCGCGTGCGCACGTCCGGGTCGGCGAGGACGCGCCCGACGCCGCGCCGGCCGAGGTCGGCCGCGAGGGCCGAGACAGCGCTCTCGTGCTCGTCCCACGGGAGGACGTTCGAGCCAAGCTCCGGGCTGCCCGAGGCGCGCTCGCAGAGGGTCCCGACCCGCGAGGCCTCGAAGGCCGGCGAGACCCACACGAAGGTGCCGTCGGCCAGCACGGCGGCGGCGAGCAGGCGCTCGGAGCGGCCGAGGACGACGCCCGTCAGGTGCTCCAGCGTGCCGCCGGGCTCGACGAGGAGCGCGTCGGCGCCCTCGGCGGCGAGCAGCGCGGACAGCCTGGCGCGGAACGCGGTGCGCTCGTCCGGGGTCAGCGGGGCGGGCGGGTCGGGGGTTCCGGCGAGGGCGGCGCGGATCGCGGACGCACGGGGGTCGTCCGCGGCCGGCGCCGACGGCGGGGTGGGGGAGATCGCCATGCGGGGAGGGTAGGGAACGGGGCAGCGCGGCGCGCCGCTGGCCGGTCCGTTCGCCCGTCGGGGAGCGAAATTCGAGCCGAACGGGGGCCTCGCGAACGTCCGTCGGGCTCCCCATGCGTCGGAGCGTCCGCCGACGCCTCATCCGGAGCGCCTGTACAGATCCTGGACCCGGCGCGTCTCGACCGAGGACGCTCGTCCAGTTCGTTCTCAACGGCTTGATTCACGCGTCGCACGTCTCCGATGCGGGACGGGTGACGCCGCAGAGAGGGAACAGAGGGCACGGGGTAGGCCCCGAGGCGCGCCCCGTCGAGGATCGCCGCCGCCGCGTACGCCGCGGTGAGGTCGAGCACGACCATCCCGGGCGTCGGAGCTCGATGTTCCGGCCGCGCGACGGCGAGGCCGAGCGCCGCAAAGGGCGGCCGCTCCCGCCGCTGCCGCAGCGCCCGCGGCCCCGCCGTAGCTTCACCCGCGTGGCGGTGACGTTCACCGCCAAGAGCTTCGTGATGATGCTGCTGGCGTGGGCGCTCTGCTTCAACTTCAGCGAGGTCCGCGGCAGCTCGATGATGCCCGGCATCCGCGACCGCGACCGGATCCTCGTCGACCACGTCTCGTACCTGTTCGCGTCGGTCGGCCGCGGCGACGTCGTCGTCCTGCGCTACCCGATGAACCCGTCGCTCGACTACGTGAAGCGCGTGGTCGGCCTGCCCGGCGACCGGGTCCAGATCATCGACGGGCTCGTGTGGGTGAACGGCGAGCTCCTCGAGGAGCCCTACGTCGACCCGAACGCGAACGACCCGTACGCCTTCGTGGACACGGTCGTCGAGGAGGACTCGTACTTCGTCCTCGGCGACAACCGGATCCGCAGCTCGGACAGCCGCGAGTTCGGCCAGGTCCCGCGTGAGTACCTGCGCGGCAAGGTGCGCGTGCGGCTCTGGCCGCTCATGCGCGCCGGCATGGTCCGGTAGTCGTCGGGCGTCCCGGCAACGAAGCGGACCCCCGAGGGGAGCCTTCGCTCCCGTCGAGGGTCCATGGTGACGCCGCCCGGGCAGGACGTGACGGCCTCGGGTCAGTTCTTGAACGTCACCCGCACGCCGTTCGTCAGGTTCGACGTGGGCTGGCCATTCACGGAGTCGCGGTGCCATGCCTGGAAGTGCCAGGTCTCGTTGACGAGAGCCGACGCTGCGCCGGCGGGCTGGGGCAGGTCGAACGGATCGATGTTGAAGCTCATTCGACCGAAGGTCCCGCTGGACGTGATCTGGTCCACGTAGCGACCGATCTGTCCCCCGAGGAGGAGCCGACCCGAGCTGCCGCCGGGGAAGTTCACCTGCCCCGGCTCGCGCGAGACGAGCAGGAACCCGAAGACGTCCGGCGGAAGGTCGATCGCCTGGGCGATGTGAGTGGTCGATCGATTCTGGTTGCCGAAGATGCGCATCCAGCCCGTTGCATCGTCATCGGACGACGTGAGGAGTGCTTCGCCGTACTGGACGCCCACCGAGCGGATCGGCGTGATGAAGGGAAGGATGTGCTCGAAGCCAGCTCCATCGATCTGGCCGTAGCCGCCGGCGAGGTTGTCGTCGACGACCGTCCAGATCGCAACTCCCTCCTTCGACGCCGAGTTCCTCTCACCGTTCCAGCGCGTCGTCACGCTGACGTCCGACTCCGAGCCGAGGGCGGCCGCGAGCTCGACGTGGCGCTCGCCGAGGGCGACGCCGCTCCGCAGGGTGCCTTCGATGGTGTCGCCGGACGTCATGAAGATGTTCCAGACACCGCCGTTGATCATCGTCGGCTCCTCCTCCATGTACGTGACGTAGAACGCCGTCCCGTCCGTTGCGACCCGCGGTCGCGCCTGAAGGAGCTGGCGCTCGGCGTCCTCCATGGCGCTGAGGTAGAGCCGCTCGCCCGTGAAGTCGTCGTCGCTGATCAGGCGCGCCTCGATGTCTGTCCGGTATCCGCCCGGACGGAGGTTGTCGAACTTGAACGCCTCGGCGACGACGATCGCGCCGCGCTCTCCGGTGAACGCGTCGGGCTCGTCGAAGAGAGAACTGACGTCGGGGTGCGCGTAGTCGCCGGACGAGTCGATCAGGAACTGGTCCGACGAGGACGCCTGGCTGCCGTTGTAGTAGAGGCGCTTGCCGAAGAGATCGCCCCGATCGTCGTTGTTGCCCTCGCGGATCCACACGAGGTGCCAGTTGTCGCCCAGCAGCGACGTATCTCCGAGTCCCTGGGAGATCGCGACCTGTATGTCGTTGGCGCTCGAGGAGTCCACGGTGACCACGGGCGTCACGAACGTGCCGTCGGACTTGACGATGCGGTGCTCGATGTTGCCGTTGCCGCTTCCTGTCTGGCGCGACCAGGTCACCGCGAAGTTCGACTGGATCGAGCTCATCGCGTTCGAGCCGCCGACGTCGACGCTGCTCTTGATCGTCGTCCCGATCGTGCTGATCGAGAGAGTCCCTCCGAAGGGAGTGAATGAACCGACGTTCACGAGACGCCCGGCGACGCGGCGCGAGCTGGTGCCGTTGAGCGCCGTGGCTGCGATGAGCACACGATCTTCCAGGTTGGCGTACGCGATCGCAGGCGCAGTCCAATCCTCGTTCGTCATGTCGATCGCGATCGCGTTGCCCTGGTTGTTCAGCGAAGCGTCGAGGAACGTCGCGTAGACGTCCCGGTTCACCAGAGAGGTGAACTCCTCCCACACGAACACGTAGCGCTGCGACTCACCCGCGTAGACGATGTCCGAGTGGCCATCGTCCGGAGCGCCGAAGTCGTTCACGAAGGTCTGCCAGACCGGGTCGATGGTCAGCGGCAGCTGGGCGGTCTCGACGAAGTCCGCGGGGACGACGAGCTCGATGCCCTCGCCGACCCAGCGGCGCTCGACCGGTGAGCGACGCCCGTCGGCGTCGATCGCGGTCGCCTCGCCCACGTCGACGCGCCCGAGCGTCGGGTGGACGAACGACAGCGCGCCGCCTCCGGTCTCCACCCCGAGCTCGGTCTCGACGCCGAGCAGCAGGGAGAGCTCACCGCGCGTCGGGAGCGTGTCGAAGACGAAGGTCTGCTCGAACCCGTCGCGTCCGAGGTGGTGGACGCCGCGCAGCGCCGCACGGGGCTGGACGACGCGGGACTCCAGGACGATGGGGGCGCCCGTTGGGGTCACGTTCAGGGACTCGGCGCCGACCGTCGCCCCGTGCACCGTGATCTCGACGGGCCACTCCTGGGGCGAGTTCGTGCCGAAGACCGGGAGGACCTCGATCGAGCCCTCGCCGAAGCGCAGGCGCTGGTTGCGATCGCGCGTCCAGACCGCGCCCGGCTCGGCGGTCGCGTCGATCAGGGGGGCGTCCAGGAGATCGCGGACCTGGAAGGAGCGGGGCGCGGACGCCTCGACGGACTCGGAGCCGGTGCCGTCGAAGGCCCCATCGAGAGACTGTGCCGAGGCCGGCGCGAGGACTCCCAGGGGGAGTCCCATCGCGAGCATGAGAGCGCGGGGGGACAGGAAGGAACGAGTGGTCGGTGTCATCGGTCGATCCGCGCGGAGGCGTGCTCCGCGCCGGTTTCTTCAGGGGGTTCGGGTCGGCCCGGGCACCCTTGTCCCGCGGCCTCACCCCCCCGAGTGCAGGCCCCGCCCGTGGGCCGACACCGAGTTCGAAAAAAGGCGGCAACGGCCAGCGCGCCGGGCCTGCGGTCGGAGCGATCGCCGTACCCTCCGGCCATGGCGACCGACGTCACCCACCTCATCGACGCCGCCCGCGCCGGCGACGACGGCGCCGTCTCCGACCTCGTGGCGACCCTGCACGCCGAGCTTCGCTCCATCGCCGCGCGCCAGCTCGCGAGTGAGCGCAAGGGGCACACGCTCCAGCCCACTGCCCTCGTCCACGAGGCCTACGTGCGGCTCGTCCAGGGCGCGCGGGCCGAGTGGGACGGCAAGGGGGCGTTCCTGTCCTACGCCTCCACCGCGATGCGGCGCGTCCTCCTGGAGCACGCGCGAGCGCGCCTCGCGGACCGGCGCGGCGGGGGTGGGGCGCGCGTGACGCTGTTCGAGGTCGCGAGCCCGCTGGAGGACGAGCCCGAGGCCGTCGTCGCCCTCGACGAGGCGCTCGTGGCGTTCGCCGAGATCGACGCGCAGGGAGCACGCATCGTCGAGCTCCGCTGGTTCGGTGGGCTGTCCGTGGCGGAGGTGGCGGCCCTCCTCGGGGTCTCCGACCGAACGGTCGAGCGGTCCTGGCGGGCGGCCCGCGCCTGGCTCGCGCGCCGCGTCTCCGAGGTCGACTGACTCGGCCCCCGCGGGTCAGCCGCCGCCGAGCGCGCGCGCCTTCTTCGTCACGGGATGGTCCGCACCGAGGGCCTCCTCGAAGAGGTCCGCGGCGTGCGCGAACTCGTCGCGCGCCTCGTCCGGGAACCCCGCTGCGCGAAGGACCTCCGCGAAGCTCGCGCGGATCTCGGCCTCGACCTGGGGTCCCTTCGGAGCGACCGCCGGCACGTCGCTGCCCGGTGCCGGAGCGAGCGCCGCCTCGAACGCCTCGATCGACTCGTCGAGCCGGCCCATCTCGCCCAGCGTGATGCCGCGGTGCATCTGGCTGACGCACCACTGCGGCCGGAAGTCGGGGAAGAGGTGGGTCTCGACGTTCTCCAGGTTCTCCTCCAGCGCGCCGAGCTTCCCTTCCAGGTCTCCGCGTGCGGACGCGACGTGGCTCGCGAGCTCCAGGAGGTAGGCCCGCATCATCGGGCTGTTGAACGCGCGGAACGCGGCGCGCGCGGCCTGGATCTCCTCCCATGCGCGGTCGAGATCTCCCTGCTCGAAGCGGATGCGAGCGAGGACCATCGTGAGCTCGGCGACGTCGGGGTGGCGGTCGCCGTAGCTCCAGCGCAGGGCCGAGCGAGCGCTCTCCAGGCGCTCGAGCGCCTCCTTCGGGCGGCCGACCTCGCGGAGCCAGCGACCGAGGAGTCCGTCGATCCGCGCGACGACCGGGTCGTTCTCGATCCCACGCTCCAGGGCCGGCTGCCGGACCGACTCCAGCAGCTCGTGACCCGCGTCGAGCTCGCCGCGCTCCAGGTGCGCGCGGGCGAGGATCGTCGCCAGGTCGATCCGGATCGAGTGGGAAGCCGGCAGGACGCCCTCGGCGGCCTTCATGGTCTCGCGGGCCACCCGCTCCGCCTCCGGGATCCGACCCAGGCCGGCGAGCGCGTTGGCCTCGAAGAAGCGCAGCTCCAGCGCGAGGTGCACGTGGTCGGGAGACTCGAACGCGGCGACGGAGCGCGCGGCTTCGACCTCGTCCAGGACGCGCGCCGATCGACCCTGCGCCAGCTCGAGCTCCATGACGCGCAGGCGACGGAGGGCGTCGAGCGCACCCGCGTCCGAGAGGGACGCGATGTCCTCGGCCGCCCGCGCGAGCTGGGACTCCGCGCGGTCGAACGCACGCGCCTGGATCAGGCCGTGGACGGCCGCGAGCCGGTCGGGCATCTGGTCGGCCAGTGCCCCCTGGCGTCGCGTCTCCTCGCCGCGGGAGACGAGGACGAGGCCCGCCGCCACGATGGCCACGACGGACGAGGCGGCCGCGAGCGTGTGCCAGGGCCGACGGCGGACGAAGCGAAGGCCGCGCTCGAGCGCGGTGGCGCGGCGCGCCTCGATCGTGCGTCCGCTGAGCTCGCGCTCGATGTCCGCCGCGAGCGCGGCGGCATCCGGGTAACGCCGCGCAGGATCGCGCTCCAGGCACTTCAGGACGATCGTGTCCAGGTTGCCCCGGAGCGCGCGCGCCTGGGTTCCGGTCGCGCGGCGGCTGGGCGCCGGCGGGCTCGCCTCCAGGATCGCTCGCTCCAGGTCGTGCGTGGTCCCACCCGAGGGCCAGGGCGAGCTGCCCGCCAGCAGCTCGTACAGGATCACGCCGAGCGCGAAGACGTCCGTTGCGGGGGACGTGCGCTCCCCGCCGACCTGCTCGGGGCTCGCGTACTCGGGCGTGAACACGCGCTGCCCCGTCCGCGTGAGCGTCTGGCCCCGTCCGAGCTCCGGGTCCGTCCCCAGGAGGCGCGCGATCCCGAAGTCGACGAGCCGCACCGCGCCGTCGGCGCGGACGAGGATGTTCGAGGGCTTGAGATCTCGGTGCACGACGCCTCGCCCGTGGGCGTGCGCGACGGCGTGGAGCACGCGCAGGAAGAGCTCCAGGCGCTCGCGGCGTCCGAGGTCGCGCGCGTGGTGGTCGAGGTTGAGCCCCTCGACGTACTCCATGACGAAGTACGCGCGGCCGTCCGCGGTCGTCCCGCCGTCGAGCAGCCGCACGATCGACTCGTGGCTCAGGGCGGCGAGGGTCTGTCGCTCGCGCTGGAAGCGGGCCGTCAGGTCCGGTCCTGCGGCGCCGCCGCGCAGGACCTTGACCGCAACCTCGCGCTCGAACTCGCCGTCGTCGCGGCGTGCGAGGTAGACCTCGCCCATGCCGCCGGCGCCGATGCGCTCGATGGCAACGTAGGGGCCGAAGCGCGCGTTGGACGACTCCGCGGGCAGCTCGGTCGCGTCGAGGTCGTGGTCGAGGAGCTCTGCGACCTCGCGCGCCAGGGCGGGGTCCGACGCGCGGAGCCGATCGAGCGCCTCGCTCCGGGCCCCGGCGCCCAGGTCGGCCAGCTCGAGGAAGACCTCGCGCGTGCGGGTCCAGGAGTGAGGTGTGGATTCCAAGGCTTGGCGTGGCGGCGCGGCGGCGCCCCATTGTGCGGTCGAGCTGCGATCAGGGCACTAGGATGCGAGCGCCATGACCTCCGTTGCCAGCGACGCGCGCACGATCCGCGACATCGACCCCGCCACCGGCGAGCTGATCGCCGAGATCCCCTGCGCCACGTCCGACGAGGTCGTGCAGGCCGTCGCGCGGGCGCGCGCTGCCGCCGACGGCTGGGCGGCCACGCCCATCGAGGAGCGTGCCGCGGCGCTCGACCGCTTCGGGGAGGCGCTGGGCAGGGACGCCGACGCGCTCGGGCTGCTCGCGACCCGCGAGATGGGGAAGACGCTCAGGACGTCGGTCGGCGAGGTCAAGGGTTACGCCATCGGTGTGGCTCCGAAGACCGCCGAGATCGTCGAGTCACTGGCGCCGATCACCTACGACATCGAGGGCCAGACGGTGCGCACGGTCCGCGACCCGCACGGCGTCGTGGCGGCGATCACGCCGTGGAACTTCCCGGTGGGGATGCCGCTGACGATCCTGGTCCCGGCGCTGGTCGCCGGCAACACGGTCGTGTTCAAGCCGAGCGAGCACACGCCGCTCGCCGGCGCGCGGATCGCAGAGCTGCTGCAGCAGGTGCTGCCCGAGGACGTGCTCGTGCTCGTCCAGGGCGACGGACGGACCGGCGCGGCGCTCGTGGACGCAGACGTCGACATGGTCGGGTTCGTCGGCAGCCGCGACACGGGCCAGAAGATCATGCACGCCGCGGTCGGGACGCTGAAGCGGCTCGTGCTGGAGCTCGGCGGCAAGGACCCGATGGTCGTGTTCGCGGACGCGGACGTCGAAGAAGCGGCGAAGTCAGCGGTCGAACACTCGCTCCGCAACACGGGCCAGGTCTGCTGCTCGATCGAGCGCGTCTACGTGGCCGACGAGGTGGCGGACGCGTTCGAGGAGCGCGTGGTCGAACTCGCGCGCGAGTGGACCCACGGCGACGGTCGCGAGAAGGGCGTGAAGATGGGCCCGCTCGTGAGCGAGGACCAGCGCGCCAAGGTCGCCGAGCAGGTCGAGGACGCGGTCGCGGACGGGGCGCAGCTGCGCGTCGGCGGCGCCACCCCCGACGGTCCCGGCTGGTTCTACCCGGCGACGGTGCTGACCGGCGTCGAGCAGGACCACCGCATCACGCACGTCGAGACGTTCGGCCCCGTGGTCGCGGTGACGCGCTTCAGCGGCGACGAGGACGAGGCGGTGCGCCTCGCGAACGACACGGTGTACGGCCTGGGCGCGAACGTCTGGACCGCGGACCGCCGCCGCGGCGAGCGCGTGGCGTCCCGCATCCGCGCGGGCCAGGTGGGGGTGAACCGCTACCTCGGCGGCGCGCCGGGCTCGCCGTGGGTGGGCGCGCGCCAGTCGGGCTACGGCTTCCACGGCGGCCCGGACGGGCACCGCCAGTTCACGGTACCGAAGACGATCTCGGTGGCGCGCGGATGATCGACACACAACTCACTCGGGCCAGGACACACGCTTCGTCCTGGAGCAACGACCGCACAGATCGCGGCTGCAGTCGACTCGGTTCGGAGGGCGACTCTTCGACTTCTGGCGTGTCGCCGAGCGCTGATCGCAGCAGCTGCGTCGCGCGAGCCGTCGACCAGCAGCCTCGACATCTCTCCGCCGCCGACGGTGTAGTACACGGAGCCCTCACTGCTTGGCCATCGCGCGGGAGCGAGCCAGACTCGTTCGAGTGCGACGACCACGAGCGAAACGGCATCGAGGTCCCGTTCGGGCCGTCCCGCATATGGGACGGTTTTGCGTCCGGCGCTCCCCTGTCACGTTGTCAAGGCGCCCAGGTCGCGATCGCTTGGCCCCTTTTGCGCAACTCCGGCACAAGGATCATCTGCGACGGGTTGCAGTTCTCGCAGTCGCGCTGAAGAATCAAACGAGCGCCACCGCAAGGCGACGACGTCAGGATTGTCGCATAGTTCCTGCCCCAAGAATCTCGAGCTCGACGGAGTCGCACCTGCCAACGCCTCTCGTCAAGTAGACGCCAAACGTATGGACCGCACCCGCAAGGTCGGCGCAGCCCTTCTGATCCTCGGTACGATCGGCCTGCTCTTTGAGAGTTGGTTGTTTGATCCTGCGTCTTATCTTCAAGTTCGAGACCTCTGGCGGACCGCGCCCAAGCGTCTCGGGGCAACGTCGCTAATGACGGCGGCTGCCGCTCTCGGCCTACTGTTCTTGCTCATCCCGCGTGTGTACAGGATTCTGCTAGCCGTTCCGCCAGCAACAAGCGGGAACTTTGCCCCGCTGGGCGACGCGCTACGACTGAGCGATGAGCATGGAGTTCGTGCCGCTCGACCGACCGAAGAAGTCGGCAAACCAGAAGCTGGCACAGACGGCACCAGTGCTAGGTATCAACAGCTTGAGCCAGACGAGCCGAACTGGTACGACCTCGTTACCCAGATGCACACTCTCGCCGACCGCCAACGTCGCGTCGAATTTCGAAGACGACGGGACCGCAGAGCTGGCATCGTCGTTGCTGCGTCGATCGTCGCACTTGGTGTCGTCGGTTTCCGGCGAACAGTAATCTACGCTTCGAATCCGAGCAGCCGCGAACTTGCAGTACTCGCACTCGCGTCTGGGTCAGCACTCGAGTATACGCCTCTGTCGCAGCTGCGCCCATTAATTGCGTCTGCCGAGCTTTCGCCACAGTCGGCGAAGCGCGCAGAGTTCGGATGGCGTGGGCTTGAGGGCGCCTGCCACTCTCTCTTTGTTCAACCGCAAGGGAGGGGAGCCTTTGAAGCGTCGGTAGACAGACTTGCCTTGACCTACCCACAGCTGATTTGGTCCGGGTCGAGCTGCGTCGAATTCACGGACGAGTTTGCCGATCGATGTCAGCAGATAACTCCGCCGGATGCGATGCTCGCATCTCTGGTCTGCGTAGCGTTGAATAATGCAACGGCTCGTGGGGCGGACGAGCGCGTTCGCAATGCTCTACGCGTTTTGGCCCTCACCGGCTTAATCGAATCGAGCCTACAGGCTAGCAGCGGTGCGACAGGGTTATCAATGCGTCAATCTGCTCGTGCAATCGCCTATATCTCGCTTGCCGAGGAACACGGCGAGTGGGCGACAGACGCCCTCCGCGAAGATTCGGCTTTTCGCGATCTTAGGCTAGTCAGTGCGACAAGCGGCGAGGCACTAACTCGCTTCGATCTTCTGGAGCGGGCGCATTCGTGCTATTCCGGCGAACCGGACCGATTTACTTCGCGTTTCTCAGTCTTGCGTGCTGTGAATAATCTCGCAGACATCCGACTGCGTGCGATCCGTCTATGGATTGACGAGTATGGGAAAGAAACGTGGGTTGGAGGTAAGGAGATCGCTCATGCAGCTGCGACAGTGCGGTTCCTCAGAGAGGACTGCGGCTTGCGCGGCGCCCAGCGCTTTCTCAAACGTACGTGTCAAACCATACTGTCGCTAGAGTCGGAGATCGAGGCGCCCGGCGCCGCTCGTCGTGAAGTCTACATCACTATCGCCGAGTACTACTCGCTTCTCGGAGAGTACGCGGACTCTATTGATCTACCGCGCGCAGCCGCGATCTTGGGCAGCCCCGTAATTCTAAACAACGCGGTAGCGGCGACGCCGGATGATGGTACGCCAAATCGAGATGAAGAGCGGCGTAGCGTTTCAATGATCGCCGCGAGAGGCATCGCTGCACTTTCGGCTGCGAGAATGTGTGGTGCGCCTACAGTAGACGTCTTGCATAGCGACACGCTGACTTGGCTCCGTGAAGCGGAGCTCGACTCGAACCTCATTCGCGACTTCATGCTTCCCGATGAGTAACGCGAATACTGTCTATGCCCAGCCCAACGCATTGCTAATGGAGGAATCGAGTCGGATTGCGATCGCTGCATTGCACGATGTGAGCGCCCTCTACCACGCTCTTCTCTCGGGGATCCTAGCGAGTCCTGCCTACGTGGAGGCGCAAGCGTCTGAGACACGCGTCACCCCTGCGACTGGTCTATACAGCGCCGTCAAAGGACTGGTTGAAGTTGACGAATCGTCTTCGTCCAAGGCGTTGTGTATGCGGCTCGCCGGGAGAATCGACCGGATGCAACTGTCCTGCCTGAATGCGATCACCGCACTAGACTCCGGGTACTGGGCGGACGCTGGGCGAAAGGAGCGCTTCGATCTCTACGAGCAGGTACAGGCAGCGTCAGAGGTGTTTGGCGAGGATGCTGCGAGTGCGGGCATTCGCTTCGTGTCGCAGTTTCATGGCCGAGGATGGGTTCTTGGGTACGCTGAGCCAATTAGGGTGGCGGTCTATAATTTGGTGCATAACGCCGTGAAATATTCCTTTAGAGGAAGCGGCAGATACATCGAGCTTGTTGGCAGGAATCTGTCCATGCCGCGCGAGGTCGTTCTTTCGATCTCTTCATTTGGCGTACCTTTGCTTCGGGAAGAGCTTTCGCTAGACTATCTAGCCGCTCCCGGTGTGCGCGGAGAGGAAGCTCGCCGTGAGCGGCCGAAACAGGGCTCTGGACTTGGGCTTAGTCTCGCCCGATCGGCTGTGGAGTCGCAAGGTGGGCGCCTGACACTGACAGGCGACCCACTTATCACTTCAGGTAATCCAAGAAGATTCAAAGTCGAGATGCGGCTTCCTGCTGCACCGTCGTTTCATGGCTGAGGCATCGACGTCAATTGCGCGAGCGGATTGCAGCGCGCTAGTCTTCCAACTCCAGTTGGAGCCGGATTCCATCAGTGGCTCGCTGATGGGGGGTAGTTTGCAATGAAGCGAGCAGTCAAGTGGCTGAGATCAGCGCTGGGGAGACGGCGTTTGCCCCCCATTGATGATGCTGAGGGTGCGGGCCACGCCTATAGTGTAGCCTTGCGGCGTGTCAACCGCTGCGACGATCGCGCCGTCGTGCTGCATTTGGAGGATGATTCGACCACGATTGATCGTGTCAGAGATCTTGGTGAGAGATTCGTAGTCGTGCTAGCCCGATCTCACGCCGAGGCCCATGAAGCTTTCGAGGTGATGCGCGATCGGTTTACCTACATACTTATCGATCTTGAAGTGCCGTCGCGAGTCGACAGCATGTTTCGTGCCGGTGTGCCTGCTGGCCTAGACTTCGCTGCAGAAGCGGTCCGGGCTGGGTACGACTCAGCCCGGGTTGGCGTACTGAGTGAGTTTCTCGTAGATGAGTATCAGCAGCGGCTATCGGCGCTTGGAGTTCCAGAGGAACAAATGTTCAGGAAGCGAAATCGTCCGGTTGGTATGATTCTTGATCAGATGGACAGAGAGTTCGCTGCTCGCGAGACGGCGGAGCCAGCATAGCGTGGCCAGGGAAATCGGGGTGGATTGGTCACGTCCTTTGATTGACTCCTCTGAGGTGCGAGAGGCGCTACTGCAGACTATTAGTGCGTACGAGGAGTGGTTCCACTGCAGCGACGAAGAAAGAGAAGTAGATAGTCTGCACTTGCAGATGAAGCGCGCTGTCTTGTACCTCTCGGAGCAGCCAGATCGTCGATTTCAGGCCCTTCGCTGCCTTGCCGATATAGGAGGAGCTTGGTCCGTTTCGCCGTACCTGATCAGGGAGGCTGCGATTGCGAGTCATCTTTACCTGTTCGGTCGAGAGGAAGCCCAGCAGGCGGTGAAGGAACGGCTCGATCGGATCGTCTCGATGATCCATGAAGCAACTGTTGGGTTGAGTACAGGGGCCGAGCGATGGGTCGTCGCGCGAACAGGTTTGCAGATCGAGTTCGATCAGAGTGTCTATCGATGCCTTCGTGACTCCGGCATCGGGAGTATTGAGCAGCTGTGCAGTATGACAGCTGACCAGCTGCTGGAGACGCCTGGAATTAAAGAGGCGCGCTTGGAGCAAATATTGACCGAGCTTGCTCAGCATGGACTGCAAATGGCTGATGGGCGGAGTCGCTAGTGCATGACTTGAGTGGCCTACGCGTCTGGCCGCTACGGTCTCCTACTCATTAGAATCTAGCAGATCACGCTCTGCCAGACGGGGGACACCGACTCTCTGTTCTTAGGTTCTCGAAGAGCGTCGAGACTCAAGGGGGTGGCTATCAGTATTGGCGCCAGCCTAGGGCGTAGCCGCCGCGTAGATCTCCAGCGTCGATCCGTACGCGCGCGCGCGCAGCACCTTCCAGAAGTCGAGGCGGTATTCCATCGCGGGCTCGTCGTCCGCGAGGCCGTTCTCGATCCGGTGGACCTGGCGCCACGGCTCCTGTTGCAGCGGCGTGCGCCAGGCCTTCGCGAGCGCCCAGTGGTCGACCGGGCCCGCGTGGACGGTGGGGTGCACGGCGAGGATCGCGCGGTCGGGCGCTGCGCCGTCGAGGATCTCGGTCGCGACCTCGCTCGGGCGGTCGCTCAGGACCATGCGGTACTGCTCGGCCGTCGTCGGGTAGACCAGGTTGCGGCCGAGGCGACGCGGGCCCTCCAGGGTCGGCTCGGTGGGGACGTCGCGCTCGCCGCGCACGGACTTGCCGCGCGGGCGCAGGAGCGCCCACTGGTACGACTCCCACGGACCGTTCGCCCACGTCATGTCCGCGCGTAGGTCACTGGGCCGCATGAAGAGGGGGATCGAGCGCAGGTTCGCCAGGTGGACCGACGTCTCCGGGTCGACGTTCGTCTGCAGCCAGCGAGCGGCCTGCTGCGTCGTGTCCGGCAGCGTGCGGAGGCGCGCGGCGTTGGCCGCGGCGACCGTGATGGCGAGGATCGCGACGCCCGCGACGACGCCGCCCACGCGCGGGACGCGCGCTGCGACGACGCGCAGTCCGTACGCCGCGGCGAGTGCCGCCATCGGCACCAGGATCAGGAGGAACCGGTCCGTGCTGCGGGCGTAGAGCCCGTAGAGCAGCAGCGTCGGCACCCCGAATCCGAGCACGATCCACGTCGCGCTGAAGCTCAGTCCTGGCCTCGCTCGCGCGAGAGCGGCCGCGAGGCCCAGGAGCGCGAACGCGAGGATCAGCGGGTCGTAGGTCCTCAGCGTCCGCCACGCGACGCCGAAGCCGCCACCGTCGAACAGGTCGAGCGCGACCACGTGGCCGCTGAACTGGATGACGCGGCGACCCTCGTACTCCGTATCGACGTTCCGGCCCGTGCCCGCGGCCTCGTTGAGCTCGTCCGATCCGAGCCCGCCGCGCCTCTGCGACTGGGCGGCGGCCGTCTTCGTCGGGTCCTTGCCGAACCCGTCCTCGGCGCGCACGTAGAACCACGCCGTGCTCGCGGCCACGAGCGCACCGACAAGGAGCAGGCCCGCCACGACGTGCGCGCGCTGGACGCCGGTCTTCCGCAGCGCCGCGATCGTCGCGACCGCGATCGGTGCGAGCACCGCGAAGCCCGTGTGCAGCGACCCGACCGCGCACGCCGACGCGGCCGCCAGAGCGAGCGCGCGCAGCAGCGTCGGCCGCTCCGCCCAGCGCAGCGACGCGAGGAGCGCCAGCGCGGCGAACGCGGACACCGGCCCGTGCGGCCGCGCCTGCACGCTGAAGCACACGTGGAGGAGGCTCGCAGCGACCAGCAGCCCGGCCATCGCCGCCCACGCGAGCGGCAGGAAGCGGAGCGCGATCAGGAACGTCGCCGGCGCCGCGAGCGCCGACAGGACCGCGGCGACCTTTCGGGTCCGAAGGTGCAGCGCCGTCGCGGCGCGCTCGTGCTCCTCCAGAGAAGCGCCGTCGGGCGGGCGAACGATGTCCTCCGCCGGCACGGCCGCGACGACGGTCGCGACGAGGTGGGGGTACTTCCACCCGGCGCGGTAGCGGTCGGTCAGTCCGTCGAGGACGAGCGCTTCCGCCTGCTGGACGATGTACGTGTCCGGCTCGCCGCGGTGGGGCAGCCCCTGGTCGACCCCGACGAAGCGCAGCGCAAGCGAAACGACGAAGAGGGCCGCCGCGAGCGCGGCGACCCTCCAAGTCGGTCGAGCGTTGTCGGGCGCGTCGGTCACGGGCGGGGAGGATACCTCCGTTGCGCGTGGTCGACCGGCCGCCAGCTCACCGCGAGAGCGCTACGAATTAGCCGTCTTCGTCTAGCCGGAGGCCGACCCTGCTCCTGCTGCCGACGAGGAGCATGGGCCCACGGCTGGCAACAGCATCGAGGCCTCGTCTCAGATTCGTAGTAAGGGCCCCCTTCCGCTTGCTGGCATGAAGGGGGCCCTTCCTAGCGCTCTCCTGGAGCTCGGCTCCTGTCGCTAGACCTCCGGTCAGGCGTCGTCATGAGTCGTGGACCAACGATGCCGCTGGGGGCGTCGGGCTCCTGAGCCGCGTCCAGCGCGGAGGCCGGCCCGCGACTCGCGCGGAATCGCTGTTAGGCCTCGTCGGACGCGACTGCGAGGAGGACCAGAACGATGAGTCGGACCACACGAGCGCTCCAGCCAGCGGTGTGAATCCACTTGACGACGGCCTGCATGAGCTGCGTGCAGACTCTGATCAGGCGGCGCAGCGCGACGAGGAGCCGCAAATATGCCACCTTGACTAGAATTCGAGCGCGCCTGGGGAGTTCAGGATGCTCGTGGAACGGTCGATCAGTCTCATCGAAGTGCCATTCGGACCGCTGAGCGGTACGCTTCCTATTCAGTTTCACGTTCACCTCCGGGTGAATCAGTGAGGGCCCCCGTCCCCGTCTCGGCCTGATAGCAAGGCGGGGGCGGCGGGCCTGTCTTGGGCGACGTGACACTAGGGACGTCGGTAGCGTTCGGTCACGATCGCCCTGTGGTTCGACGGCGGGCGCACGTGCATCCGCCCAGTCATTCGTCGTATCGAAACGACGCCGGTCATCTGGAATGGGCCTGCTCTCCTCCTCATGACAATTGCGGCGGGCAGGGCGCGCCCATACGCCAACGCCCACCGTCTCGATTTCGCATCCTCAACAGAGTGAGTCCTGTCGGGCAGGTCAGCTCGGATCCGGCAGAGGTCACACCTCGTTCGTGTCCGCGCCGGCCGTCGCGGCGCCGTTCTCCGCCGCCGGCTCCTCGGTGGCATCGTCGTCCGCAGCCGCGACCTCTTCGGCCGCCACGTCGCGCTGGGGCGCGCCGTTCTCGTTGACCAGCTTGCCGAGGAACTCCGGCATCTCGACGCCGCCGATGTCTCGCATCATCTGGAGAGTCGGCGGGAGGGAGCCGGCGAGCGACTGCAGGAAGCGACTCGTGCTGGAGCTGCCCTGTCCGTCACCGCCGCCTCCGGCGCCGTCCCAGACCACGACCTTGTCGAACTTGATGTTCGAGATCGCCGTCGCGGCCGTCTCGGCGAGGTGGTCCATGTGCTCGAGCATGAGCATCTGGAACGCCTGCTGGGAGCCGCCGCACGCGCTGACGATCTCGCGGAGACCGTCGCCCTTCTTCTTGAGGATCTCGTACTGACCGCGCGCCTCGGCGTCGAGGCGGGCGAACATCGCGGCGGCCTCGCCCTCCGCGCGGATCCGGTCCTTCTCGGCCTGCGCCTGGGCCGCGACGATCGTCTCGGCCTTCTCGGCTCGCGCCGACGCCTCGAGCTCGGCGCGCTTCTCGGCCTCGATCTTCTTGGCCTCGGCCTCGGCGGCCTTCGCCTCGGCGAGGTACTGGGCCTCGAGCACCGCGGCCTTGGCCTCGCGCTCGCGCGTCTCACCCGTCTGGTAGGCCTCGGCCTCGCGCACCTTCAGCGACGCGTTGGCCGACGCGATCTGAGCCTTCGCCTCGTTCTCGCCGTCGACCGCCTTGGCGTTCGCGGCCGCGACCTGGATCCGCATCTCGCGCTCGGCGTCGCGGACCTGGGCCTCCTGCTCGAACGCCGCCTGCTTCTCGCCGATCTCGCGCTCCTTGTCGAGGTCCGCGATCCGGACGGCGCGCTCGCGCTCGGCTTCCTTGGTGCCGATGTCCCTGACCTTCTCGCGCTCGGCGACCTCGATCGCCTGCACCTTCAGGGCCTCCGCGACTCCGATCGAGCCGTGGCGCTCCTGCTCGGCGACGTCGATCGCCGCCTGCTGGATCGCCTCGGACGCGGCCTTCTGGCCGATCGCCTCGATGTACCCGGAGCTGTCGGTGATGTCCTTGATGTTCACGTTGATCAGCACGAGGCCGATCTTCGCGAGCTCGGGCTCCAGCGAGCCCTGGACGCGCGACAGGAACACGTCGCGGTCGCGGTTGATCTCCTCGATCCGCATCGACGCGATCACCTGGCGGAGCTGGCCGAAGATGATGTCTTCGGCCTGCTTCATCACCTCGGACTGCGTCAGACCGAGGAGGCGGATCGCCGCGTTGTTCATGATCTCGTGCTCGGTGCCGACGGCGACCGTGAAGACGCTCGGCACGTTCACGCGGATGTTCTCTAGGGAGAGCGCGCCCTCCAGCGGGATCTCGATCTGCATCGGATCCAGCGAGATGAAGTCGTAGCTCTGGATCAGCGGCCAGACGAACGTGCCGCCGCCGTGGATCGGCTTCGAGGACTGGCCCTTCGCGGTGCGTCCGTAGACGACGAGGATGCGGTTCGACGGGCAGCGCTTGTAGCGCCGCGCGATCGCGAAGACGAACCCGAAGAGGATCAGCGCCGCGGCGAGCGCGATCCAGATCTCGATCGGAACGGGGATCTGGGGGATGGGCGCTGCAGCGAGCGCGGCAGGGGCGGTGGGTAGGGTCATGGTCAGGCTTTCTCCACTTCGAAGGTCGTGTCGTTCACCATGCGGGTGACGACGACGTCGGACCCCGTGGGCAGCTCGGGGCCGTCGGTGATCGCGGCGTACTCGGCGGTCCTGCCCTGGATCGCGACGGTGATCTTCCCCTTGCCCTCGCCGCTGCCGGGGATCCGCAGGTACACGGTCGCCGCCGAGCCGACGGCGGAGGACGGGTCGAGGTTGCCCTCCTGGTGCAGCTTGCGCTGCAGCGAGAAGAGCCACCCGACGACGACCATCATCCCCACGCCAGCGCCCACGGCACCGGCGGCGGTCTCGGTCGAGGTCCAGCCCTGCTGGATCCCGTAGAGACCGATGAGGCCGAAGAAGGTCAGGAACGAAGCGACGGCGCGGATCGAGAAGAACGACAGGCCGTCGCTGTCCCCGTCCATGTCCACCTCGCCGTCCGCGACGTCGCCGCCGATGAACATGAGGAGGAGCTGGATGGTGAGGACGGCGCCGCCGAGCGCCGCGCACCCGAGGTACATGGTGCGAGCGGGCAGGTCGGCGACTCCGAGGCCGAGGACGTTGGCTAGGACGGTTTCGGTCATGGCGGGCGCGGCGGCAGTCGCGCGGCGTGCGGTACGCGGGTGCGGTGGGTCCATTCACCCTCCGCCATTGAACCGTTTTGCGACGTCGGGCCGCACACCGCGTCGCCGGCACTCGGCTGCGGCGACGCACCGCGGGCGTCCCGATCCGCCCATGCCCACACTTTTTTCACGGTCGCCCGGGCCCCACGCGACGTCGACGCGCCTTAGCCTCTGGCCCGGATGACCTCTCTCCACGCGACGACCTCCACCCGCGGGACCCAGCAGCGCTGGTCCTGGCGATGGTGGTGCCAGCAGGGCCCCGGATGTTCCCGGGCGCTCGGGCGGTCGTAGTCCCTCCCGAGAGCTCACTCGCCGCCGAGCGCGGCACGCCGAACACCCGCGGGCCCCTGGAAGTCACCTTCCGGGGGCCCGCTCGCGTACCGCCCCGCCTCCGCCCGCCTCCTCGAACCGACCCAGACCCACCGAACCCGTGAACGCCGCGCGACCCCTCCGTGCCTCGACCCCCGAGGACACCGAACGACACCGGCTCGTCTGGGCCGTCCTGCCCGCAGATCGGACCACTCCGGTCCGGGCCTTCGAGAAGCTCCGTGGCGCCGGCCACCACGCCGCGCTGCTGGAGTCGGTCGAGGGGCCCGAGCGGCTCGCGCGGTACAGCTTCGTCGCCCTCGACCCCGACGGCTCGCTCCGTGCCGGACGGGCCGCGGCGACGCTGCGCGGCTCCGACGGGACCGAGGACACGCTCGACCTTTCGCCCCACGAGGCGCTGCGCGAGGCGTCGCGGCGGCGCGGCCGCGACGGCGCCGGCGTCCCGCACCCCGACCTCCCGCCCTTCCGCGGCGGCTGGATCGGCACCTTCTCGTACGAGTGGGCGTGCACGCTGGAGCCCCGCGTGCCCCGCCCCGCGGACGCCGGCGACGAGCCGGAGGCGGTCTTCGACCACTACCCCGACGTCGTCGCGTTCGACCACGCGGCGCAGACGTGCACGATCCTGTGCGCGGCGCCGAACGGCGCTCCGGACGCCGACGCCGCCCGCGCGCGCGTCGAGCGGATCGCGGCGAGCCTCGAGGGCGCCGAGCCCGTCGACGAAGGCTTCCGACTCCTCGACGACGAGCCGACCGCGCTCACCACGCGCGAGGAGTTCGAGGCCGGCGTCGAGTCGCTCAAGGAGGCGATCCGACAGGGCGAGATCTTCCAGGCGGTGCTGTCGCAGCGCTTCGAGCAGCGCTTCGAGGGTGACCCGTTCACGCTCTACCGCGTGCTGCGCCTCGTGAACCCCGCGCCGCACATGTTCTTCTTCGAGGCCGACGGCAAGACGCTCGTCGGCTCGTCCCCCGAGCGCCTCGTCTCGGTCAGCGGCGGACACATCGAGGTGGTGCCGATCGCCGGCACGCGACCGCGCGGCGCCACGACTGCGGAGGACGACGACCTCGGCGCCGAGCTGCGGCGCGACGAGAAGGAGTGCGCCGAGCACGACATGCTCGTCGACCTCGCGCGGAACGACGCCGGTCGCGTCGCGCGCGTCGGCACCGTCGAGGTGGAGGAGCACCGGACGCTCGTCAAGTTCCCGCGCGTCCAGCACCTCGTCAGCCGCGTGGGCGCCGAGCTCGCGCCGGGAAGCGACGCCCTCGACGCGCTCGCGGCCGCGTTCCCCGCCGGGACGGTCAGCGGTGCGCCGAAGGTCCGCGCGATGGAGCTCGTCGCCGGCCTGGAGCAGCGAGCGCGCGGCGCCTACGCCGGCGCGTTCGGCTACCTCGACCGCGCGGGCGACCTCGACGTCGCGATCGCCATCCGCACGATCGTCTGCGCGAACGGCAAGCTGCTCGTCCAGGCCGGCGCGGGAGTCGTCCTCGACTCGAACCCCGCCGCCGAATACGAGGAGACGCTCCACAAGTCGAGCGCGCTCTTCGAGGCCGCGCGCGTCGCCGCGTCGCCGGCGTTCCAGCCGGGCGCCTCGCCGAACACGTCCACCGAGTCCGCTACCGCGGGAGCCGCGCGATGATCCTCCTGATCGACAACTACGACTCGTTCGTCTTCAATCTCGACCAGGCGCTCGCCGCCCTCGGCGCGGAGGTCCGCGTCGTGCGCAACGACGCGCTGTCCGTCGACGAAGCGCTCGCGATGCAGCCGACCGCCGTCGTCATCAGCCCGGGCCCGGGACGGCCGCAGGGCGCGGGCATCGTGCTCGAACTCCTGAAGGCGCTCCCGCGCGAGACGCCGGTGCTCGGCGTCTGCCTGGGGCACCAGGCGCTCGTCGAGTCCGAGGGCGGCGTCCTGGAGGTCGACGGCGCGCCGGTGCACGGCAAGTCGAGCCTCGTGCACCACGACGGCAGCGGGCTGTTCGAGCGGCTCGACTCGCCGCTGACCTGCGGGCGCTACCACTCGCTTCGCGCCGAGCGCGAGCGGCTCCCCGACACGCTGCGCCTCGTCGCGTGGACCGAGGACGGCGCCGTGATGGCGGTCGAGCACACCGAGCTGCCGCGCTACGGCGTCCAGTTCCACCCCGAGTCGATCCTCACGCCGCTCGGCTCGAAGCTCCTTGCCCGGTTCCTCTCGGCCGCTGGCGAGGCGGTCGCGCTCGACGCCGTCGGAGGTGGCCTGCGGTGACGGGATCGAACGGACTCGCAGGGGCGCTCAAGACCGTCGCTTCGGGCGGCACGCTGGAGCGCGAGCACGTCCAGGGGCTCTTCGAGGGCGTCCTCGACGGCGCGGACGACCCCGTGCTGCTCGGCGGCTTCCTCGCCGCGCTCGCGCAGCGCGGTGAGACCGCGGACGAGGTCGCGGGCGTCGCCGCCGCGCTGCGCGCGCGGATGACCCCGTTCGAGCACGACGCCGACGACGCGATCGACACGTGCGGGACTGGCGGCGACGGGCTCGGCACCTTCAACCTCTCGACGGCCGCCGCCTTCGTCGCCGCCGCCGCGGGCGCGAAGGTCGTCAAGCACGGAAACCGCAGCGTGTCGTCGCGGTCGGGGTCGGCCGACGTGCTGGAGGCGCTCGGGGGGGCGATCGACGTCGACGACGACGTCGCGCGCGCGGCGCTGGAGCGGACGGGCTTCACGTTCCTGTTCGCGCCGCGCTTCCACCCGGCGATGCGGCACGCGGGGCCCGTGCGCAAGGCGCTCGGGATCCGCACGGTGTTCAACCTCGTCGGGCCGCTCGCGAACCCCGGCCGCGTCCGCCGCCAGGTGGTCGGAGTGCCCTCGCGCGAGATCCAGGCTCGCGTCGCCGGCGCGCTCGACGCGCTCGGCGTCGACGCCGCCTACGTCGTGCACGGGGACGGCGGGGCGGACGAGCTGACCCTGAGCGGGCCGAACGTCGTCTGGGCGCTCGGCTCTGCGGGGACACATCGCTTCGACGCGGACCAGGTCGGGCTCGACGCCGCGCCGGTGTCCGCGCTGGCCGGCGAGGAGGCGGCGCACAACGCCGGCCTCCTGCGCGACGTCCTCGACGGAGCGCCCGGGCCGCTGCGCGACGCGACCCTCCTGAACTCGGCCGCGGCGCTCGTGGTCGCGGGCGTCGCCAGCGAGCCGGCCGACGGACTCGCGCGCGCGAGCGAGGCGATCGACGGCGGCGCTGCTCGCCGCGTCCTCGACGGCTGGGTCGAGATCACGGGAGGTGCGTCGTGAGCGGTGAGGCACCGACGACGGGGACGCGGCTCGACCCGATCCTCGCCAGCGTCCTTCGGAACGCCGAGGCGCGCGCCGCCGCGCGGGGCGGGCCGGCGCTCGCCGATCCCGACCCCGCGCGCGTCACGCGCTTCACCCGCGCCCTCGCCGGACCCGGCCTCTCATTCATCGCCGAGTGCAAGCGCCGCTCGCCCTCGGTCGGCCGCTTCTCGGAGGAGGTCGACCTCGGCGCGCGCGCGCGGTCCTACGCGGACGGCGGCGCGGCGGCGCTGTCGATCCTGACCGAAGAGGACCACTTCGAGGGCCGGCCCGAGGACCTCGCGGCGGTCGAGGCCGCCGGGCTCCCGCGGCTGCGCAAGGACTTCCTGCTGACCGAGGACATGGTCGTCGAGAGCGTTGCGATGGGGGCGGACGCGGTGCTGCTCCTCGCGGTCTGCCTGGAGGGCTCGCGGCTGCGCGACCTGCGCGACGCCGCGCGCGACCTCGGCCTCGCGGTGCTCCTGGAGGTCCACGACGAGGCCGAGCTGGAGCGCGCGATCGAGGTCTCTCCGGACTGCCTCGGCGTGAACGCGCGTGACCTGCGCACGTTCGAGGTCGACCTCGGCGTGCCGGAGCGACTCATCCCGCGCATCCCCGAGGGGATCGTGCGCGTCGCCGAGAGCGGCATCCACGCGCCGGCCGACGCGCGCCGGATGCTGGAGGCTGGCGCACACGCCGTGCTCGTGGGCGAGGCGCTGATGAAGTCGGGCGATCCCGCGGCGACCCTGACGTCGTGGCGGACCGAGCTGTCGGAGGACGCGCGATGAGGCTCGCCGATTCGACCGAGGGGCCGCTCGTGAAGGTCTGCGGGCTCACGCGCGAGGTCGACGTCCTCGCGGCCATCGAGGCCGGCGCGGACCTCCTGGGCTTCGTGTCCTATCCCCGCTCGCCGAGGCACCTGTCCGACCTCGTCCTCGTCGCGCTCGCGACGGCGGCCCGGGAGCGCGGCGCGCGCTGCGTGCTCGTGATCGTCGACGCCGAACGCGACCACGTCGACGGGCTCGTGCGCGACGCCGAGCTCGCGGCCGTGCAGCTCTGCGGGTCCGAGGACCCCGGCGACTGGCGCGACGCGCCCTATCCGGTGCTGCGCCGCCTCGGCGTCGACGAGGGCGCGCACGACGAGGTCGCCGCCTGGCGCGGCGTCGCCGAGGCGTTCGTGCTCGATCACCCGTCCAGCCCCGGCGGGACCGGGCGCGTCGTCGACCCCGGCCTCGCCGCCGACCTGGCGCGGAGCGTGCCGTGCCTGCTCGCCGGCGGGCTCGACGCCGAGCTGCTCGCGGCGGGACTCCCCGAGCCGCTCGATCCGCGGGCGCTCGTCGGCTTCGACGCCTCGTCCCGCCTGGAGGCGGACCTCGGCTGCAAGGACCCGAGCGCCGTCACCCGCTACGTCCAGGCCGCCCGCCGGGCGGCACACCGACCCTCCGACGCACGATGACCCAGGTCAACCTCGACACGTTCCGCACCTCCCCGCGCTTCTTCGCCGACGGCGAGGCCCGCGCCGAGGACCGCTTCGGTCTCGGGAGCGGCTTCGGCGGCTGCTTCGCACCCGAGACGCTCATGGCGAACCTCGTCCAGCTGGAGTCGCTCTGGCTCGACAGCCGCGAGGACGCGGAGTTCCGCGGCGAGCTCGACGATCTGATGCGGACCTACGCCGGACGCGCGACGCCGCTCTCGTTCGCACCGCGGCTCTCCGAGAGGGTCGGCGCGGAGATCTGGCTGAAGCGCGAGGACCTCCTGCACACCGGCGCGCACAAGCTGAACAACACGCTCGGCCAGTGCCTGCTGGCGAAGCGCGCGGGCAAGGGCCGGATCATCGCCGAGACCGGCGCGGGCCAGCACGGCGTCGCGTCGGCGACGACGGCGGCGCGGCTCGGGCTCGAGTGTGTCGTCTACATGGGGGCCAAGGACGCCGCTCGGCAGGCGCCGAACGTCCAGCGGATGAAGCTCCTCGGCGCGGAGGTCGAGCTCGTGCATTCCGGGGCGCAGACGCTCAAGGACGCCGTCGACGAGGCGATGCGCGCCTGGGTGGAGGACCCGGACGGGTCGCACTACGTGCTCGGCAGCGCGCTCGGTCCCCACCCGTTCCCGCGCATCGTCGCCGACTTCCAGAGCGTGATCGGGCGCGAGGCGCGCGAGCAGCTCGAGGAGCGCACCGGCGGGCTGCCCGACGTCGTCGTCGCGTGCGTCGGCGGGGGCTCGAACGCGATCGGGATCTTCCGGGGCTTCGTCGACGACGAGGCGGTGCAGCTGGTCGGCGTCGAGGCGGGCGGCCACGGCGTCCCGTCCGGCGAGCACGCCGCGCGCTTCAGCGGCGGCGCGCCCGGCGTCCTGCACGGCGCGCACACGTGGGTGCTCCAGGACACGGTCGGCCAGGTGCGCGAGACGCACAGCGTGAGCGCGGGGCTCGACTACCCGGCCGTCGGGCCGGAGCACGCGGCGCTGCACCTCGGCGGGCGCGCGCGGTACGAGAGCGCGACGGACGACGAGGCGCTCGACGCCTTCGCCGCCCTCGCGGAGCTGGAGGGCATCCTGCCCGCTCTCGAGACGAGCCACGCCCTGGCGTGGCTCCTGCGCAGGAAGGACGAGCTGGCCGGCAAGCGCGTGCTCGTCAACCTCTCCGGGCGAGGCGACAAGGACCTGGACAGCGTCATCCGAGCGCGCGCCGAGCGTGAGGAGCGGGGGCGATGAGCGGGCTGGAGAGCAACCGGCTCGTCGTCACGACGACGGGGCTCCGGGAGAGCGGGTCGACGCGGGTCGCGCCCTACCTGACGGCGGGCGACGGCGGGCTGGACCGCACGCTGGAGCTCCTGTTCGCGGTCGAGCGCGCCGGCGCGGCGTGCGTCGAGCTCGGCGTGCCGTTCACGGATCCGATCGCCGACGGACCGACGCTCCAGGCCGCGGCGGCGCGCTCGCTGGAGGCGGGCACGAACCTGGACGGGATCGAGGCGACGGTGCGCACGTTCCGTGAGCGCGGAGGCGAGGTCCCGATCCTCGCGTTCAGCTACCTCAACCCGCTCCTCGGCGGCGGCGTCGAGGGCGGCCTCGCAGGCCGCTTCCGCTCGCTCGCGGACGCCGGCTTCGACGGCGTCCTCGTGCCGGACCTCCCGATCGAGGAGGCGCCCGCGATCGTCGGACTCGCGGAGAGCCACGGCCTCGCGTGCGTGCTCTTCTGCGCGCCCACGACGAGCGACGAGCGGCTCCGTCAGGCCGCCGAGGCGACCCGCGGATTCCTCTACGCCGTCGGGCGGACCGGCGTCACCGGCGCCGCGACCTCGATGTCGCACGATGCCGACGCGTACCTCGCGCGCGCTCGCGAGCTCGCGGGCGACACGCCGATCGGAGTCGGCTTCGGCATCCGAACGGCCGAGCAGGTCGCGGCCGTCGCGCCGCACGCCGAGCTGGCGATCGTCGGCAGCGCGCTCGTCGCCGCGATCCACGACGCGGCCGAGGCCGCCGTCGCGTCCGATGCCGACCCGACCGAAGCGGCCGTTCGCCGCGCCACCGAGTTCATGGACTCCCTCCTCCCCAAGGCCTCCCGACGCTGAGATCCGACCATGCGAGCCCACCTGTCCCACCTCGACCGCGCCATCGTCCGACTGCTCGACGAGCGCGCGCGGCTGGCGCGCGACCTCGCCCGGGACGGCGCGCCTGCGTCGGCCGCCGAGCCGTTCACGTCCGACCTCCTGCGCCGCGCGGAGGGTGACTTCCCCGCCGAGGAGCTCCGCGAGGTGTTCGGCGCGATCGAGCGCGGCTGCGGCCGTCCCTTCGAGGGGGAGGTCGCGCGATGATCGTCGCGTTCCACCGCGGCACGGCCGAGGCCGACGTCCAGACCGTCGTCCGGACCCTGGAGACGCGCGGCCTCCGGACCGCACGGTCCAGCGAGCCGCGCCGGCCGATCCTCGCCGTCGTTGACAGCGTCCCCGACGACGTGGCCGACACGCTGGAGGCGCACGCGCTCGTCGAACGCGTCGAGCGTCCTCGCGGTACGTGGCGCCGCGTCGACCGGGCGTTCCGCGACTCGCCGACCGTCGTCGACGTCGGCGGCGTCCCCTTCGGTGGCCCCGGGATCACGGTCATCGCCGGTCCGTGCAGCGTCGAGGGCAAGGAGGTCATCGAGGAGGTCGCGGACGTCGCGCGGCGCGCGGGCGCGCACGTCCTGCGCGGCGGCGCGTTCAAGCCGCGCACGAGCCCCTACGCGTTCCAGGGCCTCGGCGCGGAGGGCCTCCGTCAGCTCAAGGCGGCCGGCGACGGCGCGGGGATGCCGATCATCTCCGAGATCATGGATGCCGCGCATCTCTCGGCCTTCGTCGACGCCGGCGTCGACTGCCTCCAGATCGGCGCCCGCAACATGCAGAACTTCACGCTGCTCAAGGCGGTCGCGGGCGCGGGCATCCCGGTCATGCTCAAGCGCGGGCTGTCGGCGACGATCGCGGAGTGGCTCCAGGCGGCCGAGTACCTCGCCGCGTTCGGCGCCGAGGGGATCATCCTCTGCGAGCGCGGGATCCGGACGTTCGAGACCGCGACGCGGAACACGCTCGATCTCACGGTCCTGCCGCTGCTGCGGCAGTGGACGCACCTGCCGATCGTCGTCGACCCGAGCCACGCCGCCGGCATTCCGGCGCTGATCCCGCCGCTCTCGCGGGCGGCCGTCGCGGCCGGCGCGGATGGAGTCGCCGTCGAGTGTCACCCGCGGCCGAAGGAGGCGAAGAGCGACGGCGCGCAGGCGCTGCTCCCCGGCGAGCTCTCCACGCTCGTCGCCGAGGCGCGCGTCGTTGGCGCCGCGGTCGGGCGGTCGTTCGCGCCGCGCGAGCGTGGCGCCCACGCGTCATGACGGGCGAGGTGCGGGAGGCGATCGAGGCGGGTGACGCGGAGGCGCTGCGGCGGCTCGTCGTCGGCGATCCTGCCCTCGCCGACGCCGACGTGCGGTGGGGGCCCGGCGGCAAGAACGCGGTGCCGCCGCTGCACTTCGTGTGCGACGCGGTCTTCCGCGGCCTCGCGAGCCAGGACGCCGCGCTCGCGATGGCGGACGTCCTGCTGGAGGCAGGCGTCGACCCGGATCGCGCCTATGCGCGGTCGGGCGACACGTTCCTGATCTCCGCGGCGAGCCTCGGCGCCCAGGCCGTCGGGCTGCGGCTCGTGGAGCGCGGCGCCGCCGTCCCTTCCGAGGCGGACGGCGAGCTCACCGCCGCGGACGATGCGCCGCTGCGCGCCGCGCTCGGGCTGAGCTGAGCGGCTTCAGTCGCCGTCGCTTTCGCCGCCGACGCGCGACTGGACCTCGTCCCAGTCGATCTCCAGGGGGCGCCGCTCCACCGGTTCCATCTCGCCGATGATCACCTCGATCGCTTCGATGCGGGTGTCGTGGCCCGGGTGGGTCGACATCCACTCGAGGCTCGATGGCACGTCGCCGTACTCGCGCTCCAGGACCTCGAAGAACTCCGCGAACGCGGTCGCGTCCAGGCCTGCGCGGACCATGGCGCGCGTGGCGAGCAGGTCGGCCTCGGTCTCCTGTTCGCGGCTGTAGTCGTTCGCCGAGGCGAGAGAGAAGAGCTCGCCCGCGATCCCGATCAGACCGCCCGCGTCCCCGAGCACGAGGCGCAGCCCGGCCATGAGCCCGACCTGGTTCCCGACCCGCTTCAGGCCGTGGCGCTGGACGACGTGCGCCATCTCGTGGGCGAGCACGCCGGCCACCATCTCGGGGTCGTTGGCCGCTTCGATCAGCGACGAGAAGACCGTGATGTACCCGCCGGGCAGCGCGAACGCGTTGATCTGGTCGCTCTCGACGATCCGGATCTGCCACTCGACGTCGGCAGCCGGGACGTCCGTGTCGCCGAAGTGGTCGGAAAGGCGGTCGAGCATCGCGCGCATCGCTTCGACGACGACCTCGTCCTCGATCACGTCTCCGGCATCCATCGACTCCTGGGCCGCCTCGCCGAGCGCGACGTCGATCTCGTACGGCATCGAGTCGATCGCGGTGTCGACGGCGGAGCGGTAGCAGCCCGGGATGCTGGTGACGGTCCAGCCGATGAGCAGGAAGAACGCGAAGCAGCCGATGAACTGCGAGCCGCGCCAGCCCGTCTTCAGCCCCTGGATGCGCGCGAGCTGGCGGTCGAGGTCGTTCCCGGCTGCGCTCTCCAGCGTCCGGAGGAATCCGGGCTCGGCCGAGCCGAAGACCGTGCTGCCTGCGGAGACGAGGATCGCGCCATCGGCCTCGTCGCGGCGGAGGCTCGCCTGGCGCCAGCGGATCCGCTCACCGTCCTCGGCCTCGATCCCCTCCTGGTCCAGCTTGAGCCGCGCGGTCCTGCGCTGTCCGTCGACGGAGCGGAAACCGTCGACCGAGAGGGTCGTTTCGAACTCGTCCTGCATGCGGAATCGTGGGGGCCGGCCAGGCACGATAGCGCGGTGTGAGCGCTCGTCCTCCTCTTCCTGGCGGTCTGTGTCCGCCGCGGCTCCACGCGGGCGTCTCCTCCTGCGTCCGATCCTCCTCGTGCGGGGCTCGGACGACCAGGAGGCCGTGCTCGGGTGCTACCGAACGCCCGGCGTCCGAACGCCGCTTCCCGACGCTCCCTCCGGACGCAACTGCGGCGGCTCGTTCGTCCTGCCGGGGGCCGAGCCGCCGATTTGCGACAGATCAGGACCTCAGCGGCCGGCCATCATCGCGCCGCCACGCGCGGCGTCGAGGCTGAGCAGCGCATAGCTCGTCGCCAGCACCGGGTTCCCCTCCCACCAGCGCGGCGCGTTGCGGTTGATCCAGCTGCCGTCGGCCTTGCTCTGGAGCGCGATCAGACGCCCGGCGAGCTCGGCCCGCCAGTCGTGCTCGACCCCGTCGCCGTCCACGACCACGTCGGTGCCGTAGACGTCGAGCGCCTTCGCCATCGTGTGGAAGTAGTAGTAGAGGCCCTGGTAGGGAGCGGTCGGATCGCCCCCGGGGTCGAAGCCAGGGTTCACGTCGAGCGTGTAGTTCTCCTGCAGCCACTTCCAGCAGGCCTCGACGCGCGGGTCGTCCTTCGACAGCCCGGCGAACACGAAGCTCTTGAGGAGCGCGTAGGACATCGAGCCGTACGAGCGCGGGACCTTCGTGCCGTCCTGCAGGACGACGAATCCGGCCTTCGAATCCGCGGGCGCGTAGCCGGCGCCGCCGTCGTTGCCGGACTTGATGACGATGCCCTTGCGCGTGACCTCGACGTCGTTCGTCTCGGAGCGGTTCTGGCAGCGCTCCAGGAACTTGATCGCGCGCTGGAACGCCGGGTCGTCGGAGTCGAGGCCGGAGTCGGCGAGCGCCTGCAGCGCCATCTGGAGGTTCGAGAGGTCGGGGCGCTCGTCGCCGCCGTAGCCGATCCCGCCGTAGTAGAGGTCGCCCTCGGAGTAGCCCTCGCCCTCGTCCGCCTGCAGGCCGATGAGCCAGGTGCGGGCCTTCGCGACCGGCTTCGCGTACTTCTCGTCGTCGGAGAGCGCCATGATCGACGCCGACGTGACGTAGTTCATCAGCCGGCCCTGGTGGATTGAGCCGTCCTCCTTCTGGAGGGTCAGGAGCCACCCGAGCGCGTCATCGATCGCCGACTGGACGTCGTCGGGGCGCGGCTTCGGCACCGCCTGCAGCGCGCCGACCACCATCGCGGTCAGGCCCGCGTCCGGCTCCCCGGGCGCGCCCCAGCGGGCCCCGTCGCCGGCGGCCAGCAGGAAGCGGGCGCCGCGCAGCACCGACTCGTCGAGCTGGATGCGCGTCGCGGGCGAGGACTTCGGGAGCGCCGTCGCCGTCTTCGCCGCGCCGGCGGGCGGCGCGAGCTGGGAGCGGACCGTGGTCAGCGCGAGCACGGCTCGGGCGGTCTCGACGACCTTGCCGCGCTCGCCGTCATACGCGCCGTCGGCGCCGCGCCGGCCGAGGAGCTGGAAGGCGAGCCTGCGCGCGCCCGCTTCGTCCTTCGGCACCTCGATCTCGTCCAGGGTGGGCTCGGAGGTCCCGGAGCTGGCCAGGTACTTCACGGCCTTGCCCAGCGCCGGCGCGGTCGTGCCGTCGACCATCGCCGAGAGCGCGGTCGCCGCGGCGCCGGTCTGGAGCACCAGGTCGGTGCCCTTCGCGTCCGGGTCGTGGATCGCTCCATCCGTCGACTGCTGCGACAGGAGGAAGTCCAGAGCGTCGGAGATGAAGGGGCCATCGGGCCGCTCGTACTTCCGCGGGCTCCGCGCGAGGGCGGTGAGGACCCAGGACGTGCCCTCGACGCCGCCGCCGTAGGAGCCGGTCTCGGGGTTCTGCGTGCTCCGCAGCCACCGGATCGAGCGGTCGATCTCGCCCTTCAGATCGGGGAGGTCGTCCGCCTGGGGGGCGGGGAGGACCGGAGCGGGGGAAGACCAGGACGGGGTCGCGATCGAGAGGGGGACGATCGCGGCGAAGAGCAGTCTCAGCATGGCGTCGGTAACGTAGATCGTGCCGAGGAGACCTCCCAGACCGGAGGCGCCTCGATCCAGCTGTGGACCGCGCGAACGCGCGGTCCCTGAAGTGGTTCACCGATTCTCGCCTCCGCACCGGCCCCGCACCGGCCCCCGACGATGCCCGACGCCCCCTTCGTTCCCCTAGACCACCAGCGGCTTTCCCCCGACGAGATGCTGGAGCGGGCCCGCCGGTTCGCGGCGACCGCCGATCGACGGCGCTCCGTCCGCACCTTCGCCCCGGACCCGGTCCCGCTGGAGGTCCTCGAGGAGTGCGTCCGCGCCGCCGGGACCGCGCCCTCGGGCGCCCACAAGCAGCCCTGGACCTTCGCGCTCGTGACGAACCCGGACATCAAGCGCCGGGTCCGCGAGGCGGCCGAGGCGGAGGAGCAGGAGAACTACGGCGGCCGGATGAACGACGAGTGGCTGGAGGACCTTCGGCCGTTCGGCACCAACGCGGAGAAGCCGTTCCTGGAGATCGCGCCGGCGCTGATCATCGTGTTCCGCCAGGCGTGGGAGGAGCGCGCGGAGGGCGAGCGCGGGCAGAACTACTACACGCAGGAGTCCGTCGGGATCGCGTCGGGCATGCTGCTCGCGGCGCTCAACGACGCGGGGCTCGTGACACTCACCCACACGCCGAGCCCGATGGGCTTCCTCGGCGAGGTGCTCGGGCGGCCGAAGAACGAGAAGGCGTTCCTGCTGATCCCCGTCGGCTATCCGACCGAGGGCTGCGAGGTGCCGGATCTCGAGCGCAAGGCGCTGGACGAGATCCTGGTCCGCTACGAGTGAGCGCGGTGCGAGTGTTCGCGGAACGGGGGAACGCCGTCCGGCCGATCGGCCCGCGGCGCGACTACTCGAACCGCTGGTTCCACTCCGCGTCGACGTCGGGGCTCCACCAGCGGCCCTCGCTCTTCCCCGTCGTTCCGCCGCCGTAGCCGAGCGCTTCCAGGCTCGCCTTCGCGTCGTCGGTCAGCTCGAGGTCGACGCCGAGTCCGTCCTCGGGCGCTTCCAGGAGCCACGTGATGAGGGCCGCGCGCATCTTCTTGGCGCGGGCGAACTGCTCGTCGAGGACGTTCTTCGTGGCACCGGGGTCCGTGGCGAGGTGGAAGAGCTCCGTCTCACCGTGCTGCCAGTCGCGTTCGCTGAACGCCCGCGGGTACGGCTTGATCTGCAGCGTCAGCATCCAGTCGTCGACCTCCACCGCCGCGCTCCATCCGTGCGCGGCCAGCGAGAATCGAGGCTCGACCCCGGCGTCGGGATCGAGCGCCCAGCGGAGGTCGCGGCCCGGGAACCGACTCTCGATGCCGGAGAGATCGAGGAGCGTCCGGCCGACGTCGATCTGCTCCACCGGAGCGTCGGTCCTCGCGGGCGCCAGGCCGGGCGCCCGGAGCAGCAGCGGGATGTGCACGGAGTCGAAGTTGAGGCGGCTGTGGTCCCACCAGACGCCTTCGTTCCCGAGGGACTCCCCGTGGTCCGCCGTGAAGGCGACGATGCCCGCCTGCAGGCGCTCGATCGCGACCAGGCGCCCGATCAACTCGTCGACGTAGTCGACCCCGCCCGCATACAGCGCGTCGACGTAGGCGCGGTCCGTGATTCCCTGGCGCTCGATCCAGTCGGCGAGGACGTCGGGCCGGATGTCGAGCGACTTGTCGGGTGACTTGGGGTCGCCCTTGTAGTGCCGCTTGACGTACTTCTTGGGCGCACGGTACGGCGCGTGGGCGTCGTAGACGTGCAGCCACACGAACAGCGGGGCTCCGTCCGCCTCGGGCACCCAGCGCAGGAGAGTCTCGACCGCGACCTTGCCGTCGCGGCGGTTCTGGTCCGGCGAGTCGTAGCGATCGAAGCCCTGGTCGAGGCCACTCTGCGAGGGCTTGAGGTGCATCACGCTCGTCGCGGCGAAGGTGCGGTAACCCGCACGCCTGAACTCCTCCGCGAGCGTGTTCGCGGCGCTCGAGAGCGACGTCGCGTTGTTCGTCACGCGCGTGTCCCGCAGCGGGAGCCCGGTCATGAGCGCCATGTGCGAGGGGTTGGTGACGTTCGTGGGCGCGAAGCAGTTGGTGAAGACGATGCCCTCGTCCGCGAGCGCGTCCAGCGTCGGCGTCGCGACGTCGACGCTCCCGCCGAATGCGCCGAGGTGGTCACCGCGGTGCGTGTCCGAGGTGATCAGCAGCACGGTGGGCGGCGAGGGATCGACGGCGTCGAAGCGCTCCTCGGCGATCCATACGCCGGGCCCGTCGACGACCTGCACGGCGAGGACGGCGTCCACGCCCGCCGACGCGGGGACCGCGAGCTCGGCCTGCCGCCAGGCGTCGCCGTACCGGGTGGTGGTCTCCGCCACGACCTCCTCGCCACTCCGGACCGCGATGCGCGCGCGGCCGCGCTCCCCGTTGGCGCCCAGGAAGGACAGCGTGATGCGGCCAGCCTCGGCGACGCGCAGCGGGGCTTCGAGCACGCCGCCCTCGGCGAGCCCGACGGCCTGCCTGGGGTCGTTCAGGGAACCCTGGCGGCTACGCAGAAGGCGATCCGAGGCGGGGATCGTCTCCTTGAGGACGATCTCCGTGAACGTGGGCCGGACGCAGTCGCCGCCGATCTCGAGGATGACGTTGCTCAGCCCCTCGACCTCCGGCAGATCGAAGTCGACCGTCACCGGCTCGCCCGTCGGGGCGTGCTCGACCATCGTCCCCGGGACCGCGCCGTCCGCGCCGACCAGGATCGGGCGGAGCTTCAGCACCTCCCCTTCGGTCGCCAGGAAGCGGACCGAGAGGTCGGTGGGCCGGATGTCCCCGGGGGCGGGGACTCCGATGCTCCGCCCGCCTTTCCCATCGACGCCGCTCCCGATCATGATCGTGCCGAGCGGGAAGCCGCCCTTGTCCCGGACCGGCGCCTGCGCGGTGCCGTTGGACGACTTGAGCTCCCACGTTCCGCGGGTGATCGATCGGACGCGCTCGGCGCTCAGGCTCGTGCCGGACACGATCGAGCCGCCGTCGAACAGGTCTCGAACGTAGACGCCCGAACCATCGCCGGTCGTCGGCACGGGGTCGTCCGAGCCGCAGGACCAGATCAGGAGCGTGGAGAGGCAGGCGGTCGCGGCGAGGATCCGACCGCCCGTGGCCGGGAGAGTGCGCATGCCGGGAGTATAGCTGTGCACATCGCCCCAGGAGCCGAGTGGGGGAGCCGAGCGGGGGGAGCCGTGCCGCGGTTCGAGGCGCGGCCCTCGCTCCCAGCCGATCTCAACCTTCGTCCGGCGTCACGATCTTTACCGCCGTGCCGTAGGCGACCACCTCGGCGGCGTTCTTCGCGACCTCGCTGGTCGCGAACTTGAACCCGATGATCGCGTCCGCGCCCAGGGCGAAGGCCTCCGCCTTCATCCGGTCGATCGCCTCCTCGCGCGCCTCGGCGATCACCTTGGTGAACTCGTGCACCTCGCCGCCGACGAGGCCCTTCATCGCTCCGATGAAGTTGCTGCCGAAGTGTCGGCTGCGGACCGTCGTCCCGCGGACGAGGCCGAGGGCCTCGGTGATCTCCGCGCCGGGGATCTCGTGCGTCGTGAGGATCAGCATCGGGTCAGCGCTCCACGTGGCGGTACGGGTCGAGCGGGTAGGTCCGCAGGCGGCGCCAGAGGACGCTCAGGAAGAGCAGGACGAAGCCCGCGAGCGACGCGAGGATCAGCGCGCGTCCCCAGACGGGGAGGGAGTCGTTCGTCGCGACGCCCCAGACCGCGAGTACGAAGGAGATCGCGGCCCCCGCGACGACCAGGCTCCAGCCGAGGCCGACCGACGTCTTGAAGACGGGATCCTCGCGCAGGCGATTCCACTCGTGGTCGGCCGGCTCCAGCGGCGCGACGCGGCGCGAGAGAACCTCCAGGGCGCGGTGCTCCGCCACGAGGTGCGCGAGCGCGGGCTCCGTGCGGAGCCGCGACTCGAACTCCGACGTGGCCTCCGAGGACAGCTCGCCGTCCGCGTAGGCCATCGCGAGGAGCTCGTCCCCGCTGGGCGGCGTCTCCGCCCCGTTCTTGTTCCGATCGATGCCGTCCATCGTCGTCCCTACCGTCGGTCCCTCGACCGCCGGCCTCCCGCGTTGCGCTTCGGCTGCATCTCGTCTCCCTGGTGACCCACGAGGTCCTCGACCTGGCTCTGGAGCAGCGTCCGGAGCCGCTTCCGTGCGTGGAAGAGTCGCGACATGACCGTGCCCTCGGGGATGGTCAGCGCGGCGGCGATGTCCTTGTAGCTGAGCTCCTGGTAGTGACGCAGCACGATGATCTCGCGGTCGCGCGCCGAAAGCTTCGCCAGCGCGTCCTCGAACGCCGCGGACCGCTCGGTCTCCTCGGCGCGCGTCGACGGCGCCGGCGCGTCCTCGTCGACGATGTCCCACGACGACTCCTCGCCGTACTCGTCCACGCCGTGGATCGAGCGCTTCGAGATCCGACCGCGCTTGCGGAGGAAGCTGAAGCACGTGTTCCGGAGGATCCGGTGGAACCACGGCAGGAACGGCTGAGCGGGGTCGTAGCTCTCCCGCGCCCGGTAGGCCTTGATGAAGGCCTCCTGGGTGAGGTCGAGCGCGTCCTCGTGGGAGCCGACGAGCGAGCGGGCGGCCTGGAACGCGCTGCCCCGGATCCTCTGGAAGAGGGTCTCGAAAGCATCCACGCTGCCTTGCCGCGCCGCGGTCATGAGCTCTGTCGCCTCGCACTGCATCTGTGAGGCGCCGTACTCCGCCGGCTCGGGCCGATTCAGGGATTCCTGGGATTCCCCATCGGGCTGTTTCGCGGGTCCGTCCGGAGGCGGGGGCATTGGCGTAGTGTCGCGGATCGGCGGCGATCGTTCCAATCCGGCGGCGGCGGGGCCGCCTCGACCGTTCAGCGCGCCGCCGGGCGCACGGCCAGCGCGAGCGCATGGGCCGCGGCGCGGTCGAGCGCGCCCGCGGGTCCGAGGCGCTCGGCGGCGAACTCCAGGTCCGCGGCGTAGCGCGCCCTCCGCTCCTCGTCGGTGAACGCGTCGGCGATCTCGCCGGCGATCCGATCCCGGGGCCCTTCGCCGAGGAAGGAGTGCTCCGGGAGGACCTCCCGGCCCGCGAGCAGGTTCGTGGACGCGAAGTACGGCGTCATCAGTACGTAGCGGTAGAGCCAGTCCTCGCGCCTGCGCGTCGTGCGGTAGATCACGACCGTCGGCAGCCGGTGGTGGAGGAGGTCGGTCACGATCGTTCCCGAGGCCGCGATCGCAGCGCGTGCCCCGGCGAGCTCGCCGTGCAGGTCGCCGATCGCGATGCGGACGCTCTGGCCGCAGCGGGCCGCGATCTCCTCGATCTGCTCCACATGCTCGTCGGTGGACTGGAGGATCGCGACGTCGACGTCGGGCACGCGCTCACGCAGCGGGCCGAGCGACCCGAGCATCCACTCCAGGTTCCGGCGGATGACCCCGTGCCGGCTCCCCGGCAGGACCGCGAGCGTCTTCGACGACGGATCGGGCGTCGTCACCGGGACCTCGCGGAGAGCGTCGAGCAGCGGGTGGCCGATGTGGCGCGTGCGCACGCCGTAGCGCGCGTACCACGACGGTTCGTGGGGGAGGATCGTGAGCGCCAGGTCGACCGCCTTGCGATAGCCGCGCACGCGCCACGGCGCCCAGCCCCAGTACTGCGGCGCGACGACGTGGCAGGTCGGCACGTCGTAGCGACGCATCACGTGCGCGAGCGGCACGTGGAGCGCCGGTGAATCGACGGGCACGAACACGTCGGGCCGCGTCTCGCGGGCGTGGCGCGCCGCGTCCTCGATGAGGCCGACGTAGTAGGGCAGCGACGCGAGCACGCCGTCGAAGCCCACCTGGGCCCGCGCGACCGGGTCAGCGATCGTCGGGATGCCCAGGGCTCGCAGCCGCTCGCCGCCGATCGCGGTGATCTCGGGCGGCGGCGCGCCGCTGGCCTCCGCGCGAGCGCGGAGGCGCGGGACGAGCCCCGCGGCGTGGATCTCGCCCGAGGCCTCCGCGGCGCCGAGGAAGATGCGCAGGGGCCGGTCGGTCGGCAGCGCCGCCTCCGGGAGGTCGTCGATGACGCCGGAGGCCTCCGCGACGTCCCGGTCGAGCTCCCGCTTCATCCGGCCCCGGACCGTCAGGTGAGCCGCGTAGCGCAGGGGCGAGACGAGGGCGCCGCCGACCGCGCGCGCGAGCTCCAGGCGCGCTGCCGTCCGCGGCGCCATACCGCCCGGCTCCGCGGGACTGCCCTGCTGGGCGCCGTCGTTCGGGGCCGGGTCGCTCACGCGGCGCAGGATACGAACTCGGATGCCCGGGGAGCGCCCGGTCGCGGCCCGCTATCCTGGGCGCCGATGCTGCGGCTCCGGGGCTTCTTCATCGCCGTCTTCCTCCTCACCGGCCTGCTCGCGCAGATCCCGGTCCTGGGGGCGCTGTTCCGGATCCCGTTCCTCGGGTTCTGGTTCACGGCGATCCTGCTCTCCATCGTTCTGGCGAAGGTCGGGACGGATGCCGTCGACGCGCGGGCACGGCGCTCGCTGGAGCGCAGCCTCGGCTCGGTCGACACGCCCCACCACAAGGGCAAGCTCGGCGCCCTGCTGCTCAGCCAGGGGCGTCCGCGGAAGGCGATCCCGCTGTTCGAGGAGGCCGCGCGCGGCGACCCCGAGTCGCTTGAGTTCCGCTACCGGCTCGGACAGGCGCGGCTCGCGGCGCGCCAGGATCCGAAGGCGGCCCTGGAGGACCTCGACGCGGTCCTCGCCGTCGACGAGGAGCACGCCTTCGGCGACGCGATGCTGCTCTCCGCGGACGCGGCGCGTCGCGCGGGGGACGCCGAGGGTGCGCTGGAGCGCGCGGAGCGGTTCGAGCGGAACCACGGGCCGTCGCCGGCGAGCGCGCTGCTGCGCGGGAGGCTCCTGAAGTCGCTCGAACGCGGGGAGGACGCCGGGCGGGCCTTCGACGAGGTCGTGACCCTCGCGCGCACCGCTCCGGCGCATATCGCGTCCCGAAGATGGACGTGGCCGGTCAGGGCATTGTTCGCCCGCGTCTTCGGCTGAGCCGGGCTGGAGATGAGCGCCTCCGGGGGTCGACAGCCCCTGCATGGCTCCGTCCCTGCTCTCGATCGTCCTCCGCGTCGTCCTCGCGGCGGTCCTGGCCGTCTCGGCCAGCCCGACCGCGAGCGGATTCGATCGGACCGAGAAGCACCCCTCGCTCGGCTTCAGCCTGGACCGTCCCTCGAAGTTCGAGGCGCGGCCGCTGCCGCCCGGCATGGAGGGGCTCGAGCTGATCTACGCGCCGAAGGACGCGCCCGTCGACCGGCGGTCGCCGGTGACCCACGCGGTCTTCCGGGTCGAGGTCGACGATGCGAGCGACGTGCAGCGCTGGACGCTCGCGATGTTCCGCCCGAGCGAGCTGGAGGCGGTGCGCTCCGTCCGCAAGCGCTACGGCCGCTCCCCCGTCCGCTACGAGGGCAAGTTCTTCGACGACGAGGGGAACGAGCGCTCGCTCTTCGTGCACGCGTGGGTCGCCGACGGGGACGCCGTGATCTTCGTGGGGGAGTGCGAGCCGACCCGGCTCCGGCGCGAGAAGCGGACGTTCGACCGCGTCGCGATGAGCTTCCGGTTCTTCACCGAGGCCGAGGTCGACGAGGACCGCCTGAAGTGGGAGCGCCACTACCGGCGCACGTCGCTCGGTCACCGCGACGAGCGGATCCGCGTCGCCTCCGAGCTCGTCGAGGGCTGGGCGATCGAGGACACGGCGCACTCGATGATCCTCTACCACGGGCCGAAGGACTCGCCGGTGCTCGCGCAGTTCGCGCGCAACCTGGTGACGATCCGGAAGCGCTTCGCGCGCGACCTGCCGCCCGACCGGCCGATCGACGCCCTCTCCGTGGTCCGCATCTGCCGCGACCGAGGCGAGTATCTCACGTACGGCGGCAACCCGACCACCGTCGGCTACTTCAACGCGCGCTCCCAGGAGCTCGTCCTGTACGACGCCCGGACGGACCGCGAGGGCCCGATGCCGGACGACCACCCGACGATGCGCACGCTGTACCACGAGGCGTGCCACCAGTTCCTGTACCACACGGCGAGCGCGCTGAGCCCGCACTCGTGGTTCGACGAGGGGACGGCGGAGTACTACGGGGGCGCCGTGATGCAGTCCGGCGTCGTGAAGGAGATCGTCGGGCTGGAGGCGCGCGACCAGTACATCGCGCGTCCCGAGGTGTTGCGGCGCCTGCCGCCGCTCACGGAGCTCCTGGAGATGACGCAGGACGAGTTCTACGCCGACGCGGACGTCAACTACACGATGGCGTACGCGCTCCTGCGGTTCCTGCACACCTCCCGGGAGGCGCAGTCGAACCGGCGCTGGAGCAAGCTGCCCGACACGTACTTCGAGACGCTGCGGGCCACGTGGCGGCGCGCTGCGGAGGACCTCGCCCTGACCGGGATCACCTCGGAGCGCTACGGGGCGGCCATCGAGGCGTCGCGCGCCACCGCGCTGGAGGCGGCGCTGGACGGGATCGACGTCGCGGACCTGGAGCGCGCGTTCCTCGCCTGGCTCCGCCGCGGGCAGGGCTGAGCGGGGACCTGGCCCGCTACGGCACGCGGGTGCGAAAGGCCCGCAGCGAGAGGCCGTAGAGCACCAGCGTCAGGATCAGCATCGGCGCGACCATCCGCCAGTCGAGGCCGTCGGTGAGGACGATCTCCATGAAGACCTCGATGTCGACGAGCCGGTAGAGCGAGTAGTTCGTGACGCTCTCGACGAGGTAGAGCGCGAACACGAGGATCGCGCCGAACATCATCACGAAGCTGATCCGGAGCGGCTCGGAGCCGTAGCTCGACCACAGGAACGTGGCGGCGTAGACGACCATCAGGAACGCGCTCATGTGGAACGAGCACATCCACAGGTCGTTCCACTCCATCGTCTTGTCGAACATGACGAGCATCGCCGGCACCGTCGCGCTCGTCGCGAAGACGGGCAGGACGATCGCGATCATCCCGCCGACCCAGCGCTCGGTGAGCAGGCGCGCGCGCGAGACCGGCCGCGCGAGCCACATCTCCATCGTGCCCCTGTGCGCCTCGCCCGCGATCGCCCCCGCCGCGAACAGGACCGCCGCCGCCGTGCCGAGCGTGCTGCACCCCTTGAAGAAGTGCTGGCCGACCACGTAGGCCGCGACGCCGCCGCGGTCGATCTGGTCGAGCATCTCGGTCAGCATCGGGAGCGGAGTCGCGAACGTCTTCAGCGACTCGATGTTCTCCTCGAAGCTCGGCCACCAGTAGATGGCCGCGCCGAGCATGATCTCGAGCACGAGGAAGAAGCCGAACCCGTAGAGGGCGTAACCGCGCAGGCCGCGCACCATCAGGTTCCCTCCACGCCGTAGAGCGCGCGGTAGAGCTCGCGCAGCGAGATCCGTCCGTGTTCGATCGACCGCGGCGCGGGGATCTCGGAGGCCGAGGCCAGCCGCAGCAGGAACGGCCGCGGGTCGTCCGTGTCGAGCAGCACCGAGACCTCGCCGCCGTCGATCCGCACCGACTCCACCCCGGGCCCTGCGAGCGCGGTGCCGAGGTCGGTCTTCGAGATCCGGGCGTCCCCGAAGGTGACCCGAACGAGCCGTCCGGCGCGCTGCCGCACGGAGGCGGCGGTCTCGTCCGCGATGATCTTGCCGGCGCTCAGGAAGACGAGGCGGTCGCAGCTCCGGTCGACCTCACCGAGGTGGTGCGACGACAGGAGGACCGTGCGCCCGCCGGCGGCGTCCTCCTCGATCCGGTCGAGGATCTCCGTCCGCTTGGTCGGATCGAGGCCCTCGCTGATCTCGTCCAGGATCCGCACGCGCACGTCGGGCGCCATCGCAGCGGCGAAGACGAGCTGGCGCTTCATGCCATGGCTGTAGCCGCGGACGCGCCGGTCCAGAGGGAGACCGAGGTCTCCTCCGAGCGCGCGGGCGCGCTCGACGGCGGCCTTGCCGCGGCCGCGCAGCAGGAAGTCCAGGTGCGCGGCGCCCGTCATCTCGCCGTAGAGGTGCAGCTCACCGGGAGCGTAGGTGACGCGCCGACGGATGGACGCGCCGTCGTCCCGCATCGGAACCCCGTCGACGACGATCTGGCCCTCGTCCGCGCGCACGAGGCCGGTGACGAGGCGCATGAACGTGCTCTTCCCGCTCCCGTTCGGCCCCAGGAGGCCGACGACGCCGCCGGGACCCACGTCGAGGTCCAGCGGCGCGAGGGCGACCTTCTCGCCGAAGCGACGCGCGAGGCCGCGGACGCCGATCGCTCCCGGGGCGTCCGCGATGGGCGGTCCTTCCTTCTCGGTGTCCGTCGGGGCGAGGTCCGTCACGGCGGCGGTACGGTACAAGTCGTGACGGGCGTCCGCATCCTGGAGGAGTTGAAACGCGACGTGTTCGGCGTGGTCGAGCGGGTCCGGTGCCTGGCTGCCGACGGGGCCGACGGGGCGGAGGAGGTCGAGCTCGTGCGACGGGTCGTCCTCGGCCCGCCCGGGATCCGCGGGTTCGCACGCCTCCTGGCGCGGCGTGAGCGGCGTGCGCTCGAGGCGCTGCGCGCTGCGGGGTCGACCGCCGTCGCGCGGGCGCCGTCGCTCGATCCCGCAGACGTCGACGCGCTCGCCCGCGAGCCAACCCTGTCCGGAATGCGTCCGCGTCCTGGCGACGTCTTCCTGCGCCCCTACGCGCCGGGGACGCCGCTGCACCTCGCCGACGAGCTCCCCTTCGACTTCTTCGAGCTCCTGGAGGACGCGGCGCGCTCGCTCCACGCCGCCGGCGTCTGCCACAACGACCTCCACAAGGAGCAGAACGTCGTCGTCGACCCGAGCGGCCGGCCGGTCCTGATCGACTTCCAGCTCGCGAGCGTGCACCCGCGGAGGAGCGGGCGCGCCTACGACTCCCGCTGCCGGGACGACCTGCGTCACGTCCAGAAGCTCCGGCGCCGCTACACGAAGGACGGACGCGGGCCGGCGGAGCTCGCGGTCGCGGAGCACGAGCGCATGCCGCGGACCGGCCTCGCGCTGCTGTGGAAGCGCACGGTCAAGCCCGTCTACCGCTTCGTCACGCGTCGCCTGCTACGGACGCGCGACGGCGAGGAGGGGCGCCCGAGCGCGGGTCCCTGGCCGCGGTGGGTCGATCCGGTGGGTCCGCCCCGCTAGCGGCCAGCTAGCGGATCTGGACCCCGCAGAGGGCGAGGAAGTTCGCCAGAACCGTCCGTCCGCCCTCGACGCAGAGCACCGACTCGGGGTGCCCCTGCACGCCGTGGATCGGCCGCTCCGCGTGTCGGAGCGCCGCGACGTCGCCGTCCTCGGTCCTCCCGGTCACGACGAGCTCCGGCGGCAGCGCGGCGTCGTCGACGACGAGGGAGTTGTAGCGCGCCATCTCGAACGGGCTCGGGAGGCCGTCCAGGACGCCCGTGCCGTCGTGCAGGACGGCCCGGGTCCGGCCGTGCGCGATGTCGGCCGACCGTCGCACGCGGCCGCCGAGCGCCGTGGCGATCGCCTGGTGCCCGAGGCAGACGCCGAGCAGCGGAGGGGCGCTGTCGTCCGCGGCGGCCCGGCGGACCACCTCCTCGCAGCACCCCGCCCCGGCCGGCGACCCCGGTCCCGGCCCGAGAACCACCCCGGCGGCGTCCAGCACCTCGGCCGGCCGGGCCGTCCTGCCCTGGAGCACGCGGACCTCCGCACCGAGCGCCTGGAGCTCCTGGACCAGGTTGAACGTGAAGGAGTCCCGGTTGTCGACCAGTGCGATCACGGCGCTGTTGTACCCCCTCCGGGGGAGGGCCTATCGTTCGCGGCGATGAACATCGTCATCGTCGGCGCTGGCGAGGTGGGACAGCACCTCGCCGGCCTCCTCAGCCACGAGTCGCACTCGGTCACGGTCGTCGACCCCGACCCGTCGAAGTCGCGCAAGCTGATGGAGTCGCTCGACGTCCAGGCCCTGGTGGGGGACGGGACGCGGGCGGACGTGCTGACGGAGGCCGGCGTGTCTTCGACCGACCTGGTCATCGCCGTGTCCGACGACGACCGCGTCAACATGCTGACGAGCGTCGTCTCGAAGAAGCTCGGCGCCTCGCGCGTGATCATCCGCCTGAAGGACACGCGGATCCTCGACGACTACCGGTACTTCTACAAGGACGCGCTCGGCTTCGACGTCGTGCTCTCGACCGAGGAGCTCGTCGCCGAGGAGATCCTCGGCCTCGTGCGCGAGCGCCACGCGCTGGAGGTCGAGTCGTTCGCCAACGGACGGGTCCAGCTCCGTCGCCTGCGGCTCCGGGAGGCGTCCGAGCTGACGACCGCGCCGCTCGGCGAGCTTCGCATCCCGTCGGGCGTCCTCGTCGCCGCGATCTCGCGCTCGGGGAACCTCGTCGTCCCGTCGGGCGAGGACGAACTCAAGGTCGGCGACCAGGTCTACGTGCTCGGCTCGGCGAACGACCTCGATCGGTTCGAGCGACTGGCCGGCGAGAAGGTCGAGTGGAAGCGCACCGTCGTCATCATGGGCGCGGGCGGGCTCGGCCGTCAGATCGCGCTGCGGCTCGGCGGCGCGCCCGGGATCAGCGTCACCGTGCTGGAGCGCGACCCCGCCCGCGCGCGAGCGCTCGACCTGGAGTGCTCCGGGGACATCTCGGTCATGGTGGGGGACGCGACCGACATGAATCTCTTCCGCGAGGAGCGCATCGCGGACGCGAGCGCCTTCGTCGCCACGACGGACGACGACGAGAACAACATCGTCGCGTGCCAGCTCGCCAAGTCGTTCGGCGTCGAGCGCACGGTCGCGCTCGTGAACCGTGCGTCGTACGCGGAGATCTTCGACCTCCTCGACGGCGTCGACCAGGCGATCAGCCCCCGCATGCTCGTCGCGAAGTCGATCATTCGCTTCGTCCGCGCGGGATCGCCGCGCGCGATCGCGGTCATCGGGAACGGGCGGGCCGAGGTGCTGGAGCTGGAGGTCGGGATCCGGGAACCGGTCAAGCTGCGCAAGCTCGGTCTTCCGCGCGGCGTCGTCCTCGGCGCCATCGTGCGCGACGGCCAGGTCACGATCCCGACGGGCGACACGACGGTGCGGCCCCGCGACACGGCGATCGTGTTCACGATGACCGAGGCGCTGGAGGAGGCCGAGCGCGTGCTCGGGACGCTCTGATCGGACGGTCGGTCCAGGGTCCAGGCGCGGGCTCGCCCCGCGCGCGCGAGCAGGGGGGGACGCCGTGAACTTCCGCGCCGTCGCCCAGATGCTCGGCGTGGTGCTGCTGCTCCTCGCGGGCTTCATGGCCGTTCCCGCCTTCGTCGGCGCGGGCTACGGCGAGTGGGGGCCGGCGACGAGCTGCGGCCTCGGAGCGTTCATCGTCGCGCTCGTCGGCGGCCTCGCGACGTACGTCTTCCGGGGCGCGACCCGGGACGCCCAGCGCCGGCCCGACTACTTCCGGCGCGAGGGGCTCGCGACGGTGGGCCTCGCGTGGCTCGTCGCGAGCGTCGGCGGCGCGCTCCCGTACCTCTTCGACGGGACCTTCGCGTCGCCCGTCGACGCGTTCTTCGAGTCGGTCTCGGGCATCACGACGACCGGTTCGACGGTGATGAGCGCGGAGGAGATCGACGCGATGCCGCGCGCGATCGCGTTCTGGAGGAGCTTCAGCCAGTGGCTGGGCGGTTTCGGGATCGTGATGGTCTTCGTGGTCCTGTTCCCGACCGGGGGCAGGAGCCTCTTCCGCTCGGAGGTGCCGGGGATCTCGCGGGAGGCGGCGCACCAGCGGGTGGGGGACGCGGCGCTGATGCTGATGAAGATCTACGTCGGGCTCAGCGTGGCGCTCGTGCTCGTGCTCGTCTTCATGGGCATCCCGGGGTTCGACGCGGTCCTGCACACGTTCACGACGGTCGCGAACAGCGGCTTCTCGAACCACGGGACGAGCATCGCGTACTTCGACTCGCTGTCGGTCGAGCTCGTGCTGGTCGCGTTCATGCTGATCTCCGCGATCAACTTCGCGGTGTACGACACGCTGCTGCGCGTCGGACCGCGTCCGGCGTGGCGGAAGCTGGTGGGGAGCCTCGAGGTGCGGCTGTTCCTCGGTCTCGTCGTCTTCGCGACGGTCGTGATCGCAGCGGTCCTCTGGACGGCCGCGGGGACCGCCGATCCCGCCGCCGGGGCGCCGGACTACCGGGACCCCGGGCGGGCGCTCCGGGACAGCCTCTTCCAGACCGTGTGCCTCGTCACGACCTGCGGGTACTCGACGGCCGACTACGACGCGTGGCCGCAGTTCTGCCGCATCGGGCTGATGATGCTGGGGTTCTGCGGCGCGTGTGCGGGCTCGACGAGCGGCGGCTTCAAGCTCGTGAGGGTCGTGATCCTGTTCAAGGCAGCGCTCGTCAGCGTGCGGCGGTTCGCGCGGCCGCGCGTGATCCACCAGGTGCGGATCGACGGCCAGGTGATCGACGAGTCGGTGACCGCGTCCGTGACGAGCTTCCTCGCGCTGTGGATGATCGTCTTCGTCGCCGCGACGCTGCTCCTGGCGTCCTACGGGATCGACCTGGAGACGTCGATGGCGGCGGTGCTCGTGACGCTCAACAACGTCGGGCCCGGCCTGGGTGGCGTCGGCCCCGCCGAGTCCTTCGGCGGGCTCCCGGCGGTCGCGAAGCTCGCGCTGTCCTTCTGCATGGTGCTCGGACGGATCGAGTTCTACGCGCTCGTCGTCCTGCTCATGCCGTCCTTCTGGCGCCGGTAGGAGATCCGGTAGGGGACGCGAGCGCGAAGGCCGCTCAGAAGATGTCTTCGCGGTACACGAACGGCTTGCGCCGGATCCGGTCCTTGCGGTGCGCCGCGAGGCGCCAGAGGGTGTCGGGGCCGACGACGGCGAGGTAGGTCTCGACCTTGCCCTCGCGCTGGAGCTGGACGCGGCCCGAGACGAGCCCGATCAGCTCGCGCGTGAACGTGCCGGTCCGGCGGTAGACGCCGGCGCCGACCTGGTCGGGCGAGTCGACGAAGCTCTTCGGCTCGTCGACGAGGACACCGGTGACGCCGGCGACGCGCCGGGCCTTGGTCTTTGCGGTCCACTGCTTCGCGCCCTGCCGGCCGAGGATCTCCAGCGACTCGCCGTCCTCGGGAGCGAGGAACGAGACCGTGACCAGCGGCAGCCGGATGTCCATCTCGGCGGTGAAGATCCCCTCGCCGACCGGCTCGATCACCGATCTCTCGAGGGACGGCCCGTCGCCGAACCACGCCTCGACGAGCACCTCACCGCGCTCCGCGGTCCGGCCGAGGAACACCACCCCGTACTCGGTCGAGACGCCGAGTTCGGTGCCCTGCTCGGTCGTGATACCGACGACCGGATCGGTGACCTTGCGTGACCCGGAGCAGGCCGTGAGGCCCATCGGGAGGGACAGCGCGAGGATCGCAGCGATCGCGGCGCGGCGACGCGGGAGGGACTGGAGTCGATTCATGCTGAGCGCGGTGGGCGAGAGCGCCGGGGGAAGACCGGCCTCGACCGAGATTATCGTCCGGCCGGGCGCAGGACTCCAATCGGGCTGGAAGGGGGCCCCAGGAGGGCTACCATGCGCCCGATGGACCGCGCCTACGACGCCCTCCTGCTCGATCTCGACGGAACGCTCCTGACCCCGGACGAGACGGTCCACCCCCGCACGCGGGAGGCGATCCTGGAGGCCGAGCGCCAGGGCGTGGAGGTCATGGTCGTCACGGGGCGGTCCAAGATCTCGGCCCTGCCGATCGTGGAGGAGCTCGACCTCGGCGCGCCCGCGGTGCTCTTCAACGGCTGCGCCGTCTGGTGCCACTCCGAGAAGCGGATGCTGGAGGAGCGGACTCTGTCCAACCGCACGCTCGCGCGGCTGCACGACTGGGCCGACCGGCGCGACGCCCAGGTCATCGTCATGACGGCCGACGAGAAGCTCGCCCTCGCTCCGCGCAGCGCCGCGGAGGAGCGGAACTTCGACGGGTTCATCGGGGTGCAGTTCGTCGAGCGGGAGGAGCTCCTGCGCGACTACACGATTCGTCTGAGCTTCCTCGTCGAGTGCGGTGAGGCGGGCTCGCTCGCGGTCGTGCGCGACCTGGAGGAGGCGGCCCGCGGGCCCGTGTACGTTTCGCACTTCCCCCTGTCGATCCTGCCGCGCCACAGGACCAACACCTACAGCGCTATCGACGTCCACGCGCCGTGCCGCGGCAAGGCGGAGGCGCTGCGCTTCCTCGCGGACCAGAAGGGCATCCTGCCCGAGCGGGTCATCGCGGTCGGCGACGCCGATAACGACGTTCCGATGCTGCGGGCCGCCGGCCTGGGCGTGGCGATGGGAAACGCGCTGCCCGAGGTGCGGGCGGAGGCCGATCGCGTCGTCGGCGATCACGGGACCGAGGCGATCGCGGAGCTCGTCGAGGAGCTCCTGCTCGGGGGAGCGGCCGCGCGCCCGGGCCGCTGAGGCGCCCCGCGTCAGTCGCCCGACTCGGAAGACGTCGATCCGGAGGACGACGAGCCGGAGCTACCGGAGTCGGAGCCCCCCGAGTCCTTCGACGGACCGTCGGCCTTCTTGGCGTCGTCGTAGCCCTTCGAGCGGTAGTCGGTGACGTAGTAGCCCGACCCCTTGAACACGAATCCGGCGCCGCCGCCGATGAGGCGCTCCAGCTTCAGCTTCCCGCACTTCGGACACTTCCGGAGCACGGGGTCGCTCATCATCTGGAACTCGTCGAACGTGTGCCCACACGCCTTGCAGCGGTAGTCGTACGTCGGCATCAGTCCTGCTCCGCGCCGGCGTCGGGCGCGGATTCGTCGGCCGACTCGCCCGCGTCGGGGCGCGCCGCCACGCGGACCTGTGCGAACCGCAGTACGTCCTCGCCGAGGGTCCACCCGGACCTCACGATCTCGACGATCGTCCCCGGCTCGACCTCGTCCGTGTCGACGGTGGAGACCGCCTGGTGCCGCGACGGATCGAACGCGCCGGTGGCCTCGATCGGGCGGACGTTCATGCGGTCGAGCAGGGAGCCGAGCTGGCCGCGGGTCATCTCGACGCCGATCTTGAGGTTCTTCGCCTCGTCGGTCGTGACCTCGGTGGCGAGCGCCATGTCGAGGTAGTCGAGGATCGTCAGCGCCTCGGCCAGGATCTCGGAGCGCGCGCGCTGGGCCGCAGCGTCGATGTTGGCCTGCGCGTGGCGGCGCTGGTTCTGGAAGTCCGCCTGCAGCCGCATCCACTTGTCGACCGCGGCGTCGCGCTCGTTCTGCGCCTCGGTCAGCGGGTCGACGGGCGCCTCGGCCGCATCGGTGTCGGCTCCGGAGGCGGACTCCGTCTCACCGGTCCCGACCTCGGGGTCGGTCGTCTCCTCAGGGGCCGTGCCTTCCATCGTCTCGTCCATGGTCTCCCTCCGTTTGCGTCGTCCGAAGGCCATCGGGGTCACTTGAAGTACTCGGTCACGCGATCGAAGAACGACCGCTTGCCGCTCGTCTCGCCCTCGATCTCGTGGAACTCCTCCAGGAGCTGGCGCTGCCTGTCGGTGAGCTTGGTAGGGATCTCGCAGAACACGCGCACGAGCTGGTCGCCGCGCCCGCGCCCCTCCAGTCGCTGCAGGCCCTGGGACCGCAGCCGGAAGACCTTGCCGCTCTGCGTGCCCGCAGGGACCGTCATCTCGACCTTGCCGCGCAGCGTCGGGATCTCGACCTTGTCGCCGAGCGCGAGCTGGGCGAACGAGAACGGGACCTCGGTCAGCACGTCGGGGCCGGAGCGCTGGAACACCTTGTGCTCCTTCTCGCGGATCACGCAGTAGAGGTCGCCGCG
>JBCDGE010000011.1:0-96530 GCA_038757895.1 Planctomycetota bacterium | reverse complement strand
GGTACATGCCGACGCCGGGCACCTTGGCGTCGATCCAGTGCTTCCACGGCGCCTCCTCGGGGTCCTCGGTGTCCGTCACGTTGACGTTCGCCTTGACCGGCCCGCGCTTGTGCGTCTCGGTCGAGTACTCGTCGGAGAGCCGTCCGAACGAGTGACCGAACTCGTGGATCGCCGTGCGCATGTTCCGCCCGCCGATGGTCGCGACGCCGCCGCCCCCGGTGCCGAGCACGCCGAGCTTGGCGAAGACGATCGCCTGGCCGTCGTGCCCGGGTACCTCGTCGAGCATCTCGCGCACCTCGCTGCGGTTCACGGCGACGTGCCCCGCATAGGTCCCGATCACGTGCCCGCCGAGCGCGGTGTCGTACTCGCGCCCGAAGCCGTCGACGCCGTTGTCCGCGCTGACGAGGTCGGCGCGCAGGAAGTTGAAGTACGTGTAGTACTCCCCGAGCGCGCGGTTCCGCCGGAAGTAGTCGGGCAGGTCCTCGGCGAGCTTGTCGAACGCCTTGAGCTCGTCGATCTGGTAGCCCTCCCCCATCACCACGACGTCCACGCGGTTGTTCGAATCCCCGTGGCGAACGATGTCGGCCCAGCCGAGGAACGCGCTGCTCCGGCCGCGCCGCTCACCCACCTCGCCCTCGGGCGTGCCGGCGTGCTCCTTGGCGAGCTTGCGGTAGAGCCGCTGGGCGTCCTTGTACTTCCCGGCCGCCGCCTTGCTCTCGGCCTTCTCCAGCATGGAGGCGGCGTCGTCGTTCGAGAGCGGAGCGGCGACGAGGCCAGCGAGCGCTGCAAGCGCGAGGGCGAGCTTCATACCCCCAGGGTACGCGGTGCCCGCCCGGCGGCGAGAACCGACGCGAGACGGCACCATGCACGCCCTTCCCTCGACCCGATCACCGTGCGCACGCGCCCCCTCCTCCTCCTCACCGCCACTCTGCTGCTCGGGCTGGCCGCAGCCGCCCTGCTCCTCGACGACCGCCCCGCGAGCGGCGCGGCGGTCGGCCGCAGAACTCTGCCGGAATCCGGCGCCCGGACGGCGGAGGTCCCGGCGAGCCTCGACGAGCTGGCCGCCCCCGAGGACCGCGCGGAGCGCTCCGACGCGCCGGTCGCGGTGGCCGCGCCGCGCGACGAAGCGCCCGCCGACGAGAACTCTGCCGAAACCCGCGGCCTCGTCGCACTGCGCGGATGGGTACGACGAGCCGAGGACAAGACACCCGCGGCAGGGATGGAGCTGGCGGTCCGGTTCGGCGGCGACGCGATCCTCGTCCGCACGAACGAGAAGGGCCTCTACAGGACGGACGAGGTGGTCCCGCCGGGCGTCGTCGAGTTCTGGCACAGTTCCTCGGGCTCCAGCGGCAAGTACCCGGCGCAGCTCCGCCTGGAGCCGCGACAGCTCACGGTGCCTGACGGGGCGGAGAGTCCGGTCGAGCACGACATGAAGCTCGTCTCGCCGGACGTCTGGGTGGACGTCGAGGTCGTACGGCAAGGAAACCGGCCGGCCGAGGGTGCGACGGTGACGCTGGAGCGATTCGCACCGGACCGCGGAGGCCAGCGGCAACATCGGATCCAGCGCGCGACGTCGGACGCGAACGGCCGCGCACGCCTGGCCGTCTACGACGATTTCGGGACGAGGGCGGTCGTTCTCGTCGCACGGCTCGAAGAAGGTCCACGGATGCTCGTCAGCCCACCGAGGCGATTCGAGAACAGCTTGCGGAGCATCTGGTCGTCGTCCCCTTGGCGGCTCGTCCTCGATAAGGAGGCGGTGATCGACGTGCGTGTCGCGACCCGCGGCGGAACGCCGGTCCGCGACGAGCCTGTCGCCGTCGACGACGGGACCGATCTCACCTGGTGGACCGGCCCCCGCATCGTCACGGACGAGCGCGGCGAGGCACGGTTCACCGGGCTCCCGGCCGGCACCTACCGCGTCCGCCTCCTCGAAGAGCCAGAGGTGCCCGCCGACGCCGTCACGCTCGTCGCGGGCGGGCGCGGCGAGGCCGACTTCACGGCGCCCGAGAACGACCAGCAGCTCGCCGCGTCCGGCCGCCTCGTCGACGAGGACGGCGCGCCGCTCCCCGAGCGCTCGGTGACGGTCCGTTGCGTGGAGACCGGGGAGACCGTCTGGGCCGCCACGGACGCGTCCGGAGAGTTCGAGGCGTACGCCGCGCCCTGCGCGACGGTGCGCGTGTCCGCGAGCCGCGGTGTGTATGCCGACGTCTTCGAACCCGACGAACTGGAGGCGTCGTTCGGCGCGACCGACCTGGTGCTCCGCCGGACACGGGACGTCGCGAACGAGGAGGTCCTGTTCGACGTCGTGAACGCTCGCACGGGCGCGCTCGTGCCGGACGTCCTCGTCCTGACGTACCGCGCCCCGCGCACCGGCGACGTCGCGTTCCACCGCGCCAGGGACGGTCGCGCCGGGCCGCGCTGCCCCATCGACCCGTCGACGACGCTCGTCGTCGGGGCGCCTGGCTACCGCCGGACCTCGCTCACGCTGGAGGACCTGCTGGAGCGCGACGATCCCGTCCGCGTCCTCCTCGAGCCCGGCGCCCTACGCACGCTCCTGGTCCGCGACGCCGACGGGGCACCGATCGCGGGAGCCCGTGTGCTCGACGCGGGACGCCTCCTCGGGTCGACGGACGGGGAGGGCCGGTTCGTCGTCGACCTCGTCGAGGCCCTGGAGGGGCCCCTCTCGATCGCGTACGAGGCCCTCGAGGCCCACTGGAACCCCGGGGACGGGGCCGCGGACGTCGGTCCGGCCGTGGTCGTGCTCGAAGCGGGCGACTGAGGCGCCCGATCGGCGAAATCGTGGCAGCCCCCGCCGCCGGACCGCGCAGAGGGGGGTGCGATGGAACCTAGACTCGATCCCATGACCGACGCCGGCGGCGAGATCACACGCATCCTCCGCGAGAGCTCCGGGCGCGCCGAGGAGGAGATCCTCCCCCTCGTGTACGACGAGCTCCGCTCGATCGCCCGCGCCCGGATGGCCCGCGAGCGCTCCGGGCACACGCTCCAGGCGACCGCGCTCGTGCACGAGGCCTACGGCCGGCTGCTGGGCGACGAGGCGCCCGACTGGGCCGACCGGCGCCAGTTCTACGCCGCGGCGGCCCAGGCGATGCAGCGCGTCCTCATCGACCACGCGCGGCGCGCGGGCAGCAAGAAGCGCGGCGGCGACGTCCGCCGCGTGACGCTCGGCACGCCGGAGGCGCCCGTCGAGATGGCGGCCGAGCGGCTCGTGGCGCTGGACGACGCGCTGCGCACGCTCGGGGAGGAGGACGAACGCGCCGCGGAGGTGACGCGGCTCCGCTTCCTCGTCGGACTCACGGTCGAGGAGACCGCGCACACGATGGGCATCTCCGAGCGCAGCGTCGCCCGCGAGTGGGCGTACGCGCGGGCGCGTCTCACGTCGCTCCTGGGCGACGAGGCGAGTTGACCGGCGCCAAGGACATCTTCCTGGACGCGATCGACCTGTCGCGCGCGGACGTCGCGGCCTTCGTCGACGAGCGCTGCGGGGACGACGCGGCCCTGCGCGCCGAGGTCCAGCGCCTGCTGACGGCGCACGGCGTGAGCGAGGACGTGTTCGGCCGCGCGGCCGCTGTCGCGTCCGGACTGGAGCCCGGCGATCGCATCGGTCCGTACGAACTCGTCGAGGTGATCGGCGAGGGCGGCTTCGCCGTCGTGTGGCGCGCGGATCAGCAGAAGCCCATCCGCCGGACGGTCGCGCTCAAGGTCCTGAAGCCAGGGCTGGAGACCCGCCAGGTCGTCGCCCGCTTCGAGGCCGAGCGACAGGCGCTCGCGCTCATGGACCACCCCGGGATCGCGAAGGTCCTCGACGGCGGAGTGACCGACGCCGGCCGCCCGTGGTTCTCGATGGAGCTCGTCGAGGGCCGCCCCATCACGGAGCACTGCGAGGTCGACGGCCTCGACAAGGAGGCGCGCCTGGAGCTCTTCCTGGAGGTCTGCCGCGCCGTCCAGCACGCGCACCAGAAGGGCGTCGTGCACCGCGACCTGAAGCCGTCGAACATCCTCGTCACCCGCGTCGACGGCCGCTCGATGCCGAAGGTCATCGACTTCGGCATCGCGAAGGCGATCGAGCGCTCGCTCGGCACGGACACGGTCCTGACCGTCGAGGGGCAATTCATCGGCACGCCGGCGTACATGAGCCCCGAGCAGGTCGACGACGCGCTGGACGTGGACACGCGCGCCGACGTCTACGCGCTCGGCGTTCTGCTGTACGAGCTCCTGTGCAGCAAGCGGCCTTTCGAGGACGAGACGCTGCGCGCGGCCGGGCTGGCCGAGGTCCTGCGCATCATCCGCGAGGTCGAGCCCCCGCGGCCGAGCACGCGGGGCGCGGACGCGCGCGGCTCGCGCACCACGAGCGTCGTCGCGCGCCAGATCCGCGGCGACCTCGACTGGATCGTGATGCGCTGCCTGGAGAAGGACCGCGAGCGCCGCTACGACTCCGCGGGCGTGCTCGGCAACGAGATCCAGCGCCACCTCGCGGGGGAGCCGGTCCTGGCGGGGCCGCCCGACCTCGCCTACCGCGCGGCCAAGTTCGCGGCGCGGAACCGCTTCGCGCTCCTCTTCGCGGCGACGGTCTCGCTCGTGCTCGTCGTCGGGATCGTCGTGTCGCTGACGCAGCTGGCTCGCGCGCGCGACGCCGAGCGAAGGAAGGACGTCGAGCTCGTCCGTCTCGCCGAGCTGTCGTCGTTCTTCGAATCGGTGCTGACCGGCGTGGATCCTGCCGTCGCGCAGGGCGAGGACACACAGCTCATGGCGATGATCCTGGAGGACTCTGCCGAACGCGTCGGCGCCGAGCTGTCGGGCCAGCCCGACGTCGAGGCGACGGTACGCGCGGCGATGGGCAAGGCGTACCTGAGCATCGGCAACACGGACGGCGCCGAGGAGCAGTTCCAGAGCGCGATCGAGCTGCGCTCGGCAGCGCTCGGCCCGGAGGATCCGTCGACGCTCGAAGCGATCCAGCAGCTCGGGACGCTCCTCATGACGGTGGAGCGCTTCGACGAGGCGGAGCCGCTCCTGGAGCGCGCCGCGCAAGAGCTGCCCCGCGCCCTCGGCCCGTCGAACGAGCTCGCGCTTCGCGCCGAGGGCGAGCTGGCGACGCTGCGCCGCAAGCAGGGCGCCCTGGACGAGTCCGAGGCGCTGCACCGGGACCTGCTCGCGCGCTGGACCGAGCACCACGGCGCCACGAACCCGACGACGATCAAGACGCTGAACAACCTCGCGGGCGTCCTGGAGGACAAGGGCGACGCGGCCGGCGCGTGCGAGCTCTTCGCCCGCGCGGTCGAGCTGCAGCGCGCGTCGAACGGCGAGCTGCACCCGCGCGCGCTGATCTCGCTCAACAACCTCGGCAGCGCGCTCGCCGATCTGGGCCGTATGGACGAGGCGACGGCGACCGTGGAGGAGGCGCTTGCGCTCAAGAAGCGCGTCTTCGCGGAGGGGCACCCGAGCCTCGTGCTCTCGTACAACAACGTCGCGATGATGCGGCGCTCGCTCGGCCAGATCGATGCCGCCCTCGCGCTGTTCGAGGAGGCGGCCGAGATGGTCGACCGCACGGACACGGCCGCTTCGCTGAACGCGCTCCGGCTGCGTATCAACCACGCGCGGACGCTCTCGATCGCCGGCGACCCCGAGTCCGCGCTCGGGGCGTACGAGCTGTGCGCCGACCTCGCGCTGGAGCGGCTCGGTCCCGACCACCAGCTGACGCTGCTCGCGGAGAGCGAAGCGGGGTGGCAGCTCGTCGTGCTGGGCGCTCCGGACGAGGCGGAGGTGTTTCTGGAGAACGTCCTGGAGCGGATCGATGGCGCGGTGCCGGGCGACGTCAGCAGGCGTGCGGCGGCGCGCATCCGCGCGGGGATCGTGCGCAAGGAGCTCGGCAAGCCCGAGGAAGCGCGCGCAGTGCTCCAGGAGGGCCTCGACCTGCTCTCGGGTCCGTCGGGTTCGAAGGTCCCGGCCGGAGACTGGCGGCTCGTCGCGCGCCAGGCCCTCGCGGAACTCTGAGAGCGTGGGCAGGAATCCGCGCGAGCGCGCATCCACGTCAGTGGATGCGCCAGAGACGTCATCAGGGCCTGGGCAGAGTACGCTTCAGCGATTTCTGCCCAGGCTCTGATCGCGAGCGAATCCGGCGGCGTGGAGCGTCCGAACGTCGCAGCATGTCCAACGTCCTCACGATCTCGCTGCTCGCTCTCGCGGTGCTCGCGGTGACCCTCGCCTCCTGCGCCACGCACCGCGTCGAGGGCACCGACACGGTCGAGCGATCGAACTTCGCAGAGACGCTGTCCCTCGTCGGCGACAGCGCGACCGCGCTCGTCGGCGTCCGCACGTTCGAGGCGCCCGACTACGAGGTGCTGGAGAAGGACGGCCGCTTCGAGGTCCGCCGCTACGACGACCTCGCCGTCGTGCGCACGTCGTCGTCCGCGGGCCCGGGCCGCGACGGCGGCGAGGCCTTCGGGCGCCTCTTCGAGTACCTCAGCGGCGCGAACGAGCGCGACAAGAAGGTGGCGATGACCGTGCCCGTCCTCGTCGAGGACAGCAGCGACTCGATGGAGATGACGTTCGTCCTCCCCGGCCGGTACACCGCCGACACGGCGCCGGCTCCCGACGCCGGCGAGGTCGAGACGGCGACCGTCGAGGGCGGCCGGATCGCCACGGTGCGGTTCGCTGGCCGCCTCTCGGATCGCAACGTGGCGAAGAGGACGGAGGAGCTGCAGGAGTGGCTCGGTGAACGCGGACTGACCGCCGTCGGCGCGCCGCTCTCGGCGGGCTACGACCCGCCGTTCACGCTCCCCTTCCTGCGCCGCAACGAGATCTGGATCCGGGTGCAGTAGCCCGCGCCGCGCGCTACTTGTTCCGGATCTCGATCCCGCCCATGAGCGCGAGCCCGCGCACGCGGAGTCGACCGCTCGCGTCGCCCTGGCTCGTGGTCTTGATCGACACGCCGCCCATGATGGGCGCCACGCGCGACTCGACGATCCAGCCGTCGGGCACGTAGACGACGCCGCCGCCCATGACGGCGAGCACGTCGATCACCGCTTCGCCGCTCTCGGGGAGCGTGGCGCCGCGCAGGTCGAGCTCGAACCCGCCCATGACGGCGCTGAGGTCTCCGCCCGTGAACACCTGACCTTCGACGGAGCGCTCGACGCCCGCCCAGAAGGCGAAGATCGACTCGCCGCTCGTCGGGCCCCGCGGGCTGAGCGTCCGCAGGAAGAGGTAGCCGCCGAGGGCCAGGAACGCGGCCGGCCAGAGCAGCGTCCACACGCGCTCGGGCTGGAGCAGCTCGGGATCCCAGCGCGCGGCCGTGAACGCCCCGCCGACGACGACGAGCGCGAGACCGATGGTCCGCGCGTACCGGTTGTCGCCGAACGTGAGCTGGAGCAGCCCGAGGGCGACGACCCCGACGCTCCACCAGCTCGCGAGCAGGTTGCCCGTGACGACCCCGGTCGCGTTGAGCAGCGCGAGCGTGCCGGCGACGACGAGCAGCGACGCGACGACGATCCGGACGCTGGAGACCGCGGGTGTCCCGTCCTCGGACGGCCGCAGGGCGGGGTGGTCCTCGGGAGCGACGCCGGGCCCGGCGTCGGAGAGGCGGTCACCTGGCTCGTGGCGAAGGCGTGGACTCGTTCCCATGGGCACTTGGTGGGATCGGCGGCCTCGCCCATCCGCGGAATCGGGGGATTTGGCGTCGGCGGGGCCGCCCCGGGGGATCCCACACCCAGGGGGGTACAGTGGGGTGCCGTCCCGACGCCTCGCACGCCATGAACCTCCCGAGCCTCGCCGCCTGCGGACTCCTCCTGCTCCCGCTCGCCCCGCCCGCCGCTGCGGGCGCTTCGCCGCCCGCCACCTGCGCGGCCGCCCAGGAGGACGCGAAGAAGGCCAAGAAGGACCGCGACGCGGAGGCGAAGGCCGCCGTGGGCGCGATCCGCAAGGGCATGCGCGAGAAGGAGGTCAACGCGCGGCGCGCCGTGCTCCTGGAGTCGGCGGAGATCGTCCACCCGACGGTGATCGCGGAGGTCGCGAAGGCGCTCGACGACGAGTCGGTCTCGGTGCGCCGCACCGCGCTCGACGTCCTCGGGCTCATGCGGCACGAGCGGTCGCTGAAGGCGCTGCAGGCCTACGCGCGCAAGGAACAGCGAGCGCTCGCGAAGGACGTCGATACCAGCGTCTCGCTGTACAAGTCGATCGGGCGCCAGAGGGACGCGTCGTCGGTCAAGATGCTCCTGAAGCGCGCCCTCGACGAGGAGACGTTCGAGGTCCGAAGGGCCCGCGTCTGGGCCGCGGCGTACCAGCGGTCGCCCGAGGCTCTCGAGGGGATCCTCGACGCGATGAAGAAGACCGACACGCGCCGGCTGAAGGGTCGAATGCGCGAGCTCCGCCCCGCCCTCATCCACGTCTCGGGCGTCGACCAGGGCGCCGACGCCAGCCAGTGGCTCGTCTGGTGGAGCGAGAACCGGAAGACGTTCGAGATCCCGACCGACCCGCCGAAGATCCCGGGTGACATGGGCGAGCTGTGGCGACGCTTCTGGGGCGAGGAGCGCGAGTACGAGCGGCGAAAGAAGCGCGGCGACCGCGGCCGATAGGACCGGAGAAACTCCGGAGCACCTGCAACCGGCCGCTGCTTCGATCGGTCCACTCGGTGTGAGTGGGACCATCGACACCGAGAGGATCCAGCGCATCGTCCGGTCGGACGACGACTGGCCGCCGGGCCTGGCCTCCGTCGAGGTCGAGCCCTCCGCGCTCTGGCTTCGCGGGCGCACCGACCTCCTCGCCGCGCCCAGGAGGATCGCGATCGTCGGCAGCCGGGCGCCGACCGACTACGGCCTCGTGCAGGCCGAGCGGTTCGGGCGCGAGCTCGCCGGGCGCGGCGTGTGCGTGATCAGCGGCCTCGCGCGGGGGATCGACGAGGCCGCCCACCGCGGCGCTCTGGAGGCCGGCGGGGGCACGATCGCCGTCCTCGGCTGCGGCGTCGACCGCCCATGGCCCTCGGGCCCGCTCGCGGGACGCGTCGCGCGCGAGGGGCTCCTGGTCTCCGAGTTCGCGCCGGGGATCGGTCCGCGACGGCACCACTTCCCGCTCCGCAACCGCGTCCTCGCCGCTCTGGCGGACGCCGTGCTCGTGGTCGAGGCGGCGCGGGCCTCGGGGTCCCTCATCACGGCCCGCTGGGCGGCGGACCAGGGCCAGGCCGTTTTCGCCGTGCCCGGACGCGTCGACCACCCGCTCGCGCGGGGGACGCTCCGGCTGGTGCGAGAGGGCGCGACGCCGGTCGACTCGCCCGCGATGCTGCTGGCCGACGTCTACGGAGAGAACGCCGCGAACGGGGACGGCGCAGGCGGCGACGCGTGGAGATCGGAACCCGAGCGATCGATCGTCAAGGCCCTCCAGGGCGAGACGCTGTCGGCGGGCGAGATCTCCGACCGGGTGGGGATCGAGGTCGGGGCGGCGCTGGCCTCGCTGACGTCGCTCGACCTCGCGGGTGTGGTCCGCCGCGGCCCCGGGGGCCTCTACACGCTCAGGTGATGGTCAGGAGACCGAGGCGAGCGTGTGCTCGAAGGCGAGCATCGCGCCCGCGACGAGCGCGGAGACGACCACGAAGACGACGTAGCGCCGCGGGAACAGCCGCAGCGCCTTCGCGTCGTCCGCCTCCGTGAACATGCAGCTCACGCCGACGATGATCGCCGTCGCGACGAGGAAGAGACCGATGTGGAGTCCGAGGTCGTCCATGGGTCAGGCCCTAGCGGTCGGGCCCTGGCGGTCAGGGCAGCGCCGGCTCCTCGTCGACGGGGCGGCGACGGTCGGTCGCGACGGGACGCCCGAGGAGCCTCGACTCGCTGAACCCGTACACGTCGAGCAGGAGGAGGACGTTCAGCATCCCCGCGATCGACGCGAGGACAACGCCGGCGTCGGCGTACGGTGCTCGCTCGACCATCCGCGGGTGACCGTGGACGAACTCGACCGCGAACGCGACCGGACCGAGGAGCGCCTGGCCGGCCCAGTAGTAGAAGTGCCGGGTCCGATCGAGGTTCGTGCCCTCGGCGAGGACGCAGCCGAGCAGGAAGAGCCCGACGACCAGCACGAACGCGACGACACCGCGCGCGCGACGGCCCTGGAGGACGTGGCCGAGGCCTGGCACGAACCAGCCGGCGAGCGCGCACGTACCGGGGTGCGGGGCGGCGTTCTCGACGACCGCGAGGCCTCCGGGCGCGGTGCGCGCGTCGAAGTGAGCGCGGCTGGCGAGGATCAGGTTCGCGATCCCCGACGAGGCGGTCAGGGCGACGCCGAGGTGGAGGGTCGGGGGGAACGGCTGGGGGATGCCGGATCCGAAGCCGTACTGGCGCACGTGCAGGAGCAGCGCGCCGAGGTTGCCGGCCTCGGGCGTGAGGGCCGCGGCGAATCGCCCGCGCATCTCGGGCGGGAGGATCTCCAGGAACATGCCGCCCGACAGGAGAACGCCCGCGATGTACATGCCCTGGATCGCCAGGAAGGCGATGACCGCCGTGCGCGTGCGGCCCAGGTAGACGTGCCCCGCGCCCGGCATGAGCCAGGTGAGGAGCGCGGCGAACGTCGGGTTGGCGGCCCCTCCGGCGGCGGTCGTCGTCGTCGTCGGGCTGGACATGCGGGCAGAGGTTCTAACCGCTCCTCCGGATCTTCACGGGCGCTTTTTCCCGGATCGAAACGGTTCGGTCCTCCCCCGGTTGTCGCCTGGCGCGAGGTCGGATATCCCGGCGACGCGATGTCGACTGCCCATCCCCTTCCCACTGCCGACCGAGACGCTGAGACCGACGACTCGGAGGACGCCGCCGAGGCTCGCTCGGACCCCTCCGGAGCCCCGCGGTGCCCGCGTCCGACGAGGGAGCGTCCGTACCTCCACGCGGTCGAGGTGCGGTACTCCGAGACCGACCAGATGGGCGTCGTGCACCACGCCAACTACCTCCGCTATCTGGAGGACGCGCGGACGATCATGCTGCGCGAGTGCGCCCTCCCCTACAGCGACGTGGAGCGCGCGGGCTACGGGCTCCCGGTGCGGAGCGTCGCGATGCAGTACAAGAGCCCCGGGTTCTTCGAGGACGCTCTCGTGGTGGCGTGCTGGATCGAGCGGACGCGGGCCGCGTCGGTGACGTTCGGCTACGAGATCCACCGCGTGGTCGACGGCGAGCGCGGTCCGCTCCTCCTGACGGCGGAGGTCGAGCTGGCCTGCATCGACCTCGCGTCGCGCAGGGCGCGCGCGTTCCCGGACATGCTCAAGCGCTTCTTCATCGCGGACTCCGAGAGCGCGTGAATGGGCCAGCGGCCCGGCGCGCGACGCGCCGGACCGCTAGCAGGTCACGAGCCGCCGCGGAGCGCGGCCTTCGGGTCCTCGAGACCGAGGACCAGCGTCGAGCAGCCGTCGGCCGCGCGGGACGCGACCTCCAGCGTCTTGAGGCGGTCGAGGCCCGCGTGCTCCTCCAGGAGGCGCGCCGCGTTCGCGAGCTTGCGAAGGGCGGCCGTCTCGGCGCGCGCACGCTCCAGCTTCGCGAGCCCCTCGGCGCGTGCACGAGCGACGTCGGCGAGGGCGCGCTTGAGGTCGCCGCCGACCATGAGGTCCTTGACCGCGACGTCGAGGAGCTCCATGCCGGCGGCCGAGAGCTCGCGCTGGAGGGCCTCGCGCGTACGGTCGGCTAGGGCCCCGCGGGCCTCGAGCAGGTCGTCGAGGTCGAACTGCGCGACCGCGTCGCGCAGCGCGAGCTGACCGGCCGCGTGCACGTGCGCCGACGCATCCTGGACGCGGTCCCGAACGGCGAGCGCATCGACGATGCGGTGCCGGACGAGGACCGAGGCCTTCACCGGGACGCGATCGCGTGAGAGCACCTCCTGGCCGCCGATCGTGTGGATCGACGCGCGCAGATCGAAGTGCACGAGGTGCACGCTCCCGAGGAAGAAGCGGTGGACGCCCTGGCTCAACGCTCCGAGGTCCTTGACGTTGCGCACGGCGAGGATCGCCTCGTGCGGTCCGACGACGACGCGGTGGACCACCTTCGGCAGGGCGATCGCGACGATGGCGACGACGACGACGACGAGCAGGATGAGTTCGGACATGGGTCCACTTCCCAGAGTGGTGGCCATCGGTGGTGGCCATCAGTGGCGACAGGGGTGCGGCCTCCCGAGGGCCGCGCAGGAGGAGCGGGGAGAGTCGCGCGTGCGCGCTCTCCGCTGGGCTCCTCCCGCGCGTCCGGCCCCCGGTCGGCCGCGGTGAGTTTGGGCTCCGATGCCTTCAGGCTTCCCCTTGCGGGGCCCACGGCCGACGCGCGGAACCGCGCGGGGCAACGCCCCGGGGCCGCTCGATCCGCGGTGGATTCGGTCGCCGAGGAGCGATGCCCGTGCCAGGAGCGAACGGGAGATCGGCCGGATCCGCTGAACTCCTTCCTCTCCCGACGCTTACGGCGAACGTTCCGCTACGGCGCTCCGGACAGAAGCCGCGGGCCTCGCGGCGATCCGATCCGGCAGGATCGGGCACCTATCCGGAGAGCGCGCGGCCCGGTTCCGGTCAGCGTCCTCGGTCGACGAAGAACGGTGACGCCCAGGCCCGGTGCCCGCCCCGCTGGATCGCCACGACGATCAGCCAGCCCGACGCACCGGGCGGCGGCCCGTCCCACGTCCACTCGGCGTCGAGGTCCAAGGCGCGCCCTCCCTCCTCGCGGGATCCGTCGATCGACCCGATGCGCTCACCGGCGGACCACATCTCGACCCGCTCGATCGGCGCGGTGCCGCGGACCCGGATGGAGATCGGGAAGGGACCCTCGCCCTCCAGGTCCTCCCCCATCCACGCGTCGCCGCTCGTCACGGCCAGTTCGATCCGCGCGGTCGCGCCGTAGGTGCGACGGGCGCGGAGCGCGCTGAAGATCGGCTCGCGGTCGAGGGCGTCGGGGAGCGAACCCTCCACCCACGCGCACGCGTAGGCGCCGGAGGTGGCGAGGTGGTCGGAGCTCGCGATGAACCCGAGCTTCTGCCCGCGCGCGAGCGCCTTGACCTGCAGCTCCTTGAGCGAGTCGACGTCGCGGTACGCCTGGTACACCTCGGCGAGCGGACGCCGCTCGTCGTCCTGCTTCTCCCACACGTTCCCGCAGAAGCGCGACCCCGGCCGTGGCGCCGTGGCGTGCGGGATCGTGATGACCTCGTCGGCGGAGAATTCGGCCCAGAACTCGCGCAGCGGCGGCCGGTGCGGGCGGAGGACGTCGGGGCGGAGCGACACGACGTTGTGATCGCAGTTCCCCTGGCTCCGCTCGTACGAGTAGAAGACCGCGAAGCGCCCGGGCACGTGGTACCGGTCGACGTACGCGACCGTGCGCGCCCAGGGGACGCCCGCCGCGTTCCCTCGGTCGAGGTCCCGCGCGTGGTCGGTGATCGCGACGAAGTCGAGCGCCCCCGGCCCGCGCACGTAGCGGTACGCGTCGTCGAGCGAACCGTCGTAGAACGGGAAGCAGAGCGAGAGGTCGGTGTGGCGGTGCAGATCGCCGAACAGCAGCGTGTGGGTGGCTCCGGCGTGCTCCAGCGTGGGTCGACTCCGAAGCTCGTCGCGCGGGCGAAGCTCGGGCGCCTTCCTGCCCTGTTCCCGCTCGAGCACGACGCGGCCGGTGTCCACCGTCTCGCCCGCGTCGACGGGGAGGAGGGCACGGACGAGGCCGTCGAACTGCTCGTCCTTCCGCCGATCGCTGCGTCCGACGACGCACTCGACCGCCATGCCGCCGTCCTCGGCGCGCAGCCGAAGCGGCTGATCGCCGTCTCGCTGGCGCTGGTCGAGGCGCATCGGCGCCGACCAACCGTCCTCGGTCAGGCGGTGCAGGTGGACCACGAAGCCGTGCTCGACGTGGGTGCGCGTCTTCTGGATCTCCGAGAGCTGCGCCTGGTGGACGTGGCGGAGCGCGAGCCACAGCCCGCCCGCGCGATCGAACCCGATCTCGGGGCGCTCGTAGAACACGCCGAGCCGCTCGGTGTCGCGGCGGCGGCCCTTGGCGTCGCGCTGGAGCTGGAAGGACGGCATCGGCACGCCGCCGCGGAGCTCCGCGACGAATCCGTCCGCCTTGACGTGGGCGAGACGGACGGCGCGCCAGGTGTGCAGCGGCCCGCGGACGTCGGTGGGGTTGTTCCACAGCCGGTCGACGGACCGGTACTCGCCGCCCCAGCCCTCCGGGCCCTCTTCCCAGGCGACCCACGCGTCGCCGGCGGGCGAGGCCGCGAGGGACGGTCGCGCCTGGAAGCGCGGCCCGCTCGCGACGGTGAACGGGCTCCCCCACTCCCCGCTCTCGAGCCACGCCGCGACGATGTCGAACGATGAGCCAAGAGCGACCTCGCCCCGGAACTCGTCCCAGGCGACGAGGGAACGACCCGGCGCGACCTCGATGGCCCGCACGCCACCGAGGTGGTCCACCGGTCCGCGGAGGTCGGCCGCCTGGCCGCCGCCCGCTGGGCGAGCGACGAGGTAGTCGCCCTCCGCGCGGGCGTCGACGTGGAGCGTCCACCCCTCGCAGGCGGGCGCGTCGGGCGGCGCCGCTTCGCCCTGGACGTGCTCGGTCGCGACGATGGTCGGGACCTCGTCGGTCCGGAAGATCTCGTCGACGGCCACACCGGCCGCCGCGAGCGCGAGGGGAAGGACGATCGGGACGAGGCGGCGCACGTCCCGATCGTAGCTGGCGGCGCGGATTCGCGGTCCTTGCGGATCAGCGGTCCCCGCGGATGCGGGGGTGCACGTAGTCCGGTGCGATCCCGTTCTTCTTCATCGCGATCCCGGTCAGGAACTGGAGCAGGATGCGGCGGCAGAGGCGCGCGGTCTGCTGGCCCTGGTTGTCGTACAGCGGATTGAACTCGACCAGGTCCATGCCGACGATCGTCTTGCGGGCCGCGAACTCGCGGAGCAGCGGGAACAGCTCGTTCGGCGTCACGCCAGTCGGCGAGCTGGAGCCCGTCCCCGGCGCGTAGGACACGTCGAAGACGTCGACGTCGAAGGAGATGTGCACGAGGTCGATGTCTGCGAGGTCGGCGTACATCTTGTCGAATGTCGCGCTCATGCCGTCGCGACGGATCTGGTGCAGGTGGTAGACCTTGCCGCCCTCCTTGGCGACCTGCTCCCAGTCCTTCTCACCGAACACGGGCGTCGACATCCCGAACTGGATGACGTGCTTCCCCTCGACGAGCCCCTCGTCGACGGCCATCGTCATGTAGCTGCCCGAGTGGTAGAAGGCGCCGAACTTGCCGAAGCCGCGGTCGAGGTGCGCGTCGAAATGGACGAACGCGACCTTCTTGCGACCGTAGACGTCGACGATCGCGCGGAACGTCGCGTTCGGGATCGAGTGGTCGCCGCCGATCGCCATGGGGATCGCGCCGGTCTCCGCGATCTCGCGCGTGACGCGGCGGATCTCCTCCAGCGTCCGCGACTGGTTGTACGGGTCCATCCCCGTATCGCCGTAGTCGACGACGTCGAGGATCGTGAACGGGTCGATGAGCGTCTCGTGCTCGACCCAGCCCAGCGGAAGGGTCGCACCGTAGGTGCCGTAGTCGCGCGTGTAGCGGACCTCCGCCGGCGCCCAGACGCAGCCGGCCGAGTGCGGGAGGGCGCCGGTGGGCGCGCCGTAGATCGCGACGTCGACCTTGCCCGCGACGAGGTCCTCCTTCGTGAGGGCGAGCGGCCTCTGGAAGAACGTCTTGATCCCGACGTTCTCGAGCTGCGCCTCGTAGCGCGTGAGGTTGATCGGACCCGCCGCCCGCGGCGTGAACTTCGCGGGATCGACCGTCTGCCGCCACATGTCGCGGTTCGGATCGTCGCGCAGCTTGATCACGTTCGGATCGTTGGGGTCGATGTGCGGCATCGGCTGCCGCTCCTCCTTGGGAGCGTCGTCGACGAGCCCCTTGTTGATCTGGGCCGCCGCGCTGCTGGACGCGGCCAGGGCGAGCCCCGCCAGGAGGACGGTGCGTGCTGTCGTGCGAGTCATCGTCGAGGTCTTTGGCCCCGCGCCGGGGGCGGTCGGGCCGCGCTCGGCCGCAGGGGGGATCCCGGCGGACTCATCGCGGAATCCTACTTACGCTAGGCGCCGCCGCGGCCCGAACCATCAGGATCCTGCCACCGCGCCGCGACCCACTCTGCTCCTCGTGCCCCCGCCCCAGCGAATGCCCGCCGCCCCCGAGGTGGTCGACGTCCCCATCGTCGACCCCGGTGCGTTCTGCGGCGACGACCACCCGTTCGAGGGCGAGATGACGCAGATCGAGCGGGGCCCGCGGACGGGACGCGCGATCGGCATCACCACACCGGGGGTCGAGGTGTGGGTCTACGCACTGGAGCGTCAGATCCAGGCGAGGTCCGCGCTTCGACCCGGTCGCCTCGTCCGCACGGTGCCGATCTCCAACGCGCCGGACTCGCTGCACAACGGCGGGAGTCTCCGAACGGGGGACGTGCTCGAGTTCGCCCCCGGGTACGAGAACGTCGAGACGCTTCACCCCGGCCTGTACCTCGATGTGCAGGTCGATGCGGAGCATGCCGCGGCGCAGGAGCCACCGGCGACCAGCCGCGTCGTGTCCACGCTCGCGCTTGCGGACGTTGTGGAGCTGCGCCGACGGGCGACGGGCCTGCTGGCGCGTGACCCGGATCGGTCGACGGATCCCGCGACGCTGCGTGACGAGGCCTTCCTGGAGCGCGCGGTCGAGCTCGTCCAGCGCCCGGCGTCCAGGCGGTCGCCGATCCGCGCACCGCATCGCCGCCACCACATCGCAGCACGCGCGCTCGGCCACGTCACCGATCGACTGGACGGCGAGGCGCTCAGCGTGCCCCGGCTGGCCGAGGAGCTCGGCGTCTCGGAGCGGACCGTGTACCGTTCGTTCTCGGACGAGATCGGAATCGGCCCGTACGACTACGTCGTCGTCCGACGCCTGAATGCGATGAGGAGGCTGCTCCTCGAGAGCACGGGCCGGCGCGGCGCGGTCACCGACGCCGCGGGACGAGCGGGCTTCACGCACCTCGGCCAGATGGGCGCGCTCTACCGCCGCTTTTTCGGCGAGACACCGCGCGAGACGCTGCGGCGCCGCACCATCGACGTTCAGACGTAGAGCGCGACGACGATCCAGACGTAGACCACCCCGCTCGCCGCGAGCTTGCCGACGAGGCCGATCATCTGGCCCGCCGCGGCCGCGCGACCGATCCGGACGGCGTCCTTCAGCGTCCTCCCGCCGGTCGTCTCCAGGAGCGCCGCGACGGTGAACGCACCGAGCGCTCCTCCCACGAGCGTCCCGAAGAGCGGGATCGGGATCAGCGCCGTGCCGGCGATCGCGCCTGCGATGCCGCCGACGAGTGCGCCGATCGCGCCGCGCCGCCCCGCACCCGCCCGGCGGGCCCTCACGGACGAGGAGAGCGACTCCCACGCCTCACCCGCGAGCGCCACGAGGACGGTCCCCACCAGCGTCACGTCCGAGAACAGCCGCGGCTCCGTCCACCACTCCGCGAGCCCGGCGAGGGCGAGCAGGAGCCACGTCCCTGGCAGTCCGAGGAGCACGATCAGCGGCCCGAGGAGGCCGAGGAGCGGCAGGAGGATCCGGCAGACGAGGACGGGCGTCACGACGTTCAGCCTCGGTGAAAGGCATCCGGTCTCCGCCGCTCGTCCCGGATTTCCTTCGACGACATCCGTTGCAGTTCGAACATCCGCCCCCTAGGCTCCCGCGAAGCCAGCAGCGATGTCGCACCTCAGCACGACCTCCCCCCTCGTCGAAGGGTCTCTCTGCCTCAAAGGCAAAGGGAAAGCCAAAGCCGGACCCCGATCCGGAGGGAGATCTCGTTCCTGCTGACGGCCGCGACGCCACATCGAAGCCAGCACGACGCTCACCCGCCGGATCGCCCACCAGGGCATCCGGCGGGTTTCTTTTTCCCCCGACCCAGCGACGCCAGACACCGAACCGACCATGTCCAACACGATTCCCCCCACCACGACGGCCACTCCCTCGACAGCCACCGCGTGCCCCGTCTGCGGGAGCGCGATCGACGTTCCCGCCGACGTGCTAGCGGGCGAGGTCCTCGCCTGTGACGACTGCGGCGCCGAGCTGGAGGTCACCAACATCGAGCCTCTCACGCTCGCCGAAGCGCCCGAGGTCGACGAGGACTGGGGCGAGTGATCCGATGACCCTCGCCTTCGTGACCTCGCGCGTGCGCGTCGAGGAGAAGCTCCTTCTCGCCGCTCTGGAAGCGCGCGGCGCCGCCGTCGAACGCGTCGACGACGCCCGCCTGCGGCTCGACCTGACCTCGCGCGAGCCCGCGCCGTGGACCGCCGTCTGGAACCGCAGCCTCGCCTTCGGTCGGACGCTGTACGCCACGCGTGCCCTGGAGGCGCGCGGAGCGCTGTGCGTGAACTCCGGCGACGTCGTGGCGACCTCGGGCGACAAGGCGCTCACCAGCGCTGCGCTCGCCTCGCACGGCGTCCCGACCCTCCGCACGACAGTGGCGTTCACGCCCGAATCCGCGCTGGAGGCCTGCGAGGAGTACGGGTACCCGTGCGTCCTCAAGCCGGTCGTCGGTTCCTGGGGCCGGCTCGTCGCGCGCCTCGACACGCCGGCAGCCGCGGAGGCGGTCCTGGAGGACCGTGCGGTGCTCGGCTCGTGGCAGCACAGCGTCTTCTACGTCCAGGAGTACGCCGAGAAGCCCGGCCGCGATGCGCGCGCGTTCGTCGTCGGCGACGAGTGCATCGCCGCGATCTGGCGGCACTCCGAGCACTGGATCACGAACACCGCGCGCGGCGGCCGCGTCGAGCGCTGCGACCACGAGGGCGAGGTCGGCCGCCTGGCCGTCGACGCCGCCCGCGCCGTCGGCGGGGGCCTCGTGGCCGTCGACCTCCTGGAGACGCCGGACGGTCTCGCCGTGGTCGAGGTGAACCACTCGGGCGAGTTCCGCAACTCGATCGAGCCCACAGGCGTGGACATCCCCGGCGCGATGAGCGACTGGGTCCTGCGGCAAGCGGCCATCGCGGATGCTTCGCACGAAGGCGCCGAGCTGGCGGAGGTGACCGCGTGACCGCTCCCCTCGTCGTGTCGATCGCAGGAGCGTCGGGCTACGTCGGAGGCGAGCTCCTGCGGCTGCTCCTCCGTCACCCGGGCGTCACGCTCGGCCACGTCACCTCGGAGTCGAACGCGGGCCGCCCGGTGCGGACCGTGCACCCCCACCTGCGGGGCTGGTGCGACGAGCGCTTCGTCGCGCTGGACGACCTCGCGCCGTGCGACGTGCTCTTCCTCGCGCTCCCCCACGGGGAGGCGTCGCAGCGCATCGAGCGGTTCGACGGCCTCGCGGAGCGGATCATCGACTGCTCGGCCGACTTCCGGCTCGACGACGCCGGGGCCTACGAGACGACCTACCGCGCCGCGCACCCCGCACCGGACTGGCTGGAGCGCTTCGTCTACGGGCTACCCGAGGTCCATCGCGAGCGGCTCCGCGGCGCGCGGTACGTCAGCGGCGTAGGCTGCAACGCGACGGCGTCGAACCTCGCGCTGCTCCCGTTCGTGCGCTCAGGGCTGATCGACACGTCCCGGCCTGTCGTCGTCGACCTCAAGGTCGGCTCGTCCGAGTCCGGCCGCGGCACGAGCGCATCGGGGCAGCACGCCGAGCGCCGCGGCGTGGTCCGCAGCTTCGCGCCCACGGGGCACCGACACGTCGCCGAGGTGCGCCAGGTGACGGGGCTCACGGACGTCGACCTGACGGTGTCGTCGGTCGAACTCGTCCGCGGCGCGCTCGCGACCGCGCACCTGTGGCTGAAGGAGCCCGCGGACGACCGGACGCTCTGGAAGGCGTACCGCGCGGCCTACGGCGAGGATCCGTTCGTGCGCGTGGTCCACGACCGCGGCGGCGCCTACCGCCACCCCGAGCCGCGCCTCGTCACCGGCACGAACCACGCCGACGTCGGCTGGGAGATCGGCGCCGACGGACGGCGCGTCGTCGCGCTCGGAGCGATCGACAACCTCGGCAAGGGGGCCGCCGGCACGGCGGTCCAGTGCATGAACCTCGCGGCGGGCCTCGACGAGCGCGCCGGACTCGACGCCATCGGCCTCCACCCCCTCTGAATCCCATGTGCCGGAGCGAACTCCACTCCCCCGCGCCCGTCGTCCTCAAGCTCGGCGGCGCAGCGGGCGTCGACCACGCCTCCTCTCTCGACGACGTCGCCGAGCGCGTGACGCGCGGCGACCGGATCGTCGTCGTCCACGGCGGCTCGGACGAGGCCAACCGGCTCGGCGACGCCGTCGGGCACCCCGCCCGGACCCTGCGTTCGCCGAGCGGTCATGAGAGCCGCCACACCGATCCGCGGACGCTCGAGCTCTTCGTGATGGCGACCGCGCTCGTCAACCGACGGATCGTCGGCGCGCTCCAGGCGCGCGGCGTCGACGCGGTGGGGCTGAGCGGGCTCGACGGCGGCACGCTCGTCGGCGCGCGCAAGGAAGCGATCCGCGCGATCGAGAACGGCCGCGTCCGGGTCGTGCGCGACGACTGGAGCGGCCGGATCCGCGAGGTGCACGCGGACCTGATGCGGGACCTCCTGGACGAGGGCCGCGTGCCGGTGCTGGCGCCGGTCGCGATGACCGAGAGGGGCGAGCCGCTCAACGTCGACGGGGACCGCGCCGCCGCCGCCGTGGCGGGCGCGCTCGGCGCGCGTGCGCTCGCGCTGCTCACCGCCGTGCCGGGGCTGATGTGCGCGTTCCCCGATCCCTCGACGAGGATCGAGACCGCGACCGAGGACGAGATCGAAGCGCTGCTGGAGGTCGCGCAGGGCCGGATGAAGCGCAAGGTCGTCGCCGCGCGCGAGGCGCTCGTCGCGGGCGTGGCACGCGTCGCGATCGCGTCCGCGGACGCCGACCGGCCGCTGACCGAGGCGCTCGGAGGAGGCGGCACGACGATCGTCGGCCGCGCCCTCGCGCAGACGCGCGCGACCACGGAGGTGACGTCGTGACCGTCGCCCCCATCGACCGCGCGGCCGCCTGGGTCGCCACCGAGACCGACCACGGCGCCGGCTGCGTCCGACCGCGCCCGCTGGCCTTCGTCGACGGCGAGGGCGCCCGCCTCTACACGGAGTCGGGCGAGGAGTACCTCGACGCGAGCGCGTCGTACGGCGTCGCGTCGCTCGGCCACGCCCACCCCCGCGTCACCGCGGCCATCGCCGATCAGGCGCGCCGCCTCGTCGCGCTCACGCCCAGCTACGCGAACGACGCGCGCGCGCGCTATCTCGACGCGCTCACGGCCGTGCTCCCCGCGCCGCTCGACCGCGCGTTCCTGTGCAACTCCGGCACGGAGGCGGTCGAGGCGGGCCTGAAGATCTCGCGCCTCGCGACGGAACGACACGGCGTCGTCGCCTGCGCACGCGGCTTCCACGGCCGCACGATGGGCGCGCTCAGCGCGACCGCCGAGCGCGCCCACCGCGCGCCGTTCACGCCGCTCCTCCAGGGCGTCGGCCACGTGCGCTACGGCGACGCGGCCGCGCTCGACGAGGCGATCACGGAGGAGACCGGCGCCGTCGTCCTGGAGGTGATCCAGGGCGAGGGCGGCGTCCGGCCGGCGCCCGACGGCTACCTCGCGGAGGCGAGGCGACTCTGCGACGAGCGCGGCGCGCTGCTCGTGTTCGACGAGGTCCAGACGGGCTTCGGGCGCACCGGGACCCTGTTCGCGTGCGAGCGCGAGGGCGTGGTCCCCGACGTGCTGTGCCTGGGCAAGGGCATCGCCGGCGGCGTCGCGATGGGCGCGGCCGCGTTCGGTCCCCGCGTCGGCGCGCTGCCGCCGGGCTCGCACGGCTCGACGTTCGGGGGCAACCCGCTCGCGTGCGCGGCGGCCCACGCGACCCTGGAGACGCTGCTCGATCACGACATCCCCCGGCGCGCCGCCGCGCTCGGCGAGCACGCGCAGGAGCGCCTCGCGCCCCTCGTCGGCGGCGCCGCGCGTGAGGTGCGCGGCCGCGGCCTGATGGTCGGCATCGAGCTGCGGACCAAGGTGGCGCCGGTCCTCGCCGCGCTCCTGGAGCGCCGCGTCGTCGCGCTCTCCGCGGGCCGCAACGTGCTCCGCCTGCTTCCACCGCTCGTCATCGAGGAGGACGAGTGGGATGCCGTACTGGACCGAGTCCTGGAGGTGCTGTCGTGAGCGCGTTCGATCGAGAGGATCTCGCGGAGGTCGCGGAGCAGCTCGTCCGGATCCCGAGCGTCTCGGGGCACGAGACCGAGGCGAGCCTGTGGCTCGTGCAGGCGCTCGGCGAGCGAGGCTTCCGCTCGCACGTCGACGGCGCGGGGAACGCCGTCGGCTCCATCGGCGACGGAGAGCGGACGATCGCGCTCGTCGGGCACGTCGACACGGTGCCCGGCGACCTGCCGGTCCACGTGACCGACGGCGTGCTCCACGGCCGCGGCGCGGTGGACGCGAAAGGTCCGCTCACGGCGCTGGCCGCCGCGGCGCGGCGCGCGGTCGAACGCGGCGCCGAGGCGCGCTTCGTCGTCGTCGGCTGCGTCGAGGAGGAAGCGCCGTCGTCGAAGGGCGCGCGGCACCTGCGCGACACCTGGGAGGAGCCGCCGTCCGCGCTCGTCATCGGCGAACCGAGCAGCTGGAGCGGCGTGACGCTCGGCTACAAGGGGATCCTCTCGGCCCGCGCGCGCTTCGAGCGCGACAGCGCCCACGGCGCGCACGACGCGGAGAGCTCGGCGGAAGCGGCGTGCGCCTGGTGGGAGGCCGTTCGAGACGATGCGCGCGCGTTCGTGGCTGACGATGCGCCGCTCTTCGACCGCGTGATGCCGCGCCTTCTCGGACTGCGGAGCGAGCACGACGGGGTGACGGACGCGACGACGGTCGACCTCGCGCTTCGCCTGCCGGAGGCGCTGCCGCCGAACGCCGCCGAGGCATGGCTGGCGGAGCGCTGCCCCGGGACGCACGTCGACCGCGTCGGCTCGGCGCCGGCGTGGCGCGGGCCGCGCACGTCGCCACTGGCGCGCGCGCTCGGGCGGTCGATCCTCGCCGCGGGCTCGCGTCCGCGGTTCCAGGTGAAGACCGGCACGGCGGACCTGAACCTGCTCGCGCCCGCTTGGGGCTGCCCCTCGGTCGCCTACGGGCCCGGGGACGCGGCGCTGGACCACACGCCTGAGGAGCGGATCGCGCTCGACGAGCTGGAGCGCGGCGCGGACGTCCTCGCGAACGCGCTGGTCGAACTCGCGCTCGCCCCTGCGCCAGTGGTCTAACGCGGGGTCTAACGCGGGGCCTGACGCGGGCGCCTGGCGCGAGCGGGCGAGTCATGCACAGCCCTTACCAGGATTCGGGGGCGCGGTGCGTTCAGTCCGAGGCCGCGGGGCGACGACCCGATAAGGTCCCGCGCCCATCCCCTCCACGATCGGACTGACATGCTCGCCCAGCTCGCCTCGATCGCCGTCCTCGCCGCTTCCTCCACCGCATTCTCCGCTGCCCAGGAGACCGATCCTCCGGAGGATCGGCGGATCGCGACGGTCCCCGACAAGCACGACCTGCCCACGGCCTTCGCGTTCTCGCCCGACGGCGAGCGCGTCGCCTTCCTCGCGCGCAAGAAGCGGCGCCTCTACGCCTACGTCGACGGCGAGGACGTCGGCTACGGGGATGACGGCTACACACCGGTCTTCAGCGAGAACGGAGAGCACGTCTTCATCTCGCTCGTCAAGCGGAACAAGAATCGCACCGAGAAGTGGACGGTGTACTGCGACGGCGAGGTCGTCGCGCGCGAGGACTGGATCGGGCCGCTGACGTCGTCGTTCGACGGCGACACGATCGCGTTCTGGACCCAGCCCGGCTATCGGACGGACAAGGAGGGCGAGTCCATCCTGGAGCGGGCTTGCCTCGTCATCGCGCACCGCAAGAAGCGCGCCTTCCGCCAGACCAAGAGCAAGGTGTACGAGTGGGGCGCGACGTTCGAGGCGCCGCTCCTGGTGGAGAACGACACGCGCGTCGTCGGCAACACGTACTGGGACGGGACCGGGACGATCGTGTCGGTCGGCGGCAAGAAGGACGAGGTGCTCCACTCGCGCACCGGCTACTTCCTGCACGCGACCTGGACCAAGGACGGCTCGCACGTCGCCGCGGTGATCCGGAACTACGGAGACCGGGATTCGTTCACCGAGAGGCCGCCCTACTCGCCCTACGAGGTGTTCGTCGACGGGCGAGTCACGAACGTCCAGGCCGACGCGTGGGCCCTCCCCACCTGGTCCCCGAACGGCGAGCACCTCGCGTTCGGCTTCCACCGCGACGAGCGATTCGGGGTCGGCGTCGGCGAGGCGATGGTCCCGCTCGGCGAGGATCCGATCCTGCGCGTCATGGTGGACTCCAGCGGAACGCGCCTCGTGTGGGTCGTCCGCGAGGGCGGTGAGGCGCCGCCATCGACGTGGCTCCGACGCTACGCGCGCTCCGAAGTGCTGGGAGGTCGTGAGCGCGTCGGCATGATCGAGATCGTGCCCGAGCTCGGAGGGATCCCCGAGGGTGAGGAGATCGAGCCGACGCTCGGGAACAAGTTCGAGGAGATCGGCCAGCTCGTGTTCACGCCGGACGAGGAGCGACTGGTCTACACGGCGCGCGACGGCGCGATGTGGTTCGTCGTCAGCGGCGAGGACCGCATCGGCCCGTTCGACGCCGTCGGGAAGCTGCGTTTCCTGGACGATCGAACGGTCGCGATCGGCACGCGCGAGGGCCGCGACTTCTGGACGCGGCACCTCCGGCTGACCGACGGCTGAGGCGCCAGCCGCGCTCGCTCAGCAGATGCGGGGCAGCTGCTCGCCGCTGAGCATGTCGAGCGGACGCTCGCTGCCCGCGATCGAGCGCAGGATGACGCCGCCGCGCACGGCTTCGTCGACCGTCCCGATGCGGCGCGGCTCGGTGTCGGTCGGTCCGTGGCGGGCGATGAGGTCCAGGGCCTGGTCGGCCTGCGCCTCGGGGACGATCGCCAGGAAGCGCCCCTCGTTCGCGACGTAGAGCGGGTCGAGGCCGAAGATCTCGCAGGCGCCGCGCACGTCCTCGCGGACGGGCACGCTCGATTCGTCGAGCCGGAACCGGAGGCTCCCGCTCGCGAGCTCGACGCACGCCGTCGCCAGCCCGCCGCGGGTCAGGTCGCGCAGCGCGTGCACCTCGACGTCGGACTCGACCAGCGCGCGCGCCTCGCGGTGCAGGGGCGCGCAGTCGGTCTCGATCGCGCTCTCGAACGACAGGCCCTCGCGGGTCGCGAGGATCGCCACGCCGTGGCGACCGACGTCCCCGCTGACGATGAGCGCGTCGCCCGGCCGGATCGCCGAGGGCCGCACGGCGTGCCGCGACTCGACGAACCCGACGCCGGACGTGTTCACGAACAGCCGATCGGCCTGGCCGCGCGCGACGACCTTGGTGTCGCCGGTGACGATCTGGACGCCGGCCTCCTTCGCCGTCTCGCCCATCGAAGAGATGATCCGCCATAGCGCGTCCATCTCCAGGCCTTCCTCGATGACGAGAGCGCACGTCAGGTAGCGCGGCACCGCCCCGCACATCGCAAGGTCGTTGACGGTCCCGCAGACGGCGAGCTTGCCGATGTCGCCGCCGGGGAACTCGATCGGGCTGACCACGAACGAGTCCGTCGTCATGACCGGGTGCGTTCCCTCCGCGGGCAGGACCGCGCCGTCGTGCTGCTCGCGCAGCCACTCGTTGTCGAAGGCCGCGGAGAACATCCGCTCGACGAGCTGGCGGGACAGTCGGCCCCCGCCCCCGTGCGCCATCGTGACGACGGGGTAGTCGGAGATCGGGATCGGGCAGGCGCCGAGACTCACGAGGCGCTCCCCTCCGGTACGGCTCCGCGGCGGAACGCGTGGTACGCGGAGCAGGCGCCCTCGGTCGACACCATCGGCGCGCCGAGCGGGCGCTCCGGCGTGCAGCGGGTCCCGAACGCAGAGCACTCGTGGGGCTTCTTGACGCCGCGGAGGATCTCGCCGGCGATGCACTCGGCCGGCTCCTCGATCACGCCGGTGCCGGGGTCGAAGCGCAGCATCGCGTCGTGCGCCGCGTACTCCTTCGTGAGCGCCAGACCCGAACGCGGGATCACGCCGAGCCCGCGCCAGGGCCGGTCCACGACCTCGAAGACCTGCTCGATCATGTCGACCGCGCGCTCGTTGCCGCCGGGACGGACGGAGCGCGCGTACTGGTTCTCGACGGCGTGGTCGCCGCGCTCCAGCTGCCGGATCGCCATCAGGATGCCGTGCATGACGTCGACGGGCTCGAAGCCGGTGACGACGATCGGAACGCCGTGCTTCTCGGTGAGCTCGGGGTACTCGTCCATGTACCCCATGACCGTGCAGACGTGACCGGCGGCGAGGAACCCTTGAACGCGGTTGTCGTCGGCGCTGCAGACCGCCTCGATCGCGGGCGGGACGAGCACGTGGCTGACGAGCAGCGAAAAGTTCGGGACGCCCTCCTCGCGCGCGAGGTAGGCCGCCAGCGCGTTCGCGGGCGCGGTGGTCTCGAACCCGACGGCGAAGAAGACGACCTCGCGGTCGGGCTCCTTCCGCGCGATCTCCAGCGCGTCGAGCGGCGAGTACACGACGCGGACGTCGCCCCCGCGCGCCTTGACCTGGTAGAGGTCCTGGGACGAGCCCGGCACGCGCAGCATGTCGCCGAACGTGCAGAACGTGACCTCCGGACGCGCCGCGATCGCGAGGGCCGCGTCGAGCACCTCCAGCGGCGTCACGCAGACGGGGCAGCCGGGGCCGTGGACGAGCTCGATCCCCTCGGGCAAGAGGCGATCGAGCCCGAACCGGACGATCGCGTGCGTCTGTCCCCCGCAGACCTCCATCAGGGTCCAGGGGCGCGTGGTCTCCTCGCGGATCGCGTTCGCGATCGCCTGGACGCGGTCCGCGTCCCTGTATTCATCGACGTGCTTCATCGTTCGTCCTCCTGCTGGACGGTCAGTCGACGGAGAAGTCGCCGAGGCCGGCCTTCTCGAACTCGGCGAGCGACTGCTGCGCCACGTCCTCGTCGACGACCGAGAGCGCGAGCCCGACGTGCACGACCACGTACTGGCCGGGCTGCGCGTCGGGGACGTAAGCCAGCGAGATGTCCTTCACGACACCTCCGAATGAGACGCGCGCGCGGCGCGCGAGGGGGACGTCACCTGTGACGTCGAGGATCTTCCCAGGTACGGCGAGACACATTGTTACTCCTTGGACGAGACGAGTCCTTGGGATCGTGCGGCGGCGACGAGCTGACCGACGGCGATGCCTCCGTCACCGGGTGGGATCCGTCGGGGCCAGATCGGTCGACGACCGTCCGCGCGCAGAAGGGCGATGGTCTGCTCCAGCAGCACGCGATTCTGGAAGCAGCCTCCGGTGAGGACGACGTCCTCGGCGCCCACCCGGCGAGCGATCGACGCGACGACGTGGGCGAGCGTCGCGTGGAAGCGGGCGGCGACCCGGGCGACCGGGACGCCAGCGGCGAGGTCGTCGGCGAGCGCTGCGAGCCAGGCGCGCGCCGAGATCCGCCAGGGTCCATCCCCGTCGTCCGCACGCGCGTCGACGGGATAGCGAGGGGCCTCGGGCTGGTGGGCCGCGAGGTGCTCCAGGCGCTGCGCGGCCTCCGCCTCGTAGGCGGCGTGGCCGGTCAGGCCGAGGATCGCGCCAACCGCGTCGAAGAGCCGCCCGACGCTGGAGGTCTGCGGTGCAGAACCGCGCGCGATGCGGCGGGAGAGGTCCCACGCGCTCGGCGCGACCGCGCCCGCGAACGCGCGGGGCACGCGCACGAGCGCCTCGGGAGCGTCGTCGCCGAACGCCTGTTCCAGGACCCCGAGCGCCGAGCGCCATGGCTCGCGAACGGCGCGCTCGCCGCCCGGCAGCGGGAAGAGCTCGAACGAGCCGATGCGCGCCAGGTCGCCGCCGTTCGCCGCGAAGAACTCGCCGCCCCAGACCGTGCCGTCGTCGCCGAACCCGGTGCCGTCCCAGGCGACGCCGAGGAAGGGACCCTCGAGGCGGTGCTCCAGGGCGACGGCCCACACGTGGGCCTCGTGGTGCTGGACGCGGATCGGGTTGACGACCCACCGCTCGGCGAGCTGGGTCGACGCGTAGTCGGGGTGGCGGTCGCAGACGACGCGGTCGGCGCGCTGGCCGACCAGGGTCTGGAGGTCGCGCGCGGCGCGCTCGTGGAACTCGCGCGCGGCGACCGTCTCCAGGTCGCCGATGTGCGGGGAGAGGACGACGCGGCGCCCGACGCGGACGCCAACGGTGGACTTGAGGTGCGGCCCGAGCGCGAGGTCCACGCCCTCCGACGGGAGCCGCTCCCACTCGAACGCGAGCGGCGCGTAGCCGCGCGCGCGCCGCAGGATCATCGGCTCGCCCGCGATGACGCGCACGATCGAGTCGTCGATCGGGCGGACGATCGGTCGGTCGTGGACGAGGAACGCGTCGGCGATCTCGGCGAGCCTTACGCGCGCCTCGCTCGGGCCGATCGCGATGGGCTCGTCGCGCTCGTTGCCGCTCGTCGCGACGACGGGCGTGCCGAGATCGCGCAGCAGGAGGTGGTGCAGAGGCGTGGCGGCGACGAAGCAGCCGAGATCCGGGCTCGCGGGCGCGACCAGCGGGTCGATGCCGCGCTCAGCCTGCGCCGTCCGCACGAGCACGATCGGTGCCGCGGGCGAGCGCAGGAGGTCGGCCTCCTCGTCCGAGAGGACGCCGGAGCCCAGGCGGTCCCGCACGTCGTCGACGCTCTCGAACATCACGGCGAACGGCTTGTCGCCCCGGCGCTTTCGTTCGCGCAGGCGCGCGATCGCTGCCGGGTCGTCGGCACGCACCATGAGGTGGAAGCCGCCGAGCCCTTGGACGGCGACGATCCGGCCGGCGCGGAGTGCCTCGACCGCGCGGAGCAGCGCATCGTCGCCGTGGATCGGCTCACCGCGCGCCGCGTCGCTCCCGGTCTCCTCGGTCGACGGTTCGACGTCGACCCAGCCGAGCGTGGGACCACACTCGGGGCACGCGTTCGGCTGCGCGTGGAAGCGCCGATCGTCCGGATCGTCGTACTCGGCGCGGCACAGCTCGCACATCGCGAAGCCGCGCATGCTCGTGTTCGGCCGATCGTACGGCAGGTCGAGCGCGATCGTGTAGCGCGGGCCGCAGTCCGTGCAGTTGAGGAACGGATAGCGGTGGCGTCGGTCCGCGGGATCGAGCAGCTCGGTGAGGCACGCCTCGCACGTCGCGAGGTCCGGGCCGATCGCGAGGCCGCGGTCGAACGCGGCGAGGGATTCAACGATGTGGAAGCCCTCGATCGGACGCACCTCGGCGTCGATGCGCTCGACTTCCTCGATGACCGCCGCCATCGGCGCTCGATCGACGAGCGCGCGCGCGAAAGCGCCTAGGTCCTCCGATCGCCCCTGAACGAACACCTCGACGCCGAGGGGCCCGTTCGCGACGGTGCCCTCCAGTCCGAGGGACGTCGCGAGGCGATGGACGTGCGGGCGGAAGCCCACGCCCTGCACGACACCCCGGACCACGAGCGTCTCCGCCCGCTTCTCGGGGGCCGCCTGGGCCGAGCTGGCTGCCGCCTCGATCAAGCGTCCTCGCTCAGAGCGCGACCGCGCGTTTCCGCTCCGCCGCCTCGACGATGAACTGGACCCACGCGTCGAGGCCATCGCCGGACCGCGCCGATACGTCGACGATCCGGGCCGCGGGAGCGACGTCGCGAATCGCAGAGTGGAGCGCGTCGAGGTCGGTCTCGAGGACCTCGGCGAGGTCCATCTTCGTGACGAGCGCGAGGTCGGCGCCGTCGAAGATCGTGGGATACTTGAGGGGTTTGTCCTCGCCTTCGGTGACCGACGAAAGCACGACGCGGTGGTCCTCGCCGAGGTCGAACGCTGCCGGGCAGACGAGGTTGCCAACGTTCTCCAGGAAGAGGACGTCGACCTCGGCGAGGTCGAGCTTCTCCAGACCGTGGAGAATCATGTGCGCGTCGAGGTGGCATACGTTCCCGGTGGTGATCTGGATCGCCTGGGTCCCGGTCGCGCTCAGGCGTCGGGCGTCGTTGTCGGTCGCGAGGTCACCGACGAGTACGGCGGTCTTCAGACCGGTGTCGGCGATGCGCTCCAGCGTGCGCTCCAGAAGCGTCGTCTTCCCGCTTCCCGGGGACGAGACGACGTTGATCGCCGCAATGCCCTTGGCGAGGAGGATCCCGCGAACGCGCTCGGCGAGCCGTTCGTTCTCACCGAGAACGAGACGGCCGAGTTCCATCGTTCGTTCGTCCTCGTGCCCATGATCGTGAACGTGCCCGTGATCGTCGACGTGGTCGTGCGCGTGCGAATCGTCGGCGTGATGGTCGTGCGCATGCGCATGCGACGATGCACCGTCGCGCAGTTGAGACTGCGTTTCAATCGCACCGTCAGCGTGCGCTTTCGTCGAACAACCGCAGGTACCGCACATGGTTCTATCGTTTGGGAAGGGAGTTCGCCGTGGCAGAAGAGCGCGCTTAGCTACGCGCTTTCCCGCAGCGTGGAAAGGACACGTTCGCGGTGCTGTTTGAACGCAACGAACGACGTCGAGTTGGACGCTAAAGCGGCCACCTCTTTTGTGCAACAGGATCTGAGCGTTGTGCTAGCGTCGCGCTCGTTCGCATTGCTTCCTTCCCGAACCGATCCATGGACTCGAACGAGTCTTCGACTCAGACCAACGGACGCTCGACCGCCTTCGACGAGCTGCGCACACAGCTCGAGGATCCCGCGACCGCAGACGTTCTGCGGGACATCCTCTCGAAGCTCGACGTCATCCAGTTCTCGCTGCACGCGCTCGATGGAGCGCTTCGACGCGCAGAGGCGATCACCGACAACGTCGCGGACGGAGTCAACGACGCCAAGGCGACGATCGAGCCGCGCACGCTCGCATCGCTGGGGCGTCTCGTCGCACTGACACCTTCGCTCGTCGACGCGCTCGACAAGATCTCGCCCGCGCTGGAGTCGGACGGACTCGAGAAGCTCGGTGACCCCGCGCTCGTCGACGCGCTCGCGGGCCTCGCCGACAAGGCGCCGCTGCTCCTGTTCGCGGCCGAAGCCGCGACCGGGTTCCTGGAGCGCGCAGAGGTCGTGATCGACAACGTCGCCGATAGCGTCCAGGACGTGAAGAAGCTCGCCGCCGACGGACCTCGCGAGGCATTCGAGATGCTGTCGACGCTCGGCGGGCTCCTGCCGGCCGTCCAGACGCTCCTCAACGAGATCGCGCCGCTCCTGGAGTCGGGCGCGTTCGAGGCACTCGTCCAGTCGACGATCCTCCACCCCGAGAACGTCCAGGCGGTATCGCGCGTCGGTGACGCGCTGAAGGCCACCCAGGTCGCCCAGGCCGCGGCGCCCCAGCAGCTCGGCCTGTTCGGAATGATGCGCGCGCTGCGCGATCCGGACGCCCAGCGGGCCCTCGGCTTCTTCGCCACCTTCCTCAAGGAGTTCGGCAAGCAGATGCGCTGACCCGACCCACGACACGCCCAGTCGTCCCCTTCCCCACTGCGTCTCCACCCGTCTCCACCCGTCTCCACCCGTCTCCACCCCGGCCCCCCCGCCCGGGGTCCCTTCCCTCGCCCCCTCCTCGCCAGAGGCCCCAAGATGCACGAGCTGTCGATCGCCCGGTCCATCGTGCGCGTGTGTGAAGACGCCGCGCGCGACGCGGGAGCACGCGGCGTGACGACGGTGTACCTGCGTCTCGGGCCGCTTGCGGGGGTCGTGCGCGAGTCGCTGGCGTTCGCCTACGACTTCGCGACACAGGGCAGTCTGCTGACCGGGTCACGCCTCGTCATCGAGCCCGTGCCCCTGGTCGTGCGCTGCCACGGATGCGACCTGGAGGTCGCACCGGAATCACCGCAGAGGCTCCGCTGCCCCGTCTGCAGCGAGCCGACGCCCGACGTCGTCAGCGGCCGCGAGCTCATGGTTCGCGCCATCGACTACGACGAGGCCAACGAGTCCGACTCGACGAGTCCTCCGTCGAGCCCTTCCCGGGCTGCTCCGTCGCAGCCGCACCCGACATCTTGATCCTTCATGGCTAGTCTCCTCTGGTTCCAGGGTGGTGCCTGCTCCGGCAACACCATGTCGTTCCTGAACGCCGAAGCGCCGAGCGTCTGCGACCTCGTCACCGACTTCGGCATCGAGCTCCTATGGCATCCGTCCCTCGGGATGGAGCTCGGCGATCAGGCCAAGGCGCTCTTCAGCTCACTCGCGAGCGGTGAGCGTCCGCTCGACATCTTCGTCTTCGAAGGGAGCGTCATTCAGGCGCCCAACGGCACCGGCCGCTACGACGTGTTCGCCGACCGTCCGATGACCGAGTGGGTGCGCGAGATGTGCGCCCAGGCCGGCATCGTCGTCGCGATCGGCGACTGCGCGGCGTGGGGCGGCATCCCCGCCACACCGCCGAATCCGTCGGACTCGACCGGGCTGCAGTACGAGCGCAAGCAGGGCGCCGGCGGCTACCTCGGCGCCGACTTCCGCTCCAAGGCAGGCCTGCCCGTCATCAACATCCCGGGCTGCCCCGCGCACCCGGACTGGGTGACCCAGATCCTCGTCGCCGTCGCGAGCGGTCGCGCCGGCGACTTGAAGCTCGACGACAAGGGTCGCCCGTCGACGTTCTTCACGTCCTTCACCCAGACCGGCTGCACGAGGACTCAGTTCTTCGAATACAAGCAGTCGACCGAGTCGTTCGGCGAGGGAACGCGCACGGGCTGCCTCTTCTACGAGTATGGCTGCCGCGGCCCGATGACCCACTCGCCCTGCAACCGGATCCTCTGGAACCGGATCAGCAGCAAGACCCGGGCGGGCATGCCGTGCATCGGCTGCACCGAGCCCGAGTTCCCCCACCACGACCTGATGCCCGGGACCGTCTTCAAGACGCTCAAGGTGTCCGGATCCGTCCCCAAGGAGGTCCCGACCGGATCGGATCACCTCACGTACATGGCCCACGCCGCGGCGGCTCGGATCGCGGCTCCGGAGTGGTCCAAGAAGGACCTCTTCGTCGTCTGAACCGCCCCCTTTAGCACCTCGTTTCCATACGTCCCATGGCAACCAAGGAACTCCACGTCAGCCCGCTCGGTCGCGTCGAAGGTGACCTCGACGTCAAGGTCAAGATCGACGACGGCGTCGTCACCGAGGCATGGACCGAGGCCGCGATGTTCCGCGGCTTCGAGATCATCCTGAAGGGCAAGGACCCGCAGGCCGGCCTCATCGTGACGCCGCGCATCTGCGGCATCTGCGGCGGCAGCCACCTCTTCAAGTCCGTCTACGCGCTCGACACGGCGTGGAGGACGGAGGTCCCCGAGAACGCCACGCTCGTCCGGAACATCGCGCAGGCCTGCGAGACGCTGCAGAGCATCCCGCGCTGGTTCTACGCGCTGTTCGCGATCGACTTCACCAACCAGAAGTACGCGAACTCGCCCCTCTACGAGGAGGCCGTGCGCCGCTTCGCGCCGATCGTCGGCAGCTCGTACGAGCTCGGCGTCACGACGTCGAACAAGCCGGTCGAGGTCTACGCGATCTTCGGCGGCCAGTGGCCGCACAGCTCGTTCATGATCCCCGGCGGCGTGATGTGCGGCCCGACCCTGTCGGACGTCACGCGCTCGATCGCGATCCTCGACTACTGGAAGAACACCTGGCTCGAGCCCGTCTGGCTCGGCTGCTCGCTCGAGCGGTGGATGGAGAACAAGTCCTGGGACGACGTCCTGGCGTGGCTCGACGAGAGCGAGTCGCACCGGAACTCGGACTGCGGCTTCTTCATCCGCTTCTGCCAGGACGTCGGGCTCGACAAGTACGGGGAGGGCTACGGCAACTTCCTGGCGACGGGCACGTACTTCCAGCCCGAGCACTACACCCACCCGACGATCGAGGGCCGCAACGACGCCCTCATCTCGCGTTCCGGCGTGTACTGCGACGGCGAGTACTACGACTTCGACCAGGCGAACGTCCGCGAGGACCACACGCACTCGTTCTTCAAGGGCTCGGGCGCGCTGCACCCGTTCGACGGAGTCACCGACCCGATCGACCCGGCCGAGGGCAAGAAGCAGGGCAAGTACACCTGGGCGAAGGCCCCGCGGTACGAGATCCCCGGCGTCGGCGCCAAGCCGCTCGAGGCAGGCCCGCTCGCGCGTCAGGTCATGGCAGGGAAGCCGAACGCGCTCCCCCACCAGGACTACGACCCGCTGTTCCACGACGTCGTGAACAAGGCCGGCACGAACGTGATGACGCGCGTCCTCGGCCGAATGCACGAGGCGCCGAAGGTGTTCAAGAAGGTGCGCGAGTGGCTCGACGCCCTGAAGCTCAACGAGAGCTTCTACGTCAAGCCGATCGAGCACGCGGAAGGCCGCGGCTTCGGCTCGACCGAGGCGGCGCGCGGTTCGCTCTCGGACTGGATCGTCATCAAGGACGGCAAGATCGAGAACTATCAGGTCGTGACGCCGACCGCGTGGAACATCGGTCCGCGCGACGGCCAGTCGCGCTTCGGCCCGATGGAGCAGAGCTTCGTCGGCGCCCCGATCGCCGATCCGACCGACCCGATCGAGCTCGGCCACGTCGCGCGCAGCTACGACTCGTGCCTCGTGTGCACGGTGCACGCGTACGACGCGAAGACCGGCAAGGAGCTCGCCAAGTTCCGCGTCGACGGCAACTGCTGATCCCCGCCGTGGCAGGAGCTCCCGAGGACACACCGTACGACCCCGACGCCCCGATCCCGGGGCCGTCGGTGGCCGTGATCGGCTGCGGGAACCTCCTGCGCGGCGACGACGCGGCGGGTCCGATCCTGATCCGCATGCTCTGGGAGCGCGGCCTCGGCGACCACGCGCGGCTCGTCGACGGCGGCACCGCCGGCATGGACGTCGCGTTCCAGATGCGCGGCGCCGAGCGCGTCATCCTCGTCGATGCGTGCTCGACCGGCTCCGAGCCGGGCGCGCTCTTCCGCGTGCCCGGCGAGGAGATCGCCGACGTGCCGCCGCCGACGGAGATCCACAGCCATGCGTTCCGGTGGGACCACGCGCTCAGCTTCGCGCGCTGGCTGCTCAAGGATCAGTACCCCGACCGCATCGAGGTCTGGCTCGTGGAGATCGCGAGCGCGGACCACGGCGCCGACCTCTCGCCGGCGGTGCGCTCGGCGATCGACGACCTCGCAGGACGCATCGAAGCGGAAGTGCGCAGCGCCGCGTCCGCCCGATGACGACGTGGACGAACGAGGAGTACACACCGAATCCCGCGTGGAGCTCGAGGCGGGACAACACGTGGTGTACCTCGACGTCTACATGGTCGACGCGAACGACCGTCCTACGCGGGTCTCGGCCAAGCGCATCGCCACCTTTCCAACCCGCAGGGCCGCCGAGGTGGCGGCCCAGTGGATGCTCCGCGCCGCGCGCCGCGACGCGCGCGGCTCGACCGGACTCTGAAGCCTGAACATGATTCGCCCGCAGCCCATCGACCTGTCTCCCTGGCCCCTCGGCGGCCTCCTCGTTCCCGACGTCCCCGGCGGCCGCGCGCTGGCCGAGGCCGCCGTCGCGGGGACGTCCGTCGACCTGACCGAGGAGGTCACGTTCTGGGCGCACGCGGCGGGCGACGACGTGGACGCCGCGCTGCAAGGCCTCGACGCACTCGCCGGGGCGCTGGAGACGGGCGCGGAGCGCAGCATCGTCGAGTACGACCGCTTCGTCCTGCGTCCGACAGCCGACGAGCTGGAGCGTCTGCGGGGCGAGTTCACCGGCGTGCTCGCCGAGCTCCTGGAGGTCGCCGCGTTCCGCTGCGGACTCCGCGGCGACCTGCCGGAGTTCGAGCACCTCGACGGCGAGCTGCTCGCCGCCGCACGCGCCACCGCCGCGAGCGCGGCGATGGAGGCGGGTGACGAGGAGCGCGCCGACGCGGCGCTCGGCGCGGCGATCGACCTCGCGCGCGGGACCTCGCCCGGCCTGGCCGCCCAGCTCCTCGTGTCGCGCCTGGAGGGCGAGCGCGCGCGCGGCGCCGACGCCGCGACCGTCACGTCCCTCCTCGAGGAGGCGCTCGACACGCTGGGAACGGATGGCTTCGACGCGCTGCGCGCCGAGCTCCAGCTCGAGCTCGCGGTCGTCCTGCAGGAGACCGACCCCCGCCGCCTCCCCGACGCGGCGGCCATGTTCCAGGCGGCGATCACGTCGCTCGACGCCGACCTCCACCCCCGAGCGCACGGCTTCGCGCAGATGCGCCTCGGGCTCTGCTACATGTCGATGCCGATGGCGGACGCGGGCGACGCGCTGCGCATGGGCGTCGCGACCCAGGCGCTTAAGCGCGCCGTCGAGGTGCTCGACGAGACGCGCGAGCCAGACCTCTGGTGCGCCGCGGTGACGAACCTCGCGAACGCGTACCAGATGCTCCCGTCCGGGCACCTGTCGGACAATCTCGGGGAGAGCGTCGAGCGGTACGACCGCGCCCTCGCGGTCCGGACCGCGGACGGCGACCCGGTCGGCCACGCGCGGCTCCACGTGAACCGCGCGAATGCCTGCGCGTCGCTGGAGCGCTTCGACGAGGCCGTCGCGTCGCTCCGGATCGCGTGCCCGATCCTGCAGACCGCGGGCGCGGGCGAGGACTTCGAGTCCGCGCGCAAGCTGCTCCAGGACCTCGAGCGATCCCGCCTCACCGCGGGCGAATCGGCGTGACGGTGCACGACCTCCCGACCGACGCCGAGCTGGAGTCGCTCGCCGAGCGCGTGGACGTCGCGCTGCGCGCGGCGAACGACCAGTCGGTCGGCGCGGCGCGGCGTGCGACGAACCTGCGCGAGGCCGTCGAAGCGTTCCACCGCGAGGGGCTCTCGCGCGTTCTGAAGGCGATCGTCGAGCACCCCGCGGGCGACGAGATCGTCGAGACGATGAGCCGCGACCGGTTCGTGCAGGCGCTTCTCCAGATGCACGGTCTCGTCCGGCCGGGGATCGACGCGCGGGTCCAGGAGGGCCTGATCGACGCGCGCCCGTGGCTGCGCGAGCACGGCGGCGACGTCGAGTTCGTCGAACGCGACGGCGACGTCGTGCGAGTGAGCCTGTCGGGGAGCTGCACCGACTGCACGCTGGCGCCGTTCACCCTCCAGGAGGCCGTCTTCAACGCCGTGAAGCGCAAGGCGCCCGAGATCACGAAGATCGAGCTCGCCGAGGTCGAGGCGCCGACGGCACCCGCGCGCGAGAAGATCGTCATCGAGCACCCCGGCGAGGGCTGGGAGCCCGGACCCGCGCTGGAGGATCTCGCCGACGGCGTGACGCTGCGCTTCGACACGTCGTCGAAGTCGCTGCTCATCCACCAGAGCGGCGAGCTGATCCGCGCGTGGGAGAACTCCTGCCCCCACCGCGGCTTCGCGCTCGACGGTGGCCTGCACGATCAGTGCGAGGACGAGGGCGCCGGCGAACTGACGTGCCCCTGGCACGGGTGGAGATTCGACCTCTCGTCCGGCGACTGCGTGCACCTCGGTGACGCGCGGCTCGTCCCCGTTCCCCTGATGGTCCGAGGAGACGTCGTATGGGTCCGGCCGTGAGCAGCGGAGCGACGCCGATCCTGGAGCTCGGCGAGCGCAGCCCCGGCGGGCTCAGGCTGCCCGACGCGCGGCCGAGCCAGCGGGCGCTGTACGCGCCGCGCGGCGTCGCGTTCCTGCCGGGCGGCGGGCTCGCCGTCGCGGACACGGGCAACCACCGCGTCCTGATCTGGCGGGACCTCACGGGCATCGGCGCGCACGCTCCTGCGGACGTCGTGCTCGGTCAGCACGACTTCGACAGTGACGGCGCGCAGGCCGGCGGCGACGACACCGTCGTCGGGATGCACCTGCCCTGCGGCGTGCTGGTGCACGACGGCGCGCTCTACGTGTGCGACGCGTGGAACCACCGCGTGCTGATCTGGCGCACGATCCCGGCCGAGAGCGGGACGCCCGCCGACGCCGTGCTCGGCCAACCCGACGCGCGCTCGGTCGAGCGCAACCGCGGCGGCGCGATCGGCCCTGCGGGGCTCGACTGTCCGTACGGGCTCGCGGTCGTCAATGGCGACCTCGTCGTCGCGGACACGCAGAACCGTCGCGTGCTCGTGTGGGACGGCGTCCCGACGGGCGACGCGCCGGCCGCGCGCGTGATCGGCCAGGACGACTTCGCGTCGGGCGAGGAGAACCGCGGTCGCGGCGTCGGCCCCGACACGTTCCGATGGCCGCACGCGATCGTCGGCGGAGGCGGAGAGCTGCTCGTGGCGGACGCCGGCAACCACCGGCTGCTCGGCTGGACCCGCGGCGCCGACCGCAGCGGCCCGGCGGACGTGCTCGTCGGCCAGGAGTCGTTCGACGTCGCGTTCGAGATGCCGCACGTGGCCCAGGGACCGTCGCGGCTCCGGTTCCCCTACGGCCTCGTCGGGGACGACGCGCGGCTGGTCGTCGCGGACACCGCGAACAACCGCGTCCTGCTCTACGACCGCGACCTGCCGGCGAGCGGCGCGACGGCCGTCGGCGTGCTCGGCCAGAACGACTTCGACGCGGCGGGCGAGAACCGCTGGGACGAAGTCGCGGCGGACACGCTCTGCTGGCCGTATGGTCTGGCGCTCGACGGCGACCGCCTCGCCATCGCAGACTCCGGCAACAACCGCGTCGTCGTCTGGCGCCTGCCCCCTCTCCGATGATCGTCGAAGGACTCCTCGCCGGCACCGGTCACGTCTTGACCGGCCCCGACCACCTGGTCGGCGTCGCGCCGCTCGCGGTGGACCGCGGGCGCCGCGTGCGCCCGGCCGTCGTCGGTGCGACCTGGGGGCTCGGGCACGGACTGGGCGTCGCGCTCCTCGGCGCGCTCGGCCAGACGATCCTGACCGCGGCGCAGGTCGAGGTGGCGTCGGGATGGGCCGAGCGACTCGTCGGCCTCGTGCTCATCGTGCTCGGACTCCTCGCGCTGCGCCGCGCCCGCGGGCTCGTCGTCCACGAGCACGCGCACACGCACGACGGCGACACGCACGTACACCTGCACGTCCACGGGAGCGATCACTCCCACGCCGGTGCATCCGACGGGCACGGACACAACCACGCCGCGTTCGGCATGGGACTCCTCCACGGTCTCGCAGGAGCGGGTCACTTCTGGGCCGTCCTCCCCTCGCTCGCGATGCCGCCGCGCGCCGCTGCGGTCTACATCGTGGCCTACGTCCTGTCGTCCCTCGGGATCATGACGCTCTTCGGAGCCGTCCTGGGACGCGCAGCGCGGACGATCGGCGTCGCATGGCTACCGCGGTTCTTCACGGTCGTCGGCGTGCTGACGATCGCCGTCGGCGCGTGGTGGCTGGCGGTCGCGTTCGGGGCGCACTGACGACGTTGGCACGTCAGCGCGGAAGGTAGATCCTGTCTCGGCTATCATCGATCTCGTTCGGAAGATCGTCGAGCGTGAAGCCGTAGCGCGCGTAGATCCGTTCGACGAGGCCGATCGCGGCGGCGTGCGGGTTGGTCACGAAGCGATCCACGTCGGCACGGAGCGAGAGATCGACGGTCCTCTCGTCTGCATCGAGAGTCCTCAGGTCCTCGTCCCGCTTCCAGTAGCTGTATTCCCTGCTAGCAGGAGAATGCGCGCGCAGCGCGAGTGCCGTGAGCCCGTTCAGCTCTGCTCGAATCCGCACGCCACCAACGAGAGCGCTCCCTCGTTCGATCAGCTCCGCGCCGAGTTCGCAGAACGACCCGAACAGCCCGATGAGACGATAGGGGTGGATCTGCCTTTGGGTTTCAGGGGACGCCTCCGAATCGACCCACTCGAGCGCGCGCGTGGGGATCGTGACCTCGAGCGCACCGGAAGACCACGCGGTCACCTCGCGGGAGTTCGACGGATCGTGCGCATCGAGTGACGCCTTCAGCAGGGTCCGATGCCGGCGCGGCTCGAGCCCCGACACGATCGACATGCGCGGGTTGCGGAGGATCGCGTCTTGGGATGGCGCGAGCCGCGGGAATCGACGCGGGTCGAGGAGGTCCAGCCACCAGCACTGGAGTTCGTCGTCGATCCGCTCGTCACGGTCGGGTTCGAATGCATCGGCCGCGAGCCCGATCCAGATGCGCGCCTCGCCCGCGGGACGGCGAGCTTCCTCCGCCCGCGCCTGGAGCCAATCGGCAGCAAGGTCGGCCGTGTGGACCTCGCCACGGAACGCGGCGCGGACCTCGTCTCGGTCCATCGCCACGACCCGATGATCGTCACGGCGATCGAAGCCGACCATTCCGCCCTTTCGCCACGCGAACGGGCGTCTGCCGTCGCCGGCGGCCGATTCCACGTCGACCCGGAGGACCTTGCCTCCCTCGACCGCAACGGCAACGACTCGCACCTCGCTCGAGAGCGGAGCCGGCTCGATCAGGTCGTGGAGTCGGGCGTGGAGCCTCTCTCGCTCCTCGGCCACATGGTCGATGGGCGTCGGAGGAAGGGCCACGCCCCCATCCTCCGGGACTCCGATCCAAACGGAGCCCCCCTCCGCATTGAGCATGGCGACGACCTCGCGCGCCAACTTGTAGGGGTCGCGCAGGATGGCTGATGCCTTGAACTCCTGACGCTGACTCTCGCGCTCGCCCGTCGGAAGTTCATCGCTCATCGCCTCACCTCCGCGAGCGCTGCGACGGGGTCGAGCAGGAACTCGGTCAGGCCGACGTGCGGAACGCCCTGGGACTCGCCGCGGCCGTTCATCCCGGAGACGACGAGAGCTGGGACGCCGAAACGGTCCGCGGCGCGGGCAGCCGAAGCGCACTTCTTGTCCGCTCGGCCGGACGCGGTCACCTCGATCCCCACCTGCCCGTCGGGCAACGTGAGTACGAAGTCGATCTCGTGCGACTCATCGGCGCGGAAGTAGCCGATCTCTCGGCAGCCGAGCACTCCCTCGACCGCGCGGAGAGCGCGCAGGACAGCGGTCTCGAAGACACGACCGGCGACGTGCGACTCGGCGAGCGGATGCTCGGTCCCGGCGAAGGCGGAGACGTGGCCGTGGTCACGCGTGAACAATCTGTCGTCGCTCAGCCGCTTACGCAGACTTCGAGGAGCGCCGCCCGGCGCGGACGAGGCGGGCGCGACGCGCTCGATCAGCATCATGTCGACCAGGTGGCCGACGTGGCTCGCGATGGTCTTGCGGTCGAGCCCCAGAGCATCGGCCAGCTTCTGGCTGCCGACGTTCTGCCCGGAGTCGACGGCGAGGGCGCGGTAGAGCCGGCTCGTCGATTCCGGGTCACGGACGGTCCCCGCGAGGTCGACCCGCAGGTCCCTGTCGACGTCCTCTCGCACGCGGCGATGCAGCTCGAAGCTCGAGCCACTCCAGCCGAGATGTTCCGGCGAGCCACCGAAGACGAGGAAGTCGAGTAGTGCGCCAGGGCGCAGGTCGAGGACCGATTCCGCCGACTGGTCTGGCGCGGCCTGCAGGGCCAGGAATTCGCGGAAGGTCAGCGCCTCGAGGGTCTCTTCGTCCCAGCGGCCCCGCCCGGACTCGCGCCCGCCTCGCACGAGGTGCATGGAGGACGACCCGGTCGCGACGACGCGGAGTTCCTTCCAGTCGAGGGCATTCTTCAGCCAGCGGTCCCAGCTCGGAACGCTCTGGATCTCGTCGAGCAGGGCGATGCGCGGGCCCGCGGCGTCCCCCGACGGCCAGGCGGCATGGATCGCGTCGAGGAGCTCGGGTCCGCCGGGGCTTCGATCCAGGAGCGGATCGGAGAGGTCCACGTGGAGGAGGCGCGAGGGCGGGATCCTCGCCTCGTCCAGGAGCCAGCTGGCGAGCTGGTGCAGGAGCACCGACTTGCCGACGCGACGAGGGCCGCGAAGCACGAGCGAGCGGGACCGATTGTCCCCGGCGGCCGCCTTCAGCTGCTGGAACGCGCTCTCGCGTCGATTCCGGTGCCGGACCGGCAGCCGCGCCTCAGGACGGCTCCACCAGGGGTTGTACCCCGCCAGGATCGACTCGACGCTGACCACGAGGCCATCATCGGGGAATGAGCTCCCCAACGAAAGGCCATCTACGGGGAATCGATTCCGCGTAGTACCCCTCTGGCCGCGTCAGAACCCCAGCCGGACGCCGACGAGCGCGCTGTTCTGCAGCGTGAGGTCGACCTGGTTCGGGATCCCGATCTCGAAGAAGCGGTAGCCGACGATGATCGAGGCGTTCGACGCGAGCTCCAGCTCGATGCTGAACAGGGCGTCGATGAGCGAGTTCGCGTCGCCGAAGGTCGTCGCGTCGGGGGCGGCGGACACCTGCCCCTTCAGCTTGACCGGGTAGGTCGTCTCGATGACGTAGTGCGCCATCCCGGTGAGGACGACCGAGCCGAAGAAGTCGAGCGGTCCGCGGAGTTCGCCGCCGTAGAAGCCCAGACCGGCGCCGAGCGTCAGCGGTGAGTCCGGTCGGGGCTGTCCGGTGCGGAGCGCACCGATGTTGAACACCGTGTCCTCCTCACCGAAGAAGAGGCCGCCGTCGATCAGCGTCCCGCCCGGGAAGCCCACTCGGGCGTGGAGCCATGCAGCGTCGCGTCCGAAGACGAGTCCCGCCTGGGTGAGCACCGGACGCTTCTGGGGCTCGGGCGGCGCGGCCGGCGGCGGGTCGTACGTGCCGCGCGGGTCCTGCGGAGCCGCTTCAACGTCCCTGACGACGCCCCGTTCGTCCATGACGGGGTCCTGCACCCGTTCGCTCGGCGGCGGGCTGCCCCGGTGGGGCTCCATCGGCGGCGGGGTGATGCAGCCCGTGAGGGCGCCCATGAAGGTGAACGTCGCGAGGATCGCCAGGCGTCTCATCCCTGACGATCTGAGGGATCGGCGGGCCCCGATGCAAGGACGAGCGCTCCTTCAGGAAGCGGGCGCCTCTCGATCTGCTCAGGCGGGCAGGTCCGGCTCGGTGAACGGATCCTCGCCGTGCACGCCCCGGAAGGGCGACTGGCCCTCCGCGTCGTCGATCTCGTCGAGTTCCTCCAGGTCGTCGAGCTCGTCGCTCGCGCTGGCCTCGGTCTTCGCGGGCCAGGGCTGCATCCAGGGCCGGTGGAAGACGCCGGGAAGGGTCTCCAGCAGGCGCTGGGCACAGGAGGGGCAGGGTTCGCCGGCCTCGTCCTCGTTGAGCGAGCCGACGAGACCACCGCACTCGATGCATCGGGTGGGACGGCCAGACATGGCTCCGGGCTCATCGAGCGCGCGGGGCTCTTCCCTTGAGCCGCAACGGGGGATGGTCTCTTCCGAAGGCACCCCCCCGGGACCTGCGACCAATTAGCACCAAATCCCTGCCTTTTGCGCGTCCCCCCCCTTGCCGCGAGCCGAAAGAGCACTAGATTTGTGCGGATTCCACGCCGCTTCGCATGCTCCGACTCACCAAGCGCACCGAGTACGGCCTCATCGCCCTGGTCCACCTCGCTGATCAGGCAGCCGCCGCCCCCGAGGGGGCCGAGGCGGACGTCGTGAGCGCGCGCGCGATCGGAGACCAGTTCCCGGTTCCGAGACGGCTGCTCGCCGAGGCGCTGAAGGCGCTCCAGCAGGGAGGCATCCTCGATTCGACCCGGGGTGCTCAGGGTGGGTACCGGCTGGCCCGGCCGGCGAGCGAGATCTCCCTCGGTGAGATCGTCGCCGCGCTGGAGGGCGCCCCCACCCTGACGAGCTGCGACGGCCTCGGAGCCGCTGCGGGCCCGGGCGGCTGCGAGGTCGAGCCCGTCTGTCCCATCCGTTCCCCCCTCGCGCGCCTGCGCAAGGGGATCTGGACCCTGTTCGAGGGAGTGTCCCTCCAGTCCCTCGCCGATCGCTCCGTCGACCCGGCCGCCCTCTTCACGGCGACGCCGTGAATCTCGTTCCGACTCTCTCGCTGAAGGCCCGCGCTCCAGAGCACACGGAGCCGACCCGATGAACCTCCCCATCTACCTCGACTACCAGGCCACGACTCCGGTCGACGAGCGCGTGCTCGAAGCCATGCTCCCGTTCTTCACGAACGAGTTCGGGAACGCGGCGAGCCGTAGCCACGCGTTCGGCTGGAAGGCCGAGGAAGCCGTCGACACGGCCCGCAACCAGATCGCGTCGATCATGAACGCGTCGCCGAAGGAGATCGTCTTCACGTCGGGCTCGACCGAGGCGATCAACCTCGCGATGAAGGGCGTCGGCGACATGTACGGCTCGAAGGGCAAGCACGTCATCACGAGCCTCGCCGAGCACAAGGCCGTGCTCGACACCGCCAAGCACATGGAGAAGGAGGGCTTCGAGGTCACCTATCTCCACCCCAACGACAAGGGCGCCGTCACGGCCGAGCAGGTCCGCGACGCGATCCGCGACGACACGATCCTCGTCTCGCTGATGTGGGCGAACAACGAGGTCGGCACGGTCAACCCGATCCGCGAGATCGGCGCGGTCTGCCGCGAGAAAGGCGTTCTGTTCTTCACCGACGCCACCCAGGCCGTCGGCAAGATTCCGGTCGACGTGCAGGCGGACAACATCGACCTCCTGTGCCTCTCAGGCCACAAGGTCTACGGCCCGAAGGGCGTCGGCTGCCTCTACGTGCGGCGCCGGAACCCTCGCGTGCGGCTCGTCGCCCAGATGGACGGCGGCGGCCACGAGCGCGGCATGCGCTCCGGCACGCTGAACGTGCCCGGCATCGTCGGCCTCGGCGCCGCCTGCGCGGTGGCCGAGCAGGACCTCGAGAAGGACATGGCGCACTCGATCGCCCTCCGCGAGCGGTTCGAGAAGCGCATCTTCGACGCGCTCGACTACGTCGAGATCAACGGCGACGCCGACAGCCGGCTCCCGGGCTGCTCGAACCTCTCGTTCGCGTACGTCGAGGGCGAGTCGCTGATCATGGGCTTCAAGGACCTCGCGGTGTCGTCCGGCTCCGCGTGCACCTCCGCGAGCCTGGAGCCGAGCCACGTCCTGCAGAGCATGGGCGTCGGCGACGAGCTCGCGCACAGCTCGATCCGCTTCGGGTTCGGGCGCAAGACCACCGAGGCGGACGTCGACTTCGCCGCAGACCAGGTCATCGAGGCCGTGAAGAAGCTCCGTGAGCTGTCACCGCTCTACGAGATGGTTCAGGAGGGGATCGACCTGTCCACCATTGCCTGGACCGGGCATTAGCCCCAGCTCCAACGCCGTCAGGCGTTGGGCCAGAGATGACGGGTACCGCCCGCACGCCTCCAGGCACCGACCCACCAAGAACGACCACACGGCCTCCTCTCCCACTCCTACTCTCCGTCACCGAATCACTTTCGATCCAATGGCTTACAGCGACAAAGTCCTCGATCACTACGAGAACCCCCGCAACGTGGGTTCCCTCGACAAGTCTTCCGAGACCGTCGGAACCGGCATCGTCGGCGCGCCCGAGTGCGGCGACGTCATGAAGCTGCAGATCCAGGTCGAGGGCGACACCATCGTGGACGCCAAGTTCAAGACCTTCGGCTGCGGCTCGGCGATCGCTTCGTCGTCGCTCGCGACCGAGTGGATCAAGGGCAAGAAGGTCGACGAGGCGATGTCGATCTCGAACACCGAGATCGTCGAGGAGCTCTCGCTCCCGCCCGTGAAGATCCACTGCTCGGTCCTCGCCGAGGACGCGATCAAGGCGGCCATCTCGGACTACCAGGCCAAGCAGGCCGGTGTCGAGGCGTCGGCCGAGACCCAGAGCGCCTGACTCACCTCCTCCCGAACCGGACGAACCCATGGCGATCGGCATCACCGAACGCGCGAAGAAAGAGGTCACGAGGATCCTCGAGGACCAGAACATGCCCGACGGCACGGCGCTCCGCGTCGGCGTGAAGGGCGGCGGCTGCTCCGGGTTCTCGTACACCCTCGGCTTCGACGACGAGATCCGTGCAACGGATCAGATCAACGAGGAGGAGGGCGTGAAGGTCGTGTGCGACCCGAAGAGCTTCCTCTACCTCAACGGCACGGTCGTCGACTTCGAGGAGAGCCTGATGGGCCGCGGCTTCAAGTTCACGAACCCCAACGCCTCGAAGAGCTGCGGCTGCGGGGAGTCCTTCAGCGTCTGACGTGGCTGCTCCCTGCCCGAGCTGCGGCGCCGGGCTCGAGACCCCGCTGGCGTGTGGCGCCTGCGGGGTCTTGATCCAGACGGACGGCGCCCTCGACCCCTTCACGATCCTCGGACTGGAGGACTCGATGGAGGTCGACCCCGCGGACCTGAAGAAGCGTCTGCGCCGCTTCACGCGGCTCGTGCACCCCGACTTCTACGCGCTGGAAGGGACGGAGAACCTCGCGCTCGCCGAGGAGAACAACGCGCTCCTCAACGAGGCCTACGACATCCTCTCCGACGACATCCGCCGCGCGGACTGGCTCGTCCGGCACCTCGGTGGCCCGAGCGAGAAGGACCTCGGCGGCATGCCGCAGGAGTTCCTGATGGAGGTCATGGAGTGGAACGAGGTGCTGGAGGAGGCCGAGGCGGGCTCCCAGGCCCTGCGGACTCTGGAGGACGAACTCTGCGCCCACCGCGACCGCGTCACCCGTGAGATCCGTACCTCGCTGACGCCGCTCCCCGAGCACGGTGCCCCCGCGCTCGAGAGCACCCGCAAGAACATCAACGCGTACCGCTACATCGATCGAGCGATGCAGCGGATCGCTGGCATTCCGTACACGCTCTGACCCGCGGCGCGAACGCCGCTCTTCCCTTGGGCTACATCGAACTCGAGGTCCTCGACGACCAGCCGAAGCGCGTCGTCATCGGGATCGACCTCGGCACGACCAACTCTCTGCCGGCCATCTGGAAGGACGGACGCCCCGAGATCCTGGAGGTCGAGGGCGAGCCTGCGCTGATCCCGTCCGTCGTGCATGTGAAGGACGACGGCACCGCCATCGTCGGCCGCAGCGCGCGCGCCCGCGCACTGGAGGAGCCCGCGAGCACCGTGCACAGCGTGAAGCGCTTCATGGGCCGCTCGCTGAGCGACGTTGACGACGAAGTGCTGCGCCGCCTCCCCTACCGAGTGACGCAGACCGAGCGCGGGCTCGTGCAGGTCGAGGTGCGCGGCAAGACGTTCACGCCCCAGGAGCTGTCGGCCCTCGTGCTCCGCGAGGTCGCCAATCAGGCGAGCGCTGCGATGAACGGCGCCGAGATCGTCAGCGCGGTGATCACGGTGCCCGCGTACTTCGACGACGCGCAGCGCCAGGCGACGCGCGACGCGGCGCGGCTCGCCGGGATCGAGGTCCTGCGGATCATCAACGAGCCCACCGCGGCGTCGCTGGCCTACGGCCTCGACCAGCGCAAGGAGGGCACCGTCGCGGTCTACGACTTCGGCGGCGGCACGTTCGACGTGTCGATCCTCAGCATCGAGGAGGGCGTCTTCCAGGTGCTCTCGACGAACGGCGATACGAGCCTGGGGGGCGACGACCTCGACGCCGCGCTCGTCGACCTCCTCAAGCGCGAGCTCGCGGAGGACGTCGACGCCGCCGTGTTCGACGATCCCGCGTTCCGCCAGGCCGCGCGCCTCGCGGCGGAGAAGGCCAAGGTCGCGCTCTCGTCCGATCCCCACGCGGATCTCGCGATCTCGCTGCCCGAGCACGGCGTCAACGTGCGCCGCCGCGTCACGCGAGAGGAGTTCGAGTCGCTCATCGAGCGCCCGGTCGAACAGACGCTGGAGTGCTGCCGCCGCGCGCTCGCCGACGCCGGCCTGCGCCCGGACCAGATCGACGAGGTCGTTCTCGTCGGCGGCTCGACGCGCGTCCCCTACGTGCGCGCGCAGGTCGAGGCGTTCTTCTGCCGCGCGCCGCACACCGGGCTCAACCCCGACGAGGTGGTCGCGCTCGGCGCCGCCGCGCAGGCCGAGGTGCTCATGGGCGGCAGCCGCGACATCCTCCTGATGGACGTCACGCCGCTGTCGCTGGGCCTGGAGACCATGGGCGGCGCGGCCGAGAAGCTGATCCAGCGCAACAGCCGGATCCCGTGCTCGGTCACCGAGGGCTTCACGACGTACGCGGACGGCCAGACCGCGATCGACTTCCACGTCCTGCAGGGCGAGCGGGAGATGGCCGTGGACTGCCGCTCGCTCGGCCGGTTCAAGCTAACCGGGATCCCGCCGATGGCGGCCGGGATGGCGCGCGTCGGCGTGCGCTTCCACCTCGACGCGGACGGGATCCTGACGGTGACCGCCAAGGAGGAGAGCACCGGCGTGACCGCGTCGATCGAGGTCAAGCCCTCCCACGGCCTGTCCGAGGACGAGGTCGAGGAGATGCTGGAGGCGTCGATCGCCAACGCGCGGCGCGACTTCGACGAGCGACGGCGCGTCGACCTGATCGCCGAGGTCGGGACGATGCTGCGCCACGCGCGCGCGAACCTCGACGTCGCGAAGGAGCGCCTCGACCGCGAGTCGCTGGAGGATCTCCAGGAGGCGATCGCGGCCGCGGACGCGGCGCAGTCGTCGACCGACCTGGAGGAGGTCGAGGCCGCGCGCGACGTGCTCGACCGCGCGACCATGCCGCTCGCGACGGTGCTGATGGACAGCGTCGTCAAGGAAGCCGTGGCTGGCAAGAAGCTCGGCGACGTCTGACCGGGCGCGCGCCATGGCCTCCCCCGACGACCTCGACTGGTCCGACCCGCACGAGATCGGCTACCGGCTGTTCGAGAAGTTCCCGGACACCGACCCGCTGTCGGTCCGCTTCACGGACCTGCACCGCTGGGTGACCGAGCTCGACGGCTTCGTCGGCGATCCGCAGGCGTCGAACGAGGGCATCCTGGAGGCGATCCAGATGGCCTGGCTCGACGAAACGCAGGACTGACGTTCACCGCGCCGGGCCGTAGAGCTCCAGGACGACGATCTCGGGCCGGCAGAGGAATCGGATACGGGGTGCGTAGCCGCGCTCGAGGCCGACGCCGCGGCTGACGCACAGCGTCGTATCGCCCGACCCGTGGACCCCGCCAGCTGCGAGCCAGCGCGGAACGCGGGAGAGCGTCATCGGGGGCCCGTAGCCGGGCACGACCACCTGTCCGCCGTGGGTGTGGCCGGCGACGAGGACGGCCTCGCGGTCGACGCGGCCGTTCAGAGCGCTCAGCATGAAGTCGGGCGCGTGACCGACGACGAGCGTGAGCCCGTCGAACGCGTCGATGTCGGCGAGCACGCCGTCGGACACGGGCTGCCGGGACGCCGGCGTCCCCAGGCCGTGGAGCTGGAGCCCGGAGTCCCCGAGCCGGACCGTCTCGTTGCGGAGGAAGCTCACGCGCTCGCTCGTGATGGACTGCGGCGCGCGATCGACGTCGCCGTCGACGGCCCAGATGCCGAGCGGAGGGACGTGCTTCAGCTCGTCGAAGAGCGACGCGAGCTCCTCGATCGCGCGCAGTCTCCGTTCCCGTGTCCCGCACTGCAGGTAGTCGCCAGGCAGGAGCCACAGGTCCGCCCGGAGCGCGTCGAGTTCCTCGAAGACCCGCCGCTCGTACCGGCCGATGCGGTCCGTCTGGAGGTCGGCCAGAACGGCAACGACGAGCGGCTCGGCGCGCCCCGCGGGCAGTCGCTCGCTCACGATCGCGTGGCGGTTGACCTCGAGCGAGAACGGCTCGACGCGCAGGGCGTACGCGCCGATTGCGAGGACGACGGCCGAGAGGGCTCCGACGGTCGCGGCGAAGCCCCCTCGCCGCTGGCGCCAGGCCCGGACCGCGACGGTGAGCCCGAGCGGCGCGACGCCGAAGAGGATCGCGTCGAACCAGAGCCGAAGCACGGCGAAGCCGGAGTGGAAGACGAAGCGACCGGCGACGATGCCGCCCGCGAAGGCGAGGCCCGTGACGACGGCGAGCACGAGCACGTCGCGCGGAGTCCCGTCCCGTGGAGGAATGCGGAGCAGCAGGAGGAGCAGCCCGAGAGCGAGGAGCAGGGCTGCGAAGAGCGGGGCGGCGAGGGCCACGGCTTCGCCTCCCTCAGGCGTGTACGCCCGGCGCCTCCTGGCCCGTCCGCTCGACCCACTCCTCGTACGTCCCCGGGTACACGCTCGGCGTTCCGCCCGACAGGTCGAGCACCTTCGTCGCCAGGCCGCGCAGGAACGTGCGGTCGTGGCTGACGAAGATCATCGTGCCGTCGTAGTCGCGCAGGGTCTCGACGAGCATCTCCTTGGTCGCAAGGTCGAGGTGGTTCGTCGGCTCGTCGAGCACGAGGAAGTTCGGCGGGTCGAACAGCATCTGCGCCAGGAGGAGGCGCGAGCGCTCGCCGCCGGACAGGATCCGGATCGGCTTGTCGATGTCGTCGCCGGGGAAGTCGAAGCAGCCGAGCAGGTTCCGCTTCGACGGCGTCGTCGCCGTCGGGTACGCGCCGTCGATCTGCTCCCACACCGTCTTGTCCGCGTCGAGCACCTCCAGCGCGGACTGGGCGAAGTAGCCCATCTTGAGCGACGCGCCGAGCTTGACCTCGCCCCCGTCGGCGTCGATCACACCCGCGATGAGCTTGAGCAGCGTCGACTTGCCCGCGCCGTTCACCCCCATCACGCACCAGCGCTCCCCGCGCTTGATCTCCAGGTCGAGGCCGTCGTAGACGACGCGGTCGCCGTACGACTTGCGCACGCCGATGAGCGTCGCCACGTCGTTGCCGGACCGCGGCGGCGTGCCGACGCGGAACGGCACGAGCACGCGCTTCTTCGGGGGCTCCAGCTTCTCGATCTTCTCCAGCTTCTTGACCCGCGATTGCACCTGGGCCGCCTTGGCCGCGTGCTTGTCGAAGCGTTCGATGAATCGCTCCTCCTTCTTGAGCATCGCCTGCTGACGCGCGAAGGCCGCGTCCTGCTGCTTCGACCGCACCTCGCGCTCGCGGTCGTAGAAGTCGTAATCGCCCGAGTAGTTGACGAGATCCCCGGCGTCGATCTCGACGATCCGCCCCACGACGCGGTTCATGAAGTCGCGGTCGTGGCAGGTCATCAGGAGCGTCGAGTCCGTGCCCTGGAGGAACTGCTCCAGCCACAGGATCGACTCGATGTCGAGGTGGTTCGTCGGCTCGTCGAGGAGCAGCACGTCCGGGCGCCCGATCAGGACCTTCGCGATCGACACGCGCATGCGCCACCCGCCGGACAGATCGGCGAACGGCCCGTCCACCTGCTCGTCCGCGAAGCCGAGCCCGTGCAGCACCTCGCGCGCGAGCGCCTCCAGCTCGTAGCCGCCGAGCTGCGCGTACTCGCCCTGGACCTCGCCGAAGCGCTCCAGGATCTCGTCCATGCGGTCCGCCTGCTCGGGGTCCGCCATCGCCTCCTCCAGCGCGGCGACCTCGTGGTGCAGCTCCCCGAGCCGGCCGCTGCCCGCGATCGCCTCGTCGAGCACGCTGCGGTCGCTCGTATCGGCCGCGTCCTGGCGGAAGTACCCGATGGAGATCCGCTTCGGCACGGTCACGTCCCCGGCGTCGGGCTGCTCCTCGCCGACGATCAGCCGGAACAGCGTCGACTTGCCGGACCCGTTGGGCCCGACGAGCCCGACCTTGTCGCCGGGGTCGAGCTGGCACGTCGCGCCCGTGAGGAGCGCCTGCCGACCGAAGTGCTTCGCGACGTTGCTGAGTGCGATCATGGGCCGGGAGAGTAGCCGCTCGGAATGCGCCGGTCGCGATGCGGTGCAGCCCGACGAAAAGGAAACAGGGGAAACCGCGTTCGGTCTCCGCCGAGCGGTCCGCCGGCGCCGATCTGTCGGCCCGGACCGAGGGGGCTTCGCGGGGACACCGCTGGCCGACCTCATCGAACGCTGAGGGGGGATCGAAATGAGCGTCGAGGACGTCGAAGTCCGCGCCGGGAGTGCGCGGACGAAAGTCGAGGATGGGCCCGGAACGAGTCGCCGCTGGCCGATCGCATGGCTCGCACTGGCAGCCTCCGCGGCGGGCTGCAGCGACGGCACCAGCGCACTCTTCGGACCTGCGCCCGACGGCGCAACGACCTCATCGGTCACATACGACTTCGACAACGACGGGCCGGTCGTGGCGCGCCTGCGCCTACCCGCTCCTGCCGAGGAGGACTTCCTCCTGCGCGCGACGGTCCCGGTGCCCGAACAGATGCACTTCGACGGCGCGTCCCAGGTGCCGTTCGCGGTGATCTCGTCCTCGGACCCGACCGCCTCGATCACGCAGGTCGAGACCGTCACGCGGTACGCGGACGACGGGCAGGGCTCGGACGTCGTCGAGATCCTCTCCCACGTGCGAAGGCCGGGCGTCGCGCCGGGGACGGAGATCGAGTACGACGTCGTGCTCTCGCCGCACACGCCGTCAGACTTCGAGCTCGCGCCTTCGGTCGAGTCGCTCGTCGGCACCGCGGACGCGATCCGGCTGACGTCCCAGGATCCATTCGGCAACCGCTACGAGATGGACCCGCTGCAGGGGCTCCGGAACGGAGACCCCGACCAGCGCACGCTGCGCCAGGGTCCTCTGGTGCACGAGGTGGCCGAGGTCGGCGCGCTCACGCCAGTCGAGGTCGTCGCGGGATCCCAGGGAACGCTGCCGCGTCTGATGGGCGTGACGGCGTACGTGCGCACGTTCGCGAACGAGGACTACCTGGCGCTCGACCTCCACGTCCACAACGGCTACGACGGTCAGGACGTCAACGTCGACTGGGACGCGGCGCTGGAGGACGTGTACTTCCGGGCCCTGACACTCCGTGTGCCCGACGACTGGGTCGTCCTGCACCTGTTCGACAGTCCCTCCGTCGGCGACCCCCAGGTCATCGGGGAAACGCGTCACGTGCCGCTCGTCCGGGCGATCGGCAGCGGACAGATGCACGTGATGCACCGCCAGTCCCAGTTCGTCCGGCGGCTGATGGTCGCGCGCCCGCACGCAGTCGATCGAGCCCGGTCGGAACTCGAGCACCGCGGGCTCGCATTCTGCGTGGCGGGAGCGAGTCCGCAGGGCGACGAGCTGTGGAGCTGGTGGAACCCGTCCACCGCGCGCTACCTGCCGCAGAACGGTCGGCTCCCCGACCTCGCCGGTCTCACGACGCGCGAGAACGTCGACGCGATGTACCGCGCAGCTCTCGGCCAGCGTGCGGCCCAGCTCCGCGATGGGACCGGCGCGAACTACCCGGTCCAGTGGGGTGCCCTCGGCTGGGCCCATCCCTGGGGGATCCAGTACGGCGGCATGACCGGCGGCGACGGCATCGAGCAGATCACAGGTGCCGACATGGCCTGGGCGAGCTCGCAGGAGGGATACCGCTTCAAGCTCCTCCGCGGGCGCATGTCCATCGAGCGGCAGCCCTTCGCGCTGCTCGCGTCGGACGGGCATCCGACGCGCTACGAGGACCACGTGGTGCCGAGCGGGATCAACGGCGCCTACCTCCCGTTCAGCTTCAACATGGCACCGAAGCCGGACGACCAGTACTTCGGCTTCGATACGAGCCCGACGTTCCAGGCGGAGCACTGCCGCACGGCGGGCCTCGCGCCGGGCTACGAGAACGACCTGCGGGGCTTCATGCCGCACGACCTGCAGCACCTGATCCGCTTCACCGCGGACCTCTACGTGCTGCAGTGGCTGGGCAACGACTCGCTCGCGAAGGCACAGCTCCGCCAGGCCGCCGAGCTGTTCCGCATGACGCACCACGAGACGTACAGCGGCAACTACGGCTACGTCCCGGGGCTGTCGCTCAAGTTCCGGCAGCAGCGCGTGCTCGAGCACCCGGGCACCGGGATCGAGTACGGCCGCGGCGAGGGGTGGGGTCTCCACGCGGCGGCGGGCGCCTACGCTGCCGCGGACGACGCCTTCCGGGGTCGACTGCGGCCCTGGTTCGCCGAGGTCGCGCGCGTCGTGCGGGAGGGGCAGTCGACCTGCACCGGCAACATCACGGCGATCCGCGTGAACAAGAACATGAACGGCATCTACCGGACCCGGCAGTCCTTCGAGCTCTCGTTCACGGTCAACGCGCTGGAGTCCATGCGCACGTCGGTGTTCGAAGACGTGGACGCGTCGATCCACGCGACGCTCGGTGACACGATCGTCGACGCGGCTCGCTCGACCCTGGAGATGCCGTTCTGGGACCCGGCCTTCGGAGGCCAGCGCAAGGTCGTGGGGGTCGGGATGAGCGACATGTCCGTCCCCGACTTCTGCGCCAGCCTCCCGCCGAACGCGGGCTACGGGACGACCAACACGGACTACGAGACTCCCATGACGGTCTGGACGTACGCGTACCGGATCTCGGGGGACGGCTACTTCCTCCAGCGGGCGTCCGAGAGCTTCGGCGCGACCGGCCACCTCGAGACCGACCTGGAGGCCCTCGGCACGGGAGCTCTCATCCACTCGGCGCTCCTGCTCGGGCTGATGCAGGAGCTCGGCGGGGCGCACTAGCCCGGCCTATTCATGAATGACCGCGTCGAGTGCGTGAAACGGCGTCCCTCGCAAGGAAGGCGACCGAAGCGCGCGGAGGCGGCGCGAGCGCCGCTGAGCACGCTGGCAGGGAGCCGGCGAAGCCGGCGGCTCGCGGAGCGAGCCGTCTGACGCCGCGAGGGCCGTCGTTGCGCGTGCTCGACGTGATCAGGCATGAATAGGTCGGGCCAGATGGCGTGGGCCGCTCCTGGAAGCGGCCCATGGCATCGAGTCCCGGGACGAGAAGCGCGCCGCCGGCCGCGGTCCCGAGCGTGACGCGCGACGAAGCGCCGGCGGGCTATGCTCGCCGGCGTGGGACTCGCATCCCTACTGGTTGGCGCCTCCCTCGGTCCGGCCCTCGCTTTCTCCGCTCCACTCGCTCCTTCCCCCGCCGCGCCGGCGGCCGCCGTCGCGCAGACGAGCGACGGCACGGCGGACGAGGAGTTCGAGGCGGAGCTGTCGTGGACGCTCGGGCGGATCGACATCGGGCGGTCGAACATCTACAGCCAGGAGGTCGCGGACGAGTCCTTCCTCGCGCGCCTCGCGAACTGGACCCACTGGACGACGCGCGAGTCCGTCATCCGGCGGGAGATCTGGTTCGACGAGGGCGAGCCTGTCACCGAGCGCCTCGCCGCCGAGCTGGAGCGCAACCTGCGCGCGACGGGCCTGTTCGGGGAGGTCCGGGTTCGCCTGCTCGAGACCGACGACCTGGCGGTGCGCGACCTGGAGATTCGCACGCGGGACCGCCTGACGCTCTCGGGCGGCGCCAGCGTCGGCGTCGTCGGGGACATCGCGAGCGGCGGCGTCTCGCTCTCCGAGTCGAACCTCTTCGGGACCGGCGACCGCATCCGGTTCGGGTTCTTCGAGAACGACCAGGACGAGTTCCGCGGCTCGGTCTCCTACCGCGACCGGTACTTCCTGGGCACCTGGACGACGATGAACGCCGAGATCGGCCGGACGGACGACGGGGACTTTGCGAGCCTGCGCTTCGACCGTCCCTTCCGCTATCTGGAGGACCGGTTCGGCTGGGGCGTGTCGGGCGGCTTCGCGGAAGCGGGGCGCGACTACTTCTTCCTGAGCGACCGGGTCGCGCTCATTCCGTTCGAGGATGAACGCCTCGCCGCCAACACCGTGTGGCGATCGGGGACGCCGAGCAAGTTCGTGACGGGCGGCATCACGACGAGCTACCTCGACCGCAGGTACGGAGCGGGGATCGGGCCCGCCGTTCCAACGATACGCATCCCCGGCGACACGCGGACGCTCTTCGTCGGCGGGACGTTCCGCTGGACCTCGATCTCGGACTTCCGGAAGGCGCGGGGCTTCGACACGATCGACTTCGTCCAGGACATCCAGCTCGGCACCACCGCCCGCGTGGAGCTCGGCGGCACGTACCGCGACGAGATCGGGTTCGACGAGGTCGTGCAGCCGACCGGTTCGGGCGCGGTCGACCTGAGCTTCGGCCTCGGCGAGCATCGGCTCTTCCGCGCTGCAGCGGGCGGGGCCGTGCGCCTGGAGGGAGAGGAGGCCGTCGGCTGGTCGATCAACGGAGACCTGCGTGCCTACGACACGTCGTACTGGCGACAGACGATCGCCCTGGCGACGCGATACATCGAAGCGGAGGAGACCCAGGACCTCCCCGTCCAGTTCCTCCTCGGCGAGGGCAACGGCCTGCGCGGCTACCCGCGCCGCGAGTTCACCGGCGAGCGCGTCCTGACGATCAACCTGGAGGACCGGATCGACCTCGGCGTGCGTGTCGGCTCCTTCGAGCTGGGCGCCGCCGTGTTCACCGACTTCGGCTGGATCGCCGACCGCGACGAGAGCCTCGGACGGCCGCTCCGCTCGGTCGGGATCGGCCTCCGCATCGGCTCGGACTCGCTGCTGGGCGCGGGCATCGGGCGCGTCGACCTGTCGTTCCCCCTCGACGACTTCGAGGGCAACACGTACGACCCGCTCTTCTCGGTCTCGCTCGGCCAGGCGTTCACGTTCCGCTGAGGCCCCCCCGGGCCGTTCGCTGCGTGGTACGTTCCGCGCGCCATGAGCAACCGGACGAATCGCGCGAAGCGCCAGCGCAAGAAGCGTGAGCAGGAGCGGCGCCGCCAGGGAGCCGCGCCCGCCGCCTCGAAGGCGGGAACCGGGGGCGCCGCCGCCACCGCGAGCAGCCCGCCGGACGTCGAGCAGGCGCTCAAGGCCTCGTACGACCGCATCCAGAAGGGCCAGTTCGAGAGGGCCGAGCAGGTCCTGCGCAAGGCGCTCACGAAGCACCCGCGGCACCCGCGCCTCTCGGCGAACCTCATCGCCGCGCTGGAGAACCAGGGGCGCGCCGCCGACGCGCTGCGCGTGTCCGCGGCCGTCGTGGAGGCGAACCCCGACGACGCCCAGTGCCGGAACAACCACGGCGCGCTCCTGAAGTTCGCCGGGCACCTCGACGAGGCGCGGGAGGAGTTCCGGCGCGCCGTCGAGCTGGCCCCCGACTACGCGTCGGCATGGCGCAACCTCGCGGGCCTGAAGACGTTCGACGATCCGGACGACCCCGACCTCACGGCGATGCGCGCGCTGCTGGAGAAGGTCCCCCGTCGCGACGAGCGCAAGACGGCGCTCTACTTCGCGGTCGCGGCGGCGTACGACCAGATCGGCGACGTCGACGAGGCGTTCGCGCACTTCGAGCGCGGCAATCGCCACCACCGCGCCGGCGCGCCGTTCCGCATCGACGACGTCCGGTCGCTCTTCGAGGACACGATCGCCCACCAGACCGCCGACCTCGTTCAGCGCGGGCCCCTCCCCGGCGCGTCCGACGCGGCGCCGATCCTCATCGTGGGCATGCCCCGGTCGGGCTCGACGCTCGTCGAGCAGATCCTCGCGAGCCACCCCGACGCCGCGGGCGTCGGCGAGGTCCCCGACCTCGTCCGGACGATGCAGCCGTACGCGACCGACCCGCGCTTCCGCGTCCGCGCGATCGCAGCGCTCGGCGACGCCGACATCGCGTCGATCGGGCGCGCGTACGCCAACTCGCTGGAGCGCCGCGAGCCGGACGCCAAGCGCGTCGTCGACAAGTTCCTGACGAACTTCGTCCACCTCGGCACGCTGCGCCGCGCGCTGCCGAACGCCCGCTTCGTCTACGTACGCCGACGCCCGATGGACTGCGGGTTCGGCTGCTACCGGACGCTCTTCACCTCGAACGTCCCCTACACCTACGCGCTCGACGACATCGCGGCCGTGTACGCGGAGACCGAGCGGCTCATGGAGCACTGGCGACAGGTGCTGCCCGAGGCGCTCGTCGAGGTCGACTACGAGGCGATCGTTGCGGACCAGGAGGGCGAGACGCGCCGGCTCCTCGACGCCGTCGGACTGGAGTGGAGCGACGCCTGCCTGCGGTTCCACGAGACCGAGCGGCGCGTCAACTCCGCCAGCTCGACCCAGGTGCGCAGGCCGCTGTACGCGAGCGCTGTCGGACGATGGAAGCCCTACGAGCGGCACCTGCGCCCGCTCGCGGCCGCGTTCCAGGCGAACGGCGTCGAGATCGAGGGCGACGCCGCGGGCGCGTGAAGGTCCAGGAGGGACGGGCGCAGTGCCCCTGCTGCGACTACTACACGCTCCGCGAGCGCGGCGCGTTCGAGGTCTGTCCCGTGTGTTACTGGGAGGACGACGGCCAGGACCTCGACCAGCTCGACGTCGTGTCCGGCCCGAACCACATCACCCTGCGTCAGGCGCGGCACAACTTCGAGCGGATCGGCGCGTGCGACGATTCGGCGGTCCCGCTGGTCGTCTCGGAGGCAGACCGGGACGGCGTCCGCCGGGAGCAGAGGGCGACGTACCACTGATCTGAAGCTGCCGCGCCGCGGGGGGGTGTCCGAGAACGCTGTGCCCGCCGTTGGCGCGGCGAGCGCGACGGAGCACGATGGGGCCGGCGATGGAAACTCCCCCGGACCTCGAAGAGCTCGTCCTGGCGCGCGCGGGGCTCGTCGAGGCGCTGATCCGGCGCTACGCGGGCTCGCTGCTGCGGCTGGAGACGATCGACGACCTCGCCCAGGGTTCGACGCTGCGGCTCCTGGAGAGCGGCGGCGGATTCGAGTGGCGCGGCGACGACGCGTTCGACGGCTGGGTCGCGACGATCGTCCGGAACTACCTCAACGACCGTCGGTCCTACTGGAACGCGGCGCGCCGCAACGCCGGCCACCTGCTGCGGGTGAGCCTCGCGGGCCCGGAGACCGGGACGACCCGCGGCGTCGAGCCGATCAGCTCCCGCACGGGCCCGCTGACCTTCGCGGAGCGCCGGGACCAGATCGACGTCGCGATGCAGGCGCTCTCGACCCTCCTCCCCCGCGACCAGGAGATCCTCGCGCTGGAGCGGACCGGCGCGTCGATCGGTGAGATCGCCGAGTCGCTCGGCCTCTCGACGGACACGGCGGGCAAGGCACGTCTCCGCGCGCTGGAGCGCTTCCGACGCGCGTTCGAGCTGTACGAGCGCGGCGGTTGAGAGCGTGGGCCGCAATGGCCCACGCGAACAGCGCACCCGCGTTCGCGGGTGGGGCAACAGACTCTGAGCGGGCGCGTCAGTCCTTGCCGAGCGCGAGGTTGAGCGCCGCGTCGATCGAAAGCGCCTTGCCCTCCAGCCGAAGCGCGTCGTAGCGCGCGTCGCCGAGGCCCTCACGCATCTGCCGGACGTCCTCCGCGTACGGGCCCGCCTCGACGGTCGGGATCGGGAAGCCGAAGCGCTCGCGCAGTCCCTCGGCGGCGCCCGACAGGCGGGTCGCGCGCTCCAGGTCGCCCACGGAGACCTCCAGCGCCGCCGACATCTCGAACGACTCCGCGGCGCTACGCAGGTCGCCGACGTCGCGGAAGCCGGCGAGGCTCTCGGCGAGCTGGCCGCGCGCGATCTCGAAGTCGCCGAGGCGATGGTTCGCCTCCCCGAGGTTGCCGAGCGACCCGGCGATGCCCCACGCGTCCCGCGAGGCGCGGCGCATCGCGAGGCTCTCCGTGTAGAACTCGACCGCGTCGGCGTAGCGGGCCTGGTAGACCGCGAGCACCCCCAGGTCGTTCAGGAGGTTCGCGATCCGTCGCGGGTCGCCCATCGGCCGGTCGATCGCCAGAGCGGCCTCGAACCACGTCCGCGCCTCCTCCAGCTCGCGCTGGTGGAGCACGAGGAAGCCGATGTTCCGCCGCGCGCGCGACTCGGCCGAACGATCGCCGGTCTCCAGCGCGATCTCCAGCGACGTGTCGAACGTCGCCCGTGCCTCTTCGTAGCGGCCGCGGCGGTGGAGGACCGTGCCGTAGGAGAGGTGGAGGAAGGCGCGCGCCGAGTCGTCGACCTCCGCGCCCGACGCGAACGCGTCCTCGATCATCCGTTGCCCCTCGCGGAAGAGACCGCGCGAGATCCAGAACTCGACGAGTCCACCGGCGAGGGCGTACGCGCGCGGCGCGAGCCCGGGGCGCGTCAGCGCGTACGCCGCCGCCACGCGCAGGTCGGCGAGCTCGCTCTCCAGCTCCAGGAACGCGGCGAGGCGCCCGTCGCCGAAGCTCTCCTCGGTCGCGCGCTCGGCGAGGTCGAGGAATCGCGTGGCGTGGGCGTCGAGGACGGCGTCGCGCTCGGGCCGCGTCTCCAGCCGACCGCGCGCGTAGTCCCGCAGCGTCTCCAGGAACCGCCAGCGGCCGGCGGTCGCCGCGTCCCGCGTGACCATCGACCGACTCGTGAGCCGGGACAGGGTGACGAGCACGTCCTCGCGCTCGAGACCATCGAGGCCCGGAGCCGCCGCGACCGCCTCGGCGGAAGCGAGCGTCCAGCCGCCCGCGAAGACCGACAGGCGACGCAGCAGGATCCGCTCCGAGCCGCTCAGGAGGTCGTGGCTCCAGTCGACGAGCGCGGAGATGCTGCGGTGGTGCGCGAGCCCGTCGCGCGTGTCGCTGCGCAGAAGCGCGTGGCGGTCGTCGAGCCGGCGGGCGAGCTGTTCGGTCCCGATCGACGCCGCGCGCGCCGCGGCGAGCTCGATGGCGAGCGGGAGACCGTCGAGCCGGCGGCAGAGCTCGGCGGCGGCCGCGAGCTCGTCCGTCACGGCCCCGGTCGGACCCGTGAGCGGCGGGCTCCCCGCGGCGAGCGCGCGCTCCACGAAGAGCGCGACCGCGTCGCACGCGAGGACGCCCTCGGCGGTCTCCGGCGTGGCCTCGGGGACGGACAGCGGCTCGACGCGCACGACGCGCTCGTCCTGGAGCCCGAGCGGCTCGCGGCTCGTCGCGAGGACTCGCACGCCCGGAGCCGAGGCGAGGATCGCCGCGATCGCATCCGCCGCGGACGCGAGAACGTGCTCGCAGTTGTCGACGACGACCAGCAGAGACTCGTGCGCAGCGAAGCCCGCCCGGACGTCGTCGAGCGGATCGTCGGCAACGCCGGGCGGATCACCGATCGCCTTCAGGAGCGAGGGCGCGACGTCCGCCGCACCGCCCGACGCGAGCTCGGCCCAGGCCACGGGCACCTTCTCCCCCGCCACCTCCAGGGCGAGGCGGCTCTTGCCGGCGCCCCCCGGGCCGACGAGGGTCACGAGCACGCCGCTCTCGACTGCGTCGGACACCAGCCGGCGCTCCGCCTCGCGGCCGATGAACCGCGTCCGGCGGAGCGGCAGCGGCGGGAGCGTGCCGCGCTGGGGCGAGACGCCGACGCGCAGCGCCTGGATCGCGCCGACGAGCGCGGCGCCGTCGCGCGGGCGCTCCGCGGCGTCCAGCGCGAGGCAGCGCTCGACGAGCTTCGTGAGCGGGGGCGGCACCTCGTCCGACCAGGCGCGCTCGCCGCCTCCAGCCCGACCCGCCAGGCCGCGGCCGCCGAGCCGTGACCCCGTGAGGCACTCGTACAGGATGCAGCCGAACGACCAGACGTCCGACCGCTCGTCCGCGGGCTCGCCGCGCGCCTGCTCCGGGCTCATGTAGCCCGGTGTCCCGACGACGTGCTGGCCGGGGCGCGCGCCGTCCCGCGAACGCTGGTCGAGGCGCTCGGCGAGGCCGAAGTCGAGCACCTTGACGACCCCGTCGGAGCGCAGCATCACGTTGCTCGGCTTCAGGTCCCTGTGCACGATGCCGCGCTCGTGCGCGGCCGCGAGCGCGCGGGCGATCTGCTCGCAGACGTCGAGGGCGTCGCGCCAGCCCATCGCGCCTCCCTCCAGAGCACGCGCGACGTCGGTGCCCTCGACGCGCTCCATCACGATGTGGGGCGGCACGCCGGCCGAGCGCCCAAGAGCGTGGATCGTCGCCACGTTCGGGTGGTCGAGCGCCGCGAGGATCCGGGCCTCGCGCTCGAAGCGCGCGATGCGCGAGGGGTCGGCGGCGAAGGCAGGCGTGAGGACCTTGACGGCCACGATGCGCTCCAGGGCATCGTCCCGCGCCTCGAAGACCTCGCCCATCCCGCCGCTGCCGAGGACCCCGAGGATCTGAAGGCCTCCGATGTCGGTCGGACGCTCCCGACCACGACCGAAGCGGCGTGAGAGCCGGATGAGCCGGGACCGGAGGTCGGGGCTCGTTCCGGGAAAGTCCCGCAGGAAGCTGTCCACGTCGACCGCCCGGCCGACCTCGAGAGCATCGAGGTAGGCGTCGTAGGCCGCCCCGTCCGCATCGGGCTGGGACGCGGATCGCGTTTCGGGGTCCTCGGGGTCGGTGGTCACTGGATCGCGGGTTTCGGCTTCCCCGGCCGCCATCGATGGCCGATCATCGCTGCTAGCGATGCAAGATCTCGATCCGCGATCATCGCTCGAAGCGATGGCAGAAGAGGAGAGCACGAAGACAGCCTACGGCTGGGACCCGCACGATCACGCGGCGCGTCCGCAGTCCAACCGCCCGGACGAGGCGTTCCGGGGCGCGGTCTCGCTCTTCAAGGCCCTGGCCGACGAGCGCCGCCTGCGGACGCTGGAGCTCCTCGCCGAGGGGGAGGCGTGCGGGAGCGAGATCGCGGCGACCTTCGACGAGCCGCTCTCGACGGTCTCCCATCGGATGAAGCTCCTGGAGACCGCCGGGCTCGTGGCGCGCCGCAGGGACGGGCGCCACATGATCTTCAGCCTCGCCGACGATCACGTCCTGCACGTCGTGCGGGACGCGCTCGACCATGCCATGGAGTGACGGGCGAATGGAGTGAGCCTCAGGATCCCGTCGGGATCCGCGTGACGCTCAGCTCGTTCAGGAACGCCCGAAGCGCGCCGGCGAGCCCTCCGTAGAAGCCCCCAGCGTCCTCGACGCGGGCCAGCGGCGCATCCGCCCAGGCCAGGTGCTCGGCGGCGAGTTCGTTCGAGACCCACGGGGCGCGGTCGATACACGCCGCCCAGAGGTGCAGGACGTTGCCTAGGTGGTCGACCGGGGCGTCGCGCACGGCGTCGGGGTCGACCTCCAGTGCGGCGCTCTTCGCGAGCTCCCGGAGCCGCACCGTCAGTGCGCCCTCGTAGCGCCCCTCGGTCCAGAGCGACCCGACGGGCGGCGCGCCGCCGCCGCGCGGCTGGAGGAACGCCGCGTGGTAGTCGGCGGCGAGCTCGTCGAGGCCTCCGTCCCTCACCTCGGGAACGTCGATCCCGAGCGCCGCGAGTGCCACACGAGCACGCGGCTCCAGGAGACCCTGGAGCCGCGTCTCGTCCAGCTCCGCGAGGAGCAGGTCGCCGAAGAGCCGCGCGACGGCTGCGAGCGACTCGGCCTCGTTCACGTGATCTTGCGGACGGTGACGACCGTACTGTGGAAGGCCTGCTGGCCGGAGATCGGGTCGGCGGCGATCGGCAGAACCGTGTTCTGCACCCAGCCGTTACCGCGGTTCTTGACCCACTTCTTCGGGTCGCCCCCGGAGCGATCCTCCCACCACATGTTCCGCTCCCAATCCGGGTCGCGGAAACCCGCGCGGTCCATGCCGGCGGACTCGCCGCCGACGGACTGATTCCCCTTCTTGGCCTTGGCGACGCTGGTGTACTCCCAGTGCCCGAGCGAGTTCGAGATCGCCAGTGCGCGCGGGTGGACAGCGGGCGTCACCCAAACGGCGATCCGCAAGCGCTTCTCGATCTCGCCGCTGCCGAGTCCGAGGTTCGGGGTGAGCTTGGCGAGGTAGAGCGATCGGTGCCCGGTCAGCTCGACGAAGTCACCGTCCTTCAGGCCCATCCGCTTCGCCGTGTCCGGGTGGATCCACGCCGGGTTCGAGTGGACGATCTCGGAGCACCACTTGAGGTTGGCGGTCCGCCCGTGGTTGTGGACGTTCCACTTGAAGGACGTCATCACGAGCTGGTCGTCCCCCATGTCCTGGTGCTCGTCGATCGGCGAGTACTTCGGCCAGGGGTAGATGTCGTACTCATTGCCTTTGTGGTACGCCGGACGGTTCTTGCCCTTCGAGTTCGCGAGGGCGGTCAGGTCTTTCGTGTCCTGGTTCCGGCCCGTCCGCTGGACGAATTCGGAGTAGATCTCGAACCTTCGGCTCGGGGTTCGAAAGCCGAGGACCGCTCCGCCCTCGCGTTCGATACCGACGCCCTTGCCGTCCTTCGTCCAGATCCCGGTCTCCTCGTCGAGCACGGCACCCTCGAGGTCGGCCTCGGTGAGGGGCTTGAGGTACGGCGTGTAGTAGGGCCTCTGGTCCGGATCCTCGTAGGCACCGACGCGCTCCATGTACTGCATGGGCGTCTCGTCGGCGTCCTCGGCGACCGGGACGTTCTTGACCCACTCGGCCATGTACTCGGGCATGTCCTGCATCGGATACGCGGCCGCCATCGACCCTCCGACGCGCCGCGCGATCTCGGGGAAGATCTCGCGGACGTCCTTGGCCTCACCGAGCGCGTCGACCATCGGGCGACGCATGGAGAGGTACGGCTTCAGGTTGTAGGCGCCCCGGGCGTCGACGTCCCAGCGCTCCATGTAGGTGGTCCAGGGCAGGACCAGGTCGGCCATCGATGCCGTCTCGTTGAAGAACGGATTGATGCAGACGTGGTAGCCGATCGCCTCCTCGTCGAGCATGACCGAGCGCGTCACCTCGGTCTCGGGCCACGTGAGCGGCGAATCGATGTTGTACGTCATGTACACCTGGATCCGCGCGCGCTTCGTCTTCAGGTACCAGTAGACGATCTCCCCCACCTTCATCGTGTTCCACACGTTCGAGAGGGCGAACTCCGGGGGATCGGCGAGGATCGACGGCGTCTTCGGCTTGCTCGGTCCCTTCGGCGACGGGAAGCGCTTCTTGTCGTAGCCGCCGGTGAACATCCAGCAGAACCCGCCGGGCTTGCCGACGCTCCCGACGAGCGCGTTCAGAAGCACGATCGCGCGGTCGTTCCAGTACCCGTTGACGTGCGCGGAGGAGCCGCGGTTGCACATCGTCGTCGCCTGCGGAGCGGCCGCCGCAAACTCACGCGCGATCCGCGCGATGTCTTCGGCCGGCACCGTGGAGACGCTCTCGGCCCACTCCGGCGTGTACTCCCGCATCTCGGACTTGAGGTCGTCGATCGAGACGTTCGTCCACTCCTCCAGGAACTCGGCGTCGTAGAGGTCCTCGGAGAGGATCGTGTGCGCCATCCCGAGCGCGACCGCGCCGTCCGTGCCCGGCGACGGCATGAAGAACTCGTCCGAGTTCCCGGCCGTGTTCGACATACGCACGTCGAAGGTCACGAACTTCGCGCCGTTCTCGAAGCGACCGCGCTGGACGCGCTGGGCGCCCGCGACGTGTCCCTGGTGCGCCTCGAACATGTTCGAGCCGAAGTTCAGGATGTACTTCGAGTTCGGGTAGTCGCCGAGGTCCCAGTCGGACTCGAAGAGCGACGTGAGGTTCGCGGCGCGGCGCGCGGCCGAGCAGAGCCCCCGGTGGTTCAGGTGCGTGTTGGTCCCGAACGCGCGCAGGAAGTTCGCGACGGCGTCCTTCGTCCGGCTCCGACCCTGGTGGAACGCGAATTCCTCGGGCTTGCCGGAGAGCTGCACCTCGCGGAGCTTGGCGGCGACCTCGTCGTACGCCTCGTCCCAGGTGATCCGCTTCCACTTGCCGCTGCCGCGCGGTCCGACGCGCTTCAGCGGATAGAGCAGCCGCTCGGGGTGGTACTGGTGGTTGAGCGCCGCCTGGCCGCGGGCGCAGAGCTTGCCGCGCGAGTTCGGATCGGCGGGGTTGCCCTCGACCTTGATGATCCGGCCGTCCTTGACGATGCCGGTGATCCCGCAGACGGTCGAGCAGAGCTGGCACATCGAGTGCACGGTCTCGACGTCCGCGTACTTCTCGGGGTCGGGGAAGCGCTGCTTGCGGCCGGGACCGGGGAGCGCGCACACGCCGGGCGCGCTGGCCTCGTACGGCACGCCGACGCCCTTCTTCCACACGCCGAGGCTCTCCTGGACGGTGGGCGGTCGGTCCTTCCACTCGTTGACCGACTCGTCGGCCGGGTCGACCAGCGGTTCGTTCGCCTTCTTCGACGAGCTGCAGCCCGCCACGCCAGCGGAGAGCAGGGCGCCGAGCTTGAGGAACCGGCGCCGCGTCGAGACGGGGCCGGTCGCGGTGCGCATCTCGGAGGACACGACGTCGGGCTCGATGGACGTCATGTCAGGACTCCGTCCGGCGCTCTTCGGCCGGGTGTTCGATGCGCTCGTGGGGCGGCGTGTCCTGGCCCCACTCGTAGACCGAGTAGGCGTCGGGGTGGTAGCTCTGGCCCTCACCGGGGACCTTCGACTCCCAGGACGACGTCGGGTGCTCCTCCCCCGTCGCGTACCAGGTGCGCGGCTCGGTGCCCTTGTCCTCGCGAATGCGCTCCAGCGCGCCCTCGGCCTCCAGCTCGGCCTTGAGCTTCGAGACCTTCGAGTCGGGGTCGTTCAGGTCGCCGAAGGTCAGCGACTCGCTCGGGCACGTCGACACGCACGCGGGCTCCATGTCGTGCTCCAGGCGGTGCGTGCAGTTGTGGCACTTCACCGCCTGGTTCGCGACCGGGTCGATGTAGATCGCGCCGTACGGGCAGGCCTCCTTGCAGGTCGCATGGCCGGAGCACTTGTCGTAGTTGACCTGGACCGAGCCGCCCTCGCCCTTGTGCAGCGCGCCGCACGGGCACGCCTTGATGCACGGCGCGTCCTCGCAGTGCTGGCACGCCATGGGGATCATGACGCGCGCCTGCTGTCCGCTCTTGCGCTGGGTGTCGTGGTAGATCGTCTGGCGGATGAAGTTCCCCAGCGGGACGTCGTTCTCCGCCTTGCAGGCGACCTCGCAGGCGTGGCAACCGAAGCAGCGGCGCGTGTCGACGATCCAGCCGTAGCGCTTGCCGTCGTCCGGCGCCTCCATCCGGTCGCGCCAGTGCTCCTCGGGCATGAAGAGGTCGTCGCGGACGCCTTCCTTCTTCGGCGACGCGAGCGCTTCCGCGCCCAGTCCGGCGCCCGCTGCAGCGAGGCCGGCCTTGAGGAACGTGCGGCGGTCGCTGCCCTTGGGCGCAGCGTCCTCCGACGGCTCGGGCGCCGGTTCTTCCGGCGCACTCCGCGAGTCAGTCATCGATCGGTCCTTCCCGACGCGCCCTCCGGACGTGTTCTGGAGCGGTGCACGGAGCGGGGCGGTCGAAAAGGCTTGGGGTGGAGGGCGCGTCGGGTCGGTCGACCCCAGACGCGCGATTCGGACACGCCGCCACTCTCGCTCAGACCGATCAGCCGTACGAGGTCGGCGCGAGGGGCCGACGCTCGGTGGCGAGGAGCACGGTCGAGGACCGAGCCGCGAAGCGGGGACTTGCGTCGCTGAGCACGGAGCCACTCTCGGCGTTGCCATTCGAGTCGTCAAGCCCAATCGTCGCACCGATCCCCGCGTGTCCCGAGCGACCAAACGTGGTCGATACGATTCGTGCATGACGCCGAGCCGACGTTCTCTCGCCGCGCTGTCCTTGTGCGCGGCGTGCACCGCGCCGCCGACGCACGTGCCGCCCGAGGAGATCGCCCCTCCCCATACGGGGATCCCCGAGGGCTGGCGAGCCGGCCTCCCGATTGACGCGCCGTTCCCTTCGCGACCGATCGACTGGACCCAGGAGCTGCTCGCGGGTCACCGCGGCGTCTCCGGGAGCGTCGGCGGGCATCGATCGGAGGCCATCTTCGAGCTGCGCCACGTCGACGGAGACGACGTGCGAACGTGGTACGTCCGGGTCCACGTCCCTGAGACGCGTCGGTACGCGATCGCGCAGGCCACCGTCCCGTCGGACGACGGGTCGCGGGACGTCGACTTCTTCATCGCGTGGGCCTACGTGCTGGTCGAGGTCCCGGAGAGCGGTCGGACGCCCGGGCCACCGCGAGCCGTGAGGATCACCGAGCTCACGCCTGGGCTCGACTTCACGATCGGACCGGGACTGGAGATCGATGCCGCGTACGAGGAGCTGCGCGGAGGGTCGTGGCCGGATCCAGAGGAACTGGCAGACGGCCGAGCCGCTGCGCATGCGCGACCGGAGGTGGCCCTGCTCATGTTCTTCGACGGCGTCCAGGACCACAGGGAGCTGAGCCGGATCCTCCGCGAGGTCGTGGACGCGCCCGGCCTCCTCAGCATCGTCCTGCGCGGCGGCTTGCGGCTGGAGCTGGAGGCGGAGAGCGAGTCGATCACGGGGGTCACCCTCCCGATCGACGGGGTCCCACCGATGGAGGGCGTGCGGTTCCCCGCCCGCGTCCTCGCCAACGGCGAGCCCGCGCTCGACCTGGTCCTGTACGCGACGCGAGCGGCGGAGCCGTTCCATCTGACCGCGGGGATCGTCGGCCTCGACGCGAAGAGACCGAACGCGCCCGAGCAGTCGATCGAACTGCGCCTGATCGGTGCACGCGAGATGCCGAGGGCCGAGGAGTCCGACGACTCGCGGTAGGCTCCTGGGAGCCGCAGAGCCTTCGATGCTGATCCTCTTCGCCGTCACGGTCCTCCCCGCCCCGATTCCCTCCGCCGCGGGTCCCTCGCTCGCGGAGCCGCGCCTCGTCGAGGTCTCTGGCGTCGCCCATCACGACGGGACGCTCTATTTCGTCGGCGATCACGAGGGCAGCGCGCGCGCATGGTTCACGTCGAGCGACTTCGGCTCCGAGCCCGGGGAACACGTCCTGGGCGAAGCGCGACTCGTGAGGATCGAGATGAGCGCGAACGAGAAGCACGCGCGCCAGCTGGAGGACATCGCGCTCGCGGGCGAGACCGTGCTCGTCCTGTCGGAGTCGTCGGGACGGATCCTCGATCGCAAGGGCACCCTCGTCGAACTGCCGGCTGCGATGAAGGAGGTGAAGGTCGACGGCACGAGCGTCGGTCCCGAGGGGCTCGCGAGCCGGGACGACGGGGACGGCTGGCGGCTCGTCGTCGCGCAGCAGGGCGGCAAGGGGCAGCCGGTACGGCTCCTGGAGCACTACCTCTCGGGGCGGGCGCTCGAGGAGCGCTGGCGCGTCGAGCTGCGCGGCGCCGTCCCGGTCGAGGTTTCACAGGAGCGGCTCGCTGCGCACTTCGCGGCGACGCTTCCGGACGAGCGGCCGATCGAGACCGGTCGCAAGCACCACTACGTCCGCGTGCCGGGGATCGAGTGGATCCGGCTCCCCGATCGTTCGTGGGGCTACATCGTGATCGCAGCCGTCCGTCGCGGGAAGGACGACCGACGTCCGTACCTGCTGCGTCTCGGGAGCGACGGGAGTCCCGTCGGAACACCGCTCGACCTGGAGGCGTTCGGGATCGGTTCGCGACGCTGGGAAGGGCTGTGCTGGATCGGCGAGCGAACCGTGCTGCTGGTCGCTGACAACGACGACCGTGGGCCGACGTTCACCGCGATCCTCGAACTCCCCTCCGACTGGTTCGGGCCGCGGTAGCGCGGACTACGCGCCCGGCGGGATCGTCGCGCCGACGACCTCGCCCGGGATCAGGCCCAGCTCGTCCGGCGGACGCACCAGCAGCACGCGTCCGAACTGCGGGAGGTTCGGGCTCGGCCACAGTCGCACGGGGAGCTGCTCGACGCCGCGCCCGAGGCCCAGCACCTCCGCCTCGACGGCGACCTCCGGCGCGGACAGACGCGAGAGCAGGATCGTCTGCGGCGTCTCGAGCTCTCCGCTCGTCGGCTCCGGGAGGTACACCGCGACGTCGCGTGGGAGCATGGCCTGGATCACGACGACGGACGCGCCCGCGACGATCGGCTGGCCGGGATAGGCGTTGACGCTCGCGATGCGACCGTCGATCGGCGCCCTGAGGATCAACGCCTCGCGCTCGCTCCTGAGGACCGAGACCTCCAGTCGCCGCGCGTCCACGCGGCTCTGGAGCGCGTCGATGGCGGCGAGAGCGGCTTCGTGTGCCGCCGTCTCGACGTCCCGTCGAGCGGCGACGTTGGACGGGGGCGCGCCGAGCCCCTCCAGGATCTCGCGCGCGCTCGCGAGGCTCGCCGCCGCGACGTCGACCTCGGCGCGCGTCGCTTCGATCAGCCTCTGGTTCGCCTCGACGCGACCGAGCAGCGTCTGCTCGGCGAGCTGGCGGTCCTGCACGTCCGCCTGGCGCGCGAACCCGTCCCCCACGAGCATGTCGAACCGGCCGGCCTGGACGCGGATCTGCTCGGCGGTGAGCAGGTCCGTCTCGATCTCCACCTCGATGGCGTCGATCGCGAGGCGTCGCTCGCGCTCTTCGATCTCGAGCCGCCAGACCTCGTCGCGGACGCGGCTCCGATTCGCGCTGACCTCCAGCGCCGCCTCGCGTGCGCCGCGCGTCCGGGTGAGCTCACGCTCGGCGATCTGCAGCGCGTGGGTCGCCGACAGCGCAGCGACGTCCGCCAGCACGACCGCGACCTCCTGCTGGGCGACCGCGACGCGCGCGTCGAGGGACGCGCTTTCGAGTCGAGCGACGATCGTGCCCGCGGAGACCGTCGAGCCCGACCCGACCAGGAGGTCCTGGACGCGGCCAGGCCTCTCGAACGAGACCGCGAGCTCGGTGCTCCGCACGACGCCGACCGCCGCGGGAGCGAGCGGAGGCGCTGAGGCGATCCAGAATCCGGTGACGCCGACGAGCGCCCACAGAGCGAACTGTCCCGGACCGCGCCACAGATCGGCGAGACGAACGCGCAGCGGGACGCGGATCCGCCGCGGAAGCGATGGAACCGACGGCCAGTCCGGGTCGGGCTGCTTCGAGACGCTCATGGCGGAGGGGCTAGAGCTCCGCGTAACGGTCGCTGAGCACGAGCCCGGCCTCGCGGACCCCGGGCATGCCGCGCAGGTGGTGGACCATCTCGTCCCCCCGCGCCGGGTCGCGGAGGCGGACGGTGGAGACGACCTCGAGCCCCTCGTTCGAGTCGTGCGCGCTCATGCGCTGCACGCGCCGGCAGAACACCTGGAGCACGTGCTCGACCTGTTCGAGGGCGCCGCGCAGCTCCGAGCGGCCGTCCTCGCGATCGAGCGCGAAGGTCACGTGGCCGTCGAAGTCGCCCTTGGAGCCGAACGACATGAAGTGCAGGTACGCCGACATGCCGAGCAGCAGCGTGGCGCCGATGATCGCAACGACGTGGCGCTGCGTCCCGACGGCCATCCCGAGGACGAGGGCAAGGAACACGAAGACCGTGTCGCGCGTGTCCTTGAGGACGTTCCGGAAGCGCACGATCGCGAGCGCACCGAGGAGCCCGAACGCGGTCACGAGGCTGTCCCCGATCACGAAGATCAGGAGCGCGGCCGCCATCGTCAGGACGACGAGCGACTGCGTGAATCCGCGCGAGTACGAGAGTCCGTGGTGGGTCTTGAGGTAGACCCACGCGACGCCGAGCCCGATGAAGGCCGCGATGAGCAGGGACGCGAGGAGCTCGCGCCCGCCGCCCGACGCGGATCCGTTCCCGATGAACTGCTCGACGACGCCGGAGAGCTCAGGCACGGCGCCAGCCCGCGACGGGGAGCCGCTGCGAGGGGAACGAGTTCGGGCCCATCAGCGCGTTCGCCGACTGGAATCGACCGCCGGCCAGGGCGTCGTCCATCGACAGCACGTACTTCGGGATGGACTCGCGGGAGATCTCGAGCTGGTCGATGAGTCGCGTCGCCCACTCCGGGCAGCGGTCGGAGAACTTGAGCTCGACGATGGCGCCTTCGGTCGGCGTCGACCGCCACTCTCCGTCCTCCAGCCCGATGTCCGCGGAGCGCGTCACCGCGTGCTCGATGTCGGTATCGATCGTGAGGCGAACGGGGTCGCCCTGCTGGGACTCGTAGGCCTCGCGCTGGTAGCGCACGCGCACCACGGGCTGCGCCTTGATCTCGCGGAGTCGAACGGCGAACTCCTGCGCGGCGGACTGCTCGAGGTGAGGCAGTCGGCCGCGGATGAGCTTCATCGCGTCTTCACGTGAGACGCACGCGCGCGACTTCCTGACGACGACGTTCGAGCGCTTCTTGATCTCCAGGAACACCGGCGACGCGGGATCGTCGTCGTACGCGCGCACGCGCAGCTTGAAGCGGTTGCGATGCCCCTCGACGGTCGTGCGATAGAGCTCGAGGCTCTCGCCGTCCAAATAGAGACTGACGAGCGGGTAGCGGTACTCGGGCCAACGACGCGCGAACGAGTCCGGCCGCATGAACGGGCGGATCATCGACCGGATCGACGGGAGGATCCGGGGCGGTACGAAGTACTTCCACTCGTACCTGGAGGTCAGGGTCCGGTCCGGGGGCATTCGAAAACAGTGGCGAGGGCAGGGATTCCATGCAGAATAACGCAAGGATCGAACAAGCACGGCCGGCGGCCGCGACTTCCCCGCGCGTGTCTCCTCTCGCCGAGCGATCCTGTGCTTGGCTACGCGGTTCTCCCCGCTCACCTGCCTCGAGCCCCTTCTCGCTACCGATGCGCGCGCTTCTCTCCATTCTCGCGCTGGCACTCGCCGCACCGTCGCTTTCCCAGACACCGCTCCTCACCGAGTTCCTCGCGAACAACGACACGGGGCTGATGGACGAGGACGGAGACCGCTCCGACTGGATCGAACTCCACAATCCTTCGGGCGCTCCCGTCGATCTGACCGGTTGGACCCTGACGGACGACGCGGGGAACCCGGCGAAGTGGACGTTCCCTGCGACGACGCTGACGCCGGGGAGCTACCTCGTCGTCTTCGCGTCCGACAAGGACCGGGCGGTGAGTGGCTCAGAATTGCACACGAACTTCCGGCTCTCGGCGGGCGGCGAGTATCTCGGGCTGATCAATCCGAGCGGCACGGTGATCACGGCGTTCGCGCCGACCTACCCGCCCCAGGTCGCGGACATCTCGTACGGGTTCGAGGCGGACTTCTTCACGCGGTCCTATTTCGATCCTCCCACCCCGGGAGCCCCGAACCAGCCGGGCGGCCAGCTCCTGGAGGCCGTGGGTCTCTCCCGCGCGCACGGGCTGGTCGACAACGCGTTCAACCTGACGCTCAGCCACCCGAGCCCGACCGCGACGATCCGGTACACGCTCGACGGCCGCGAACCGACTCCGACGGACACGGCGTACGCAGGGCCGTTCGCGATCACGTCGACGACGACGCTGCGCGCGAGAGCGTTCGCGCCGGGCTTCCTGCCGTCCGAGATCAGCACGGCGACGTGGATCTTCCCGGGCACCGTCGTCGCACAGGACGCGGCGACGGCCGCTGCGCGCGGGCTGCCGCCCTCGTGGATCGACATCAACGGCAACGACTGGACGCTCGGCGGAACGCGGCCGGGCGCCTGGTACGGGATCGACACGCTCGTGACGACGCCGTTCCCGCCCCAGCAGATCCGGCAGAGCCTCCGGTCGATCCCGACGCTCTCGGTCGTCATGCACTCCGACGACCTGTTCGGCTACCTCGCACCCTCCGGGCGCGACGGCATCTACCCCAACTCGACGCTGGAGGATCCGGCGTGGGAGCGCGCGTGCTCGCTGGAGTGGATCGATCCCTCCGGGGGCCCCGACTTCACGATCACGTGCGGGACGAACATCCAGGGCGGTAGCTCGACCAGCGCGGTCCTGCGGAACCAGCTCTCGCTGGCGCTGAAGTTCCGCGCGGACTACGGGCCGACGAAGCTCGACTTCCAGGTCTTCCCGGACTCCCCGGTGGACGAGTTCGACTACCTCGTCGTCGACAGCGGGAACCAGCTGTCGATCAACGGGTCCGCGGGGACGAGCACGAAGATCCGGGCGCAGGAGCTGCGCGACCAGTTCGCCGCGGATCTCCACGAGGACATGGGGCACCCGACGCCCCACGGCCGCTCCATCCACCTGTACCTCAACGGGATGTACTGGGGCGTGTTCAACCTCCACGAGCGCCCCGACGAGCGCTTCGCGGCGGCCCTCGACGGGAACGAGCCCGAGCAGTACGACTGGATCAAACGCGGCAACGTGCTGGAGGGCAACTCGAACGGCGTCAACTCGGCGACGCCGGGGATCTGGGCCGAGGTGCGGGACATCGTCATGGGCGGCGTCGCGCCGGGCTCGACGTGGCGCGGCATGGACGCGTACACCGCGCTGTCCGAGCGGGTCGACCTGACGAACTACGTCGACTACCTGCTGATGAACTGGTACTGCGGCAACACCGACTGGCCGCAGAACAACTGGATGGCGACGGTGCACGCCCGGAACTCGGCGAACTTCGCCGACGTCAACCCGGACGGCCGGATCCGCTTCCAGAGCTGGGACGCGGAAGCCGCCCTGTACTGGGGCGGCGCGGTGACGGCGGTCAACGACGGCTTCTACGACCGCACGGGCATCACGAGCGGCTCGTCCGCGAGCGCCGTCTTCATCCACACCGCCGCGCGCCAGCACCCGGACTACATCACGCTGATCGGTGACCGGTACCAGCGGCACGCGCTGACGGCCGGCGGAGCGCTCTGGGTCGAGCAGGGCTACCGCGCCATCGGCACGCCCTACGACCCGATGAACCCGCAGCGGAACGTCCCCGCGACGAGGTACTACGACCGCGCGATCGACGTCGGTCCGGCGATCGTCATGGAGTACGCGCGCTGGGGCAACTACTTCCACTCGCCCGGCCGGTTCACCCCGGCGGACTGGCTGACGGAGCGCAACCGCCTGCTGACCGACTTCTTCCCGATCCGCAGCACGGTCCTCGGCCAGCAGCTGGTCGCTGCGACCCCGCAGCTCTACCCCTCGCTGTCGGCGCCCGGCGTGTCGCGCGCCTCGGGCCGCTACCCGCTCGGGAGCAGCGTCAACCTCGGGGGTAGCGGCGGCGCGACGATCTACTACACGCTCGACGGGACCGATCCGCGCCTGTCCCTCGGCGCTGTGAACCCGGCGGCGCAGACCTTCAGCGGCCCGTTCCAGCTCACCCGGGGCGTGACGCGCCTGCGCGCGCGTGCGTTCAACGGCAGCGAGTGGAGCGCGCTCATCGAGCGCGACTACATGGCCGGCTTCCGGGTCTGGATCAACGAGGTCCAGTCGGACAACCAGTCGACGATCCTCGACGAGGTCGGCCAGCTGGAGGATTGGTTCGAGATCCACAACCCGACGACCGAGACGCTCGACCTGAGCGGCTTCCACCTGTCGGACGACGCCGACGAGCCGCTCAAGTGGCAGGTCCCCGCCGGCGTCACCGTCGCCCCGGGCGGCCACCTGCTGTTCTGGGCGGACGACGACGAGGACCAGGGCAACACGCACACGAACTTCCGACTCTCGTCGGGCGGCGAGACCCTGATCCTCTCCGGCCCGAGCGGCCTGGAGGACGTGGTCGTCCACGAGCTCGTGTTCCCGGCGCTGCGCTCGGACCAGAGCTACCGCCGCGTCTTCCGGAACGGCCAGCGCTTCGGCGTCTCCCCCAACCCGACACCCGGCACGACGAACCTGCCAGGGAACGGGATGCCGCGGTGACGCGGGAAACGGCGGGGCGCCAGATCTCGAGCGCCCCGCCCGAGCCAGCGACTGCTCGAGAATCGCCGTCGCCGGGGGCACGGTGGGTGTAGCCGACTCCGCGGCGCTCCACTGGTCGACAGGTGGCCCACGGCGGAACCGCGCTGCGCACGGATTGCGCCTTGCGGAGCACGAGAGATCACGCTCCGCTCTGCCTCCCCCCCCTCCACATGCTCGCACCATGAACCTCGATCCTCGCGCTGCTCTCCTTCCCGTCGTAGCCCTCGCGTTCGCGTCGAATACCCACGCGCAACTCGGTACCGCATACTGCGCCGTGCCGGCCAATTCGACCGGCGCGCCGTCGGTCCTCTCCGCGAGCGGCAGCCGCGACGTTGCGACCAACGACGTGACGCTCGCCTGTGAGCAGCTCCCGCTGCAGTCGGTCGGCTTCTTCCTCGTGAGTCGCGATGCCGGACATGCCGCCTTCCCCGGCGGGAGCCTGGGTCGCCTCTGCCTGGGAGGCTCGATCGGGCGATTCTTCGGTCCGGGTGAGGTTCAGAACGCGGGCAACATCGGGAGGGTCGAGCTCTTGATCGACCTCGGATCGCTCCCGCAGCCGTCTCAGTCGATCGCCGCCGCTCCCGGGGACACGTTCCGGTTCCAGTACTGGCACCGGGACTCCGTCGCGGGGACCGCGGTGTCGAATTTCAGCCCGGGGCTGGAGATCCAGTTCGAGTGCACGGGGGACGGTACGTTCCCTGCCGAGGCCATTTCGGGGTCGGATCGGGTCTTCGCCGTCGCCGCAGGCGACATGGACGGGGACGGCGTGACGGACTTCGTGACGGCCGAGGCCGACAACGGGTCCATCTCGGTGCGCCTCGGACGGGGCGACGGCACGTACGACCTCCCGATCGCGACCGACTCCAGCGTCTCGCCCAACGACGTCGAGCTCGCGGACCTGGACGGGGACGGGGACCTGGACGTCGCGGTGACCTCGTTCACCGGTGACGCGGCAGCCATCCTGTTGAACACAGGTTCTGGCGTCGTCTTCGAGGCTCCGTTCCGGGTGTTCACCGGCGACCAGCCCTCGGACTTCTCGACGGGCGACTTCGACGACGACGGGGACATCGACCTCGCGGTCGCCGCCCGAGGGAGCGATCAGGTCAACGTCCTCTGGAACGATGGTGCCGCGGTGTTCAGCCGGGTCGATCACTTCGTCGGACAGAGCCCCCGCTCGATCGTCTCGGAGGACGTCGACGGCGACGGGCAACTCGACCTCGTCGCGGCCTGCTACGAGTCGCACGAGCTGGCCGTCCTGCTCGGCGGCCCGCAGGGGTTCGAGCCCGCTGCCCTCTATCCCACGGACCTCTTCCCCATCTCCGTCGCGGTCGCAGACATGGACGAGGACGGGGATCCGGACGCCGTGGTCGCCGCGCTGCTGAGCAACACCGTGAGCGTGATGCCGAACACGGGCAACGGCGCGTTCTTCGGCTCGGTAGCGTTTCCGACCGACGAGGGTCCGGGCGCGGTCGTGGTGGCCGATCTCGACGGCGACGAGGCCCCGGACGTCGCGGTGTCGTGCAGGTATGACGCGAGTATCGTCGTCCTTCGCGGACGACGGGACGGCTCCCTCGGACCGCGCGAGTCCGTCCGTCTCACCGGCGTCCCCGGTCAGATCGCTGCGTTCGACGTCGAGGGGGACGGGGACGTCGACCTCCTGACGGCGCTGGGCCAGACCGAGCGCTTCAGCCTGCTCCTGAACTCGGGAACGGCTCGATTCCGCGAGCGAGAGGACATCGCAGTCCCGTCGCCGGCTGCCGGGGTCGTCGTTCGGGACCTGGACGGTGACGGCGCGATGGACATCGTGTCCGCCGCCCCCATCCTGCGGCGGATCCGCGTCGACTACGGCCGCTCCGACGGCACGTTCGGACCCGCGGTCCAGTACGGGATGGCGTCGTACACGTCGCCCTACGCGGTCGACGTCGTCGATGTCGACGGGGACGGGGATCTCGACCTCGTCGTCGCGCACGAGTACTGGCCGGAGGTCGGGGTGCTGCGGAACCTCGGAAGCCGCCAGTTCGCCCCGCCCGAGGAGTTCCTCGGCGGGACCTCGACCTCGCTGCACATGGCCGACCTCACGGGGGACGGAGCGCCCGAGGCGATCCTGACGAAGGCGAACTCCGGTGAGGTCGTGGTCATGATGAACTCCGGGACGGGTGAGCTCCCCGCCTACACGAGGACGTTGGCAGGCGGCGGCGCCAGGTCGCCCCGCTCCGGAGACATCGACGGGGACGGAGACCTGGACGTCGTGGTCGCGGCCGCGACCGGATTCACCGTCGCGGTCCTTCGGAACGACGGTGTCGGGGGACTCGGCCCGGCCGAGACGTATCCCGTGACGCCCTACCCCCGCGCCGTGTGCCTCGAAGACCTGGACGGGGACGGCGACCTCGACATCGCCGCCGTGAGCGCATCCGGCACGGTCACGGTCTTCGAGAACGACGGATCCGGCACCTTCGCGATCTCCTCGACCGCGACCGCGGGCTACGTGCCACGCTGGATGGAATGCGGGGACGTGGATGGTGACGGGGACATCGACCTCGTCGTCGCGCACGAGGGCTCGTGGACCGCCGGCGTGCTGTTCAACGACGGCACGGGCTCGTACGACCGCCACCGTGAGTTCTGCATCGGGGAGCTCCCGCGACGCGTCGCCCTAGGCGACCTCGACGGAGACGGTGATCTCGACGTGGTGAGCACCCACCGCCACGAGGACACGATCTCCGTGCTCCGCAACGACTGCGCGCGCTGAGGCCACGCCTCACCCGCGCGAACTACTCCTCGGGTCGCGCCGCCTGCTCGCGCGCCGCTTCCTGCATGTCGACGAACTCGTCGGCCTCGTCGACGATCTCGGAGCCGAGCATCTCCTCCAGGACGTCCTCCAGGGTCACGACGCCCTCGAAGCCGCCGTACTCGTCCGCGACGGCGACCATGTGGCGGCGCTCGTCGAGGAACTTGTTGAGCAGCTCGTGGGCCCGCATCGTCTCGGGGACGAAGGGCAGGGGGTGCATCAGGTCGCGGAGCGTCTCGTCCTTGCGGCCCTCGATGGCGGCGCCGAAGACCTCGCGGCGGTGGACGAGGCCGATCGCCTTGTCGAGCTCGCCGCCGTCGGTGACCGGCACGCGCGTGTTCTTCCAGCGCGACGGGTCGGCGGTCGCGTCGGCGACGGTCGCGTCGGCGTCGAGCGAGAAGACGACGGTCCGCGGCGTGCGGAGATCGCCGGCCGTCGCGCGGTCGAGCCGCAGGGCGCCGCGGACCCAGCGGTGCTCTTCTTCGCGCACGCCGCCCGCGCCGCGCGCGAGGCGGCTGAAGAGCACGACCTCGTCCTCGGTCGGCCCCTCCTCGCCGGCCCCGCCGGTGAGCCAGCGCATGATCGCCTTCGACGGCTTCGCGATCGGGTACGAGATCCAGACCATCCACTGGATCGGCATCGCGACCATCGGGCCGAGCGTCTTCGCGTAGCGGACGCCGATGCTCTTCGGGACGATCTCGGTCAGCGCGAGCACGAGGAACGTGAAGATCGCCGCGAAGATCGCGACCGCGTTCGGGTACTCGCCCCCGTACTGACCGGCGACCATCGCGCCGAGCCAAGCCGAGCCGACCGTGTGCGCGATCGTGTTGATCGTCAGGATCGCTGCGATCGGCTCCTCGGGGTCCTTGCGAAGCGCCTCGAGCCGCTCGGCGCCCGCGACCCCCTCGGACTTCAGGAGCTCGATCTGCGAGGTGGTGATCGCGTAGAGCGCGGCCTCGAAGAGGCTGCACAGGAACGACGTGAGGAGCGTCAGGGCTCCGACGACGAGGATCAGGCTCACTGGACGTAGTAGAGCAGGAGGTACCCGACGAGCAGGATCGCGACCCACGCCATCATGACGCCGGTCGTCCACGTCCTCGTCATCACACCGTACGGTCCGGAGGACCGGCGCATGTAGAGGTCGAAGCGCTTGACGCGTCCGACGAGGGCGCGGCGGAAGGCGGTCGAGCGGGAGGAGACCGCCGCGGCCGACGTAGTCCACGCACGCCGCAGCGGGCTGCGGATCGGCCAGTCGGCGTCGAGGTTGGTCGAGTGGAGCTCCGGCGGGTAGAGCCCCGAGCGCTGGAGCCACGTGAAGCACGCGGCGCTGAAGAAGAGCAGCTGGAGCTGCGTCAGGACGTGCGTGACGTCGTACGGCTCGTACTCGTTGGCCAGCGGCAGCAGCGTGTAGACCGTCTGGTGCGGGAACGTGCCGATGACGATGCAGGCCACCGCGGCGACGCCCATCGCGAGGAGCTGGTTCAGCGGCGGGTCCTTCGCCTCCAGCTTCTGGTCGTGGCCCCAGAAGGCGAAGAACGGGATCTTGATGCCCGCGTGGTGGAACACGCCCGCGGCGGCGAACAGGAGAATGTACCAGACCCAGTCGAGGTGCTCCTCCAGAGCCGCGGACATGATCAGCGACTTCGACACGAAGCCGCTGAAGAGCGGGAAGGCCGAGATCGACGCCGCGCCGACGAGGCAGAACCGCGACGTCCAGGGCATCGTCTTCGCGAGACCGCCGAGGTCCGACGCGTGGATGCGGCCGGTCTGCTGCAGCACCGCCCCCATCGTCATGAACAGGAGCCCCTTGAACAGGACGTCGTTGAACGCGTGGGCGACCGCTCCGTTGATCGCGAGGTCGGTCCCGATCCCGATCCCCACCAGCATGAACCCGATCTGGTTGATCATGCTGTAGCCGAGAACGCGCCGCATGTCGTTCTCGATCACGGCGTAGAAGATCGGGAACGCTGCCATCGCGGCGCCGAGGTAGATCAGCGTCTCCTCGCCCGCGAACATCCGCGCGAGCGCGTACACGGCGGCCTTGGTCGTGAACGAGCTGAGCCACACCGCGCCGGTCGGCGTCGCCTCGGGGTATCCGTCGACGAGCCACGTGTGCAGAAGCGGGAAGCACGCCTTCGTTCCGATCCCGAGGAAGATCAGCAGCCCACCTGGACTCTCCAGTCCGATCGGCCCGACCGCGATCGAGCCGGTCGCCGCGGCGCGCCACCCGATCCCGCCGAGCAGCAGCAGGCCGGAGAAGATCTGCCACAGCAGGTACCGGTTCCCCGCGCGCCAAGAGCGATCCGTTCGCCGGCCCCAGATGAGGAAGGTCGACGAGACCGCCATGACCTCCCAGAACATGAACAGCGACACGAGGTCGCCGGCCCCCACCGCGCCCAGCGCGCTGCCCGCGTAGGCGAGGGACGCCGCGTGCTGCCCGGGGCGATCGAGGTGCGCCGAGAAAAGCCCGGCCACGAACGCCGCGACGTGGAACAGGACGAGGAACAGGAACGACAGCCTGTCGCTCTGGAACAGCGTCAGGTCGAACCCGACCGCGCTCGCCTCCAGGGCGTAGTCCGCGGGGAGCGCGAAGAGGTTCGCGAGCCCGAGGAGTGGGACCGCCACGAGGAGCGGCCCGGCGAGCTTGCGCGGCGCGAGCGCGACGAGGAGCGCCCCCACGAAGAGGATGGCGAAGGGCGGGACGGGAGGCATCAGCGGCCCTCCCCCTCACCGGGATCCCACTCGCCAGAACCGGCGTCCGTGGGCGGGTCGTAGTAGTCCTCGGACCGCATCACGACCCTGCGCATCTCCTTGGCGAGGAGCACGAGGACCGCGCAGCCGACGAAGCCGTAGATCGCGTAGAAGCCGGGGATCTTCTCGGGCCCGACGTGGATCTTCCGCTTCACCACGAAGTCCGCGAGGAAGAGCAGTACGCAGACGGCCGTGAGCGCGCGCACGAGGTTCCGCACGGGCGGCGAGAGCGGGCCCGTGAAGTCGTGCTCGGCGTGCTCGGCCTGCTGCTCGCGCTCGCCCTGCACGTCCGGCGTCGCGTTCGGCTCCTTGTCCGGCTCGCTCATGACAGGTTCGGGACCATCAAGGCCACGAGATCGAACACGACGTGCGGGCTGAAGAACAGTGCGATCGTCAGGGTCGCGGTGATCACCATCGCGATCCGGCACGCGAGCGGCGCCTCGCCGTGCTCGGCGGGCGCGCCCGGGACCGTCTCGTGACGCAGGAACGCGCGGGTCGGGATGCTCAGGAGGTAGGCGATGTTCAGCAGCGAGCTGACGAGCAGCGCCGCGACCAGGAGCCGGTCGCCCGCGCCCGCGGCGCCCTCGACGAGCAGCAGCTTGCTCCACGTCCCGCCCGTCGGCGGCAGCCCGACGATCGACAGGGCGCCGACCAGGAAGCACCCCATCGTGATCGGCATCCGCCGCCCGATCCCGTCGAGCTGCGACACGTTCTTCTTGTGCGACGCGACGAGGATCGCACCGGCGCCGAAGAACAGGGTGATCTTGCCGGTCGCGTGGGTCGCGATGTGCAGCATGGCGCCCTCGACCGAGCGCTGGGTCGCGACGAGTCCGCCGAGGACGATGTAGCTGAGCTGGCCGATCGTCGAGTACGCGAGCCGCTCCTTCAGGTTGTCCTTGCGCAGCGCGATGACGGACGCCGCGACGACGGTGAACCCGGCGACGTGCGCGAGGACGTCGCGCAGCTCGATCTCCTGGAGCAGCTCGATGCCGAAGACGTAGACGACGACCTTGACGATCGTGAACACGCCCGCCTTGACGACCGCGACGGCGTGCAGGAGCGCGCTCACGGGCGTCGGCGCGACCATCGCGCTGGGGAGCCAGCGGTGGACCGGCATGACCGCCGCTTTCCCCGTCCCGAAGACGAAGAGCGCCAGCAGGACGCCGAGCCCGGCCACGCTGACCTTGCCCTCGGCCAGCGGGCCGGCGAGGACGCCGCCGGGCGTGAACTCGGTCGTGCCCGCGAGCGCGTACACGCCGATCACGCCGAACAGCAAGAGGCCGATCGACGTCCCCATGAGGACCCCGAGGTACATCCGCCCGCCCTGCCAGGCCGCGCGATCGTTCGCGTGGGTGACGAGCGGGAACGTGGCGAGCGTGATCGCCTCGTAGCACACGAAGAGCGTGACGAGGTTCGCGCTGAACGCCAGCGCCAGCACCGCCGAGATCGACACCGCGAAGAAGCAGAAGAACCGCGTCTGGTTCCGCTCGTGGTGCCCGCGCATGTACCCGACGGAGTACAGCGTGGTGACCGGCCACAGGAGGCTCGCGACGAGGGCGAAGATGAGCCCGAGCGGCTCGACGTCGAACGCGAAGCGCAGCCCCGGCGCCATCTCGCCGAGGTCGAGCGCCACGGACTCGCCGGCCTCCACGGCGCGCGCGATCCGCAGCACGCTCGCGAAGACGACGCCGCCCGTGAGGAGCGAGAGCGCCTCGCGCAGGTTCGGGCTCCGCCGGCCGATCGCCACGACGCCGGCCGCGCACGCGAGCGGCGCCAGGAGCGCGACGAGGAGTGCGACGGCGGCGGTCACTGCTGCATCTCCTGGAGCAGAGCCTCCGCCGCGGTCCGAGAGATCTCGCTGGGCGTGGAGTCGACGACCCCGAACCACAGGTTCGCCGCGGCGAGGACCAGGGTCGGCACCACCAGCCACAGCGGCGCCTCACGGACCGGCTCGGCGTCCTTGGGCCGCCGACGGATCAGGAGGACGTGGACGAGCTGTCCGACGTAGACGACCGACAGGAGCGAGCTCAAGAGGATGAACGAGGCCGTGACCCAGCGCCCGTCCTCCAGCACCGCGTCCAGCAGCGCCCACTTGGACACGAACCCGGCGGTCAGCGGCACGCCCACGAGGCTCAGGCCGCCGATCACGATCGCGGCCGAGGTCAGGGGCATCTGCCGCCCGACGCCGCGCAGGAGCTCGAAGCGCGTCTGCCCGACCCGGTAGACGATGCAGCCGATCGCCAGGAACAGCGCCCCCTTCATGAGCGCGTGGTTGAACAGGTGCAGCAGCCCCGCCGCGAGCCCGAGCTGGGTCGCGAGGCCGATCCCGACGACCATGTAGCCGACCTGCGCGATGCTGGAGTACGCGAGCAGCCGCTTGACGTCCCGCTGGTAGATCGCGACGAACGACGCGACGACCGCGCCGCCGATCGCGAGCGGGACGAGGGTGTCCGCGAGCGGCAGCGACTCGAACGCGATCGCCTTGCCGTCGACCGTGTAGAAGACGCGCAGGAGCACGAGGATCGCGACCTTCGTCGCGGTCGCGCTCAGGAACGCGCTGACGACCGACGGCGCGTACGCATAGACGTTCGGCAGCCACACGTGCAGCGGGAAGAGCGCCATCTTGATGCTCACCCCCACCGACAGGAACGCGAGCGCGGCGCGGATCGTCGTCGTGTCGACGACCGGCGTCACGCCGTCGGGCCCGGGCCCCGCGAGCCGCACCGCGAGGTCCTCCATGTTCAGCGTCCCGGTCATCAGGTACATGAACCCGATGCCGATCAGATAGAACGTCGCGCCGAGCGTGCCGAGCAGCAGGTAGCGGAACGACGCCGTGAGCGCGCGCCGATCGCGCCCCATGCTGACCAGGACGTACGTGGAGAGGCTGCTGATCTCCAGGAACACGAACAGGTTGAACGCGTCGCCCGTGACCGTGATCCCGAGGAGCCCCGCGAAGCACAGCAGTAGGCACGCGTAGAACCAGTGGTGCCTGTGGTCGTCGATCTCCTTGCGGACACTCGTCCACGAGTACGGGAGCACGACGGCCCCGATCGCCGTGACGATCGTCATGACGAACGCGCCCGGGACGTCGAGTCGGTATTCGATCCCGACCGGCGCCTGCCAGCCGCCCAGCATGTACCGCTGGACGCCCTCGTCGAGCGTGCGGTCCAGGAGGTACAGCGCCAGCCCGAAGGACGACCAGACGGCCGCCGTCGCGGCCCCCCATGCGAGCGCGCCGCGCCCCAGGAGGACGCACAGCGGCGCCGCCAGGAGCGGGATCACGACGACGAGGATGATGGCGTGCTGCTCGATCACGACAGGACGTCCTGCGCGTCCACCTCGTCTTCCTCGATGGTCCCGTACTCGGCCTTGATCCGGAGGATGAGCGACAGGCCCAGCGCCGTGCTCGCGACCCCGACGACGATGGCGGTCAGGATCAGGACGTGCGGGAGCGGGTTGCTGTAGACCTCGATCCCCTCGTCGTGGATCGGCACCGCGCCGCCCGTGACGTTCGCGGTGCTGATGTAGAAGACGAACACCGACGTCTGGAAGAGGTTCACCCCGATGATCTTCTTGACGAGGTTCCGCGCCGAGAGGAGCAGGTAGAACCCGCTCATCATCAGGACGATGAAGACCCAGTAGTTGAAGAGGCCGATCAGGTCCATCCCGACGGAGCGCCTCAGGCGCTCTGCGCGCCCTGGTTCGACCTGCGGGAGAGGTTCGCCATGTAGGCGGTCCCGAGCAGGTTCCGGAGGTGGCCGGCGAACGTGAACAGGATGGTCGTCATCACCGCGGCCACGGTGATCCCGACCCCGAGCTCGACGGCGAGGATCCCGTAGTGGATCGCGTGCTTCTCGTCGTGCACGAGCGTGCGGTAGTCCAGGAAGTTGCCCCCCTGGGCCATGTTGACGAGCCCGACGCCGCCGTAGACGAGCACGCCGAGCGCGATCAAGCACTCCAGGGTGCGCGGACGAACGAGCTTCTCCGTGCGGTCGACGCCGAAGATGAGCAGGTACAGCATCATCCCCGCCGCCAGCACGACCCCCGCCTGGAATCCGCCGCCGGGGCCGTAGTCCCCGTGCGCCTGGATGTACCACGCGTAGAGGAGGATCGGCGGGATGAGCGTCTTCGCGACGACGCGAAGGACCCGGTGCCGGGTCGCCGTGTGATCGACGAATCCGTCTTCGGGCGCGAGCTCGCCGTTCTCGCGCGGGCGTCGCCCGATGAGGGCCAGCACACCGATCCCGGCCGTGAAGACGACGAGCACCTCGCCGAACGTGTCGTAGCCCCGATAGCTGGCGAGCAGCGGGGTCACCATGTTCGGGATCCCGGTCTCCTTGGGCGAGACCTGGATGTAGTGGTGCGCGACGGGGTGCTGGTGGATCGGCGCGTTCGGGTCGCCGAAGCGCGGCATGTCGAGCGTGCCGTAGAGCAGCGCGCCGCCGACCGCGATCGCCACGACGATCGCCAGGATCTCGCGCCGCGGAGGCCGCTTGCGGACCGTGTAGCCCGTCGCGGCCAGCGTGCTGAGCATCAGGATCGTGGAGACCCCCGCCCCCACGGCCGCCTCCGTCATCGCCACGTCCGCGGCGTCGACGACGACGAAGAACGACGCCGAGACGAGGCTGTACATCCCGAAGAGCATCGAGGCGCCGAACAGGTTCCTCGTCGCGCACGTCGCGAACGCGAGGACGACGAGGAAGACGAGCAGCGCGTCGTTGATCAGACCTTCGATGCCGGCACCTCCCTCGGATCGGCCAGCTCGCTGGCGGGCTCGACGTACTCGCGCTCTTCCGTCGCGCCGATCGACTTCGGGTCGACCCCCTCGGGGACCTGGCCATAGGTCAGCGCCGACTTCGCGAGCGCGTGCGCCGCGGTGGACGTCGTGAACGCGAGGAAGACGAAGACCAGGAAGAGCTTGAAGGCGACGATCGAGAGCCCGGCCTGCAGGAGCAGCCCGGAGAGGACGGCCGCGGCCGCGAACGTGTCCAGGATGCTCGCCGCGTGCATGCGGCTGAAGAGGTCCGGCATCCGCAGCGCGCCGATCCCCGCGACGACGCTCGCGACGCCGCCCGTGACCAGCAGGATCCAGGAGAGGACGTCGATCGCCTGGCTCACGACTCGGCCTCGGTGGAGCGCCTGGCCTGGTCCATCTCGACGAAGCGCAGCACTGCGATCGTCGTCGCGAAGCTGATCAGCGCGTAGATCATCGCGATGTCGACGAGGTCACGCGCGGTGTTCAGGAACCCGACGACCGAGATCAGCAGGACCGTCGCCGTCCCGAACATGTTCATCGCGAGGATCCGGTCGAACATCGTCGGCCCGCGGAGGGCGCGGACGAGCGTGAGCGCCATCGAGACGAGGAGGAGGAGCGCGGTGACGGCGAACATCAGGCGCCGCCCTCCGCGACCTTCGTCACCCGGCGGCCCATGTCCCCCGCCTCGAGGGCGACGCGCGATGCGTCGGTGAGGGCGTGCACGACCATCGACGCGTCGTCGACGTCCACGGTCACCGTGCCGGGCGTCAGCGTGATCGAGTTCGCGTACAGCGCGCGCCCGACGTCGTCGGGCTGATCGCCGGGCACGCGGATGACGCTCGGCTCGATGCGAAGGCGAGGCGAGAGGATGCGGCGCGCAACGGCGAGGTTCGAGACGACGATCTCCTTCAGCAGCCAGACCGCGTACGTCGGCATCCGTGGGACGAGGTGCAGCGGAACGCTCTCCCGGTCGATGATCCGGAGTCGCGCGGAGACGGCCACCACGAAGCCGACCGCGATCGCGCCGAGCGACAGCAGAAGGGCGTCGTAGTGGCCCGACATCAGGAGCCAGAGCGTGGCCAGGAGCAGCGCTAGAGCGAGTGTGCGCACGGGGGGGCGGGGCGCGTGCGGTGGCGCCCCTCACGGACTATCCAGGGGATGACCATCGGACGCAAGTCGTCTCCGCCACAGCAGGAGTCCGCCTGACGTCCGGCGGCGCGGGCGTGCGCCGCCGGCTACCCGGGCGGCGACTCCGGGTCACCGAGCGATTTGCGCCGCCGCAGGTGCGCGCCGGCGCGCGAGCGGGGATCGTATGAACCCGTGAAGTGGATGCTGGAGTCCCTTGTCCTCCCACCGGTGGGGCTGTACGTACTCGTTGCGATCGGACTCGCTCTGCGCGCGACGGGCGGGAGCACGCGACGGCGTCGCGTCGGTCTCGGCCTCGCGACCGCCGGCGCCGGCGCGCTCGTCGCCCTGTCGATCCCCTACGTCGCGTACGCGCTGCTGGCAGGCCTCCAGACCGAGCCGGCCATCCCGCCCGACGCCCGGGCGATCGATGCACAGGCGATCGTCGTGCTGTCGGCGGACGTCGACTGTGACCCTCCCGAGTACGGCTCGGACCAGCCCGGGCCGCTGAGCATGGTCCGCTGTCGCTACGGGGCCGCCCTCGCGCGACGAACCGGCCTCCCTCTCATCATCACCGGCGGCGTCCTCCGCCCGGACCGTCGCCCGGTCAGCCATGTGCTCCGGGATTTCGTCGAGCAGGACCTCGGCACGCCCGTCGCGTGGACCGAGGACGCGTCGCGATCCACGCGGCAGAACGCCCGCCTGACCGCGGCCGGCCTGGAGCAGCGCGGCATCACGCGCGTGGCGGTCGTGAGCCACGCCTGGCACCTGCCGCGCGCGCGCGAGGCGTTCGAGCGCGCGGGCCTGGAGGTTCTCCCGGCGCCGGTCGCGCCGCACTCCATCCCCCACCGCCTCGGCAAGGGCCTCATGCCGCGCGGACGGTCGCTGCGCGACTCGTGCTGGGCGGTGCACGAGTACGTCGGTCGACTGTGGTACCGGATCAGCGGCTGACGCCGCGCCCGCTCCCCCCGCCCGTCAGGGCTTCAGGAGCACTTCGAGGCCGTTCGAGAAGTTCCAGTCGCCCGAGGGGTTCGCGAGGTCGCGGAAGACGACCTGGAAGTACGCGCTCCGCCCGACCTGGAAGTACTGGGAGATCGTGGGGTTCGACGGCGTCAGGTCGACGTCGAGGGACAGCGTCCCGGCCGAGTCGATCGCAGCGACGCCGAGGCGATTGACGGAGGTCCCGAGGCACAGGAATCCGGCGCCGCTCGGCGTGTAGCCGGTGCCGCTCGCCACGAACACGAGGCCGACCGAGTTCGGCGGGCACAGGTTCGCGCGGAAGACGAAGTCGTTCTCGGTGATCGACGGCGTCCCGCGGTAGTCGGCAGCGGCGAACTCGCCGGACGCGTGCGGGGCCATCGGCCCGCAGTAGCCGCGCGGGCCGGCCTGCAGTTCGCAGACGAACGGCTCGACGCGGTCGCCGTGGCCGACCAGCGAGTTCAGCCCGTGCATGCCGTTCGGGTAGAGGAAGCCCTGGGCCTCGGACGCCGGGACGTTGATCGCGTCCAGGGCGTTGAGCAGGACGAGCGTGTGCGAGACGTCGACCTGGACGTCCTGGAGGCCGTGGTGGATCTGGACCGGCGGCAGATCCGTCGCGAAGTAGCACGGCGAGCGACGGAGCCACGCGAGGCGCGCCTCGTCGAGGGTCAGGGCGCTCGAGAGCCACGGGGCGACCGAAGACTCCCACATCACGCGCCCGATCCCCATCGGAGTGTTCCCGAGATTCAGGATGTCCTCGACCTCGCTCCGCACGCTCGAGAGCGACAGGTCGGTGAAGCCGAACATGTCGATCGTGCGTCGGATGCGGTCGTCGCGCAGGGAGAGCAGCAGCGCGACGGCGCCGCCGCGGCTGATGCCCCAGGCCGCGATCCGCGCGTCGTCGATGTCAGGGTAGTTCGCGAGCGCCACGGACAGCAGCGAGCGCGTGTCGTCGACGTCCCGGTCCGCGTAGCTCGGCGTCCCGCCGGACAGGAACGTCCCGGCGAACGGCGTCGCCAGGACCTCGCCCCGATAGCTCGGGATGATCAGGAAGTACTCGTCGTCGATGCACTGCCCGGGCAGCACCGTGAGGAAGTTGCTCGCCTCCTCCAGGCCGACGCCGTTCAGCCCGCCGTGGCAGACCACGACCGCGCCGTGGGGCTGGCCGGGCTGGTAGTTGCGCGGGTAGCGGATCCCCGCGAAGTGACGCTGCCCGTCGACGACGTGGCTGACGACGTCGTAGAGCGCGCCGGCGCTGTCGACGCCCTGCGCCTCCAGTCGATACCCGGACACCGTCGGCGGACGGAGCGCCCAGTCGGCGCGCACCGCGTCGATCTCCGCCTGCGTGGGAGGCGCGAAGAGCGGAGAGAGGTCCTGGCGGAGGCCGCTCGCCGAGGCCGCGGCGGACGTCCCGAGGACCAGCGCGAGGAGCGCGGCGGAGGCCGCCGACACGAAGCGGCGCACCGTGCGAGCGCGGAGAGGAACGAGAGCCATGAAACGTCGCGCCGACCGGCTCGGGCCGCGCGCGCATCTGCGTGCACGTCGCGCCCACCGGACGAAGGGAGGACCGGGGAATCGGAGAGAAGGAGAGCGACGCCCGCGGGGAGGGCGTCGGCGCACAGGATAGCACGACGCACCCTCGCTCCGCCGCGTCTCAGGATCGACCAGCGTGGCGGCCGCAAAGGCCGTTCAGGACCGCCTGCTCGGCGACCAGCAGGGCGCCCCCGGCCGCGCCGCGGACGGTGTTGTGCGCCAATGCGACGAATCGCCAGTCGAGGACCGGACACTCCCGCAGGCGGCCGAGGGTGACGCCCATTCCCGCCTCGGCGTCGCGGTCGAGCCGCGGCTGCGGACGATCCTCTCGCGCGGTGTAGCGCAGCGGCCGGAGCGTCTCGCCAGGGAGACCCTGGCGCGGCGGAACGTGCCCTCGCCAGGCCTCGAGGACGTCGTCCGCGGTCGCCGACGTCGCGAGCTTCACCGACACCGACGCGGTGTGCCCGTCGACGACCGGGACGCGGAAGCACTGAGCGCTCACCCGCAGGGCCGCGGGCTCGATCGCGCCGCCCTCGAGACGCCCGAGGATCTTCGCGGGTTCCTCGGCCAGCTTGTCCTCCTCGCCTCGGATGAAGGGAACCACGTTGTCGAGCAGGTCGAGCGACGCGACGCCGGGGTAGCCCGCTCCGGACGCGGCCTGGAGCGTCGTGACCTCGACCGCCTCGATGCCGAACGCGCGGTGCAAGGGCGCGAGCGCGAGGACGAGCCCGATCGTCGAGCAGTTCGGGTTCGCGACGATCGCGCCGCCGCGCTCGAACCGCTGGGACCGCGCGAGTTCCATGTGATCGGCGTTCACCTCGGGCACGACGAGCGGCACGTCGGGGTCCATCCGGTGCGCCGAGGCGTTCGTCACCACGAACAGGCCCGCCTCGGCCCAGCGGGTCTCGGTCGTGCCGGCGACCGAGGAGTCGAGCCCCGAGAGCGCGAGCGTCACGTCGCGGTCCGGCGCGTCCTCGGCGGAACGCACGACGAGGTCCGCCGCATGGTCGGGCACGTCCCCCTCCAGGCGCCAGTCGACCGCGTCCGCGTAGCGCTTGCCGGCGCTCCTGGGCGAGGCCACGAGCGCGCGGACGCGGAACCACGGGTGCCCCTCGAGCAGCGCGAGGAAGCGCTGCCCGACGGTGCCGGTCGCACCGAGGACGGCGACGTCGAGCGGTTCCGTCGGGGCAGTCATCAGCCGCCGGGGACGAGGAGGACGAGGTGCGGGCGAGTCATCGGGGCGCGAAGGGGGCCGGGAACGTGCGGGCGGAGAGGGTCGACGGGCCGGAGGGGAAGCGCCAGTGGCAACACGGCCGCTGGAAGCATTCACTCGGAGCCTGGGCAGAAATCTCCGATTCTGCTGCCCAGGCTCTGAGCCGACCTTGCTGGCGCACCCGCGAACGCGGGTGCGCTGTTCGCCTGGGCAATTGATGCCCACGCTCTCTGATCCTGGGCAGAAATCGCTGAAGCGTACTCTGCCCGGGCCCTGATGATGTCTCTGGCGCATCCTCTGACGACGATGCGCGCTCGCATGGGCATCCCCGCCCACGCTTCCAGAGACCCATGTTGACGTGCCTCCTGCGCGCCGTCACCCGCCCCCGCCCCATCCACTTCCTGGACATGCTCCGATCGCTCTTGACCGCCCGGGGCCTGCGCGCCGCCGCTGCGGTCCTCCTGGCGGCCGTGCCGCTCACGTCGTGCAGGTCGCTGAACCTGATCCCGCTCTCGCAGGACCCGGTCCTCGGCGCCGAGGCCTACCCGGGGCTCCTCGAGGGCGAGTCGACGATCACCAGCGGGTCCGAGTACGCGATGGTGACGCGGATGACGGACCGGCTGGTCGCGGCGGCGAAGCAGCGGGACCCGAAGATCGCGAACCTCTTCGAATGGGAGGTCAAGCTCGTCAACCGCGACGACATCGTGAATGCGTGGTGCCTCCCGGGTGGGAAGATGGCGGTCTACACGGGCATCCTCCCCGTCGCCGAGACGGAGACGGGGCTCGCGGTGGTCATGGGCCACGAGATCGCGCACGCGACGCTCCGGCACGGCACCAAGAAGATGACGCGCCAGATGGGCTCGGCCCTGATCGTCGCGGTGGCGGCGATCGCGATCGGAGACGACGCCGGAGAGAAGGCGATCGCAGCGGCCGTGGCGGGCGCCGGCGCCGCGTTCGCGAACCTCGCCTACGGGAGGCGGGACGAACTGGAGGCCGACGCGGTCGGTCTGGAGTACATGGCGATGGCCGGGTACGACCCGAGGGAGGCCGTCGCCTTCTGGACACGCATGAAGGAGGCGACGGGCGGAGGCGGGGGCGGCTGGGCCCTGCTCTCGACCCACCCGACCAACGATGCTCGGATCGCCCAGATCGAGGAGCTGCTGCCGAACGCGATCGCGCTGTACGAGCAATCGGTCGGATCAAACTAACGCAAGTCACTCTCCATAAAGCACTTGGAGAACTACGGCCGGCATGGGTCTAGGGCCCGGCGGGCCCGTCTTCCTACCTTTTTGGGCAGACGCCCGCGGCGCGGCCATCGCGGGAACTCGCCCTCCCCCCAGGCCCAGCCCACGACCTTCGAACGTGAAGATCGCGTTCGCGACGCCCGAGCTGAAATCCCTCGTCCGCAGGACGCAGCTCGCCGAGATCGCCGAGCTCCTCCCCAGGACCCTGCAGGGCCTCGGGGCCGAGGTGCGTGTCTTCCTGCCCTTCTCGCAGGACATCGACATCGCCTCCCTCGGCCCCCTGGAGGAGAGTGCGCGCCTCCGCATCCGCGACGGATCGACGCGGACGCCGATCACGATCCGCACCGGGTACGTCGACGGACTCACGGTGCACCTGATCGACCACGAGCACCTGTTCCGGTCGCGGCACCCCTACGGCGACGAGAACGGCCCGTACGCGGACAACTGGCGCCGCTACTCGATCTTCGCCCGCGCGGTGCTGGAGGGCTTCGGCCCGCTCGCGTTCACGCCGGACGTGCTCCACTGCTTCGACTGGACGACGGGGCTCATCCCCCTCGTGCAGATGCTGGAGTACGCCGACCGCGACCACCCTGCCGCCAAGCCGGGCACCTTCTTCGCGATCCAGAACCTCGCGATGCAGGGCTCGTTCGAGCGCGAGGTGCTCCCGAAGATCGGCGTCCCCCACGAGTACTTCCGCGCGGTCGAGGGCGTCGAGCTCGGCGGCCGCGTGAACTTCCTGAAGGCCGGCGTCGAGTTCTCGACGATCATCGGGACCACGTCCCCGAGCCGCGCGGCGGCCCTGGTGTCGGCCGAACGCGGCGACGGGCTGGAGGACACGTTCCGGCGGCGCGAGAAGGAGCTCGTCGGCGTGCAGAGCGGCATCGACTACCGCACGTGGGATCCGTCGTCCGACCCGCTCCTCGCCCAGAACTACTCGGCCGAGCAGAAGGACCCCGCCGGCAAGCGCAAGTGCAAGTCGACGCTCCAGGAGGGCCTCAAGCTCGACACGGGGCCGCGGACGCCGCTGCTCGCCGTCATCGGCCGCTTCGACGCGGACAGCGGCTTCGACATCCTGGCCGAAGCGCTCACGCCGATCCTGGAGAAGAACGTCGAGCTCGTCCTGATGGGCCCGGGCCCGCCGGAGATCATCGAGCGGCTGCACACGATCGAGCAGACCTTCGCGGGTCGCTGCCGCGTGATCGAGGGCTACGACGTGAGCACGGCCCACACGCTGCTCGCGGGCTCGGACATGCTGCTCCTGCCCGGGCACTACCACGCCTCCAACGCGCTGGCGGCGATCGCGATGCGCTACGGCGTCGTGCCGATCGCCTACGCCCACAGCGGCCTCGAGGACACGCTGATCGATCTGCACGCGTCTCCGAAGAAGGGCACGGGCCTGCTGTTCGATCGGTACGAGCCGGACGCGCTCGTCGAGTGCGTCGACGGCGGTCGGAACCTCTACAAGAAGGCGACCGACTGGAAGGCGACCGTGAAGCGGTGCATGGAGGAAGACTTCTCGTGGGCCGAGAGCGGCCGCGAGTACCTCAAGGCGTATCGCCGCGTCACGCGAAGGACCAAGGGCCGCAAGTCGTAGTGGCATGAGCGGCGGCGCGACGCTGGTCGGCCTCGACTTCGGCGGCATGTCGATCAAGGGCGGCGCGCTGCGCGCCGCCGACGGCGAGGTCCTCGCGACGACGAGCCGCCCGTTCGACCCCTCCGCGCCAGCGGACGAGATCTTCGACCGCGCGGCGGCGTGCGTCCGCGAGCTGGAGGACGCGGTCGGCGCGTCGGGCGCCGCGGTCGGCCTGGGCTGCGCCGGACTGTTCGACCGCCCCACCGGCCGCGTACTCGCGAGCGCGAACATGCCGAACCTGGTCGGGACGAGCCTGTCCGACGGCGTCGGCGAGCGCCTCGGGGGCCGGCGCGTCATCGTCGAGAACGACGCCAACGTCGCCGCGTACGGAGAGCAGTGGCTCGGCGCCGGCCGCGAGGAGAAGAACCTCGTGCTGCTGACGCTCGGCACGGGCGTCGGAGGCGGCATCGTCCTCGACGACGAGCTCTTCGTCGGCCCCGGCGGCAACGCGGGCGAGATCGGGCACACCGTCATCGTCCAGCGCCCCACCGGCAGTCCGTACGACGCGCCGTACCACGAGGAGCTCGAGTGCACCTGTGGGTCGTACGGGTGCCTGGAGCGGCTGGTGTCCGCGACCGCTGCGATGCGCCGCGCGCGCGCGGCCGGGCGGACCGACGACCTCCCCGCCCTGTGCGACGAGGCCCGCGCGGCCGACGGGCCGGCGCGCCAGCTCCTGCACGCGATCGGCCGTGACCTGGGCGCAGGTCTGTCGGCGCTCGTGACGCTGTTCGACGTCGGCTTCTTCGCGATCGGCGGCGGCTTCGGGGCGGCGCTCGATCTCCTGGAGGCCGGGGCGTACGAGGTGCTGGAGGACCGCCGCTACGGCACGGAGCCGGCGAGGATCGTGAAGGCGACGCTCGGGAGCGACGCCGGGTGGATCGGCGCGGCCCGTCTGGCCCGAGACTGAGGCAGATCTGGATTCCCCCTTGCAGGTCTCCTGGGGCACCCCCACATTTCGGAGTCCAAATTGACCGACGCCGGACCCATGACCCAGCAGGACGAAGACCTCCACAGGCGCATCGCGGGCGCCGTCGAGCGCATCGCGACCGTCCTGCGCGCCGGGACCCAGCAGGCCGCGGACGAGGCGGCGGTCTCGCCTCTGCAGATGAGGATCCTGCGCGAGCTGACCAGCAGGCCCGGCCAGCGCCTCGGCGCCCTCGCCGAGGCGCTGCACGTCACCGACGGGACGGTGAGCGCGGCGGTCAAGACGCTCGTGGAGAAGGGCCTCGCCCACAAGGCACCGGACCCCGACGAGCACCGCGCGGTCCTCGTCCACCCCACCCCCACCGGCCGGCGCGTCGACCGGCGCGCCGAGGACTGGCCCGACGAGGCGCTCGTCCCGGCGACCCGCGCGCTGGGCGACGACGAGTCGGGCGAGGTGCTCGCCGCGCTGCTGCGCCTGATCCAGGGGCTGGAGAGCGCCGGCACGCTGCAGGACACGCGGATGTGCCACTCGTGCGAGTGGTTCCAGCCGTGGAAGGGACGGGGCAAGCGCCCCCACCGGTGCGGCCTGCTGAAGGCCTCGATCGGCGGCTCCGAACTGCGGGTCGACTGCCCCGACCACGTCGCCGCCGCGCCCGACGTGCAGGCGGAGCGCCTCCGCGAGCTCCGCCGAACGTCCTGAATCGACCGGGCCGGCGGCGCGTGCCGCCGGCGCATTCCCGCCCTCCGGGGCACCTCTCATCGCGGTCCTTCGACCGCTTCACTTCTACTGCCTCACTTCGACGGCTTCACTTTGGACTCCAACATGGGCTCTACCCCTTCCCAAGATCTCGATCCCGACCTCGTCGCGGTGCAGACACGTGGTACCGCAGGCTGGCTTCCGGCCGTCGCAGCGCTGGGAGCGCTCGCAGCCGGGACCGCTGGACTCTCCTCCTGCCTCGCCTCCCCCGCATCCGCTCAGCCCTCCGACCACAGCGCCGAAGCCATGTCCGCTCCCTCCTACGCGTCCACCTCCGCCTCTCCCCTCTCCCTCGACGATCTCGCGAGGCTCCAGGGAGGTGATGCTGTTCGGGCCGGACGACGTCGCTGCGCTCAGGAAGTCGCGCGAGGTGCTCCGCCCCCACGTCGAGGAGATCCTCGACACCTGGTACGGGTTCGTCGGGTCGAAGCCGCAGCTCCTGCAGTACTTCGCCGACAGCAATTCCGGCGCGCCGGACGCGCGCTACCTCGCGGAGGTCCGCAAGCGCTTCGCCGGGTGGATCGACGACACCGCGCGCGCCGAGTACGACGAGGAGTGGCTCGCCTACCAGCACGAGATCGGGCTGCGGCACCACACGACGAACAAGAACGACACCGACGGCGTCGACTCGATCGACATCGTGCACTTCCGCTACCTCGTGGCGCTCCACGTCCCGGTCACCGCTACGCTGCGCCCGTTCCTGGAGCGAGGCGACCACTCACCCGAGGAGGTCGACGCGATGCACCGGGCGTGGGAGAAGTCCGTGCTGCTGCAGGCGATCCTGTGGAGCGCGCCGTACGTCAACGACGGGGAGTTCTGAGATGGGATCCAGCACCAGCAAGACCTCGGTCGGCGCGCCGCCCGAGTGGCAGGTCGCGCAGTGGCTCAATACCGACGAGGACATCACGCTCGCCTCGCTCCGGGGCAAGGTGGTCGCCGTCGAGGCCTTCCAGATGCTCTGCCCGGCGTGCGTCGCGCACGGCATCCCCCAGGTGAAGCGTCTCGCCCGGGCCTTCCCGGAGGACGTCCAGGTCCTCGGCCTGCACACGGTGTTCGAGCACCACGCCGCGATGGGACCCGTCGCGCTGGAGGCGTTCCTGCACGAGTACCGGATCGGCTTCCCGGTCGGGATCGATGCTCCGGGCGACGGCGCCCTCCCCCGGACGATGGAGGCCTACGCGATGCGCGGGACGCCGTCCCTCCTCCTCTTCGACGCCGAGGGGCGCCTGCGCGCGCACCACTTCGGCCAGGTCGACGACATCGAGCTCGGCGCGCAGGTCGCCCGGCTCGTCGACGAGGCGCGCGCTCCTCGCTGAACGCCGTCTCGATGAGGAGCGCCGAGGCGGCGCGAGGACGCATCGGTGTGACCGTGGACCGACTCCCGGCTACGGTTGCGCCATGCTCCTCGCGCTCGCACTCGCCGCTCTTCCGCAGACCCCTTCCAGCTCGACCTACCCCGCCGCGGGCGAGATCACCGCGGTGAACCCGGTGCTCGCCGCCGCGCTGGGCCCGGTCGCGGTCGGGGACGGAGCGCGCGCCGGACTCGAGCTCTCGAGCGGTCCGTTCCCGCTCCCGCCGCCCGCCGTCGGGAACACGTACGGCATCACGTCGCTCTCCCAGTTCGTGTTCGGCGACACGTTCCTCTACCGTCCGCCGAGCGCGCCGGGTACGCCGCTGACGATCGAGGACGACCTCGCGACGGGCGCGGACATCATCCGATTCGAGTCGCCCGTCACCGACGGAACGACGACGTGGACATGTCGCTTCGAGATCATCGACGCGTCCGGCAACGCATTCGGTACGCCCTCGCTCGGTCACATCGAGTTCCCGTTCGTCGTCGCGGACGAGCCGGATCGAAGCGGCACGCTCGAGCTCCTGGACGCATCCGGCAACCAGGTCGTCGTGGCGTCGATCGAAGCGTTTCGCCACACCTCGCTCGGC
>JBCDGE010000010.1:0-102123 GCA_038757895.1 Planctomycetota bacterium | reverse complement strand
GAGCTGTTCGAGGCGCGCTTCTGGAGCGCGGTCGTGCGCGACGGGAAGCTGTGGTGCACCCACCACCAGGGGAGCCCGGCCATCCAGCGCTGGTACGAGATCGACCTCGCCGGCTGGCCCGCGTCCGGACAGAACCCCACGCTGGTCCAGTTCGGCGACGTCGAGGGCGAGCCCGGGGAGAGCACGTACTTCGGCAGCATCTGGGCGGACGAGGACGGGCGGATGTCGATCACCTGCGCGAAGTCCTCGGACTCGACGCCGATCTCGATGGTGCGGACCTACCGCGAGCCGTCGGACCCGCAGGGCTTCACCGTTCCGCTGGAGACGGTGATCACCAACACCTCGCCGGACTCGTCCGGCCGCTGGGGCGACTACAGCGCGACGGGTGACGACCCGGTGGTCCGCGGACGCTTCTGGGGCCACCACGAGTACCGGACCGGCGGGACGTGGCGGACGCGTATCGCAAGCGTCGACGTATGCCGCGGCGCGACCACGACCTGCACGTCCAGCCCGAACTCCGTGGGCGCGGGTGCCTTCCTCGGTTCGACGGGGAGCACCTCGGTGCAGAACGACGACCTGATCCTCTTCGCCCAGGGGACGGCGCCGGGCGTCTTCGGGCTCTTCGTGTACGGCGACGGCGAGGTCAACGTGCCGGCTGGCGACGGCACCCGCTGCGTCGGCGGGAACATCTGGCGCCTCGCCATCCTGCAGTCCGATGTCTTCGGCAACACCGCGCTCGCGCTCGACATCGCGAACCCGCCGAACCCGGCGGCGCAGATCACGGCGGGATCGACCTGGCTCTTCCAGTACGTCTACCGCGACGTGGTGCCGGGCGGCACGGGATTCAACTACTCGGACGCCCTGCGGGTCTGCTTCAGCGACTGACGCCGGGCGAATTCACCCGCGGGGCCGGAACGCCCGGACGAGCTCGGCGGCGACGTCCTTGTCGCCGTCGACGCCGTCCGGGAATCGGACGTACGCGATGATGCAGCGACCGCCGGTCGACAGGTCCACGCGGATCGTGTCGTAGAAGTCGCGACCGTCCCGTTCCGTGTCCGTCTCCTCGCCCTTCGGCGCGCCAACGTCGCCGCCGTGCCGCATGCGGGCATAGGTCGCGTCGTAGCCGTGCCAGACGAATCGCGCCTTCTCCTGGAGCTTCGGCTTCGCGTCGCCCTCACCCTTCTTCTCCTCGGCGGGCGGACCGCCACGGCCACGCCCGCGACCGCTCGAGCCGCCCTCGAAGCGCAGGCTCCGGAACTGCTCGGCGATGATCTTCTCACCCGACCGGGCGGGGAACTCGACCAGCGTGACCTCGGCCGGGGCGGAAGGGTCGACGTCGCCCGCCCCGTCCACGCGAGAGAACGTCACGACGCGCGCGCCGGTCGGGAGCGCGCGGGCGCCGTCGGCGCGGAGCGCGAAGGGGAGCGGCTCGTCCACGCCCGCGAAGAGCTCGCCGAGCACGTCGGTGGCCGCGACCCCGCCTCCGCGGGGGAAGGCGAGGAAGAGCACCGCGCCGAGCAGGGCGACGAGAACGGCCCCGGCGCCCAGCACGCGCAGTACCGACGCGACGTTCGGGTCCTCGAGCTCGACGTCCAGGTCCATCAGCGTTCGCTCTCGCCTTCGCTGGTCCCGGAATCATCAGCGCCCTCGGCGCTGTCGTCGTCGGCGCTCTCCTCGGTCTCGGAGGCCAGGGGCTCACCCATCGTCTGGGCCGCCGCGACGTCGAAGGGCTCGAGGAAGGACCGGATCTCGTCGTCGCCGATCGGATCGCTCGACCCGTACCGCTGGAAGAAGACGAGGAGATCGAAGAGCTCCCCCTTCTCGTCGGGATCGGTGAATCCCTCGCGCAGCCAGATCACGGCCCCCGCTCCCCTGACCTCGGGGATGCGGGCGATGCGGAGCATGACGTCGTCGCTGATCATCTCCGGGATGCGCCGGCCGCGGAGCTCGCGCCCCTGCACCTCGAGCGTCATGTCCACCTGCAGCGGAGTTCCGGTCGGAGCGCGCGTGGCAGCGTTGGCCTGGTCCGCCTTGAGCTTGACGAACGTCACGAGCATCGGATCGTCGCCCATCTCGCGGTCCGGGCTCATCGGACCCGGGACACCGCGGCTGAACGAGTACGCCTCGACCCCGCCGCTCATCGGGACCGCACCCCCGATGATGAGCTCGAACTCGCGCGGCTCGCGCGACTCGTCGAGCGCGGTCGCCGGGTTGTCCTCGGTCCCGGTCCGCTCGCCGCGCGCAGCGTCGTCGAACGGGACGATCAGCCCGAGTTGCGACCACGCGTGGTCTTGATTCACGAGCGTGCCCACCATCTGCGCGCCGAACGCGAGAATCGCGACACCGATGAAGCCCGGGATCAGGCACCCGCACCCGGTGAGCATCATCCAGCGCGGCGGGCCCTTGCGGACCTGCGGGATGCCCTCCAGGTCGTGATCGAAGCTGCCGCCCTCAGGCACCGGGCGCGTCCTCCCAGTCGTAGAAGCCGCGACCGGACTTCTTGCCGAGGTCACCGCGTTCGACCATGTCACGCAGGAGCTGCGGCGGAGTGAAGCGGTCGCCGAGTTCCGTGGAGAGGTAGTCGGCGATGGCCAGCCGGACGTCGAGTCCGACGAGGTCCGTGAGCTTGAGCGGTCCCATCGGGAACCCGTAGCCCAAGGTCATCGCCTTGTCGATGTCCTCGGCGCTGGCAACCTCCTCCTCGACCATCCTGATCGCCTCCATCCCGATGGCGATACCGAGGCGGGAGGACGCGAACCCCGGGGCGTCGCGGACGTCGATCGGATCCTTCCCGATGCGGCGCGCGAGCGCGAGGGCGAGCTCGGCGGCCTCGTCCGAGCTGTGCTCGGTCCGGACGACCTCGACCAGCTTCATGATGTGGACGGGGTTGAAGAAGTGCATCCCGACGACGCGGCCGGGGTGCTCGGTCGCCTCGGCGATCTCCGTGATCGAGAGCGACGACGTGTTCGTCGCGAGCAGCACGTCGGGCCCCAGCTTGGACCCGAGCTCGCCGAACAGGTCGACCTTGATGTCCATCCGCTCGGGCACGGCCTCGACCGCGACCTGAACCCCCTCGATCGCGACGTCGAGGTCCGCGGAGCCCGTCAGCCGACCGAGCGCCGCGTCGCGCGCTTCCGCGGTCACCTTGCCGCGCGCGACGCCCTTCTCCAGGTTCTTGGCGACCTTCGCGCGCCCCGTCTCGACCGCGTCCTCGGACACGTCGAAGAGGCACGTCTCGATGCCCGAGAGAGCGAGGACGTGGGCGATCCCGTGACCCATCGTCCCCGCGCCGAGGACGGCAGCGCGCTGGACGGCGGCGGCGGGATCGCGATCGGGGGCGTCGTGGTGGGCGTCGGTCATCAGAACGTCAGGACGAGCTTGCCGACGACCTCGCGCGCCTCGAGGAGGCGGTGCGCCTCGCGCACCTCCTCGACGGGCAGAACGCGGTCGACGACGGGTCGGAAGGCGCCGCGCGACGTGGCGGCGAGGATGTCGGGGAAGGCGGTGCGCGGGCCCATGGTGGAGCCGAGCACCGACTGGTTCTTCATGAAGAGGTGCGGGAGCTGCAGCGCGACCTCGGGGCCGGTCGTCCCGCCGCACGTGACGAGCCGCCCGCGGCGGGCGAGCGACCGCATCGAGCCGCTCCACGTCGCCGGGCCGACGTGCTCGAACACGACGTCCGCCCCTCGCCCGTCGGTGGCCTTTTTCACGGCGCGCGGCCACTCTGGGTCGGTGTGGTCGAACACCTCGTCCGCGCCGAGCTCGCGCCCGAGAGCGCGCTTGGCGTCGCTCCCCGCGGTGGCGAGGACGCGGCAGCCCTCGGCCTTCGCGATCTGGATCCCCGCCGAGCCGACGCCGGACGCTGCGCCGAGGACCAGCACGGTCTCGCCCGGCCGGACCTCGGCCCGCGTCACGAGCATCCCCCACGCGGTGAGGAACACGAGCGGAAGCGCCGCCGCCTGGACGAGGTCGACGTCGTCCGGGACCGGTGTCACGTAGCGCGCGGGGAGGCACACGAGCTCGGCGGTGAAGCCCGGCGCGTGCTCGCCGCGGATGCCGTAGTCGGGCGCGAGGTGATCGAGCCCCTCCTGGACCTCGGGACCGTCCACGTGCGTGAAGCCGGGCTCGAGCAGGACGCGGTCCCCCACCTGGACGCCGTCGACGCCCTCGCCGAGCGACTCGACGACGCCGGTGCCGTCGCACCCGGGGACGTGCGGCATCGGGATGTCGACGCCCGGCATCCCGCGGCGCACCCACAGGTCGAGGTGGTTGAGCGACACCGCGGTGACGCGGACGCGGACCTCGCCCGGGCCGGGCGTCGGCTCGGGGGCATCGACGACCTCGAGGACGTCGGGCCCGCCGTGGCGCGTGACGTGGACGGCGCGCACGGTCAGGCTCCTTCGAACCGCGCTTCGCGCTTCTCGACGAACGCGGCGATGCCCTCCTTCGCGTCCCTGGAGGTGAACAGGCGCTGCTGCAGCTCGCGCTCCAGCGCCAGGCCGGACTCCAGCGGCAGGTCGACGCCGCTCTGTACGGCGCGCTTGATCAGGCCGACGGACAGGCCAGCCTTGCGCGGCGGGCACAGCGCGGCCGCGCGCTCCAACACGTCGTCGAGGAACGCGGCCTCGTCCGCCGCGTCGAGCTGGGCGTTCACGAGACCGAGGCGCTCGGCCTCGTCGTAGTCGAACGTCGCGCCGCTGGTCATCAGCTCGATCGCCTTCGACGCGCCGATCGCGCGCGCCAGGCGCTGGGTCCCGCCCGTGCCCGGGAGCACGCCGAGCGCGACCTCGGGCAGCCCGCACTTGCCGGAGCCGCGGCGCGCGTAGCGCAGATCGGCGCTGAGCGCGATCTCCAGCCCGCCGCCGACGCAGTGTCCGCCGAGCGCCGCGATGACGATCTTCGGCGTGTGCTCCAGCCGCAGCATCGTCTCGTTCGCGTGCAGGCAGAACGCGTACTTGAAGCTCGGCGTGACGGCGTCGAGCATCGAGATGTCGGCGCCGGCGCAGAAGAACTTCTCGCCCTCGCCGGCGAGGACGACCGCGTACACCTCGTCGTCGAAGCGTGCGCGCAGCACGGCCTCGTCGAGGTCGCGCATCATCTCGTACGAGTACCCGTTGGCCGGCGGGTTCGTGAGCGTGAGGAGGGCGACGCCCTCGGCGGCGGCGTACGTGACCTTGCCGTTCTGGAGCGGCTCGGCCGCTCCCTGGAGTGTGGTGCGGAGGCTCATGGCGGGTTTCGGGGCGACGATTCTGCCAGAACCGGGCACCCGGCACCCGCCGCGGCGGGCCGTTTCGAGGCTGATCAGTCGATCACGCGCAGGACGCCGTCGTGGTCCTCGGTGACCTTGCGCCAGCGCTTCTGGAGGCTCTTCGACGCATCGAACAGCAGCACGTGGATCGTCACGCCGCGGAACCGGTTCTCGTCCCGGAGGAGCGTCCCCATCAGATCGACGTTCCAGCGGGTGCCGCCCGTCGGCGCGCCGTCGGTCAGGATGACGACGGTGTCCACCTCGGGGTCGCGCAGGACGGGGACCAGCGCGTCCCACAGGTTCCCCTTGCCGCGGAGGCCGCTCCCGCGGAACGCCTTGATCGCGCGATCGACGTTCTTCTTCGACGCGGGGACCAGCTCGCCCTTCCACGGCGCGGGTTCGTTCGCGTACGGAACGAGGTCGAAGCGCGCGGTCTCGGGGAGACCGCGGAGTGCGGTCTCCAGCTCGACGTCGACCGAGTCCTTGCGGCGCTTGCCGTCGCGCTCGCTCCACATCGAACCCGACATGTCGACGAGGAACGCGACGCGGTCGCTGACGATGCGGAGCCCGAAGAAGGTGGTCGAGCCGCCCTCGTCGCCCGCGCCGTCGCGCCTCTCGGCGTCGTCGCCGATCCGCCAGTCGTCGGGGAGTTCGCGGGCCCAGCGCAGCCAGCGCTCACCGGAGGCGCCGTGCGAGAGTCCCGAGGCGCGCCGCAGGCTCCTGACGATCCGGTGCTGCAACGCCGGCCGCAGCGGCTCGTTCGACGCGAGCCTCCCGGCGAGCGTGAGCATCGCGTCGCGCGTCCGCTCCCTCTCGAGCAGCTTCGCGGCGGTGATCGAGTACGCGGCCTCCTCGCGCTCCAGTGCCTTCGCGAGGGCGGCGTTCGTCGGTCGCGCGGCCAGGAGCGCGACGCGCGCCAGGTCCGGTGCGCGCTCGCCCGCTCCGGCGAGCAGGTCGGCGCTCTCCTCCCCCGATCCCATCAGCGCGGAGGCCCGGCCCAGCGCCGCGATCGCGTTCGCGCGCGCGCGAGGGTCCTTGTCGCGCGTCGCGGAACGGCGCAGCGCGTCGACGAGGCCCGCGAGGTCGCCGTCCTTCGCGGCCTCCGCGGACGCGAGACCAAGGGCCTCCGCGCCGCGCTCGAAGCGCAGCTCGGCCGCGTACGCCGCGCTCGCTCGCACCTCGGCGTCCTTGTCCAGGGCGGCACGCTCCAGCAGCGACGACGGAACGGCGCCGGACGCGCGGCCGAGCGCCTCGACGACGCGGAGTCGGACCAATTCGCTCCGCGACCTGAGCGCGAGCTTCGAGTCGAGGAGGCCGAGGAGCCCCGCGTCGATCTCGGCCTCGCCGAGCCGGAGCTGGGCCTCGTCCGCGACCTGGGGCGACCGGTCGGTCAAACCGCGCTCCAGCACGACCTCCCATGCGTCCTCGCTGCCGAGCGCGGCGAGGTCCGCGACCGCGCCGCGACGCACCTTGTCCTTCTGCGAGCGCAGCGCGTCCCGCAGATCGGACAGATCGTCTCCGGCGAGCGGACCCGCGGAGAGCGTGACGACGAGTGTGATCCCGAGCTTCATCTGAGCACCTCGTAGCGGGCGTCGGTCGCCGGCGTCAGCGCGCCCCCGGCCATGGCGTGCTCCAGGAGGTCCCGCAGGAGGATCGAGTCGATCTCGCGGGCCCGAGCTGCCGTGAGCACGTCCCATCCGTCGCCGCCCGCCGCCAGGTAGCTGTTCGTGGTCAGCCGAATCGCGTCGTCGGCGCCGATCGCCCTCCCGCCGGAACGCAGCACGCGGCGCAGCTTCGGCGTCGCGCCCGACGCGTCCACCTCGAGCGTCACGCCGCTGAACTCCAGCCCGCTCCGCCGGTCCGACTCGACCGACCGACGGAAGAGCTCGATCACCTCGGAGCCCTCGAGCGTGACGGTCTCGACGTGGTTGGAGAACGGGAGGACCATGAAGAGGTCGCGGCGCGTCACCGGCCCCGCAGGAAGGGAGGTGCGGATTCCGCCGCGGTTGTGGATCGCGACGTCCGCGCCCGTGCGCTCGCGCATCGCGTCGGTGATGAGGTTGCCCGCGCTCGAGTTGACCAGCTCACGGCGCGTCACGTCGAGCGGTCCGCCGAGCACGCCGACGACCTCGTCCATCCGGCCCGCCGCCCGCTCGACCAGCGCGCGGCAGAGCGAATCGACGCGCTCGTTGCGCGACGCGGGTCCGGGCTCCCGGTACAGCTCGACGTGGCTCGCGCGAAGGCCCTCGACTCCGCCGTCCTCGTCGAGCCAAACGTCGACGCGGCCGATCACGCTCGCCTTGGCGCCGGCCTGGACGACGAGCGTCCTACCCTCGCGCACGCCCTTGCGCAAGAAGGTGTGCGAGTGCCCTCCGACGACCAGCGGCAGGTCCGGGTGCGCGCGCGCGAGCGCGCGATCGTCCTCGACCCCCATGTGCGTCACCGGCAGGACGAGGTCCACGTCGTCCCCGAGGTCGCGCCGGACGCGCGCGAGGGACTCCGCTGGATCCTCCCAGACGAGGGCCTTCGTCGACGCGTGCGTGATCGCCGGCGTGCCCGTCGTGAGGAGACCGACGAGCGCGATCCGCAGGCCCGCACGCTCGACGACGACGTGCTCGACCGTCCCCGGGAGCGGCGACCCGTCGGGCATCCGGACGTTCGCGAGGACGGCCGGCATCTCGATCGCCCGCAGGTGCTCCAGGAACACGTCGACGCCATGGTCGAACTCGTGATTGCCCGGCACGACCGCGTCGTGCCCCACGGCGGCGAACGCCTCCAGGAACGCGCGGCCGTCGTCGACCTGTCCCTCGGGCGTGCCCTGGAACCAGTCGCCGCCGTCGCAGAGGACGACAGCGGCGCCGCTCTCCTCGATCTCGCGGACGAGCCCGACGAGCCGCGCGGCCAGCCGGGGCAGGCCGCCCGAGTCCGGGAGCGGGTCGACGTCCCGGAGCCAGGTCGCGGGACGCGCGAGCACCTGCCCGTGGACGTCGTTCGTGTGCAGCACGACGAGATCGGCGGGCCCGCCGACCACACTGCCGGTCGAGGTCGAGGACTGGGCGGCGGCGGGCAGCGCGGCCGGGAAGAGCGCCCCGACGCACGCGGCGAGGAGCACGAGGAGGAGCGTTCGGCGCGGCTGGATCCCCATGGGCGGGTCTCATGATAGGAACGCCGCGAGCGGGGTGCGGTCCGCGTTCAGTCCCCGGCCGGGCCGACCCGATCCCCATCGAGCGATCCCCATGCGCTCGAGCAACACACCCCCCAACGGACGCGACGGCGAGCCCGTCGCACGCCCTTCCGACGGCCCTGCCACGTCGATCGGCCTCCGTCGCACGTCGTGCGCGCTCGCGCTCCTGGCGTGCCTCGGCTGCGGCGACGACGGATCACCGGGCATGGTCGCCACCGGCGCCCCCACCACCAGCGCCTCCATCGACGCGGGCCCCGTGGCCCCGGTGGTCGTGGATGCGTTCGAGGGCCCGACCACGATGCCCGCCGACTGGGACGCGGAGCCAGAGCCCTCGCCCAGGGCCGACGTCGACCTGACCCAGTACGTCCCGAACGACGCCCTCGCGTACGTGGAGTTCCGGTCGCTCGACGCGCTGGAGGAGGCGCTCCTGCGCTTCTCCGCCGTGGCCGAGCTGACGGGTCAGTCCTGGTCGCCCGTCGACGCGCTCCTCCCGATCACGAGCGCGGGCGTGGACCCCTCGCGCGTCGACCGCACGGCTCCCATCGGGATCGCGCTCGCGCCGGTCCCGGGCGAGTTCGTCCCGGGTCTCGTCCTGATGGTCCCGGCGCTCACGGACGCGCCTGTCGTGCACTCCGTCGCCGCGCTGCAGTCGCGCCGCATGGGCGTCAAGCGGGTCGACGACGGCTACGCGATCGTCCAGCACGACCAGATGTCCGACGACGTCCCGCGCGGAGAGGCCGCGGTCGCGCAGGACCTGCCGGAAGGCTTCGTCCGCGGCCGCGTCTCGGTCGGCGCGATCCGCCCCCTGGTCGCGCCGTACGTGCGCCAGACCACCGACCACCTGAACGAGCAGTACCGCCTCGCGCGGCCGCGCGTCTCGGACAGCCAGCTCAAGAAGCTCGACGCGAACGCTTTCCTGCAGGGCCTGGAGATCGCCGACCAGATCGGGTTCGGGCTCGACCTCATCCAGGACCAGGTCGACGTCGAGCTGCGGCTCGTCGACTGCAAGCGCGTGATCGAGCGCCGCGAGCGCGGCAAGCTCGGCGTGGAGGTCGACGCGGACACCGTCCAGGACCTCGCGCGGCACGTCGAGCTCGACGACGCGCTCTCGCTCGTGTTCGCGTTCGACCGCGACACGATGATCGAGGACTTCCAGGAGGGCTGGAACGAGGCCCAGCTCGAGGACGTCGTCAAGCGCGGCGCAAAGAGCTCGAAGTCCGACGACGAGTTCGGCGACGGGGGCGACGCTCTGGACACGATCGCCCGCTCGGTCGCTCGCATGCTGGCGTCGTTCGAGCCGGCCGCCGCCGTCTCGATGAGCCTGGAGCCCGCCAAGGCGCACGTCGCGGTCTACCTGGCGACCAAGGACGTCGAGCGGGCTCGCGAGGCGATCTCGCTCCTCCTCTCGAAGTGCGACCTGGAGACCTGGGGCTTCGAGATGGCGCTGCCGATCCGCAGCCGGATCGACGGGACGATGGTCGAGGACTACAGCGTTCGCTTCGACACGCGGCGCATCGGGTTCGACCGGCGCGCGGCGATGCGGGAGGCGTTCAAGACGTTCCTGGGCGACTCGACGCTGCACGTGAAGGTCGCGACGTCCGAGCACCACGTGCTCCTCGTCTTCGGCGGCGACACGACGGCGGTCAACCGGCGCATCCGGTCGTTCGACAGCCAGACCACGGCGCATCCGACGATGACGAAAGCGGTCGGCCGATCCACGCGCGGCGAGGCCGCGACCGTCGTCCACACCGACTTCGTCCAGCTCATCAGCCAGATCGCGGGCCTCGGCGCGGTCATGACCGGTCAGTCCGTGTCGTACGCGCACCGCGAGATCGTGCGGGAGGTCGGCACGGACTCCGCGCAGTTCACGTTCTGGACCGCGATCGACGGTGACGACGAGCTCCTGGGCGCGACGTTCGACCTGAACGAGCTGGCACGAGCGTTCGACGCGTTCAAGGGCAGCGGCCTCTGATCCTCGGCGCCGCGGCCCACCGGCCGATCGACCTGCGGGCGCGTCGTTGAACCCGGCCGTCCGAGGTTCCTAAGCTCCGCTCATGAGGGTGGAGTCGCACGAGGGCGCGGAGCCGCGCACGGATCGGGCCGACGTCGTGTTCGTGCGCGTCGACGCCCCCGCGACCGGCGCGAAGGGCCGCGACGTCCGCGCGACCGCGCCCGCCGCCCTGTTGACCGCAGCCGCCGCAGTGCGCGATCGCGCGCAGTCGAAGGCGCGCGTGGGCGTCGCCCTCGTCGACCGCGAGGTCGAGCGCTGGACCGAGGACGAGGCCGCCCGCAGCGCGCTCTCCCTGGAGCCCGGCGTCGTGGTCCTGGGGACAGAGCGAGACGCGCCCGACCTCGTCTCGGTCGGCAAGCGCGTCGGGGAGCCGCGGAACGGCCCCGTCCGCGTCGCGTTGATCTCCGCCGATATGGGTCTCGCAGAGGGGCTCCTCGCGACCGACGCGGCGGACCTGGTGCTGCGCGGGGAGCCGGACGACACGCTGCCGGCGCTGGTCCACGCGGCGGCGGGCGGCCGCACGACCTGGAGCGGGTTCAACGGCGTGAGCTGGCGGGACGCGGAGGGCCAGGTCCAGCACGAGGAGGACGCGGATTCCCCGCGCAGCAGCGCCACGCCGGCTTGGGACCTGGTGGACCTGGGCCGGTACGGAGACCCCGAGGAGCGTCCTCTACCGCTCCTCGGCCGGCTGCCGTTCCTGGAGCGGGTCGCGCGCCCACAGGGCGCGCCTGCCGTCACCATCGTCACCTCGCGAGCGTGCACGTCCGACTGTCCAACGTGCCACGGCAGCTACGGCGCCCAGGCGCGGAACCGGAGCGTGAACGACGTCGTGCAGGAGATCCGAGGGCTCGTCCGCGACGGAGGCGTCAGGACGCTGCGGATCGGGGACCACGCCTTCGACGGGCGCCCGGGTCGCGCTCTCCCGATCGCACGGGCGATCGCCGAGCTCCGCGGGACGCCCGGCCGCGAGGACCTGACGGTGACGTTCCCGGCGGGCCTGCGGGGTGACGGTCTGACGGACGAGCTGGTGGACGCTCTGGTGGACGCGGGCGTCCGCAGGTTCCCGCTGCGGGTCGACACGGCCTCGCCGCGCCTCCAGCGCCTTCTCAAGACCAACGTCGACCTCCGGCGCGTCCAGCGCGCCCTGGAGAGGATCGCCGCCCGCGGCGCGATCGGGCACCTGACCCTTCGGCTCGCGCTGCCGACCGAGACCACCGGCGAGGCCGCGCACACGATGCGCTGGGCCCGCGAATCGGCGGCCCACACGGCGACGTTCCTTCCGGGGCGGGACCTGGACCTCGGGTCGTCCTGGAACCTCGACCGCACCGGCGAGGACGACGACTTCATGAACCTGCGCCGGAGGGCCCTGACGGGCTTCTACGCCTCCCCGCGGCGGGCGGTCCGCCTGGCGCGCGCGCTCCCGAGGCTGCTCCCCCGCGTACACTTCCGCGCTCCGCGCCGGCTCCTGTGGCCGACGCGGGCGCTCGCATGACGCCGCCCACCACCCCCGTCCTCCCCGCCGCCGGAGCTCCGTTCGACCTCGACGCGACGCTCTCCTCCGCGACGCGGTGCGCCGAGGAACTGCGGGCGAGCCAGACGGTCGACGACGCCGCCGCCGCGCTCCTTCGCTGGGACGGCGTGATGGCCGAGCAGCAGACCTGGAGCTCGTCCCAGTCGATCCGGTTCCGCCAGGACACGTCCGACGAGACGACGCGCGCCGCGAAGGAGCGGCTCGACGAGAGCGCCGGCGACCTGGCGGAGACGAGGCGCGTCGTGCTCGCTGCGCTGGAGTCCCTCGGCGAGGGGATCCGCGCGGGACTCGTCGAGCGCTTCGGCGCCGCCGTCCTCGAGCGCTGGCGGTGCGAGCTGCGCACGTTCGATCCCTCGGTGAGCGAGGCGCTGACGGCGGAGCAGCGCGTGCAGAGCGAGGCGATGACGACCACCGGTTCCGCGCGCGTGTCCTTCCGCGGCGAGGAGCAGACGCTGCCCGCGGTCGGCGCGTTCCTCACCAGCCCGGACCGCGCCGTCCGGCGCGAGGCCGCCGTGGCGCGCTGGGGCTGGTTCGACGCGCACGCCAAGGAGCTGGACGACCAGTTCGCGCGCCTCGTGGAGATCCGCCACGGCATCGCGGAGTCGCTCGGGTACCCCACGTTCACGGGACTCGGCTACGACCGGATGCGCCGGGCCGACTTCACGCCCCAGGACGTCGCCGACTTCCGCGCTGCGGTCGAGGAACACGTCGTCCCGGTGGCCGCGCGCATCCGCGAGCGCCAGGCGAAGGCGCTCGGTCTGGACGCGGTGGCGGTGTACGACGAGAACGTCTGGTGCCTGGATCCGTCCCCGAGCCCGGAGGGCGACGCCGAGTGGCTGGAGGCCCGCGCGGCGGGGATGTTCGCCGAGGTGGACGCGCAGGCGGGGACGCGCCTCGGCGAGCTCTTCGGCGCGATGCAGAGGTCCGAGCTCCTGGACCTGAAGGCGCGCGACGGCAAGGGCGCCGGCGGGTTCTGCTCGTTCCTCCCCAGCCTCGGCGTGCCGTTCATCTTCGCGAACTTCAACGGCACCGCCGGGGACGTGCGCGTCTTCACGCACGAGATGGGCCACGCGTACCAGGGGTGGTGCAGCCACGGGAACGTCGCGCTCACCGACCAGCGTCGGTGCACCTCGGAGACCGCCGAGATCCACTCGATGTCGCTCGAGTTCCTGACGTGGCCGTGGATGGACCGGTTCTTCGGTGAGGCCGCGGGTCGCTTCCGGGCCGAGCACCTCGCCCAGCAGCTCACGTTCCTCCCCTACGGCTGCTCCATCGACCACTTCCAGCACGAGGCCTACGCGCACCCGGAGATGTCCGTGCGCGCGCGGCACCTGGTGTGGCAGGAGATCGAGGGGCGCTACCTGCCGTGGCGTGACTGGGACGGAGTGCCCCATGGCTCGCGCGGTGCGGCCTGGCAGGCGCAGCTGCACGTCTACCAGTACCCGCTCTACTACATCGACTACGTGCTGGCCGCGTTCGTCGCGCTGCAGTTCCTCGGCCTCTCGCGCCGCGACCCGGCCGCGGCCTGGAAGAGCTACCAGCGCCTCTGCGAACTTGGCGGCAAGCTCGGCTTCCGCGAGCTCGTCGAGGAAGCCGGGCTCCGCGACCCGTTCGACCCGAAGGTCGTCGAGGACGTGACGCGAGAGAGCGCCGCCATCCTCGACAGCGTGTGGGCCTGAACCGTCAGGCGACCTCGGCCGACTCGGAGAGCAGCTCGCGCTTCTCCTCGACGTCCTTGAACTCGTCGGCCTCGGGCAGCGGGTCCTTCTTCTCGGTGATCGAGGGCCAGGAGCCCGCGAGCTTCGCGTTCAGGTCGACGTACTCGGCCCACTTCTCGGGGACCTCGGTCTCCTCGAAGATCGCCTCGGTCGGGCACTCCGGCACGCACGCGCCGCAGTCGATGCACTCATCGGGGTTGATGGCGAGGAAGTTCTCGCCTTCCGTGAAGCAGTCCACCGGGCACACGTCGACGCAGTCGGTGTACTTGCACTTCACGCACGGTTCGGTGACGACGTAGGCCATAGCTGATCTCCAGGGTGGTGGGTTCGGCGTCCGCCCTTGCTTCGCGGCTTGCGCGCTCTCGGAGGCACGAAGCGTACCGCCGTGTGCACCCCCTGAGAAGTCCGCTGCGCTCCCAGCGGTCGGAGTCCGTCTCAGACCCAGGAGTTGTTGAGCAGCTCGCCGACGCCTCCGGCGCCGGGGACGATGTAGTCGTCCGCGTCGAGGCCGCTCTCCTCGTCCCATCGTGCGCCAGGCACGTCCGCGAGCACGTCCAGCGGGGACGCGCCGCGATCGATACGCCCCGTGTAGATGACGACATCGAGGTCCGTTTCGAGCGTCGCGCGCAGGAACTCGGGCGTGCAGATCATCGGAATGAGAACGACTCTCAACGGCTCGCCGTAGTGCTCCCTGTAATGGGACAGCGCCGTCAGCACCGTGGACCCCGTCGCGCCCATCGGATCGGGGATGACGAGCGTCGCGCCCTCGATCGACCCGCCGATCTTGCTGCCCGTCAGGTCGACGCGCTCGACGGATCCGTCCGCGCCCGCGACGCGCTGCATGTTCAGGTGGTCGAGTCGGAGAGACTCGATCGGGTGGACGAGGCTCAGGAGCTCGAAGCACGTCTGCGAGGGCACGATCCCTCCGCGGATGACGTCGACGACGACGATTCGCGCCTCGCGATCGAGCGCCGGGCCCCGCCACGTCGCGCGCTCGCCGTGCTTCTCGGCCATGCGCGTCGCCACGGCGCGCTCGGCCGTGGGCAGCTCGCGCCCGAACGCCTCGGTCGCGAGCCGGGCGGTGACGGAGCGCACGATCTGGACGAGCTCACCGTGGGGACAGTCGGGCGACGAGAGCTTCGCCAGGGCAGCAGCGGTCCAGCCGTCCCCCATCAGGCGAACGCGGGGACCGTAGCGGTGCTCGCCAGCGGCGTGATCGGGCGGGGCGTCGAGCGTCATCGGGTCAGGCCTCCACCTCGAGCGCGCGGGCCTCGGCGGCGCGGACGCCGCGCGCGACCTCCTCGACGAGGCGCGGCACGTCGCTCTTCGCGACCGAGCAGAGCGCGACGCGGACCGCGCCGTCCATCGGGACGACGAAGACGCCGGCCTCGGCGGCGACCCGCGCCGTCTCGCGCGCATCGGGCGTGAAGACGGAGACGAAGAACCCGCCCTCGTACCGCGGGTAACGCAGGCCGTGCTGGCCCGCCTCGTGGTTGAAGGTGTCCACGCGCTCCCGGAGCAGCTGGGTGAGCCGCGCGCGCTCGTCGCCGACGCGACGCGCGAGGTCGTCGTCACGCAGCAGCTCGGAGATCGCCAGGAGGCCGAGGTGGTTGCAGTTCGACCAGGAGCCGCGGCATGTGTACGAGATCGCGTTCGCCACCTCGGTCCGGTACGACTCGTCGGCCACCGAGGCCACGAGGGCGCCGACGCGCGCGCCGTACTGGGCGAACGACTTCGACGCCGTCCAGGCCGCGAGGACCGTGATCCGGTCCGCCACGCGCTCGATCGCGGGGACCCACGAGTCGACGGGCGCGGCGCCGAAGTGCGCGTAAGCGAGGTCGAGCAGCAGCGCGACCGGACCGTGCTCCGACGCGCGACCGAGCGCGTCGGCGACCGCCCGCCACTCGTCCTCGGCGAGCGAGTAGCCCGTCGGGTTGTGGCAAGGGAAGTTCAGGATGACGAGCGCGCGGCCCTGCTCCTGCAGGAGCTCGACGAGGCCGCTCTCGAACGCCGCGACGTCGAACGCACCCGCGTCGTCGAACATCGGGAACGTGCGGACACCGCGCTGGTTGTGGTCCGCGATGATCCGGTAGGGGCTCCAGTAGTAGCTGGAGGTGTAGAGCGACTGCCCCGGCTCCAGGAAGTTCATCACCGCGTTGAGCAGCGCGCCCGTGCCGCCCGGAGTCGCGGCCGCGACCGCGTTGCTGGCGAGCGTGCCGCTGCCGAGGACGTCCTGGATCACGGCGTCGAGGTAGTCGCGGTCGCCGGCGATCGGCGCGTAGGCCGCCGCGCGCTCCGGCGGGACCGAGCGCATCGCCTCGAAGACCGTCGGCATGACGGCGAGCGTCCCGTCGTCGTCGAGCAGCGCGCCCAGGCTCGCGTTGATGACGGGCTCCCCCGCCGCGCGGCGCTCGTTGGCCCGTGCGTTGATCGTGAAGATCGGGTCGTCGCCGGGTCGGCCGCGCGCGTCGGAGATCAGAGCTTCCATCGTCGTCACCAGCGCCCGCTCGGCGGGCGTGAGCCAACGAGTATAGGCCGCGGGCAGCGTCGAGCCGTGGAAGCGGTCTCCCTTACGAGCGGGCGAAGGGGCCCGCGATGTCGTCCTCGGGGAACGACGGCTGGGGCGGCGCTTCCGCCGGCGCGCCGTGTGCGTCACCCGCCCCCTCCGACGGGCGGACGTGCGCGTCCGGCGAGATCGAGGCGAAGGGCAGCGCGTCCGGCTCGGGCCGCGGGATCTCGAAGTTCCAGCCGAGGACCGTCCCCGCGCCCGGGTGGGTCGTCTCGGTCGCCCGGCGCTCGGCGGCGGCGCGCGCGAACTGCTCGGCGAACGTCGGGCGGGCCGCGATCTCGCTCGGGTCGACGCGGACGCCCTGCTCGGGATCCGGCTCCAGCTCGGCTGCGACGGCCGCTGCGGGCGCGGCTGGCTCGACCGGCTCGACCGGCTCGACGACGTCGACGGACTCGACGGGCAAGGGCGGTGCGACGGCCACCTGGACGGGCTCGAGGGCGGGCGCGTCGGGGGTCCAGCGCTCCAGGTCCTGCTCCTCCGCCGCGCGACGCGCGAGGAACCGCAGGCGGCGCGCCTGCGCGAAGGTGATGCCGAGCCCCCGCGTGAGCGTGAGGCTATCGGCGCGGCCGAGCTCCTCGAAGGTGGAGATCTCCAGCCGCTCCAGGTCCTCGACCATGCCCTCGTCGAGCCCGGGCAAGGTCCCGGCGCGGAGGGCGCCCGGCCGCGAGGGAGCTTCGACGACCTCGTGCTGCTCCTGCTGATCGTGCTGATCGAGTTCGGCAACCGGCTCCGGCTCCACGGGCGTCTCGGGCACGGCCACGGGCTCGGGCTCGGCTGCGATCGGCTCGGGGACGGGCGGGAGCTCGACGGGCGCGGGGATCGGCTCCGACGCCCGGATCTCCTCCATTGGCTGGGGCAGGCTGACCCGCGCCACGAGGGCGCGGTCGACGGCATCGAGCTCGGACGTCTGCGGAGCGGGAGCGACCGAGGGAATCGCGTCGGCCCCCTCCGCCTCGCTCCCCCGGGCGCCGTTCCGGCCGAGCGCGGCCGGCGCCTCCTCGACGTCGAGCGATCCGACGCCGATCCGCTCGCTCAGGATCCGGGCCTCGCGAAGGAGTCGGCGGGCGACCGCGCGCTCGATCTCCAGCATCTCCGCGACGTCCTCCGGGGCGCGTTCGACGAGCGCGGAGATCGTGCCGCAGCCGCCGGTGCGCAGGCGCTTGAGCGACGTGGGGCCGTCGGCGTGCAGCGTGCAGAGGAGGGCGAGGGCGTCCATCGTGCGGGGTCGGGGTCGACGGCGTGGGTCGGGGTGGGTCTCGATCGGCGGAGTGCGGTGGCCGATCAGGAACGGGCGGCGGTCCGCTCGCCGGACGGAGAGCGACGCGCGGCGTGCACGCCGTTGGCGGGCGGCGGTTCGGGGACGAGTTCGTCCGGGGCGGCGGAGTCGTCCGCGGCGGCAGCGACGCGGGGCGACAGGGCGACGACCTCGTCGGCGAGCGCCGCGAAGTCGGCGGCCGCGCGGCACGTCGGGTCGAGCTCCTGGATCGGCACCCCGACGGCGGGGGCCTCGCGCAGGCGCACGCTGGAGCGGATGACGGTGTCGAACATCGAGTCGCCGAAGCGCGCGTGCATCGCGACGAGCAGCTCGCGGGCGAACTTGGTCCGCCGGTCGAACATCGTCCCGATCGTGCGGACGTCGAAGGTCCGGCGCTGGTTCTCCGCCACCGCGTCGAGGACCTTGAGCGCCTGCAGGGCCCCCTGAAGGGCGAACGCGCCCGTCTCGACGACGAGGAACGTGTAGGTGCTGGCGTACAGGGCGTTCGCGCAGAGGACGCCGTCCGCGCGCGGCGGGCAGTCGATCAGGACGTGGTCGAACGCGAGGTCGTCCGCCGCGAGCGCGCGGAGCAGGCGCTGCTCGGGGTGGATCTCGCGGCCGCTCGCCTCCTCGAACTCGGCGAGGCGCGGCTCGGCCGGCAGGAGCGTGATGCCGCCGGACGCCGGAGCGACCGCTTCGGCGATCGACGCCGTGCCGAAGAGGACGTCCGTGACCGTCGGGCTCTCGGGCGCGCAGCCGAGGCCGAGCGTCGCGTGCGCCTGGGGATCGAGGTCGACCAGCAGCACGCGGTCGCCCCTCGCCGCGAGTGCGCCTGCGAGATGGACGGCAGTGGTCGTCTTCCCGCAGCCGCCCTTCTGGTTCACGAAGGCGTAGACGGGGAACTTCGTCGAGGTGGTGTCGTCCATCGAGGGCCCCTACATCCGATGCTCCGAGCGAACGAGCGTGCGATTTCAGCTCGGTTTCGCGCGGCCCGGAGACGACGACCTGCGCGGACCGATGCGGCGGTCCAGCGGGTCGCACCCCACGGGCACGCATCATGCCGGATCGGCGGACCGAGCGCCAATGCCGACGCCGTCGGTCGGCTCAGCGCAGCGCGCGCCGTGCCTTCTCGTAGAAGGGCACGGGCGTGCGTGCGTGCTCGATCGGCGGCCAGGCGGCGATGCGCTGCAGCGCGACGGCGGCGGAGCTGTCCGGGTACGACAGGACCGCGGGCGATCGCATCTGGACCGCCTGCGGCACCGCAGGGTCGGCGGGCACCCAGCCGATCCACTCGGGGGCGTGCCCGAGGAACTTGTGCGACGCGCCCCGGAAGCGGTCCCAGGCGTCGAGCGCGATGCGCTCGTCCGGCGCACGGTTCACGACCATCCCGACCCGGAGCGACCGGTTCACCATGTGGGCGCGCTTGTAGAGCGCGTACCCGTCCGACAGGGCCGTGACCTCGTGGTTCGTCACGAGGATCAGCGTGCTGGTGGCGGCGAGGTGGGCGACGGTGCTGTAGCTGAGGCCCGCGCCGTGGTCGACGAGGATGAGGTCGAACTCGTCCTCCAGCGGCCGGAGGGCCTTGAACAGACGATCGAGCTCGCGGCGCGTCGGGTCGATCATCGTCTGGCGACCGACGCCGCCCGAGAGCAGCTTCACGCCGTGCGGCCCTTCGACCAGCGCGTTTCGGGCGCTGACCTCGCCCTCCATCACGTGCCCGACGTCGTAGGGCGGCGCGAGCCCGAGGAGCAGGTGGGCGTTCGCCAGGCCCGCGTCGAAGTCGACGAGCAGGACGCGCTCGCCCTGCTTGGCGCGCAGGATCGCGAGGTTGGTGGCGAGGACGCTCTTGCCGGTGCCCCCCTTGCCGCTCGCGATGCAGACGACCCGGGCGGTGGTGCTCGGCGCGGCGACGCCCGAGGCCGGGGCCTGGGCGGGCGGACGGTCGAAGGGAGCCGCGCGGTCGGGTGCGGCCACCTCGGGCCCGCGGGTCGGGGCCTGGGCGGGTGCCGGAGCCGGGGCGGCCACGGTCCGTGTCCGAGCCTCGGTCCGGCGCGCATCGGGCTCACCCCCAGGCTGGACGGCGGGCCGGACGTCGACGTCCACGGTCCCGTCCGGGTTGACCGTCCGGGTCACCGTGCGGGCCGCCGGGGCCGGCCGCTCGGGCGGACCGCCGTTGTGCTTGGTCTCGGGGGCGCCGAGGCGATCGAGCGCCGCGCGGCGCTCGGCGTCCTGCGCCGCCTGGCGGCGCTCGAGCAGCCGTGACACGCGCTCGTCGTCGGACCAGCGATCGCGGATCTCCTCGCCGGACTCCGATCGATCCGGCGTGGCCTCCCGTGCGGGTTCCACCGCCGCGGATTCCCTCACGGCGGGCTCGACGCCGACGGCGGAGCTCTGACTCTCCGGGGCAGGCCGCCCTTTGCCGCGGCGGAAAGCGCGAAGCCGCGCGAACTGGAAGCGATTCAGCATGGAAGCCGCGCGGCGCTCGGTGAAGCGGTGGGCGCGAGGGCCCGGCAGGCGCGCCTGGGTTGCCCCGCAGGATCCCAGGGAACGTCGCCTGATTTCAACGACCAAGCCGGATCTTCCGGCGGCGGAATCGGAATCGCAAAGATGGCCGTTCGTTCACGCAGAAGGCCCTTGCCCCTTACGCGAATCGCCCCTCGCCCTCAGGCGAATCTGGAGTCCTCACCGATCCTGTGTAGCTTCAACACGTTGGTGCTTCGCGCGAATCCAACGGGTACACCTCCGACGAAAACGACCCGGTCGCCGCGCTGCACGATGTTGCGCGCGAGCATGAGGTCGGCCGCCGTGTCGATCATCGCCTCCAGCGTCGGCTCGCGCCGGAAGAGCAGCGGCCGGACGTGCGCGAGCACCGTCATCTTGCGAACGGTATCGGGGCGCGGGCTCAGCGCGATGATCTCGGCGTCGGGCCGAAACCTGGAGAGAAGCCGCACGGTATTGCCGGTCTCCGAGAAGCAGACGATGCGGTCGACGTCGACCTCGTTCGCCACGTGGACGGCGGCCATCGCGGTCGCGCGCGAGAAGTGGCTGCGTTCGGGGGCCGCGGACAGGCGCGGCCGCCTGGCGTAGATCTCGGAGCGCTCGGCGGCGCGCGCGATCTTGGACATCGTCGCGACGGTCTCCACAGGGTGCTTGCCGACGGCGGTCTCGGCCGAGAGCATCACCGCGTCGGTGCCGTCGAGGACAGCGTTCGCGACGTCGGTGACCTCGGCGCGCGTGGGCCGCCCGGCTTCGATCATCGACTCCAGCATCTCGGTCGCCGTGATCGAGTACACGCCGGCGCGCACGGCGCGCTGGAGGATCTCCTTCTGGACGAGCGGCAGGTGCTCCAGGTCGAGCTCCACGCCGAGGTCGCCGCGCGCGACCATCAGCCCGTCGGTCGCCTCCAGGATCGAGTCCAGGTTCACGAGCGCCGCCTTGCGCTCGATCTTCGACACGAGGTGGATCCCGGGCGCGAGGCCGCGGATCTCCTCGAGCTCGCGCGAGTGTCCGACGAAGCTGATGCCGAGCATGTCGACGTCGAGTTCGCGGGCGAGCCCGATCAGCTCGCGGTCCTCCTGGGTCGGGAGCTCGTAGCGGACGTCCGAGTCCGGCAGGTGGACGCCCTTGCGGTTGCCCACCGGGCCCGCGCGGACGACGCGACCGGTGACGGCCGTGCCGTCGTTCGACTCCGCGATGAGGACGACCTGGCCGTCCGCGAGCACGATGCGGTGCCCGGGCTCGACGGCCTCCGTGAGGTCGTCGACGTCCACGAACACCTCCCCCGCCGCGGCCTCGTCGGAGCCCGGCCGGACGCGGACGACGTCGCCTTCGGCGAGGTCGATCGACCCCTCGGGGAACGTCCCGGTGCGCATCTTCGGCCCCGGGAGGTCGGCGAGGATCCCGACCGGAGTCATGTGCAGCGCGGACGCGGCGCGGATCTTCTCGACGCGCCGTCGGTGCTCGTCGGGCGTGCCGTGGCTGAAGTTCAGGCGCGCGACCGCGAGGCCGGCGCCGATCAGCTCGCCGAGGCGGTCCTCGGAAGCGGGCCCGATCGTCGCGACGATCTTGGTGTGCCGCGGCGATTCCGCGCGCTCACGCGTCGAGAGGAAGCGGGGCGGCAGGCGGCGGCGACGGGGCGTCTCGGCGGTGCGCATCGGGCAAGTCGTGGGGAGCGGCCCGTCAGCGGGACGCACGGCCGCGGAGGAGGGTCCCCCGCGGCCGGCCATTGGATCGTCTGCAGGCGTCAGACCCCAGCCTGGAGGACGAGGTTCGGAACCTCCTGGTAGGCCGGGAAACGATCGAGAGCGGCCTTCGAGAAGACCAGGTTGCCCTCGACGGTGACCTCGAATCGCCCACCGCTGCCCTCGATGAGCTGGACCTTCGCGTCCGGGAAGACGGACGTGATCTCGGCGGCCAGACCGGTCGCCTGAGGTCGGTAGTTTCACTGCATGCAGAATTCGATCGAGACGTTCACGTGGGGTGCTCCTGGTGCGCTTCTGGGACGGAAGGTCGCGGAGCCGGGCCCCGATCGTCGGTGACCCTGCCCGCTTTGGCCCGGAGTGGACCGCTGTGGCCCGGATTGGAGCAGAGCGGACCCGCCCCGACCACGGCCGAACTGATCTCGTGGGACGGCAAGTCGCCGCACCTCCACCCCCAAACCGTCGCGATTACGGTTTCGAAACGACCCGTAGGTCTTCTGGAGGAACCCGTTCGCGCCTCGGTCCGTCACCATTGACGCGTTGCGTCACCATGCAACTGTCGGAGCGTATGCCCCGACCTCACGCACGCGGCCCTACCCCGCCCGCGTCTCTCTCCCGACGGATCCCCCTCGCGCACGCGGTGCCTCGGCGCACCGCTACGGCGCACTTCCACCACGCGAATCGGTCTTCATGATTCCGATGATCACTGGCGTCGCCGCATTCGGCGCCCTCGTCGCGCTCCCCGCGAGCGCGCAGTCCTCCTCCCCGAGCGGTCCCTCGGCGGCCACCTCGAGCCCGGAGCGTCTCCTCGAGGAGTGGCGCTCCGAGCACGGTCCGAACTGGCGTATGCACACGAACGCCAGCACGGGCATGCTCGAGATGCTCTACGGCGGCTCCAAGGCCTCGCCCTTCGAGCCGGACACGAACCAGCCGGAGGAGTGGTTCCAGATCGCTCGCTACTGGCTCGAGGAGTCGTACTCGATGCACGGCGTCGAGCAGAACGAACTCGTCGAGTCCCGGTTCCGGTACCTGCCGCTCGGGCAGGTGAACACGACCGACAAGGTCACCGTTCGCTTCGAGCAGGTCGTCGGTGACGTCCCGGTCGAGGACGGTGCAGTCAACGTCCTGTTCGACACGCGCGGGCGCCTGCTCTCGATCCACACGACCGCGTCGCCGGCCGTGGAGACCCCGAGCGGCAACGCGACGACCGGCGCCGGCTTCGCCCGCCTCGTCGCCGCGCGCGCGTTCCAGAACGAGTTCGGCGTCCAGCCGACCTCGTCCGAGACGCTGCGCCTCGTGCATGCGTGGGTGAACGACGGCGAGACGCGCCGCTGGACGCTCGCGTGGGAGGTCGACGCGACCTTCCAGGCCGACGACGAGCAGCCGATCGGCCGGCTCTACACGATCGACGCGAACGGCCGCGACGTCCTGAAGAGCGAGAACACCGTCCACAACTTCGACGTCTTCGGCACGGTCCGCTCGAACGCGACGCCGGGCCTGACCGCCGACCGCGCGGCCAACCCGCCGGTCCCGATCGAGATGCCGCGCGTGCGCATCACGAGCAGCGCGGGCACCGTCGAGACCGACCGTGACGGCAACTTCAACATCGTTGGCGTCAACACGCCGATCGACCTGACGGTCACGTACTTCGGCCAGTTCACCAACGTCAACAACGACGCCGGCGCGGACCACACGATCACGTTCCAGAACGTGCAGCCGAACCAGCAGAACGACCTGCTGATGAACCCGAACCCGACCCAGTTCATCACGGCCGAGGCGAACGCCCAGCTGCACATCAACGTGCTCCGCGACTGGATCGTCGATCGCTTCCCCGGCGACACGACGGCCGACTTCCGCGCGACGGCGAACGTCAACCAGTCGTCGAACTGCAACGCGTTCTTCAACGGCGGCTCGGTCAACTTCTTCACGGCCGGCGGCGGCTGCAACAACACGTGCTTCAGCACGGTCGTCGCGCACGAGATGGGCCACTGGCTCAACGTCCTGTACGGCACCGGCAACGGCAGCGACGGCATGGGCGAGGGCAACGCGGACGTGTTCGCGATGTACCTCTACGACGACCCGGTCGTCGGTCGCTTCTTCACGACCGGCGGCGGCTTCGTCCGGACCGGCAACAACACCCGTCAGTTCTGCGGCGACTCCAACCCGGGCTGCCACGGCGGCGTGCACGCGAACGGCGAGGTCTGGATGGGCGCGGCCTGGAAGGCCCGTCAGAACCTCAACGCCTCCCTCGGCGGCGCCGCGGGTGACCTGCAGGCGGACCTGCTCTTCCTGGGCTGGATGAACGGCTTCAACCAGACGCAGATCCGCACGATCATGGAGACCCAGTGGCTCACGCTGGACGACGACGACGGCAACATCAACAACGGCACGCCGAACTACACCGAGATCGACGGTGGCTTCCGCGCGCAGGGCTTCCCGGGCTTCGACCTGGAGTTCGTCGAGCTGACGAACGTGACCGAGCTCGCCGACACGATCGACGAGGCGGGCCCATACGTGGTCGACGCGACGGCGCAGACGCTCCTGGGCACGACGCTCGGCGGCGTGGAGATCCTCTACCGCTCCGGCCCCGGCGCGTTCCTGTCGGTCCCGATGGCCAACGTCGGCGGCAACGACTTCCAGGGGGGCATCCCCGGGCAGATCTCGCCGATCACCGTCGAGTACTACGTGCGCGGCTTCGACACCTCGGGCAACGAGAGCTTCTTCCCCGAGGACGGCGCGGACGATCCGCTGACGTTCCGCGTCGGTGACATCACCCCGATCCTGGTGACCGACTTCGAGTCGGGCCCCGACGGCTTCGTCGGCGGCGTCCCCGGGGACACCGCGACGACGGGTGAGTGGACGATCGGCAACCCGCGCGGCACGGCGGCCCAGCCCGAGAACGACAACTCGAACCCGGGCACGAACTGCTGGTTCACCGGTCAGGGCCCGCCCGGAGGCGGCCTCGGTGACAACGACGTCGACGGCGGATTCACGACCCTCGTGTCGCCGATCTTCGACGCGGCCGGGATCGACTCGGTCGAGCTGACCTACTACCGCTGGTACTCGAACAACACCGGAGGCAACCCGAACGCGGACATCTTCGAGGTCGAGGTGTCGGTCGACGGCGGCGCGAGCTGGGTCGACGTCGAGACCGTCGGCCCCGGCGGGAACCAGTCGAACGGCGGGTGGTTCCGCGCGTCCTTCGACCTCGCGACGATCGTGACTCCCTCGAGCCAGATGCAGATTCGCTTCGTCGCGTCCGACCTCGGCGGCGGTTCGATCGTCGAGGCGGCGATCGACGACATCGAGATCGTCGGCGTCGAGAGCTCGGTGCCGCCGCCCGTGCGGTACTGCACCACCAACCCGAACTCGACGGGTCAGGCGGCCCGCATCGACATCTCGGGCTCGACGCGGATCAGCAACAACGACCTGCTGCTCCTGACGTCCGGCATGCCGAACAGCTCGTTCGGCTATTACTTCTTCGGCGACCAGCAGACCCAGACGCCTCTGAGCGGCAGCATGGGCATCCTCTGCGCGACGGGGACGGGCGTCTTCCGGCTCCCGCCGGTGCAGTCCGACTCGCTGTTCGGCCAGGCCTTCTACGCCGTCGACTACACCGATGGCTCGACCGGCGCGGTGAACATCACCGCGGGCAGCACCTGGAACTTCCAGATGTGGTTCCGGGACAGCGTCGGCGGCGCGGCGACGTCGAACACGACCGACGCGCTCCAGCTGAGCTTCGGCGACTGAGCCAAGACGCCCCGTCGCCGCGGCGGCGGGGCGAGCCCTGACTACGGCAGGGGCGGGACCTCCCGGGGTCCCGCCCCTCCTTCGTACCCCCTCTCAGAGCCCGGGCAGAGATCTCCGATTCTGCTGCCCAGGCTCTGAGCTGACCTTGCTGGCGCACAGCGGCCCCTGAACGCGACGCCCCGTGGGTCTTCCCTACCCCCGGACTGCGACGATGGGCCGTCTTCCGGCCGATTCCCGTTTTTCGTGAGGCGTACACCCAGGGCCCCACGCACGCCTGCGGGAGCCGAGGGATCGGCTCGCCCACCCGAAGGCCAATCCAAGCGCCGACCGACGGCGCCGCACGGCTCCAGACCCAGCACCACGCACCTCCACCATGAAGCGCACCGCTACCGTTCTCACCGCCGCGCTGGCCGTCCCCGGCCTCCTCGCGTTCTCCGGCACGGCCGACAAGATCTCGTTCTCCCCGACCGCGGGCAGCTCGGTCGTCAAGACCTTCACGTCCACGACGACGATGGAGCTCGACGACATGGGCATGACCATGAACGGCGAGCCGAGCCCGATGACGCCGGACATGGAGATGAGCATGGAGATCGTGAACACGATCACCGTGACCGACGAGTACGGCGCGACGTCGGAGGGCCGCCCCGCGAGCCTCTCGCGCACGTATGACGCGATCGGCGCGGAGATGGAGATGGACGTCGTCGTCAACATGATGGGCAACGAGGACAGCCAGTCCCCCAGCGGCAGCGGCAGCTCCGAGCTCGAGGGCACCACGGTCGTCTTCAAGTGGAACGGCGACTCCGGGGAGTACGACATCGCGTTCGCCGAGGGCGAAGAGGGTGACGAGGACCTCCTGGAGAACCTCGCCGAGGACATGGACCTGCGCGGCCTCCTGCCGTCCGAGGACATCGCGGCCGGCGACGGCTACGACATCGAGCTCACCTCGCTCATCGACGTGCTCGCGCCGGGCGGCGACCTCAAGATGGACATGGAGGTCGACGGCGAGAGCGCCATGGGCGGCCCCGACCCGGCGATGATGTCGGACTTCCGCCGCTTCTTCGAGGACATGCTCGAGGGCAAGGCCTCGGGCAAGTTCACCGGCACGCGTGACGCCGGCGGCGTTCAGGTCGCGGTCATCGAGATCGAGATCGAGATCGACGCCTCCGCGGACATGGCCGACATGGCGTCCGAGCTCATGGGCGGCGAGGAGATGCCGGCCGAGGTCAGCATCGACCGCCTCGACATCCAGATGACCTACGAGGGCGCCGGCGAGCTGCTCTGGAACATGAGCAAGGGGCACGTCCACGGCCTCGACCTCAAGGCCGACATCTCGATCGGCATGGACATGGCGATGGCGATGGACATGGGCGGCCAGTCCATGGACCTCGGCATGGAGATGGCGATGTCCGGCACCCTCGCCTCGAAGGTCGCCACCGAGTAGTGGTCGCCGCGGGATCCCCCGCGCGTCTCCACCCCCATGCGGCGCAGTCGGTTCCCCACCGGCTGCGCCGCGTTCTATTCGGCGGACGCGAGCGACGCCGCCAGCCGCTCCAGGAAGCCGCTGACGATCCGCTCCTGGTCGTCGACGTGCACGTGCTCGACGGGCGGGACGTGCAGGAAGAGCGCCGGCACGCCGACGCGCGCGGCCGTGTCGAGGCCGGCGCGATAGACCCGCTCGCAGAGGTAGCCTCCGGCGTCGTCCGACACGATCACCTCCGCCGCGCCCGCCTCGGTCAGCCACGCGGAGCAGCGCTCCAGGTCGAGGTCGGTCGAGCGCCGCTCCGGCCCCTCCAGCCGCACGCGCGCGCCGGTGCGCCCGTCGTTGTCGAGCTGGGCGCTCTCGAAGACCGCCCGCGCGCCGCGCTCCAGCCGGAACGGCGCCCCGCGATGGACCCCGAGCGACACGATCGCCAGAGGCTCGTGGTCGATCGCCTCGAACGCGCGGTGGAAGGCGTGGGGCGCGTGCTCGAAGCTCACCGGGAGCTCGCGCCCGACGACCCGCGCGCCGCCGCCGAGGACGCGCTCGTCGAGCCGGCGCACGACCTCTCCGCTGGGGTTCACGCGGACGTCGAGGAAGGGCTCGAAGCCCGTGAGGAGGAGGGAGCGGTGCATCGGGGAGCGGGGTCCGGCCGCGTCGTGGCCGTGGCCAGAGGGTAGACTCGTCGCCCACTTTTGCGCGCGAGAGCGCCGACCTGCGACCCCGACCGCCGCCATGACCGCCAACAAGGACAAGGTCCTCATCGCCAACGGCCAGGGATTCTGGGGGGACTCGATCCTCGGTCCCGTCCGCCTGGTCGAGGAAGGCCCCCTCGACTACCTGACGCTCGACTACCTCGCCGAGGTGACGATGAGCATCATGCAGAAGCTCAAGGGCCGGGATCCGTCGAAGGGCTACGCGACCGACTTCGTGACCCTCGTCGACCGGATCCTCCCGAAGGCGGTCGAGAAGGGCGTCAAGATCGTCGCGAACGCGGGCGGCGTGAACCCGATGGCCTGCAAGGACGCCGTCCTGGAGGTCGTGAAGAAGCACGGCCTCACCGGCGTCAAGGTCGCCGTGGTCGAGGGCGACGACATCCTCGGGGACCTCGACGACCTGATGGCTGCGGGCGAGGTCTTCGAGAACATGGACACGGGCGAGCCGCTCTCCAGCGTGCGCGACCGCGTCTCCAGCGCGAACGTCTACCTGGGCGCCTTCCCGATCGCGGAGGCCCTCGACCAGGGCGCCGACATCGTGATCACCGGCCGCGGGACGGACCCCGGCCTCGTCATCGGCCCGCTCATCCACGAGTTCGGCTGGACGGCCGAGGACCTCGACCAGCTCGCCGCCGGCACGGTCGCCGGCCACATCGTCGAGTGCGGCGCGCAGTGCACCGGCGGCAACTACACGAGCTGGCGCGAGGTGAAGGACATGGCGATGATCGGCTACCCGGTCATCGAGGCGCGGCCCGACGGCTCGTTCACCGTCACGAAGCACGAGGGCACGGGCGGCATGGTCACGCGCGACACGGTCGTGCACCAGCTCGGGTACGAGATGGGCGACCCCGCGAACTACATCACGCCGGACGTCGTCGCGGACTTCACGTCGTTCGAGCTGGAGGACGAGGGCGACGACCGCGTCACGATCCGCGGCGTCAAGGGCCGCCCCGCGACCCCGACCTACAAGGTGTCCATGAGCTACGGCGACGGGTGGAAGTCCGTCGGCCAGCTCACGATCAGCGGCCCCGACGCGCTGGAGAAGGCGAAGCTCGCCAGCGACGTCGTGTGGGCGCGCCTCGCGTACGACGGGTTCGAGTACGCGGACGACGAGCGCCTGATCGAGTTCGTCGGCGCGAACGTCTGCCACGACGGGATCCCCGTCCCCGGGGCCGACGACCCGTCCGAGGTCGTGCTGCGCCTCGGCGTGAAGGGCCCGGACCGCGCCAAGGTCGCGCGCTTCGGCTCCGAGCTCGTCCCGCTCGTCACGAGCGGCCCGCCGGGCGTCACCGGCTTCGCCGGCGGCCGGCCGAAGGCGACCGAGATCATCGGCTACTGGCCCGCGCTGCTCACCAAGGACAAGGTCCGGACCCGCGTCTCCGTGCACTCCGTCGAAGGAGCCTGACCCATGCCCCGCATCAAGCTCGAAGAGATCGCGTCGGCCCGTTCCGGCGACAAGGGCGAGGGCTCCAACGTGGGCGTCATCGCACACTCGGACGCCGCCTACGCGTTTCTGCGCGAGGCGCTGACCGAGGACGTCGTCCGCGCCCACTTCGCCGCGATCAACCACGGCGGCGTCGAGCGCTTCGAGGCGCCGAACATGCGCGTGCTCAACTTCCTCCTGGAGGACAGCCTCGGCGGCGGCGGCTCCGCGTCGCTCAAGACCGACGCCCAGGGCAAGACCCACGGGCTCGCGCTGCTCCGGCTGGAGCTCGACGTGCCCGAGGACGTCCTGCAGAGCGTCCGCGGCTGACGATGGACGTCCTGCTGGAGCTCCGTGAGCGCGCGCGTCGCAGCGGCGCGCGCGTGTGCCTGCCCGAGGCGTCGGACGAGCGCGTCGTGCGCGCCGCGACCCAGCTCGCGAGCGAGGGGCTCGTCCAGCCCGTGCTCGTCGCGTCACGCGGAATGGGGAACGTCCCGTCCGGCGTCGAGGTCGTCGACCCCGAGCGCGACGGACGCGCCGACGCGTTCGCCGAGGCGCTCCACGAGCGCCGCCGCGCGAAGGGCATGACGCCCGACCAGGCGCGCGAGCGCCTGCGCGACCCGCTGACCTTCGGCGCCGCCCTGGTGGCATCGGGCGACTGCGCCGGCGGCGTCGCGGGCTCCGAGGCCGCGACGGCGGACGTGCTGCGCGCCGGCCTACAGGTCATCGGACTGCGCGCGGGGATGAACACGCTCTCGTCGTGCTTCCTGATGGTGCTCGAGGACCGCGCGCTCACCTACGGCGACTGCGGCGTCGTCCCCGACCCCACCGCCGAGCAGCTCGTCGACATCGCGATCGCGACGGCCGAGAGCCACCGACGCCTCGTCGGCGAGGCGCCGCGCGTGGCGCTGCTGTCGTTCTCGACGAAGGGCTCGGCCGAGCACCCGCGCGTCGACAAGGTGCGCGCCGCGGCCGAGATGCTGCGCGAGCGCGCGCCGTCGCTGACGAGCGACGGCGAGCTCCAGGTCGACGCGGCGATCGTGCCGTCGGTCGCCGAGCGCAAGGCGCCGCGCTCGCCGCTGGCGGGCCGCGCGAACGTGCTCGTCTTCCCTGACCTCGACGCCGGGAACATCGCCTACAAGCTGACCCAGCGGCTCGCGGGTGCGACGGCGCTGGGTCCCCTGGTGCAGGGCCTGGAGCGGCCCTTCATGGATCTGTCGCGGGGCTGCACGGCGGACGACATCGTCGAGGTCGCCTGCATCGCCGCCGCCCTGGCGGACTGACGATCAGTTGTCGTCCTGCGGCTGCGTGCCGGGATGGTGGGCCCCGTACTCGCCGCCGTCGTAGTCGCCGCCCTTCCCGTGGTCCTCGCCCACGGCCTCCTCGCCCTCGGGCTTCTTCAGCTCCATCGCGCCCGTGACCGGGCAGACGAGCACGTTGGGGTCGTTCGGATCCAGCTCCTGAGTCTCGGCGCCGCTGCTGGCGACCTCGGCGTTGACGGGCTCGGCGGCCTTCTCGGGGTTCGAGCAGGCGGCCAGGAGGGAGACGAGAGCGGCGGTCAGGAGAGTCTTCGAGTGGCGCATGGCGGTGTGCTGGTCGGCGCGGGAGGTCATCTGGCCGGTCCCGTAGGGCCGCCCGCGGCAGATTCATCGGACGTTCGGTACGAAATCGGACCGATGGGTCGCCGATATTGCCCGCGCGATGGCCTCCCGTCGACGAAGACGCCGATTCCACGATCGGGACGATCCGGACCCCTCCGAGCCCGGGGGCCCGGACGCGTCCGGGTGGGCGCACGAGGTCGACCTGCACGGCTGCACCGTCGAGCGCGCCGAGCGCCGGCTGCGGGAGGAGCTGACGCGCTGTCGCGCCGTCGGGCGGTCCCCGGTGCTCGTCATCACGGGCAAGGGCTACGGCAGCATGGGCGGCAACGGCGTCCTCGGGCCGGCCATGGAGTCCTGGCTGAAGAGCCGCGAGGGCCTCGCGCTGGGCGTGACCGGCGTCCGCTGGCTGAAGTCCGGCGGCGCGCTGGAGGTCACGCTGACGCGCCGCTCGCGCGACGACGGCTGACAGGACGCTACCGGTCGGCCAGGCGGCTCTCGGCCGGCACCACCAGCTCGACGTCCGCCGTGCGGACGCCGACAGGGGAGACCGCGCGCTCGACCGGGCCGTCGTAGATCGCGCTCTGGCGCGCGCTCCGCGGCTCCAGGCGGAAGACGACGTCCTCGCCCGGGAGCGGCGTGCTCCACGCGAACGACCCGTCGCCGTCGACGAGAAGGACGCGCGACCGCGACGTCCCCGGCGCCTCGCCCACCGGCCGTACGCTGAGGCGCATGCCGCGCAGGAAGGCCTTGCGGATGCGCGACGTCGGAAGGAGATCCATCGCGGGATCGCGGGCCGTGAGCTGTGCGCGGAAGGCCTCGAGCGTCGCGACATCGACGACCACGCGCCCGCGCACGTGGAACGCGCGCTCGACCTCGACGACCAGGTCCGGCGCCTCGATGCTCGCCACGGAGCCGCTGAGATCGAGCTCCAGAGGCTCGGTCCACCGGCGAAGGCGCGGACGCGTCTCGATGGCGCTCGTCGACGGCCCGACCTCGACCTTCGCGGAGCCGGCCGGGACGGCGGCGAAGGCGTAGGCGCCCATCGCATCGCTCGTGGCCCGCCCGACGAGTCGACCGGCGCCGTCGAGGCACGAGACGGTGAGCCCTTCGACCGGCTCGCCGAGGCTCGTCGCCACGCGGCCGGTGACGTCGACGTAGGTGAAGCGCGGCCCGGGCTCTGCGCCGGAGCGCTCTTCGCGCTCGCGCTGCAGGGCGGCCCGCCGCGAGCGTTCCTCGATGTCCTCAGGACGCGAAAAGTCGACGTCGTCGACGACCAGGATCGCGGCCTCCTCCGCGTCGATGCGGAGGACGCAGGTCGACGGCGTCGTCTCGTCCAGACCGTGGGCGTACACCTCGAGGTCGTACGGACCGGGCACGAGCCGGAACGCGAAGCGCCCCTCCTCGTCCACGCGCACGAGCTCGTTGACGCGCTCGAAGCCCGCGACGCGCGAGACGGCGCGGACGAGCGCGCCCCGGCCGGGCAGGCCGTCGGCGCCGAAGATCCGCCCGCGCAGCTCGGACGCGAGCGGGAGCGTCACGTCGGCGGTCGTGACCTGGCTGTCGTCGGCGAGGTCGACGCAGACCGAGCCGAATCCGTGCGGCTCGGAGCCGTTGCGGCACAGGCCGACCGCGGCGGGTCGCGCGATGTGACGCGGGACCGAGTGCGGGGCCACCGCCAGCAGATAGCGGCCAGCGGGCATCCCGCTCGCGACGAAGATGCCGTTCACGTCGGTGGTCGCCGCGCGCGGCGCGTGGACGTCGTCCCGGTCGGTGAGCATCACCTCGACGCGCGAGAGTCCGCGGCCCGTCGAGTCCAGCACCTGGCCGACGAGCTGTCGACCGCGCTTCGGACGCACGATGGGCTCGGGCTCCTCGACGATCACGGTGTCCGTCTCGTCCGCGGCCGGCTGCTCCGCCGCGACGTCGACCTCGGGCTCGGCCTCGATCGCGGGCGGCGGCGTCGACCGGTCGGCGTCCGCCACGGAGGGCACGTCGATCTCCGGCTCCGGAAGCGACGGAACCGGCGGGACGACGACGACCGTCGCGGCCTCGGCCGCGTCCTGTGCCTCGGAGGGTTCCGCCTCGGGAGCGTCCTCCGGAGCCGCCACCGCGACCACGGCGGGCGCCGCCTCGACGGGTGCGTCCTCCTCGAGTGTCGCGTCGATCGCGCCGTCGGGCGGCGCGTCCGGCATTTCCGGCCCCAGGACGTTGACCCAGAGGACCGCTGCGACGAGCGAGACGAGCGAGAGAACGGTCAGGAAGCGCATGACGGCGGTGAAGGGCGGAGCGATGGCGGTCTCCGCACGTAAAACTATCCCGCGGTGGGGCGTCGGGCTCGGAAGCGAGCGCCCGGCGCCCATCGAGGACCAGAGAGCGACGATGCCGATGGGAGACACGGGCCCCGGAACCGCGAGCGGAGGTCTCGCTCTGACGCTCTTCGGAGGCGGAGCGCGCGCCGCGTACCAGGTGGGCGTCCTGCGCGGCCTCGCGCGCGGCCGTCCCGACCTCCGCCCCTCGATCCTGGTCGGGATCTCGGCGGGCGCGATCAACGCGGCCCATCTCGGGAATCGCGTCGGCTCCTTCGAGGAGAAGACCGCCGCGCTCACCGAGCTGTGGCGCGGGATCGACGTCGAGCGCGTGTTCGAGACGCGACCGCTCGCGCTCCTGCACCGCGCGGCGTGCATCGGACTGCGACTCGCGACCGGCTGGGCTCCGACGCTCCGCCCCCTGCACGGACTCGTCGACAGCGCGCCGCTGGCGCAGTTCCTGGGGCGCGAGTTCGGTGGGCGCGACCTGGCCGGGATCCGCGAGAACCTCGCGAGCGGCGACCTCGACGCGATCGCGCTCGTGGCGCTCCAGTACGCGACCGGGCGGACGATCTCGTTCTACGCCGGGCGCGACCTCGTCGAGTGGGACCGGCCGCTGCGCCGCGGCGAGCGCGTCGAGCTCGGGTTGGAGCACGTCCTCGCCTCCTCCGCGCTCCCGCTGTTCTTCCCCCCCACCGAGATCGGCGGCGAGTGGTACGGCGACGGCGGGGTCCGGCTCTCCGCACCGCTCGCGCCCGCGGTCCACCTGGGCGCCGAGCGGATCCTCGCCGTCTCGACCCGCTACCGGCCCAGCGGCGACGAGGCGTCGATGCGTCGCTTCGAGGGCGCGCCGCGCGCGGCACAGATCCTCGGCAACCTGATGAGCGCCACGTTCCTCGACGTCCTCGACCAGGACGCGCTGCACCTGGAACGCATCAACGGGCTCGTCGAGCGTCTGCCCGAGGCCGAGCGCATGGGACTGCGCCCGATCCGCTGCCTCGTCATCCGGCCCTCACGGGACATCGCCGCGCTCGCGAACGACTTCGAGCCGCGGCTGCCGTTCGTCTTCCGCTTCCTCACGCGCCGCTGGGGCACGAAGCGCGCGCGCACCCAGGAGCTGCTCTCGACGATCCTCTTCCAGGAGGACTACGTGCGCGCGCTCCTGGAGGTCGGCGAGGAGGACGGCGAGCGCAACGTGGACGCGCTGGCCGAGCTGCTCGACGATCAGAACCCGACCGCGAGCCCCAGGTAGAACGTCAGGTCCGGCCCCGACGCCGCGACCGCGTCCTCGTGGAACGACGCGGTCACCGTGACGTCGCGCGCCACGTCGAAGGCGGCGCCGAAGCCGAGGTCGACGATCTCGCGATCGATCTCCTCGAACGGGAGGCTGCGCGTGATCGGCGTGCGGAACAGCGCCTGGCCGAGCAGCGAGAACCGATCGGTCCACCGGTACTCCACGCCGCCCGCGGCGAAGAGCATCGTGCGGATGTCGATGCCCGCCTCGACGAACGAGCGCGGCTGGTCGACGTGGACGCCGTCGAAGCTCGCGGTCAGCGTCCAGCGGCCGAGCGAACGCTCGAACAGCACGCCCGCGGCCGTGTCCCAGCCGCCGCTCCCGCCGCCCCTCGATTCGTCACCGGTCGGGATCTCCAGCGTGACGCGCGCGGCGATCGCCGGTCCGTCGTCGTCCTCGTCCCTGACCTGGACGAGGAGCGTGATGGGCAGATCGCCGAGGAGCACCTCGTCCTCCTGGAGCTGCCACGCCGTTCGATCCTGGTTCCGCACGCTCATCGAGTACTGGTCGCGCGGGAACAGGTCGCGCCCGCCCTCCGCGAAGCCCGTGATCTCGTGAAAGTCGTCGACGATGCGATCGAGGAAGCCGCCGGACGCGAACTGGAAGGCGGGCTCGACGAGAAGCTCCGCTCCCGGCGCGACTCCGTAAGAGATCCGCGTCGTGACGCGCGCGGTCTCACCGTCGAAGTTCGCCTCCTGGCCGGGGTCGCTGTTGCGCTCGAAGATCGACGCGTACTCCAGGTCGAGGGTCGCGCGCCCGGCGCCCGGCTCGAGGAGCTGAGCGCGGCGCGGCCTCGGGTTCGGGAAGATCTGCGCGACCGGCTGCTGGATCCGGGTCGGGAGGGGTCCGCGCACGCGCTGGCGGACGTCGTCCGAGCCGGCGCAGGCGGTGAGCGCGGGCAGGGCCGCGGCGAGCGCGAGGAGAGACGCGGCGGTCGCGCGCCTCGATCGTGCGGGCGTCATGGATGGAGGCGCCCTCGGACCGCGAATGGATGGGAAGCGGTGCGGGCCGGGGCGAGGTCGTCCCTGCCACTACCCCTGCCGCCGACGGCGGTCATCGGATCAGTGGGAAACGGACGCTCGATGGATGCGGGGCTCGGCACGACCCCGCTTCTTTCGGCGCATCGGGGCCGCGCCATGACCGCCAAGGCGAGTCCCGGTCAGCGGTCGTCGTCGTCGCCTGGGCCCTTGGGCGCCGGCAGCGGCACCACGATCTCCAGGTCCTGGCGCCGGAAGACGCACGTTCCGTCCTCCAGGCAGACAGAGTAGACGGCGTAGGCGCGCAGGGTCGCTTCCGTCGGCGGCGGCGTGCCCCCGTCCGGCGGCCCCAGCGGAATCGGACCCGTCGACGCGCCGAAGTCCACCGTCAGCGGCGCCGCTTCGTGGCCCTTCCGCGGGGCGGAGAACGTCGCGAGCCGGGTCGTGGCGGACCAGCCGTCGGGCAGCTCGATCCAGAGCTGGGCGGGGTCGGCCTCGGGCTCCCAGCGCGCCGCGGCGCGCGGCCGCAGGGTCACGTGGACGCGGCACGAGCCGCGCGGGGTCCGCGAGCGCGAGTCGACGTCGGCGGTGTGGCGGGCGACGGCGGTCTCGACGCGCACGTGCACGCCCGCGTCCCGCGTCACGCCTCCGGTCGGATCGGGCGGTGCCGCGTCGGCGTCGCTGGTCGGCACGGCGCGCGACTTGTCGGCGACCTCCGACCCCGACAGCGGCACCAGGACCTGGACGGGCGTCGCGCCGCGCGCCGCGACCTCGCGCTGCGCCGTCTCGACCCAGTCGTAGAACGCGTACGGCTTGTCGAGCCGCGGTCCCCACTGCTGGATCCGGCGGCGCCAGATGTACTGATCGGGCCGCGCGGCGAGTGCGCCGCGCCAGGCGTCGACGGCGACCTGGAAGTCCTCCGCGCGCGCGGACGGTCCGTCGTACCGCATGCGCCGCGCGACGCCCGCCCGGAAGCGATCGGTCGGCGCGCCCGTCGCGGCGGCGAGAGCCTCCAGCGCCGCAACGTCGGCGTCGATCGTCGGCGACGCCGGCCCGCCGAGAAGGAGCCGCGCTGCCGAGCGGCGGCCGGCAGCGACGGCCGCGTCGCCGCTCGCCGACGGCTCCAGCCGCACGGCCTCGTTCACGCGGAACGCCCCGGGCGCCTCGACGTCGGCCGCCGGAGCGTCGAATTCCTGCTCGACGAACTCCGCCATGAAGGACTCGAACGCGCGCGGGTTCGGCCTCACGACGCGCACGACGCCGTGCTCGTCGATGCCGCTGAGAATCGGGACGACGTCGAGTCCGGCGAAGCCGAACGGGTCCCACAGGATCGGGAAGTCGAACTCCCTCCACTGCTGGAACAGCGCCGTGCGGTCGGGGTGCTGCTCCTGGACGATGCCGACGAGAGTCAGGTCGCCGTCGGCCGCGACGTCACGCGTGAGTTCGTGCCAGACCGGCACGTGCCTGCGGCAGCCCGCTCACCAGGAGGCGAACTGGACGAGCAGCACCTTCTTCCCGCGCAGCGAGGCGAGGTCGAACGTCCCCGACCCGTCGATCAGCGGGAGCTCCAGGTCGGGGATGCGTGCGCCGACGGTGGTCCACGCGGCGGTCTGGAGCTCGGTCACGTCGGAGGGGGGCGGAGCGGTGGCTTGAAGCGCCGTCAGCAGCGCGCAGATGGCAGGGCCCATGACCGGAGCCTACGCGCCATGGCGCTCTGCGTGACCTGCCGCCCGCTCCTCCTGTCGTTCGAGATGCGTCGGGGTTCGAGGTGCGTCGGGCCCCCGTCAGTCGCAGAGCCGGATCCGGAGCGCATTCGTGACGCGCGCCGCGCCGCCCTCGCGGTAGACCCCCTGGAGGGTGAACGTGGCGCCAGTGACGAGCCACTGCGTGACCGCGGAGAGGTCCATCGCCGCCGTGTCGATCGCGAAGCCGCCCGCGGTCGTCGCCGCGACCGGCGCGCCGAAGCGGCCGAGTCCCTGGGCCGCGCCGATGCAGAGCGTCTCCGAGCCCACGATCGTCGTCCCGGCCTCGGGGCCGGCGACGAGCAGGACGGCTGCGCCCGGCGGGAGGTCGTACCCGTGGACGCGCGCGGCGTCGAACGGCGCGGCGCCGGAGCCCGAGGCGAGCAGCGACGCCGACCCGCCGCAGTGCGGCACCGCCCGCGCACCGTCGAGCCGCCGGACCTCCAGGCGCGCGTCCGCGTCGACGGGAGCGTTCGGCGGGAGCCAGGGCGCGGCGACGAACGCGCGCGCCCCCTCGATCGAGACGGCCGAGACCCCGGCGCCGGCGCGCAGCACGTCGAACGGCCGGTAGGCGTCGTTCATCCACTCGAACAGCCGCACCGTCGGATAGCCCACCCAGTCCTCCGCGACCGCGACGACGAGGAAGTCCCCCTCCGCCGCGACGAGGGACGTGTAGGGCGGGTTGAAGTCGCGGCCGGGGTACATGTACGGCTCGATCTCCTGGCACAACGTCGCCGTGCCCGGCGTCGAGACGTCGAAGACGAACGTGCGGGCGTCGTAGAACCCGCCGAGCACGACGCGGTCCCCCGAGACGGCCACGCTGACCGCGGTCTGCCCGGGTTGGTTGGACGGCAGGGAAGCGACATCGACCTCGTGCTCCAGCGTCCAGCCCCCGGGACCGCTCCCGTACACGAAGAGGTCGCCGTACAGAACGGCGAGCCGGTCCCCGTCGAGGTCCACCTCGCGTGGCTCCATCGGCTGGACGTTGACACCGGTCGTGAGCTGGACGCGCTGCCACGTGCCGCCGGCGTCGCGCTCGTAGTTCTCCAGCGTGCCGGGCGCGAAGCCCTGGAAAGCGACGGACGCGAAGGAGCCGATCACGAGCCGGTCGCCGTCCGCGGCGAGCAGCGACCCGAAGATCCCGGTCTGGAAGAACGCGGGATCGCTGTCGATCGTCTGTGTCTTCTGCCACAGGCCGCCGACGTTCTCGAACACGGCGACGCGGCGCGGGGACGCGGGGAGCGACCCGTCGCGGTAGCGGACGAAGAGCGTCTCGCCGGCGAGGGTCCACTGGTCCGCGAAGTCGCTGATACCCGTCTGGGGCGCCAGCGCGTCGAAGAGGTCGAGGCGCTGCTCCAGCACCCATCCCGCAGCCTCGCGGCGATGGACGTAGAGCGAACCGCGCTCGCCCACCGTCCCGACCGATTCGAACGGCGAGTCCACGACCGCGAGGTCGCCCGACAGAGCCGCCGTGTGCACCTCCCAGGGCGCGCCCGAGGGCGAGTTGCCGCGGAAGACGTCGAGGGGGAGCTCCTCGACCTCGTCGCAGTCGAGCTGGGCCGCGGCAAGGACCGGAGCTGAAGTGGCGAAGGCGAGAGCGATGAGCGTGACGGCGAGGAGGCGGATCGACATGGCGGGCGTCTGCGAGGACCACGCCGACCCACACCCCCCGCGCCGGGGGGCCTTCATGAGTCGGCGCCCATCCTCCGCGCCGCTCGCCGGGCGGGTGTGCGATCTTCCGGCGATTCGTCGGCCCGACGGCGAAGCGTCCCACGGAGCGGGAACGCTCAGAGCCTGGGCAGAAACCTCCGATTCTGCTGCCCAGGCTCTGAGCCGACCTTGCTGGCGCACCCGCCAACGCGGGTGCGCTGTTCGCGTGGGCAATTGCTGCCCACGCTCTCACCCGTCGGAGCCTCCCGTCAGAACACGAACGAGAGCCGCAGGAAGTCCATCAGCGCCCGCGGCGCCTCCACGTCGATTCCGTTCAGCCCCGTGTCGATGTCGAACTCGATCCGGACGCGGACGAAGTCCCAGCGGTCCCCGTCGAGGCCCCTCACGTCGGTCGCGAAGCCCTCGACCTCACCGCCGCTCAGCGAGACCGCGGGGTCGGCGCTGGGGCCGAGCGTGAGCGGGTCGGCGACCGTCGCGTCGAACGTGATCCGCACGCTCGTCTCCGCCGGAATCCGGTCGAGCACGCCGCCGGTCACGAGGCGCAGCGAGAACGGAATCAGTTCGATCTCCGCGGCGGGGAGCGCGAGGAGCAGGTCCCGCAGCTCGGTCCCGCGCGGATCGACCGTCAGCTCGATCGTGCCATCGTCGCGGTCGGACGCGCCGAGCTGGACCAGGAACTCCGTCCCGTCGTCTGCGCTGCCCGCCGCCCGGACGCGGAGCGCGGCCGAGCGGAGCAGCGACGCGTTGCGGACGTAGAGCTCGTCGAACCCGGCTGCGGCGAAGGTGAACGTCGACGACGCGACGTCGACGCGGGGGAGCGCCGGGCCGCTCGTCGCCAGTGCGGTCCACGGCACGACCGGATCGCGCTCGGAGACCACCTCGTCGTCGCGGCGCACGAGACCCGTGAACGGGTCGGTGCCCTCGAACAGGAAGGCGAGCTCGTTCGTGGAGCCGTCCGGGTTCGAGCGTGCGGAGCCCAGCGCGATCCAGCGCGTGAAGGCGTCGGAACGCGCGCCGACGAAGGGCACGAGCGTCGCAGCGGGCTCGTCGGGATCGAACCACCCGACCGGCGGCGGCGACATCGCCGTCGTGGGATCGAGTCCCTGGCCGTAGACGCCGGGAAGCCCCGGGAACAGGAGCTGGGTCGCCGGGTCGGTGACGTGGATCTGGACGAGGCCGGGCCCGCCGTCCCCCCCGCCGCCGAGCACGCTGCCGAGAGGCGGCCGCATCAGGCCCCCGTTGGCCTGGTTGCACGCCATCCAGGCCTCCTGGTCCTGCGGCGGGATCGTGTCGTTGCCCTCGAAGGCCTCCTGGGGGATCGCGTCGCGCCGCCACTGCGTGCGCACGAACTGGTCGTTGGCACCGCAGCGATTCTGGCGCCCCGCGCCCCCCTGCCCGCCGAGCGCGCGGATCGGCCGACGCTCGTGTTCGACGGCGTCGGGATCATCGAGGTAGAAGGGACCGACAGTCGGCCCGTCGACGCGCGCGCGTACGACGACCTGACTCGCGCTCGAGAGGACGATGTGTCCACCGGAGCCGCCGCCCGAGCCCCCGCCGATGCGGTCGAAGAAGATGAAGTTCTCGCCGCCGCCGCCGCTTCCCCCGTCGGCGGTGATCGAGCCGTTCGGCCCGACCTCGATCGGGCCCAGCGCAATGATCGAGAGGCCACCGGCGCCGCCTCCGCCGCCCGCGCCCTTCTCGTCGCCCTGCGGCGAGAACGGCGTCAGGGGGAAGGTCGCCGACGCGACCGCGTCGCCGCCGCAGCCGCCGCCGGCGCCGGCCCATACGCTCGGAAGCTCGCCGAGCACCTGCGAGCCGTCCGGCCGGATCATGGTGCCGAAGAAGTCGTTCTCGTCCGTCGAGTCGAAGAACGGCGCGGGGCCGATCGCCCCCCCCTGCGGAGGTGCGGCCTGGGAGATCGCGCCCGTCCCCTCGAGCGAGCCGAGGAAGCCCGGCTCGGCGTCCATGCCGATGTTCGTCTGGCACCGGTAGCGGGTCGGCACGTCGACCCCCTCGCTCCACACGTACTCGATGTCGGGGCCGAAGCGTCCGCCCCCGCCCCCCGCGCCGCGGCGGCGCTCGCGCGCGAGGATGCCGCCGTCGGGCGCGAAGCCGGTCTCGCCACCCTCGCCGCCGCCAGCCGCCATGCCGAAGGCGCCCTCGCCGGCGCCGCCGCGCGGCGTCGACTGGGACGTCAGGAACGAGCCCGTTCCTCCGTCGCCGCCGCCGACGCGCCCGGCGCCCCCCTCCTCCGGCTGGTTCGTGGTGTTGAGCGTGACGACGCCGAAGCTGTTGCCGCCGTCTGCGCTGATCGATCCGTCGACGACGACGCGTCCCGAGGCGAGGATCGTGCAGGGGTTCGGGCCGACGAGTACGAGGCTCGCCCCCTCGCGGATCTCCAGGTCCCGGACGTCGACGACGCCTCCGATCACCGACACGGTCGTCGTCGCGGTCCCGCCCGGGCCGCCCGTGATCTGGTCGATCGACGTGTCGAGGAAGACCGTCTCGCCGGTCTGGATGACCCAGTCGAACGTCCCCGCAGGGCCGCCGGTCCCGGGGAAGTCGAAGCCGGGCTGCAGCGAGCCCTCCCCCCATGACGCGCGCGGGAACGGCGACGCGACCGACGTGTCCTCCAGCGATCCAAGGTCGCCGGAAGAAAGGCCGAAGGACTCCAGGATCTCGTCCGCGCCTGCGCCCTCGTCGACACCGCCGGGCGACGCGACGTCCGCCTCCAGCACGGCGAACCCGACGTCGTCGACGGCGAGCGCGTCGCCCGTGATGTCGGCGAACCCCGCGCGCAGCACGGCGCGGACCTCGGCGCCCTGCGGCACGATCCCGAGCGGCTCGACGCGCACCGTCGATCCGGACACCGAGCAGTTGTCGACGAGCAGCACGCGGGACGGGATCCCGAACCACGCCCCGGTGCCGTAGCGCGCCTCCAGCGCGATCCGGCGCGACGACACGTTGTCCTCGGCCGCGCGGATCGACTGGTCGAACCGCAGGACGAGGGCGAAGCGCTGCCGAGCATCGCTGTAGAGGTTGAGCGGGACGAGACGGTCGATCCCGCCGAGCTGGGACGCCGCGTCGACGCGCAGGAACTCGACGTCGTCGACGTCCCCGCCGAACTCGACGTACGAACCGAGCGGCGAGTCGATCGCCTCGGAACCACGGCCTCGCACGCGCACCGACGGCGGCCCGGGCCGCGTGTCGACGAAGAGCAGGAGCGGGTCGCTCGTGTCGGGAATGCTGAACTCGGTGGTCCGCGACGTCTCGACGAGCTGGCCCGCCGTGCTCCGCACGGTCGGTGCGGACGCTGACCCGTCGAGCCCGGAGACGACGATCCGGTAGGTGCGTCCCGGCTGGAGCCCGCCGTCGGAGAGGTCGTCCCGCGTCGGGCACCTGGGCTGGAAGCGCACGACGGCCGGCTCCAGGAGCGCGAACGTTCCGAGGACGGAGCGCCCCTGGACGTCCTGGACGGCGAGCGTCGTCTGGGAGACCGTCGCGAAGTCGACGTCCGCCGTGAACTCGACGTCGATCGAGCGGTTGATCTGCCAGACGGCGCCGTTCGGCACGTTCGTGCCGACGACGAGGAACGGCGCGGCCGGGTCGTCACTCCCCGGATCGGGAGCGGCGTCGCCCGTACAGGCGACGAGGAGCGCTGCGGCGCACGCCGGGAAGTGGCGGCGCCGGGGCGCAGGAAGGGCGAACTGCATGTCGAACCTCCGCGAACTGCGAGTCGCGGAGCGTCGGGCAATTCGTGTGCCGCGCCGCGCAGCGGCAAGAGCGCGGCCGCGGAGCCACGACCGCACGCCCGGGACGAGCGGAGGGCGCACACGGGCCCCCAACGAAGAGCACCGGCGGGCTCCCTCCTCGGGAACCCGCCGGTGCGTTCGGTCGGCCGCGAAACCGCGCTACTTCTTGGCGGCGAGCCGGGCCCGCATGCGCTTCACGAAGTCGCGCGCCTGGGTCTCGACGATCGTGCCGTCGTACTTCTTGGCGAGCTGCTCGGCCTTCTTGATCGCGGACTGCACCTCGCGCGTCTTGCCGAGCTTGCCGCCGGCGATCTTCGCGAGCTTCTTCTGGCCGCCGATGACGTGCTCGATCTCCGAGTCCCCGTCCATCGACTCGAGCGTCGAGGTGACATTCGCGGCCTGCTCCAGCTCGCCGAGGTTGCCGTCGAGCGCCTCGGCGATCACGAGCGCGGCGTAGTAGTCGCCCTTCTTCAGCGACGACTCCATGCTCGCGACCTTGCGGTCGAGCTTGCGCTCGATGGACGCACGGACGTCGGCGGCACCCTCGGTGCCCTTACCGACCATCCCGTCGACCTTGTCGAGCGCGGACGCGTACTGGTCCGCGAGCACCATCTTGGCGACCGAGGCGTAGTCCTTGCCCCAGCCGAAGGTGAAGGTCTTGCTCGCCCCCTTGAGGGCGTCCTTGACCGCCTTCTTGTTGAGGCTGTACGGCGAGCCGGTCCAGACCATCTGCCCGGACGCATCGAACAGCGCCGCGTGCGGGATGCCCTTCACGCCGGCCATCTCGTGCAGCTTGCCGTCCTCGGCGAAGGCCCACGCGAAGTCGGCGCCCTGGTTCTCGATCCAGGCGAACGTCTTGTCGCGATCCTCCGACGAACGCGTGATCGCAAGGACGGTCAGGCCCTTCGAGTCGAACTCCTCGTGGAGACTGTTCAGGTGCGGAACTGCACCCTTGCAGGGGCCTCACCAGTGCGCGAAGAACTCGACGAGCACGGCGCGACCGTGCAGCTCCGACAGGCTGTCGGCGAGCGGGTGGAACATCTCCAGCTTGGCGTCGGGCAGCACCTCGTCCGTGGGGACGGTCGCCGCGGAGGCGGCGAGGGCGGTACCGACGGCGAGCGTCGTGATCAGGGTCTTCATCGTTTGGATGTGTGTCGCCGATGGCGTGGGCCGACGATGGCGTGGGTCGACCGTCTGGGGCAGCGGGGCTCGGGGAGGCCCCGTGGGCGTCCACAGGATACCCGCCGAGGGGTCCCGCGCCGCCCTCCGCCGCCCCACGGGGCGGGGCTCAACGGATCTCGAACGCGGGGAGGGCCTCGGGCTCGACCGTCCGGACGTCCACGGCGTCCACTCGGGCGCCCGACGGTCCGTCGTCGAGCCAGGCGAGAAGCTCCTCCACGCGATCGGGATGCCCCTCCAGGTGAGCCTCGACGGAACCATCGTCGCAGTTGCGGACCCAGCCGCGGACGCCGATCGCCCGGGCCTCGGCCCGGGTGTGCCAGCGGAAGCCGACCCCCTGGACCCGGCCCTCCAGGACGACGTGGCGCGCAATCTCGGGCGCCCCGGTCACGGCGCGACCCGTTCGGGCGCCCCGACCATCCCCGAGTGGACGGTGTGAGCGAACGGGAGCCCGCGCATCACCTCCCCCTCCAGTCGGCGCAGCGCCGCGATCCGCTCGTCGGCGGTCTCGCGCCCGAAGAGCCGGCGCGCGAAGCGCTCGTAGAGCCCCTGGTGCGCGGCCTCGGACGGCAGCAGGCCGGCGAAGAGCGCGCGGAGGCGCTCGTCGGTCGCGTGGTGCGAGAGGAGGTGGAAGCGCTCCAGGCTGCGCGCCTCGATGAGGTGCGCGAGCACGAGCCGGTCGAGGACGAGGCTCGTGCGCGTCGCGGCGCTGCCGCGGTGGAGCGCGGCGGCGTAGACGTTCTCGGACTGCTCGCCGAGGGCGCCGCCGCGCGCCTCCAGCTCGTCGAGCACGATGCGGAAGTGCTCCATCTCCTCGATCGCCACCTCGGCCAGCGCGCGCGCGAGCTCCAGGTGGCCGGGGTTCTTCGCGATGAGCGCGTGCGCCGACGCTGCCGCCTTGAGCTCGCAGTGGGCGTGGTCGGCGAGCAGGGCGTTCGGGTCGCGCTCGACGAGCCCCACCCACTCGGCGGGAGTCGCGTGGTCGAGCGGGAAGGCCATCGAACGCGGTCAGCGGTTCTCGCCGGGGACCCAGAGCACGTCGGCGCGGCCGCCGTCGTTCGCGGCGCGCGCGAGGACGAACAGGTAGTCCGAGAGCCGGTTGACGTACTTGAGCACCTCGGGGTTGACCTGCCCCTCGTGCTCGGACGCGAACAGCTCGACGACCGAGCGCTCCGCCCGCCGACAGACGGTCCGCGCCAGATGCAGCCACGCAGCGGCGGGGGTGCCGCCCGGGAGGACGAACGAGTTCAGGGGCTCGAGGTCGGCGTTCGCCTCGTCGATCCACCCTTCCAGCCGCGTCACGTAGTCCTCGGTGATGCGCAGCCCGTCGCCCGCTTCGCCGGGCACGCAGAGGTCCGACCCGAGGTCGAACAGATCGTTCTGGACGCGCTCGAGCCGCTCCGCTGCCGTCCCTTCGAGGCCGTGCACCAGGGCGAGCCCGAGCACGCTGGAGACCTCGTCGAGGTTGCCGTAGGCGGCCACGCGGAGGTGGTGCTTCGGCAGGGTGGAGCCGTCGCCGAGCTGCGTGGTGCCGGCGTCGCCGGCGCGGGTGTAGATGCGGCTGAGGTAGACCATCGAAGGGCAGGGATCGTAGTGTCCGCTGCGGGATCTTCCATGCCCCGCGGGCCCTCGCCCAGGCCCCGCCGCGTGCCGCCGCGCCCCATGCAGGGACAGGGCCGCGCCGGGCCACCGCAGACCCGGGCCGATCCGAGACAGCGCGGGACTTCCCCATCCCGAGTCACCAGCGGACCTGGCGGGCAGGTGCTAGCGTGGTCCCTGTTCTCCTTGGTCCGCGTCGCGTCCGCTCGCTCGCGGTCTCACCGATGCTTCAATTCAATCGCCTGCTCCAAGGCAGCCTCGCAGCGCTCTTCCTCGTCTGCGCGTCCGCCGCGTCTGCCGCTCCCCAGGACGTCTTCGAACCCAACGACTCCTGCGGTGCAGCAAGTCTCATCCCGCTCGGGACCCAGACGAACCTGACCGCCGGTCCGGACGACGACTACTACACCGTCCGGATCGAGGACAACTCGGAGATCGTCGCCGTCGCGCTCGACAGCACCGGGGATCCCCTCAGCATCCAGCTCCTGGAGGCCGGGTGCGGAACGACGATCGCGACCGGGATCAACGCGCCCGTGCGCTACTTCGACTGCGGAGGCGTCTCCCGCGACGTCGTCATCTTCGTTCCGGGGATCGGCCTGACGGACGAGCCGTATTCGCTCACGGTCGCGTCGAACGAGGTCGTGGACGATCCGCTGGAGGACAACGACTCGTGCAGCTCCGGCGCGCTCGTCGCGATCCAGTCGTTCACGACGCCAGACCTGGTCGTCACCGCGTGCGACGAGGACTTCTTCGTCGCGCGGCTCCAGACCTCCGGCGTCGAGCTGCAGGTCGACGTCGTGTTCTCCCAGGTGCGCGGCGACGTCGACCTGGAGCTGTGGGACCTCGGCTGCAACAACCTGCTGGCGAGCTCGACCTCCAGCACTCCGAACGAGTCGCTCCGCTACGTCAACAACACCAGCCCGTCGATCCCCGAGGCCGTCGTGATCCGCGTGTTCATGAAGAACGGCGAGGGCAACAACAGGTACGCGCTGACGGCCTGCTTCGCGGACACGAACCTGCCGTCCGTCGGCGTGCAATCGTGCGCCGGCCTCGTCAACTCGACCGGGCGTCCGGGGACGCTGTGCGCACGCGGCAGTGACTTCGCGACCGACAACAACCTCCTCCTGTACGCCGTCGACATCCCGAGCGGATCCGCCGGCTACTTCATCACGTCGCCCGCGGCGGGGTTCACGGCGAACCCGGCCGGCTCGCTCGGCAACCTCTGCCTCGACCTGCCGGGCCGCTACTCCTTCGCGCCCCAGTTCACGGGCACGGCGAACGCGGTCTTCTATCAGCCGGATCTCGCGAACACGCCGGTCGCCGGCGGTGGCTTCGCCCCGGTCAACGCGGGCACGCGCCAGTTCTGGCAGTACTGGTATCGGGACAGCGTCGGCGGCGTCGCCGTGTCGAACTTCTCCAGCGCGCTCTGCGTGGACTTCAGGTAGCGGCCGCTCTGGTCACTCGCCGCGGGCGTCGTCAGCGACGTCCGCGTCGCTCTCCTCGCGCCGCGCGATGGCGTCGCGCCGGCGCGCGCCCTTGTCCGGGCCGCCGAGGCCGTACTCCCCCGGCGTCGTCTCGGACCCGAGCGCGCGCAGCATCAGGTGCCATGCGCGCGCGTCGCGCGGCTCGATCGGCGCGCGACCGATCATCCGGTCGATCGCTCGACCGATGTCCTGCGCGGCGGACTCGGTCCGCGCGACCTGACCGGCGAAGACCTCCTTCATCCGCTCCTTGAGGAACGCGCGGCCCTCCTCGTCGAGCCGCTTCGGCTGCGGCTCGCGCTGGTGGACCGCGGTCCCGGTGAATAGGCTGTAGAGCACGACCGTGACGGCCTGGGCGAGGTTGAGCGACGTGTGCTCCGGCGCCGTGCGGAGGTGAGCGAGCTCCTGGGTCGCAGCCGCTTCCTCGCGGGTCAGTCCGGACTCCTCGCTGCCGAACACGAGAGCGAGAGTCTGCCCGGGGTCGTCGGCCAGCGGAGCGAGCTCGGGCGCGCGTTCGCGCCAGTCGACCCGGCGCTCCTTGCGGCGCACGCGCGCCGTGAAGGCGACGGAGTGGTGACAGCCCTCGAGCGCCTCCTCGATCGTCTCGACGACACGGATGGCGCCGCGCGCCTCCTCGCCGCCGTGCGACATGAGATCGAAGTCGGGGTGGACGAGAAGCGACGGGCGGCCGGGCTCCTTGATCACGACCTCGGCCGGACCGAAGTTGAGCGCGGCCCGCAGCACGGCCCCGACGTTTCGCGGGCCGGCGGGGCGGCAGAGCACGATGCGCTTCACGGGGGGCGCCCTACTCGCCGGCTGGGAGCGAACGGAGAAAGTCGAGCGCGAACTCGTCGAGCGCCGCGCTGACGTCGCGGACCGATCCCAGGGACGTGCGATGGATCGCGATCGCCGCGTCGCCGGGCTCGTTGCCGTAGAGCGCCGCGGTCGTGTCGCGCAGCGCGTCCGACGTGCTCGCCTGCCAGCTCGGGACGAGGACCGCGAACGCCGAGTCCGTCGCGTAGCGAAGGTCGTCGGTCACCATCTCGGTCGGGCGGAGGAAGCGGTCGCCGTGGAGGCACGCGATCGCGAACTCCTCGTTGCCGGCGCGCTTGATGCGCAGGTCGAAGGGCGCGGTCCCCACGAGGTGCACGAGATCCCCGCGGCCGGGGACGTCGCGTTGCTGGACCGGGCCGCCGGCGACGACCTCCAGCGCGTCCTCGGGCGAGCGCACCGGCCATGTTCCGACGAGCACCTGGACCGGCCCCTCGCCCGCGACGGACAGGGTCCACCAGATCCCCTCGGCGCGACGGAGGCGGAGCATCGCGACCTCGTCCGGCGGCACCGGCTCGGAGTCCGCGGCCGGAACGAACAGGACCGGCAGCTCGGCGAGGCGCGTCCCGCCGAAGCTCACGTCTCCCGGGCCCAGAGGCTGATCGCCCGCGTGGAGGTCGACGAGGATCGACGTCGCGCGCCGCTCCAGCTCGAGCGTCAGCGTCTCGCCCATCGGCGCCTGGAGACGGGCGGAACCGACCATGCGCAGCGGGGTGCCGTCGCCTGCCGCGGCCGCGTCGGCGCGTCGCTGGACCCGCCCATCGCTGGTGCGCCAGGTGACCGACAGCGCCGGCGCGCCGGGCCCCCTCAGGAGGGTCGCGGTGGGCGGCGCGACGAAGGCGTCGAACCGCGCCGCGCGCGCCGCGTCGCCGCCCCAGGGGTCGGCGCCGGCTTCGAGCAGATCGAGGGCCGCGTCGGCCCCCTCGCCCGCGCCGCGCGCGAAGGCGTGGAGGTCGGGCTCCAGCCCCCACCGCTCCACCTGGATCCCGTCGGCGACCGCGGCGAAGCGGTCGAAGCGTCCGTCGACGACGAAAGCGACCGCACCCGCCGCGGTGGGAGCGAGGAGTGAGCGGGCCGAGAACGAGGTCGGCGCGAGGTCGAGGCCGAACGCCTCGTCGAGGGCTCGGGTCGCGTCCAGCACCGAAGTCACGCTCGCGTCGCGGCCCGCGCGCGCGCCGAACGGCCAGCGCACGACGAGCGGGACGTCGACGACGGTCGGTGCGAACTGCGCCCCCGCGCGGACCTGCGCCGCGGCGGGCGCCCATCCGCGCGGCGCCGCGACGATCACGGTGGCGGTCTCGGCGCGTCCAGCGGCCTCGATCGCCGACAGCAGCGTCCCGATCGCCGCGTCGACGCCCGCGAGGCGGGCGTCCCGCAGAGCGGCCACCCACGCGCCGGCGGCGGAGCTGCCGCGGGCCCGCGAGAGCAGGTTCTTGATCTCGTTCAGCGCGGCGTCGCCACCGCCCTCGGCGAGCCGATCGAGCTGGACCGCGAGCTCGGCGCGGCGCTCGGCGAACGGGCGCAGTCGCGCCTCGATGAACGGGGCCGCGACGTCCGCAGGCGGGAGCGGCGCGCGCCGGTCGGTCAGGTCGCCGAAGGACGCGAAGAGGAACAGCGGCTGGCCGGGCTGGAGCTTCGTCCGCAGCGCCTGGAGAGCGCCGATGGCGACGGAATCCGCGGGCCACGTGGCCTCGCCGACGCGCGGCGCCTCGTACTGGTCGAAGCCCTGCGCGAATCCCGAGAAGCCGCGCGCGTGCCGCGGATCCGAGAGGCTCGCGCACGTCGTCCAGCCGAGGTCCTTGAAGGCCTCCGCGAGCGTGCGCTCCTCGGGAGAGAGGGTGGAGCGCCCGAGGTCGCGGAGGGACGCGACGCCGTGCTCGCGGCTGTGCCGACCCGTCAGGACCGACGCGATCCCGGCGTTGCCCGACGTGTGCACCGCGACCGCGCGATCGAAGATGGTCCCGCCGGCGGCGAGCGCGTCGAGGTGCGGCGTCGAGCGCGCGTCGCCCCCCCACGCCGCGAGCTCCGACCGGGTCGCACCGTCGACGAGCGCGACGAAGACGAGGTCGCACCGCTCGACGTCGGGTGCGGCGGACTCGGCGGTGGACCTGCCTCCGGGCAGACCCCATGCGGGAGGTGCGGTCCATCCCGGTTCGGGCGAATCCACGGCGTCGCCGCCGCAGCCGAGGAGCGCCGTCAGTCCGGCGAGGAGGAGGGGAAGCGTCGTGCGTTGCATCGGTCTTTCCATGGACGCGACGTGAGGAGCCCGGCGTCAGGGGCGCAGCTCTAGAGACGTTGCGCGGCGAGCTGGGCGGGCGCCGGGTTGCCGCCGGAGATGGTCACGGCGACGCGGAGCGGACGGCTCGGATCGGCCGCGAGACCGCGGGCCTCCCGCGCCGCCGTGATCGCGTCGCAGAAGGCAGGATCGAGCGCCGCGGCGTAGGCCGCGGCGCCGGCCGGTTCGACGACCTCGCCGGTCCAGCCGGCCGCGGGCTCATCGTTCACGAGGCGCTTCTGGGCGGCGAGGATCGCCTCGTCCTCGAGCTCCAGGAGCCCGTCCATCGTGGCCTGGCAGACCGCGACGTTGTGGGTCCCCGCGTAGGTCGTGGTCAGGCCCTGGATCTCGCTGGAGATCGACTCGAGCCGGACGACGCCGCCCGCGCGCATGGCAGCCTGCATGGCGGCCGCGCCGACGGGCTCGGCACCGAGCACGATCACGTCCGGACCGAGCGCCCGGCGCAGCGCGAGGGCCGAACCGGCGCTGAGGCCGCCGCCGCCCACGCAGAGCACGACGACGTCGACCTCGGGCCAGTCGCGGGCGATCTCCAGCCCCACCGTGCCGGCGCCCTCGATGGTGCCCAGGCGATCGTAGGGGTGGATCCAGACGCGCCCCTCCCCCGCGAGCTCTTCGGCGATCACGTCGGCCTGCCACCGGTCGGGCGCGAGGACGACCTCGGCCTCCTCGGCCCGGCAGGCCTCGATCTTGTTCGGATAGGCGTTCTGGGGCATCACGATCGTCGCAGGGACGCCGGCCCGGCGGGCCGCCCAGGCGAGCGCGCGCCCGTGGTTGCCCGAGCTCGACGCGACGACGCCCCTCGCACGCTCCTCATCGGTCAGTCGGAGCACGTTGTTGAGCGCTCCCCGGGCCTTGAAGGACCCCGTGACCTGGCGGCACTCCAGCTTGCCCCGCAGGTCGAGCACGGCAGCGTCCCGGCCGGGGAGCGGGACCAGCGGGGTCGACTCGATCGAATCGGCGATGCGACCCAGGGCCGCCGCGCTGTCGATCTCGGGGAACGCGCCGGTCCACGACGACGGGTCGAGCGCCTCGTTGATCCACATGCCGACCAGTCTACGAACGGGGCCCGCCGGAAGCCCGCGCCGGCGGGCCGCCCCCGCCGTCCGTGGATACACTCCGTGCATGTCCTCCGCCCCCGTCGCCTCCGCCGCCGGTGGACCGGCGCCCGTCGTTCATGGGCTGCCGTTCACATCGCGCTGGCTGCTCGCGCCGATGGAGGGCGTGACGGCGCCTTCGTTCCGGGACCTCGTCCTGGCGCGGAACGACGCGACCGAGCTCGGGGGTGCGTTCACGGAGTTCGTCCGCGTCGTGACCGGACCGGTCGCGCACAAGGAACTCGCGAAGCACCTGGGGACGCGCCGCTTCGCCGCGCCGGTCGGCCTCCAGCTCATGGGCAGCGACCTGGAGGGCGTGACGGGATCGGCGCGCAACGCCGTCGAGCTGGGCGTGCCGGTGCTCGACCTGAACTTCGGGTGTCCGGCGAAGGGCGCGCTGCGCGGCTGCGCCGGCGCGGCGACGCTGCGCGAGCCCGCCGGTGTCGAGCGCGCAGTCCGGGCCGCCGTCGCGGGCGTCGAGGGACGCGCGCCGGTCACGGCCAAGATCCGCGCCGGCTTCGACCACGCGCGCGACGTCGAGGTGATCGCCCGTGCCGCCGAGGCGGGCGGCGCGGCCATGCTGACCGTGCACTGCAGGACGCGCCGCGAGGGGTACCAGGACGAGGTCGACTGGACCCGGATCGAGCGCGCCGTCGACGCGGTGTCGATCCCCGTCGCGGGGAACGGGAGCGCGTGGCGCCACGCCGACCTGGAGCGCATGCGGAGCGAGACCGGCTGTGCGTTCGTGATGGTCGGGCGAGGCGCGCTGTGCGATCCGTGGGTCTTCTCGGGGCGCGGGGTGTCGCGCGCAGAGGCCGCCGCGTTCCTCGTCGAGTACCACGACGTCCTGATCGGCCTCGGCGCGTCTTCGAAGGGCGCCGTCGGCCGCGTCAAGCAGCTCCTTCAGTACTGGACCGCGGGAGACCTCGTCGAGGACGACGAGGACCGCCTGCGCTGGCTGCGCTCCACCGACGCGGACGCGCTCGTCGCGAGCCTCCGCGAGGCGTCGGCCCCGGTCGCCGCGTGATGCAGAACGGCGACCCCGAGTACGAGGCCCAGGTCGCCGCCGTCCGGCATCGGCTCGTCGCGGCCCAGAACCGGATCCGGAGCGCGGGGAGCGTCGCGTACGCGATCACGATCGGCGGCGACGACCGCCGCGGCGTGCACCGACTCACGAACAAGCTGTTCGAGTGGATGGACGCGCGGAACATGGACGCGGCGGTGCACGGGCGTCCGCGCGGCGACGCGCGCGACCTCCCCCCGCTCTATCGGATGTGGCGGGACTGTCCGGCCAAGGGGCGCGGCTCGATCTTCGTCCGCCCTGCCTCGAACCAGATCCTGATCGATCGCATCCGCGGGCGATCCAAGCGCAAGCAGTTCGAGAGCCAGCTCGACCAGATGCTCCGCATGGAGGGCACCTGGGCCCGCGAAGGCATCAAAGTCATCAAGCTCTGGCTGACGGTCTCGGCCAAGGTCCACCGCCAGCGGCGGGAGACGCGGACCGACCTCGACCGCTGGCGGCAGAAGCAGTACGACCGCTCGATCGTCAAGGACCTGGAGGAGGGCGGTGAGATCGCGGCCGCGATCCGCGAGCGCACCGATCATCCCGACGGGCCGTGGCACGTCCTCGACGGACGCTCCCCGAAGGAGCGCGACCTCGCGGCCGCCGAGGTGATCGCCGACGCGCTCGAGGAAGCAGTCGCCGGCGACGTGAGCTCCGGCGAACAGCCCGAGGTCGCAGACGTGTCCGGGAAGGCGGGCCGGCGGGTCGAGTCGCTGTTCGACCCCGACCACCTCTCTCTGAAGGCCCCGGACGACGACGAGTACCACGACCGCCTGCGCCGCCTCCGCGACGAGATCACCGAGCGCGCCCTCGCCGCGCTGGAGGACGAGCGCTCGACGGTCATCGTGCTCCAGGGCTGGGACGCCGCGGGCAAGGGAGGCGTCATCCGACGCGCGCTCCCCGCGCTCGACCCGGGCTTCTACCGCGTCGTGTCGACCGCGGCGCCGAACGAGGTCGAGCGCCGCTTCCCGTACCTGTGGCGCTTCTGGCGCGACCTCCCGCCGCCCGGCAACCTGCGGTTCTTCGACCGCTCGTGGTACGGACGCGTCCTCGTCGAGCGCATCGAGGGCTTCGCGACGGAGGACGACTGGCGGCGCGCCTACGACGAGATCGTCGACTTCGAGAGGCAGCTCGTCGACTCCGGCATGAACGTCGCGAAGGTGTGGCTGGAGGTCTCGGCCGAGGAGCAGCTCCGACGCTTCGAGGCCCGCGAGGCGACGCCGGAGAAGCGCTACAAGATCACCGACGAGGACTGGCGGAACCGCGAGAAGCGCCCCGAGTACGAGGTCGCCGTCCGCGAGATGATCGCGCGCACCGACCGCGACTGGGCGCCGTGGCACGTCGTGAGCTCGGAGAACAAGCGCGCGGCGCGCCTGCGGTTCCTGGAGATCCTGCGGGACACGCTGGAGTAGCGGCGGCGTTCGGGGGCCTCGCCGGATCGGCAGTCACCGAGCCGTCGTAGTCCAGCCAGAGGTGGCGGTCGAAGTCGTAGAGACGGCACGTCCGTACGATCTCCAGGTGCAGGGACGGAGTCCAGCGCATGGAGACTGCCTCGGAGGCAAGAGCGCCCTGAGCTTCGTGGAGTCGGTGTATGGGCACGCCCGGTCGAACGTGGTGCGCCGTGTGGTCCATGATGCGGTGGAACAGGAGGCTGATCGCTCTCGGGACCTCGACGTGAACGGTGCACCGGCGCTGCGCTGTTGCCCTGTCCCACTCCGCCTCCGTCGCGAACCAACGCACGCGCGGGCTGGTGTGGTGCAGGTAGATCGCGACGGACATGACGACGCAGAACGTCGCGAACGGAACGAGCAGTCCGAGCACGACCACGCGCCAGGCAGGCAGTGGAAGGAGAGCGGCTGCCGCGAAGAAGGACGCGACCCAGAGCCCGACGAGCGCGCGGTCCCTGGTGCACTCCCGCCCGCGATCACGGACCACGGCTCGCGGGGCGAAGATCATCTTGGGAAGCCAGATCTCGGCGAGGTAGTACGTCAACGGACCGATGGCCGAGCGATGGAACCGGTAGGCGGCCCTCGCGAGCGGACGCAGGGCGCGGTATTGCTCCAAGGAGAGCGGGCGATAGACGTAGTCGCGCGAGGCGAGGTTCGTGAAACGGTGATGCGTGAGGTTGTGGCCGATCCGCCACAGCGCGAACGGGTGGAGCGAGGTCAGGAATGCCGCCTGTCCGACGACACGGTTCTCGACCCTCGTGGGGAGGAAGCTCCCGTGACAGCAGTCGTGCCCGACGATGAACAGGAAGGCGATCGCCAGCCCGTTGGCGAGTGACGCGACTCCCCCCGCCGCGAGCGACTCCGACGTGACGGCGATCCAGAGCGTCGATGCGTAGGCGGCCACGTCGACGGCGAAGACGGAGTAGGCGATGGCGCGATCCCGATTCGCCGATCGCGCGGCACTCGATCGGGCATCGCTCACGGCTTCTTGACGCCCTTCTCCACGACCATGAGCACGACGGCCCCGGTCACGTCACGCTCGAAGCGAACGTCCTCGATCCCGGCACGCGCATCCGTGGCGACCGAGAGAAGCTCTCGCTCATCACGGTGCACGAGGTTCCAGTCACCGCACCACTCGATGTATCGCCGCGTCCGGTGCGCCCGATGGAAGTTGCCGATGACGAGCCGCCCGCCGGGCTCGACGAATCGGAGGAGTCTCCGCGTGAGGACCCGCGCCATCTTCTCGTTCAGGTAGTCGTAGAGCCCTGCACACCAGACGAAGTCGTAGTTCCGCTCCGCCCTGAAGCGGAACGCGTTGGCGTGGAGGAACCGCAGGTCGAAAGACGACTGGAGCTCCCCGTTGAGGCCCTGGGCGTATTCCAGGGCCGCTTCGTCGGCATCGACACAGTCCACCGAGATCGAGCGCGCCGAGTCCCGGTACGGCTCGAGCCCGTCGAGGACCTCGCGCCCCGGTCCACACGCGACGTTCAGCACGGCAACGTCATCGGGGCCTGCGCCTACGACCTCGGACAGGTGGCGCCCGAACATCGCCTTCCGCGCGCGAACCGCGACCGGCGCGTCCTGACGGTGGTAGAACCGATCCCAGCGCCATCCGGCCCTGTCCTCGCTGTGCTTTCGCGTGTAGATCCAGTCGATGGAGAGGAAGTCCCCCGCGTATCCGAACGGCTTCCTGCGGCCGTGGCGCAGCACGCTGCTGACGTCGAGCTTCGGTCCGACGCGCTCGAAGAACCTCCGCCGCACGTCGTTCACGTCCCTGAATCCGACGCTCGCCAGGCGGTCGAGCCCGCGCAACCGGGCGTGAAGGCCGCTGTCGAACGTCGCGTCGTCCAGTTCACCGAGCAGGTCGAGGTAGTCGATGAACGCATCGACGGCGTAGTCGATGGCCGGCCGCCTCTCGCGACGGATTCGGGATGAGCGATGACGGAGGTGAGTCGTTTCGGTGATGAGCATCGGCAGGTCGGAACGCGGACCGGTCGACACCCCATGGCGCCGCGCGGTCTCGATCCACCGATGTGGAAAAGGCATTCCGCGCCCCCGTGACGGCAAATCCGAGCTTTGAGTCTCGGGGCGTCCGTCACGCGCCGAGCGGTCCCACGGCCGCCTCGACGGCATCGACCAGCGCACCGGACGTGATGCACTCGCGGGCGGCGCGCAGGTCCGGTTCCAGGTAGCGGTCCCCGTCGAGGGGCTCCACGCTGCGACGGATCGCAGCGTGGGCGGCTTCCGCGCCGCGCCCCGCGCGGAGGCCCTTCGTGAACTCGCGCGCCTGGGCGCCGCAGACGAGCTCGATGCCGAGGCCCGCCTCGACGTTGTCGAGGATCGTCCGCGCCTTCCGGGCCGCGGTGACCCCCATCGAGACGTGGTCCTCCTGGTTCGCGCTCGTCGGGATCGTGTCGACGGACGCGGGGTGGGCATGGACCTTGTTCTCGCTCGCGAGCGCGGCCGCCGCGTACTGCGCGATCATCAGGCCCGAGTGCAGCCCGGGGCGCGGCGAGAGGAACGCGGGGAGGCCGGAGAGGTCGGGGTTCACGAGCTGCTCGACGCGGCGCTCGGAGACGTTCGCGAGCGTGCACGCGGCGAGCCCGAGGTAGTCGAGGATCACCGACAGCGGCTGGCCGTGGAACAGGCCCGCGCTGAAGACCTCGCCCGTCTCGGGCACGACGAGCGGGTTGTCGGTCACCGCGTTCAGCTCGCCGCGCAGCACGTCACCGACGTGCGCGAGCGCCGTCTTGAACGCGCCGTGGATCTGCGGAACGCAGCGCAGCGAGTACGGATCCTGCACGCGGTCGCAGTCCTCGTGCGAGGCGAGGACCTCGGAGTGCGCCAGGCACGCCCTGACGTTCGCGGCGGTCCGGCGCTGGCCCTCGTTGTTCTTGAGCCGCGCCAGCAGGTCCTGGAACGGACGCACGCTGCCCTTGAGCGCCTCGATCGAGAGCGCCGCGATCGCGTCCGCCGCCTTCGAGAGGTTGGTCGCGCGGAGCACGCTGACCACCGCCGACGATTTCATGATCTCGGTGCCGTTGATGAGCGCGAGGCCCTCCTTGGCCTCCAGCTCCAGCGGCGCGAGCCCGGCGGCGTCGAGCGCCTCGCGCGCAGGCATGCGCGTGCCCCCAACCCACGCCTCGCCGTGCCCCATCATCGCGGCCGTCATGTGCGAAAGGGGCGCGAGGTCACCGCTCGCGCCGACCGATCCCTGCTGCGGCACGACGGGGACGAACGTGCTGTTGAACGTGTCCGCGAGGTGCTGGACGAGCGCCGGCCGGACGCCGGACACGCCGCGCAGGAGACTGTTGAGCCGCAGGACCTGGGCGATGCGCACCTCGCGTACCGGCATCGGGTCGCCGACGCCGACGCAGTGCGAGAGGATCAGGTTGCGCTGCAGCTCGGCGAGATCGCCGCGCGGCACGGCGACGTTCTTGAGCTTGCCGAACCCGGTCGTGAGTCCGTACACGACGTCGCCCGCCTCGACGTGGCGCTCGACCATCGCCCTCGAAGCGCGCAGGCGTTCGTCGACGGACGGGTCGATCTCCACCCGCAGGATTGCGCCGCGCAGCAGCGGCGCGAGGTCGTCCAGAGACAGGGACGAGCCGTCGAGGCGCAGGGTCGCGCCGTGGTCGGGGGGCGTCATGGGCAGGGATACTATCCCCCGCCGCGCCGCTCTACATCCCGCGCACGCGGCGGCGCTCGTCCTCGGTCTGGCCCTGAATGGCTCCGGTGGGCAGCTCGCCGGAGACTCGCCCGGGCTCCTCGCCGACCTCGACGAGCGCGCCGAAGACGACCTCGGCGCCCCGCCAGCGTGCCTTCACGCGCCACGTCCCGCTCTCGAGGTCCTCGACCACGAGCGGAACGCCGGGCCGGAGGACGAACGGGTCGCGCGGCGCGCCCTGAACCCGAAGCTCGACCGGCAGGCCCTGGAAGCGACCGGGCAGGTCCACGACGAGGTCGCCGACGGCGTCCGTCGCCTCGTCGAGGGACAGCGTGATCTCCGACTGCCCCGGGGCGAGGACGCCGATGCCCCGCCTCTTCCCGTCGCGGCTCGTCGCGGTGACGTAGTACGCCATCCGGACGTCCGGGTTGCTCGTGAACACGAACTCGCCCTTGGCATCGGTGACGGTCTCCTGGTACGCCGCGGACAGCGGCGGGACGACCATCTGCAGCGCGAAGCGCGGCGTGCGCTGTCCGAGCGCCTTCGACGTGGCGGTCGCGCGGTCCGCAGCCTCGATCACGATCCGGGCTCCCTTGACGGGCTCGCCGTCGTCGAGCACTCGCCCGACGAGGGCGGGGGCGGGCTGGAGCTGCATCACGACGTTCGAGGTCCGTCCGCCGTACAGCCGCACGGTCTTCGAGCGCGGTCGAGCCACGGCGCCGCGGTGGAAGAGGTGCACCGCGACCGACGTCGGCGGCAGGCCCTCGACGACCGCGCGTCCACCGCTCGGGATGGAGATCGGGTTCACCTCGTACCACGGGAAGCCATGCTCGGCCGCGTCGACACCGGGACCGCCTGCCGGCATGAGGAACGCGATCGCCGGATCCGAGGTCCCGATCGACTGCTCGACCGCGATGGTGAGAGACGCCGCCTCCTTCATCTGGATGATGAAGCGATCGGCCTGGATGCGGCCGCGGATCCCGACGCCGACGACGCGACGCGTGATCGCGTACCCCTCCTTCTTGACGACCGCGATCACCCGGTCCGGAGGGACGCCGGTGAAGCGGAAGTGCCCCTCGGCGTCGGTGTAGGCGAGGCGCCCGTCGAGGCGGACCTCGGCGCCCTCCAGCGCCTTGCCTCGCTCGTCCTGGACCGTACCGTTGACGTAGGCGGCGTTGGCGAAGCTGACGTGCAGGTACGCGGTCGAGAGCTGGGCGAGGTGGACCTCGCGCTCCGCGGTGAACCCCTCGCTGGTCGTGACGCGGACGATCGAGAGCCCCTGGAGCAGGTCGTTGGCGCCGAACCGGCCGCGCGCGTCCGTCGAGAGCGTCCGCGACGCGTTCGGGCCGTGGACGAATAGGATCTCCGCAGACCCCGGCGTCCCGTCCGGCGCCGTGACCGAGCCGTCGATCCCCGCGTTCGCGTCGCTGCGGATCGGCATCACGCCGTCGGGCACCTCGATCGACCCGGGAAGCACGAGGCTCAGGTCGACCTCCAGCGGATAGACGACCGTCGTCGCGGCGCTGCCCGGACCGTCGATCGTCGGGGCCTCCTCGCGCTCCAGGTCGGCGAGCTCGACGTCGCGCGCCTCGGGCTCCGCCGTCGTCTCGCGCGGGCTGGTCGGGCCCCGCCGGACGATCGTCCGCTGCTCCTCGGTCGGTCCGGGAAGGGGTCGCCCGGCGTCCCGCGCCACGAGCAGCGCCGCGACGCCGATGAGGGCGACGAGGCCGACGAAGAGAGCGTTCCGGGACGGGAGCATGCGAACAGCGACGACGGCGGGCAGCGGACCTTCCGGCACCGCCGACGGAGCATTGTAGGTCTCTCTAGTCGTCGCTCCGCGTCTCGATACCAGCCTGTTTCCCCCCGTCTCCGCCCGGCTCGATCCGAACCTCCAGCCGTTCCTCCCGCCGCTCGTCGGAGCGCCGTGTCGACGTGAACACCCAGGCGATCCCGTCCTCCCGGGCGGCCAGGTCGTCCGCCGCCGGCCGGGGTGCGCGCTCCTGCACGAAGCCCGTGCGAAGGAGCACACGGTTCGACGCCTCGTTCCCCTCCTTCACGCGCGCGATCAGGGCAAATGCGCCGCACAGCTCGAACCCGACGCGCGCGAGCAACTCGACGGCATCGCGGCCGTGACCGCGCCCGTGGAACGGCTCCCCGAGCCAGTAGCCGAGCTCACCGACGCCGGGGTGCTCGTCGAACCGCAGGCTCCCCTCGCCGACCACCACGCCGTCGGACGCGCGCGCCAGCGCGAACATGAACGCCGGCTCCTCGTGGCCGCCGTAGGTCCAGCTCCGGTAGCGGAAGCGCAGGTCGTCCAGCGTCTCCGGCCCGGCCCAGCACAGCCAGCGCGTGACGCCGGTCACGCCGTGGACGAAGGGGTAGAGCGCGTCGGCGTCCTCCCGCGTCACGGGCCGCAGCACGGTCTTCCGGCACGTCGCGCGGAAGGGCCGCAGCCTGATCCCGTCGACCGAGTCCGTCATCGGCGGCGCCTCGTCTTCTCCTTCTTCGGGTAGGTCTCGGCGACCCAGGCCCGCCAGGCCTCCTCCGCCTCCAGCACGCCCATCCCGACGTGCTCTTTCAGGACGTCCCGCGTCGGTTTGCGCTGCTTCAGGTCGCGCAGGATCGGCCGGAGCTTGTCCTTGTGGTTCGCGACGAGCCAGTCGTAGAAGGACCAGCACACCGCCTGCTCCTCGACGTTCATCGCGGTGGTCGGCACGTCGAGCAGCGCGGCGATCCGCGGCTCGTCGTCGGCCGCCAGCATGCGCCGCATCGCCGCCTTCCAGACGCCGTTGGCGAAGCTGGAGAACGCGGTAGCCTCCTCGATGCAGTAGTTGAGGCTCTCGTCGAAGCGATCGTACTCGTACCAGTGCCCCGCGCCCGCGTCGAGCCAGCCGCCGCCGATCGCGCCGACGTCGCGCTCGCGGAACAGGTTCGAGATGAGCATGTGCCCGGAGTTGTGGGTGAACACGGTGCGGATCTGGCTGACGTTGGCGAACAGCCCCGGCTCCTGCCAGACCGAGAACACCGGGTCCTTGCCGAGCAGCTTGAAGTCGCCGCGCGCGCTCGTCTGCATGAACGCCTCGACCGCGGACGCGTGGTCGGACTGCTCCTTCCAGATCCACATCCGCATCTTCGCGAACAGGTCGTCGTCGACGACCTCGTAGTGCTCGGTGACGCGCTTCCCGACGTGGCTCGTGTCGTCGGCGATCAGGTGCATGAGCGTGTGCGGGTCGACCTTCTTGCGGCCCTCCTTGAGGGTGTCGGTCAGGTCGACGACGAGCTCGAAGTGGTCGGTCTCGCAGCGCGGCACGGGGCGGTCGAAGTGGCGCTCGATCTCGCTCGCCTCCATCCACTTCGCGATCTCCGCGCGCCGCGCCTCCATTGCCTCGTTGTCGGGTCCGCCGTCGCAGTGGCGGCAGTCGACGACCAGGCACCCCCCGCAGTCCTCGCACCCGGCGACGACCGAGCAGAACAGGACGCGCTTCTCGAACTCGTGGATCTCGTCCGAGTGGCGCTTGCAGGGCACGACCCCCCGGCGGTCGCAGCGACGGCAGCCCTCCTGTGCGTCGGAGCCGGGGGCGTCGAAGCTCGCGTGGGACGGCGGCGGCGCGACGGACGCGAGGCCGAAGGAAGTCAGCAGAACGAGTGCGGCGGGCGCCAGGTCGGGTCGTCCCATGCCCGTACCGTACACGCCGCCTTGTCGACCCACGATTCGTCACACCCCGCGGGCCCCCTCGCGAGCGCTCCGGAGCGTCCCCCCGCGCCCGATGACCGGAGCGCCGGGCGCGAGGACGTCCCGCGGCGGGTCTGGACGTCGGCCGGGTGGCTCGTGGGCGGGCGGCTGGTGGGGTCGGCATGCACGTTCCTGATCCTGCTCGTCCTCGCGGGGCACCTGGAGGACGCGGCGTTCGGTCGCCTGACGTTCTGGCTGGCCGCGTTCCTCGTCCTCGACGGGATCGTCGACTTCGGCGCCGGGCAGGTGGCCCTGCAGCGCGCCGCGCGGGATCCCGGCGCGGCCGGCGCCGTCCTGCGTACGGCACGCCGCGCGCGGCTGATGACGGGCGGCCTGGTCGTGAGCGCCGTCGTGGCGATCGCGCTCGCGCTGGAGCGCGACGACGGGCCGTACCTGGCCGTCGCGGCGCTCTACCAGCTCAGCCACGTCCTGGAGCTGTCGACCCTGGGCTGGCGCGACCGGATCGCGTGGCGGTCTCCCGTGCTGGTGCGGGCGGGGGCCGCGCTGGCGAGCCTCGCGTTCGTACTCGCGCTGCGCGCGACCGGCGAGGCGCGTCCGATGCCGTACCTGCTCGCGATCGCCGTCGGGAGCACGCTGGGCAACGCGGCCCTCCACGGGTTCGGACGGCGTGGGCTCCCGTCGACCCGCGGCGTCGCCGCGGCCCCGATCGCGCCCTTCCTCGCGGCGTCGATCCCCATGGGAGCGGCCGCCGTCTGCCAGCAGCTCTACTTCCACGTCGACAACGTGTTCGTTCGCGTCCTCGCGGGGGACGACGTCGTCGGCCGCTACAACGTCGCGGTCCGCGTGATGAGCCTCGCGATCATGGGCGGCGTGCTGGCCGCATCGGCCGCGCTCCCCTGGCTCGCCCGCGCCCATGCGCGGGGTGCGCTCCGGTCCGCGGCACTGCGGCTGACCGCGGCGTCCACGCTCCTCGGAGCGGCCGGCGTCGCGGTGCTCTTCCCGTTCCGCGCGACGATCCTCGGCCTGTTCGGTGAGGAGTTCCGCGTCGCTGCGCCCACCCTCGCGTGGCTCCTCGTCGCGGCGTTCGCGGTGCACGTGGGCGCTCCGCTGCTCACCTCCGTCGTCGCAGCGGGCCGCTCGCGCACCGTCCTCGTCCTGGCCGCTGCGGGGCTGGTGGTCAACGTCGTCGGCAACGCGTGGCTCGTGCCGCAGATGGGAATGGACGGCGCAGCGATCGCGACGCTGGGGACCGAGGCGTTCATCGCGGCTGGCGCGGCCTGGGCCGTGGTTCGCATCGACCGCCGCGACGCGTCGAGCTGGCGAGAAATGTGACGGTTCGCCCGCACGCCTCCGGTCGCGACGCCGCCGTCAGGGGACGGAGGCCGGGTGCACGACGTCGCGCGCCGGCACGGCACCGATGCAGCGAGACCGCCGGACTCATTCCCTCAACGCGCCAGCCGTTCCTCCGGCCGCGCCAGCAGACACGCCGGGCACCCTGGACGCGGACCTCGTGCACCGTGCGTCGCTCGGCGACCGCGCGGCGCGCGAGACGCTGGCCCAGCGGCTGGCGCGCGTCCCGGAGCTCGTCCGTGCGTGCCACGCCCGCATGCGCCGCCCGCTCCCTCCGGACGACGTCGACGAGGCGGTCCAGGACGTGTCGCTCGCGGTCTGGTCCCGGCTCGGCGAATTCCGCGGCACCGCCCGCCTGGAGACCTGGATCTACGGCATCGCGCGTCTCGCGATCCTGACCCGTCTGCAGGGACTCCGGCGCGAGCGCCAGCGGGTCGAGCACTCCGAGGCCGGCGACGCGGCGCTCCAGTCCACCCCCGAGCCCCAGCGACCCGGTGACGGGACGATGCGTCGACGGGTCGACGCGGGCCTGATGGCGATGGGCGGGACGGTGGCGACGATCGTCCGCCGGCGACACGTCGACGGCGACTCGTTCTGCGAGATCGGACGCGACCTCCACCTTCCGGAGTCGACGGTGAAGAGCCGCTACTACCGCTCCCTCCCGCGCCTCCGGCGTGTTCTCGGGAGCGCCTGGACCGATCTCCTCGACCCCCCCGAAGCAGGGTGACCAACGAATGACCCGTTCGCCTGCTCCTGACCATGAGCGCCCTTACATTTCCGCAACCGGGGCCCCGAGTTGGGATAGTCTTCGTTTCGAGGGATCCGTGCGGCGCATCGCCGCCGGGTTCCCGCCGTCGGATGTGGGCTGCCGAATCGCCCTCGCCGACATGACTCAATTGGACGTCCCGGAGAACAGACAGATCGAGCCGGACCCCGACGGCCCGGACTTCCACGAACAGCTCGCCGCTGCTCGCGGCGGCGACCAGGAGGCACTCGACGCGCTGTTCCAGCGCTTCTATCCGCGCGTACAGCGGATGGTGCACCACAGCCTGGCGACCGACCTGCGTACGAATCGCCCCTGGCTGACGGCGCGCTTCAGCACGGGCGACGTGGTCCAGGAGGTCTTCCGCAGCGTGCTCAAGGACCTCGAGGTCTTCGAGGGGCGGAACGAGCACGCGTTCGTCGGCTACCTCGCGATGATCGTGCGGAACCGGATCCTCGACGCGATCCGATTCCACGAGGCAGCGCGGCGCGACGGCCGACGCGGCTCGGTCCCGGCCGAGGACTCGCGCCTCCCGTCCGGAGAGGACGACCCCGCCGAGGCGCTCGCGACGGAGGAGGAGATGCGTCGCTTCCACGACGCGGTCGGCGAATTCCCGGAGCGCGAGCGGCTCCTCCTGCGCGCCAGGTTCGAGCAGGCCGAGAGCTTCCAGAACCTCGCCGAGCAGCTCGGATACACGTCACCTTCCGCCGCCCGACGCGCGTTCTACGCGGCGCAGGCGCGGCTCGCGCTGATGCTCCGCGAAGACTGACGCGCGGCCCACCGATCCACGCCTGCCTGGCCGATGGACGCACGCGATCAAGCACTGGCCGAGCTCGTCGGCCGCGCGCTCGAGGAGAGCGACGGCGCGCACGACGCCGCGGTCGAGGCGATCTGCGCCGAGCACCCGGAGTTCGCGGAGGACGTCCGCCGGGCGCTCGACGTCGCGCGGCGTCTGCCGACGCTGCAGACGGCGGGCGTGGGTGGAGACCACCGCGTGGGTTCGGTCGTCGCCGGACGGTACCGGCTCAGCGAGCGGACCGGCGTCGGCGTCGCGGGCATCGTGTACGGCGGCATCGACGTCGAGAGCGGGAGCGACGTCTCGATCAAGATCCTGCACCGCGACGTCCTTTCGAAGGCCGCCTCCGTCGCGCGCTTCGAGCACGACACGCGCTTGCTCTGGGCGCTGGAGCACCGTGCGCTCGTCCGGGTGCACGACCGCGGCGCGACCGAAGAAGGGGCGCCGTTCCTGGTCACCGAGCCGCTCGACGGCGTGCTGCTCTCGGACGTCCTCGACGAGGCGCGCGCGGCCTGCGCGTTCCGCGGCGACACGGGCTGGCTGTCGACGCGACTCGGACTGGAAGGGGCCTGGGAGCCGTGCTTCCTGAGGCAAGCCGCGACGTGGGTCGCCCGGTTGGCGGGCGGCCTGGCCGCGGCACACCGCGCGGGGCTCGTGCACGGAGCGGTCGATCCGTCGCGCATCCTCGTGCGCGGTGACGGCATGCCCGTCCTGATGGACTTCGGGCTCGCGGCACCTCGCGAGCCGAGCGTGGACCTGATGGGCCTCGCCGCGGTCCTCCGCGACCTCGTGACGACGCGCGAGTCGGTCGACCGCCTGCCGCGGCCGCTGCGAGCGATCCTCGACCGCGGTCTCGCGGGAAGACAGCGCGACCGGTATCCGTCGGCTGCGGCGATGGAGCGCGATCTGAGCTGCTTCCTCACGTACCGCGCGGTCGAGGCGCGGTCGCTCTCGATCTGGGCGCGCGCGTTCGACCACCTGCGCGTCGCACTGCCAGTCCGTCGCAGCCGGCGGGGACGCGGGCGGACGGCGTAGACTCCCTGCATGCTCTCCTGCGTCGCGCTGCTCGCGCTCTTCCCCCACCCGATCGCCCAGGATCCCGCCGGGACCGTCTCGCTCTTCGACGGCCGCACGCTCGACGGGTGGAGCGGTGACCCCCGCTTCTGGTCCGTCGAGGACGGTACGATCGTCGGCCGCTCGACGGCAGAGGTCCCGTGCGATCGGACGACGTACCTCGTGCTGGAGGGCTTCGAGTTCGACGACTTCGACCTGTCGCTGGAGTACCGCATCGACGGCGGGAACTCGGGCGTGCAGTTCCGCAGCGAGCAGAAGGGCCAGTGGCAGGTCAGCGGCTACCAGGCCGACCTGGAGGATGGACCGAACTGGACGGGGGGTATCTACGAACAGGACGGGCGCGGCGTGCTCGTCCGGCGCTCGGTGCGGCTGCACGTCAACGGCACGAACAGCGCGTACGAGCTGCTCGGCGATCCCGCGGAGATGTCGAAGCTGGGCGGCGCGCGCGCGTGGCACCGCTATCGGATCCGGGCCGAGGGTCCCCGCGTACGGCTCTGGGTCGACGGCACGCTGACGGCGGACCTCGACGATCGCGACCCGAAGGCCCGGCGCAGCGGGGTGCTTGCGCTGCAGATGCACGCCGGCCCGCCGATGGAGATCCGGTACCGCGACCTGAAGATCACGCCGCTCGACGTCGAGCCCGAGCCGACGATGCGGTGGATCTGGTCGCCCGCGGGCCCGGAGACGCAGCTCGTCGAGATCGAGCGGGCGGTGCGCGCGGGCAAGGGGCTCGTCGGGGCGACGCTCTTCGCGGCCTGCGACGACGGCGTCGAGGTCGCGCTGGACGACCGCGTGTTCGCGGGCGGCGACACGTGGTCCGCGCCCTTCGAGGTCGACCTACCGCCGGTCCTCGTCGAGCGCCTCGCTGACGGGAAGCCGCACCGGCTGTCCGCCGAGTGCTGGAACGGCGGCGGGCCGGCCGGGTTCGTGGCGCGGTTGACGCTGACCTACGAGGACGGGACGCGCGAGACCGTCGAGACCGACCGCTGGTGGAAGGTCTCGTCCGCGAGCGCGCGCGAGTTCGTGCCGGCGGACGACCTCGGCCCGTACGGCGTCGAGCCCTGGGGCACGCCGACCGAGCGGAGCACCGGCGCTCCCGACCGCACGCTCCCCGCGGCGAAGATCGAGCTCCTGCCCGGCTTCGAGGCGGAGGACCTCCTGCGCGTCCCGCGCGCGTACGGGTCGTGGGTCGCCCTGACCGTCGACGACGACGGCCGGATCCTCGCGGCGGCCGAGGCGAACACGGGGCTCTTCCGCGTCACCCTCGACCGCGAGCACGGCGGCGTGGTGGGCGTCGAGTCGCTCGGCATCGACATCCCCGGTGCACAGGGGCTGCTGGCGCACGGGCGCGACCTGTACGTCGTCCAGAACGTCTGGAAGAGCGAAACGAACGGCCTGCACCGCGCCCGCGATCTCGACGGAGACGGGACGTACGACGAGGTGAAGCTCCTCCGGCGCTTCGACGGCGGCGGCGAGCACGGGGCGCACGCCGTGCGCCTGACGCCGGACGGGACGCGCCTCCAGGTGATCGCCGGCAACTCGACGAGGATCCCGGCGCCGATCGCGTCGCATCGGGTCGCGCCGCAGTGGTTCGACGACCAGGTGCTTCCGAGCCTGCCCGACACGTTCGGGCACGGGAACAGGATGCACCTGCACGGTGGCTGGACCGCGACGTGCAACCTCGACGGCGAGGACTGGGAGCTCGTCGCGACCGGCATGCGCAACGCGTACGACTTCGCGTACGACGCGGCGGGGAACGCGTTCGCGTACGACGCGGACATGGAGTGGGACATCGGCGCGCCGTGGTACCGCGCTCCGCGAGTGGTCCAGCTCGCCCCGGGGCTGGAGTTCGGCTGGAGGCGTGGCTCCGGCAAGATCGACGCGTCGGCGCCCGAGACGTTCGGCGTCGTGTGCGAGACCGGCCCCGCGTCGCCGGTCGGCGTGCTGCACGGCAAGGACGGCGGCTTCCACGCGCCCTACGGCGACGCGCTGTTCATCGGCGACTGGACGCGCGGGACGATCTACTCGATCGACCTGCAGCCGGACGGCGACACGTTCACCGGAACGCCGGTCCCGTTCGCGATCGCGCGGCCGTTCCCGATCACCGACATGGAGTGGCTGCCGGACGGGTCGATGGTCGTGGCGACCGGCGGGCGGGGCACGCGCTCGGCGCTCTACCGCATCCGCAGCACGATCGATGCGACGGCACGCGCGGGTGACGCGGCGCCGGGCGAGGTGCGACCTGTTCCGCCGGCCAGGTCGCTGGCCGAGCGTCAGGCGCGCGCGCGCCTGGAGCTCGATCCGGACGTCGAGACGTGGGGAGCGCGCGCCGTCGCCGAACGCGACCCGCAGGCGCTGCTCGCGCTTGCGCGCGTGGGCGGTGAGGCCTGGCAGGCGCGCTGCCTCGCGGCCGTGCTCGACGCGGACGAGCCGCTCGACCGCGTCGCGCTCCGCACGATCGAGCTCAGCCTCGCGCGCTGGGGCGACCCGGAGCCCGACCTCCTCGACCAGCTCCGCGGGCGCCTGGAGGCGACGCTCCCCGCGGGGGACGAGCGCGCGAACGTCGCGATCGTCGAGGTGCTCGTGCGCCTCGCATCCCCGGTCGTCCCGGCGTTCGCCGTCCCGCGCCTGGAGTCGGCCGCGACCCAGGAGGTCGCGATCGACTACGCGATGGCGCTCCGCCTGTGCGAGAGCGGCTGGACGGAGGGGCTCGCGCGTCGCTACCTCGATTTCCTCCACGTCGACACGCGGGCGTTCCGCGGCGGCCGCAGCATCGAGGGGTACCTGGACCGGATCCGCGCGACGGCGCTGGAGACGGCGGGCGCCGCGCTCGGGACCCCGTACGTCGCTCCCGAGCAGCCGGAGCCGGTCGCGCCGCGCGAGGTCACCGCGACGTTCTTCGTCAAGGAGTGGACGCTCGACGACCTCGCGCCCGCGCTCGACGTCCTCGCGGTGGCGAAGGACCGCGCGAAGGGCGAGCTCGCCTTCCGGCGCGGCGGGTGCTACGCGTGCCACCGCGTGGGCGAGGAGGGCGGCGGCGCCGGCCCCGACCTGACGGACGCGGGCGGACGCTTCACGCCGCGCGACCTGCTCGTCTCGATCCTCGAGCCGTCGCGCGACGTCTCCGACCAGTACCGCGACTCGGAAGTGTGGACGCACGACGGGGACGTAGTCGTCGGCCGGCTGATCGAGGAGAGCGACGAGTGGGTCACCGTCCAGCTCCCCCCCACCGTGGCCGGCGGAAGCGATGGCGAACTCGTCGACGTCCCGCGGGAGGAGGTCAAGCTGCTCCGCCCCAGCCCGACGTCCCGCATGCCCCAGGGCACGCTCGACGGCCTGCAGCGCGAGGAGATCCTGGAGATGCTGGCGTGGCTCCTGGAGGAGAAGCGCTGAGCCGGCAGGAGGAGCTGAAGAGCCGGGGGTTCGACTGCGAACGCGTCGTCGAGCTCCCGCAGCGCGAGGTCTGGTCGCTCCAGCAGCGGTGGCGGCGTCACTACGCGCTCCATCTCCATCGAGCGACGGGGAAGTGGACGCACCTCGGGTTCGACTGGCACGTCTTCAGCTACGGCTACTGCGACCATCGTCGTGGAAGGTCTGCGGCCGAGTCGCTCCGCGAGCGCCTTGCGTCGGAGGTCCACCTGTTCGCGGACGGTGGAGCGAGTCGGACCTGGGGAGTGACGGCGACGCTCCGTGCGTACGAGTCGCTGGAGATCGCGAACGACATCATCGTGGCCGCGCCGGACTTCTCCTGGACGTTCGTCGTCAGTCACGACGGGAGCGGTGGCGGGCCATTCGACTCGGACGCCGCCCTTCGCGCGAGGAAGGTCGCGGGCGTACGTTAGGGCCCATGACGACCGCTCTCCTCGCGCTGTGCTGCGCGCTCGCGCCCCTCCAGGGCGACGCAGGCCAGAACCACGGCTTCCGCGACCTCGACGGCTGGACCCGGGTCGCGCCCGGCGTGTGGAGCGCCGAGATCGGGGACGTCGAGAGCGAGCTCGCCTGGAGCGATCTCGCCGCTGCGCCCCCGCGCCTCGACGCGCTGAACGCGATGGACGACGCGCCGTTCCCGTTCGAGGGCGCGCCGATCCAGTTCGTGCGCACCGACGGGCGGATCGGACTCTCGATCCCGTCGGCGGTCGACGCGCGCATCTACGGCTTCGGCCTCCAGTTCGACGGCATCGACAAGTCACAGAAGGTGCTCGACCTCAAGGCCGACCACTGGAGCAAGGGCGGCGGTCGCACGCACGCACCGACGCCGTTCTACGTCTCGTCCGAGGGGCACGGCGTGTTCATCGACACGGCGCGCTACGTGCGCTGCCGCACCCATACCAGCGTGCGCAAGGACGCGACGGAGAGGCCGCCCGAGATCGACCGGAACCCGGTCGGCGGCTTCCGGGACGGCATGCCGCGCTGGCGTGCGATGCCCCGCGCGCGAGCCGTCGAGGCCGACCTGCACGCGAAGGGTGTGCGCGTGGTCGTGTTCGCCGGCGACACGCCGCTGGAGATCGTGCGGCGCTACAACCTGTGGTCGGGCGGCGGGGCGCTGCCGCCGCTCTGGGCGCTCGGGATCTGGCATCGTGTGCCGGCGAGCCACGACGCCGACCAGACCCTCGCAGAGGTCGCCGCGTTCGCCGAGAACGACATCCCGCTCGACGTGATCGGCCTGGAGCCGGGCTGGATGACGGCCTCCTACCCGTGCACGTTCGAGTGGCAGACGAAGCGCTTCCCCGACCCCGCCGCGTTCGTCGGCGCATTGCGGGAGGTCGGCGTTCGGGTGAACCTGTGGGAGAACCCGTACGTCGCGTCGAGCGCCGCGCTGTACGAGCCGCTCCTGCCGCTCTCCGGGACGCACCTCGTCTGGAACGGGATCGTGCCGGACCCGATGCTCGAAGAGGCGGCGCGCCTCGTGTGCGAGCAGCACGACCGCGAGCACGTGGCGATCGGCGTCAGCGGGTACAAGACCGACGAGGTCGACGGATTCGACCGCTGGCTCTGGCCCGATCACGCGGTGTTCCCGTCCGGCACGCCGGCGGAGACGCTGCGGCAGTCCTACGGAACGCTCCTGCAGAAGCACTACCTGGAGCGCATCTTCCGGCCCCGTGACCTGCGCACCTGCGCGCTCGTTCGCTCGATGGGCGGGTGCGCCAGCGGGTACCCGTCGGTCGTCTACAGCGACGCGTACGACCACCGGCAGTACATCACCGGCGTCGCGTCGGGCAGCCTCTGCGGGGTCCTCTGGTGCCCGGAGATCCGCTCCGCGCGCTCGCCGCGCGAGTGGGCCGTGCGCGCGCAGACGGCCGCGTTCTCGCCCCTGACGCAGATCAACGCGTGGAGCTCGGGGATCCTGCCGTGGAGCTTCGAGGGCGCGACCGAGTCGGTGCGCGAGGCGTTCGAGCTCCGCCTGCAGCTGCTCCCCTACCTGTACTCCGCCTACGCTCGATACCACCTCGACGGGACGCCGCCCTTCCGGGCGATGATCCTGGAGGAGGGCGCGCGCACGACGCGCGTCGTGCGGGAGGGCGCGGTCGACGGCGAGCGCAACCCCTACGGCGAGTCGACCGTCATCACGGCGACCGACCAGTACATGTTCGGCCCGTCGATCCTCGTCGCGCCGTACCACGGGGCGAAGAGCGACGAGCGCACGGTCGAGCTCCCACCGGGCGATTGGTTCGACTTCCACACGGGCCGAGCGGTCGGCGGCGGCGACACGATCACGGTCTCCGGGCGCCGGACTCCGCTCTTCGTGAAGGGCGGTGCGGTGATTCCGATGCTGCGGGACACGGTGACGCGGACACGCGATGCGGTCGGGGCTCCGCTGGAGGTCCGCGTCTTCGGCGGTGCGGCTGCGGCGAGCGGCGAACTCTACGAGGACGACGGGGAGAGCTTCGGCCACACGCGGGGAGCGTTCCGCTGGAGGACGGTCTCCGTCGACGCCGACGGAGGCGTGACCGAGTCGGTGCGGGGTGAAGGGCCCGCTCTGTTCGGTCGAGTCGAACGAGCCGTCTTCCCGGCGCCGGAGTAGCCGCCCTGGACGCGGCCCGAGACCGAGCCGCGACGCCGCCGCTCCTCGCGGCGGCGAACATCACCGATCACGGTGACGAGAAGGACGTGCCGCTAGCCCGGACTATTCATGAATGATCCCGTCGAATGCGTGAAACGGTGGTCCTCGCAAGGAAGACGACCGAAGCGCGCGGAGGCGGCGCGAGCGCCGCTGAGCACGCTGGCAGGGAGCCGGCGAAGCCGGCGGCTCGCGGAGCGAGCCGTCTGACGCCGCGAGGGCCGTCGTTGCGCGTGCTCGGCGTGGTCAGGCGTGAATAGGCCGGGCTAGAGAACCCGCAGCGTCACGTACGCCGCGTAGCGGAGCGTGTCCTCGAAGCGCTGGTCGGCGCGGAAGTCGGCCCACTTGAACGCGACGGTCGCCCGCTCGGTGACCGGGACGGCGAAGACGAAGTCGAATTCCTGGCCGTACCGGATGTTCCCCGCGTCCGAGTCGAAGACGTGGTAAGTGGCGGTCAGCGACGGGCGGCGCGGCAGGGCGTCGACCGGGAAGAAGATCGCGAGCGTCGCGTACCGGTCGATCAGCCCCTCGTCGGGCGTCACGAGGAACAGGTCCGCGAAGCCGTTGAACTTGTGGAGCGTCGCGAAGGGGGTCGAGAACTTGTTCCCGACCTCCCCGCTTCCACCGAGCTGCTCCCAGCCGAGGAAGAAGCTGAAGAGGTCGAACCGCGCGCTGGCCTCGGCGAAGTAGTACTGCTGGTCGATCTTGATCGGGTTGCTGAACGCGTCGTTCTGCTGGGCGAACTCGAGGACGTAGCCCACGTCGAGGGCGTCGAGCTCCTGGATCCCGGCGAGGCGGGCCCCGAACGTCGTCGACCGAAGCGCGACCGAGTCCCGGTGGTCGTACGCGTAGCCGTGCAGGGTGACCTTGCCGACGCGTGCCCAGTCGAAGTGGGCGTTGAGGAAGTGCGAGTTGACCTCCTCCGTGCCCTGCGGGCTGCGCTCGCCGAAGATCCGGTTGACGCGATGCGCGAAGGTGTAGTCGAAGTCGACCGCGCCGAGCTCGTCCGACGTGAGGCGGACGGCCTCGAACGTCTGGTAGTTCTGCCGCCAGGCGACGTCGCCGATGAAGCGCGAGTTGCCGTAGACGACGGTCTGGCGCCCGAGGCGCCCGTCGACGCTCTCGAAGCCGTCGTAGCCGAGGTACGCCTGGTTGACCTCGGTCCCGATCGGATCCGGGATCGGCGGCCGGTCGGTCTGACCGTTCACCGTGCTGTTGAATCGCTCGCTGCCGATCGCGTCGACGGACTCGAACTCGACGAACCCGCGGAAGCCCTTGTAGCGCCCGGTCTCGTAGCCGAGCGCGGTCCGGAGCGTCGACGCGTCCGATTTCTTGGGGAACCCGTCGATGTCCGCGTGCTCGTAGCGGTACCGCAGATTGAGCCAGGTGCGCCCGCTCCCGACCGCGTCCCAGAAGGTGGAGAGCGGCTCGGAGGGAGTCTCGGCGCCGAGCGCGGCGGGGGCCGGCGGAGACTGGGCGGCCGCGGCGGAGACGAGAAGGAGACCTGCACCGGAGACGCTCAGCCGTCGAACTAGTTCACCCATGCGAGGCATGGTAGGGCGTTCGGCAGCAGACGAAGACCCGACCGGTGGCCCTTCCTGACCCGAGACCGGGACACTCAGAGCGAACGAGTGCCGCGAGTTGTCTACAGGGATCTCCGACCTGGTGCTGCTCGGCGGTGCGCCGCTTAGACTCGTGACATGGGAGTCTTGCCGTCCTACGCGTCGTTCAGCAGCACGTACGCGAGGCGCCTGGCCGTCGCGACGGCCATCGCCCTCGGCGCGCTGACCGGCCTCGGCGCGTTCACCTTCGGCTACGGCGACGGCGCGTCCTACCTGGGCAACGACCCGGCCTCGTGCGCCAACTGCCACGTGATGGAGGAGTACTACTCGTCCTGGCAGAACTCGAGCCACCACGCCGTCGCGACCTGCAACGACTGCCACCTCCGGCACGACTTCGTCGGCAAGTGGCTCTCGAAGGCCGACAACGGGATCTTCCACTCGATCGCGTTCACGTCCGGCGACTTCCCCGACCGGATCCGGATCAAGCCGCGGAACCGCAAGATCGTCCAGGAGGCGTGTCTGTACTGCCACGCCGACTTCGCGCACGCCGCGATCGAGCCGTACGGCGACTCCGAGCCGCTCCTCTGCGTCCACTGCCACGCGGACGTGGGCCACGCGCACCGCTGAATCCCCCAGCACCCGATGTCCGAAACGACCGTCCCTTCCCCGCCTTCATCCTCCGGCGCCCCCGTCGTCCGCACCCGATCTCTCCGCCTCGTCTTCTACGCCTCGACGCTCGCGTTCGGCGCCGTCGCGTGGGTCCTGGTCGTGATGTTCGGGCACAAGCAGGACGCGCACGCGGCGTTCACGCGCCTCGTCGCCGTCGACGAGACGACGACCGACCCCACGCCCTGAGGCGTCAACTTTCCATACCACTACGAGGGCTACGTCGCGACCGCGGGCGACCGGTTCCGGGGCGGCAGCAGCGCGCTCCCGACGAGCAAGCTCGACCTCTTCCCGTGGCTCAAGCGGCTCTACGCCGGGTATGCGTTCAGCATCGACTACCGAGAGGCGCGCGGGCACGCTTACATGCTCTACGACCAGGGCGTGACGGAGCGCATCAAGAAGAAGCCCCAGGCGGGAGCGTGCCTGCACTGCCACGCCTCGACCAACGTGCTGTACCGCAAGGTCGGCCGCGAGGCGCGCGGGCTCCCCACGGACGATGCGTCGCTCGGCGCGGAGTTCGACATGGAGTCCGTCGAGCGGGGCTTCGAGGAGCTCAGTCGCAAGCCGTACTCGGAGGTCCTCGTGATGCTCCAGGACGTCACGGACGGGACCCCGGACTCTGACGGCCCGTTCGAGCAGGCCCCCACCGGCGGCTTCACCGGCGAGTTCGCCGGCCAGCCGGTTCCGTCGGGGCACGAGAGCCTCGGCGCCGCCCACCCCGTGAGCTGCGTCGACTGCCACGACCCGAAGTCGATGAAGCTCCGCGTCACGCGCCCGGGGTTCATCCACGCGATGGAGGCGCTCGCGGCGGGTGACGGCGAGGTCCCCCACCTGCCCAGCGTCGAGCGCTGGCGGCGCAGCGACCGCAAGACGCCCTACGACCCGAACGCAATGGCGTCCCGCCAGGAGATGCGCTCGTTCACGTGCGGCCAGTGCCACGTCGAGTACTACTGCGCGAACAAGGACACCCTCAACTTCCCGTGGGACCACGGCCTCAAGATGGAGGACCTGGAGCGGGTCTGGGAGGAGCGCGTGTTCGCCGACGGCACCGAGTTCTTCGACTACGAGCACGGCGAGAACGGCGGGCCGGTCTTCAAGGTCCAGCACCCCGAGTTCGAGCTGTGGAGCCAGGGCATCCACGCGCGCAGCGGCGTGAGCTGCGCCGACTGCCACATGCCCTACGAGCGCGTCGGCGCCGCGAAGATGTCCAACCACGAGGTGCGGAGCCCGATGGAGGACGTCAACAACTCGTGCCAGACGTGTCACAACGTGCCGGAGAACGAGCTCCGCATGCGCGTCGCCGGCATCCAGCAGCGCACGATGGACCTGCTTGACCGCTCCGCGGTGGCGATGACCGATATGCTCGACGCGATCCTGGAGGCCAAGGCCGCCGGCGCGTCGGACGAGAGCCTCGCCGAGGTGTTCGCGCTCCAGCGCAAGGCCATGTGGCGCATCGACTACATCAGCAGCGAGAGCTCGAAGGGGTTCCACGCCGACCAGGAGGCGGCGCGGATCCTCGGCGAGTCCATCGACTACAGCCGTCAGGCCCAGGCGCTCGCGATCCGGCTGCGGACGGACGGAACGCCCGACACGTCCGGCCTGGAGCGGAAGCCGGTCGTCGGAGTCTCGCGTCCGGAGGACGCGCCGTCCGACGACTGATCGTCCCAGCGGGGGCGGCGGGCGCCGCCCCCGGGACGGACATCAGAACAGCACGCGGACCCCGAAGAGGAGGTTGCGGCCCGGGCGGTTGTTGCCCGACCCGTGGATCCGAAAGTCCTCGTCGGTGATGTTCTCCAGCGACAGGAAGAGCCGCAGGCTGTCGCGGAAGCGGTACGTCCCGATGATGTCGAAGACGTCGTAGCCGGGCGTGCCGCCCGGCGGGATCCGCGTCGTGTCTCCTTCGTCGCGGGGGGACAGGCGATCCGCGTCCTCCGCGTGGGCCCACCGGGCCTCGACGGAGTAGTTGGAGCCCACGGGCTCGTACCGTACGCCGAGGAGAGTCGTGATCGGCATGAGCCGAGACGGCGGGACCTGTCGGACCGGATCGCCGAGTCCGTCGATGAAGTCCTCCTGACCGTCGAGCCATGTGAAGTTGCCGAACGCGGTCCAGTCCGCGAGGAAGCGGTACGCAGCGCCGATCTCGACGCCGCCGATGCGTGACTCTCCGACGTTCGCCTTGGTGATCTCCACGTCGCCGTCGCCGTTGACGTTCCCGGTCGGGAAGCGCTGGATGATGTCGTCTCCGTCGGTGATGAAGCCGGCGAGCTGGAACGAGAGCTCGGGAGTGACGTGCTTGATCCCGAGCTCGTAGCTGATGAAGTCCTCGGGATCGAGGCCCGGCGAGGGGATCTCGAACTCGTTGGAGCGGGCGCTGTCGAAGCGCGTCAGGTCCGACAGGTTGGGCGCGCGGAAGCCCTGGGAGATGCCGCCGAACAGCGCGACCGTGGTCTCCTGCGTCTTGTAGAGGCGCGACTCGAACCGGAGCGAGCCGAGGAGCGCAGAGAAGTCCTCGTCGATCGAGATCCTCTCGTCCGTCACCGGATCGCGGACCGAGTCCGCGTTCGCGGCGGCGTAGTTGAAGCGTGCTCCGGCGGTGAGCGTCGTCGACTCGTGGACGTCGAACGCGAGCTGCGCGAAGAGACCGGCCAGGTCGTACGTGGAGTCGTCGGCCACGGGGCCCTGGATGTCGTCGGCCGGCTCCTGGTTGCCAAACTTGTTCAGGAACGAGTCGACGATGTCGTGGTACCACTCGCCGCCCACGGTCAGCCTGCCGACCGACGTGTCCCGGAAGCCCGTCGCCTGGAGGCCGATCGAGTGCACGTCGAAGCCCTGCTGGTCGACGCGGTCGTTGGTACGGGAGCGATTGCGCTCCTCCTGCTGACGGTGGTAGCTGAGCGTGGAGCTGTACCCCCAGTCGCCGAGCTCGGACGGCACCGCGTCGAGCTTGCCGTAAACGAGCGTGCGCTGCTGATTCAGGTCACGCCGGAACTCGTTGCCCGGGTCGGTCCCCTGGAACGGGACCGAAAAGACCGTCCGGTGCGTCCGCGGGGCGTCCTGCTGGTCGAGGTGCTGGGCGAGGAAGGTGAACGTGGTCTGATCGTTGATGAGGTGCTGAACCTTCGCGTCCGCCGCCCATTCGCCGTACCCGGTGTTCGGGAGGTCGCCCGAGCCGGCGCGGATGTCGCCGAAGCTCTTGTAGGAGCCGCCGACGTTCCACGCGGTCTTGCCCTTGATCGCCCCGCCGGCCTCGGCGCGCGAGACGACGTAGTTCGCGCCGCTCGCGACGCGCGCGAACACCTCGCCGCCGATCGGGCGGTCCCAGATGCGCGGATTCTTGGTGAAGACGTTCACCGTGCCGCCGATCGCGTCGGAACCATACAGCACCGAGCTCGGGCCCTTGACGACCTCGATCCCCTGGAGGGAGAGCGCGTCGACCGTGCCGGAGTACTGGTTCGGTCCCTCGCGGAACACCGAGTTGTTCAGGCGGACGCCGTCGATCAGGTAGAGCGTACGGAACCCGGTGAAGCCCCGGATGTAGGGCGACCCCTGGGCGGGGCCGGTCTCCTGGACCATCACGCCCGGCACGTCGCGCAGCGCCTGGGGCAGGTTGCGGACCTGGTCGATCCGCTCCTGGGGGACGTAGTCGACCGTGTACGGAACGTCGAGGATCGACTGCTTGGTCCGCGTCGGCGTGATGACCAGCGTGTCGAGGTTGAACGCCGTCCGGCGCTCGGAGATCTCGGCCGGTCCGCCGGCCTCCTCGGACACGGCGGAGGCCGTGTCCGCGGCCGGCGCGGTCGCCTCCGCAGGTGCCTGGGGCGGCGGTGTGGCCGCGTCGGCGGAGGCGTCTTGCGGAGCGGTGGGCGGGAGGGCGAGGGGAACGAGGAGAGGAAGAGGGAGCAGCAAGGGGGGATCGCGCTGGGGGAGCTTCGATTCGAAGGGGTGCGAGCGATCCCAACGCGATCCGCCAGGGGCGGTTCACGGATCAACCAGGAAAGCTGAGCGAGTCGCGCGATGGATCAGAGTCGGCTGGCGCGCGTCCTGAGACGGAACACGAGGATCCCCAGTCCGATCGCCGCCCAGGTCAGCGCGTCGTAGAGCTCGACGCCGCCGCCGACGGCGACCTTCTGCGCGTCGCTGGACCACTCCGCGATTCGATCGCGGAACCTCGCGGCGTAGGGGATCGCCGCAAGCCCGGCCAGCCCCACGCCGACGAGCGCCTCACCCGCGATCACGCCGGACGAGAACAGGACGCCCCGCTGGGCCCTCGACTCGCGCTCCTCGTCGGTCTTCGACCCGCGCAGCACGATCCAGCTCAGGATCCCGCCGAGAAGGATCGGCGGAGCCAGCGAGAACGGCAGGTAGATCCCGACTGCGATCGGCATGACGTGCAGCCGGAACTTGGAGCCGCTCTGGCGCAGCAGCGTGTCGAACACGAGCAGCGCGAGCCCGATCGCGGCCCCGATGATGATCATCGTCCACGGCAGCTCGGCCTGACCCGACATGCCCTGCGCGAGGGCGGCGAACAGGCCGGCCTGGGGCGCGGCGAGGTTCGGGCCGCCGATCCCGCCCTCGACCCCGTTGTGGAGCAGGGCGAGGATCGGCGCCATCACGAGCGATGCGACCGCGACGCCGGCGATCTGCATCATCTGCTGGCGGAACGGCGACGCCCCCACCATCCGGCCGGTCTTGAGGTCGTTGCAGACGTCGCCCGACGTGCACGCGACGCAGCACACGATCGCCGCGACGCCGATCGTCGCGACGGCCGCCGTCGGCCCCTCGTACCCGACGAGCATCAGCATCCCCCCCGCGAACAGCACGGCGGTGATCGTCATCCCCGACACGGGGCTGTTCGAGTTGCCGACGAGGCCGACGATGTAGCTCGCCACGGCGGTGAAGAAGAACGCCGCGAGGAGCATCACCACGGTCAGGAGCGCGGTGATCGCGACGTTCTCTCCCGTGAACCGGAAGTAGATCGCGGCGACGAGCGCCACCGCCACGAGCGAGAGGACGAGGATGACCGGGGTCGGCAGGTCGCGCTCCTGCTCGACGTCCTCGGCCGCGGAGCCGCGACCGGTGAGCTGCTTGACCGCGGTCACCAGCCCGTGGCGGACCGAGTAGATCGACGCAGCGCCGCCGACGACCATGGCGCCGACGCCGATGTAGCGCACCTGCGAGCTCCACAGCTCCCAGGAGTGGTCGAGCATCGTCCCCTCCCAGGCTTGCGCGCCGCCCATCAACGGCATCGCGATCAGCCATCCGATCGCGCCGCCGAGGAACAGCAGGAACGCCACGTTGAGGCGCACGATGAACCCGACCGCGACGAGCATCGGCGAGACGTCGCCGCCGAAGTAGAGCGTGTGGTCGCGGAGCGCGCGGGCGCCCTCGACGGTCGGCTTGACGAGCGCGACGAGGCCGGTGAGCACCTTGAAGAGGCCGCCGAGAATCCCGCCGTACACGAGCCCCTTGGCCGCGTCCGCGGCGGACGCGTCGTCGGCCGCCTCACCGGACTCCAGCACCGCGGCGCACGCGATGCCCTCGGGATACGGCAGCTCCGACGACTCGGTGATGAACACCTTGCGCATCGGGATCATCAGCAGGATCCCGAGCAGCCCGCCCGTGAACGCGATCGCGGTGACCGTCCAGAAGTCGAACTCCGTCCACGTGCCCATGATCACGAGCGCGGGCATCGTGAAGATGATCCCGGCCGCGAGGCTCTCCCCCGCGGACGCGCACGTCTGGACCTGGTTCGCCTCCAGGATCGACCGGTCCCGGAACAGGTACCGGAAGACCAGCATCGCCATGACCGCGGCGGGGATCGACGCCGAGACGGTCATGCCGGCGTACAGGCCGACGTAGACGTTCGCCGCGCCCATCACGACCGCGAGCAGCAGGCCGAGTAAGAGGGCGCGGAGACTGAGCTCCCGCCGGTACGCCGCCACGGGCGAGCCCTGGTTCACCATCGGCGCATGGTAACGACCCGCCGCGCTCCCCGGATCCCGCGCGCGCGCGGGTTCAGGCCCTGAGGCTCAGTCGCCGAACAGGCCGGTCCACTCGTCCGGCTCGACCTGCTCGCGCAGCTCCATGATCAGATCGACGGACCGGCGGTCGAAGTCGTTCGCGCCGTCCATGAGCTCGGTCACCGCGGAGCGGATCGCCTCGGGGGCTCGCTCGCCTCCCTCGATCATGTCGTAGAAGCCCTCGTGCCACCGGACGAAGAGCCGGAGCTCCTCCTCCGCGTGGTCCTCCATCCGCTCGACGACCTCCAGCGCGCGCTCGCGGCGCTCGCCCTCGGGCAGCGCGTCCTCGACGCGGTCCTCCAGGGAGTCGTCCCCGGACGCGAGGAACAGCGTGCCGAAGAGGATGATGAGCACCTGGTGGAAGGCCGCGGGCGCGCGCCTCGTCGGCTGGCCATCACCGGCGGCGCTCAATCGTCGATCATCGAGAGCCATCGCTCCTCCTCCTCGCGCTGTCCCTTCACGAGCGCGGCGAGCTCGTCGTCCTCCAGGAGGTCCTGGAGCGACAGCCAGCCGCTGAGCATGTCCTCGGCGAACGCCTCGCGGTGGGCCGCGAGGACCTCGACCTTTGCCTCGTACTGCGCACGCGTCGTGCCGTGGTCGGCGTGGAGCCGCGCGATCTCCTTGCGGTACACCAGGCTCTGGTCGAGGAACGCGCGCTCGCGCTCCGCGTAGCTCTCGACGATCTCCAGCGCCTGCGCCCGGCGTTCCGGGTCGTCGACCGCGTCGGTCACCACCTGCCGCGTCCGCGACGTGCCCGCGGCGATCGCCTCCTGGGCGGTCTCGCTGCCCGAGGAGCGACAGCCCAGGGCGACGGCCGTGGCGATGAGCGCCACGAGGGCGCAGAGGTGGAGCGGGGCCTCGAGGAGGCTCTTTTGTCTGCGGTGGATCAACGTGTCGGCGGGGTTCGCCACGAGTCTACCGAGGAGCGCCACCGGCGCGAAGCGGTCGCGATACGACCGTTCCAGGGCAAATTGCTACGCTGATGGTGCGACGGAATCCCCCGTCGAATCTTCCCGATACTCGCAGCAAGAGGCACTCCATGGCGTTCTGCCACTCGTCCCTCGTCCGACGAACGCTCGCACTCGTCCCCGCCAGCGCACTGGCCACCGTCGCGTCCGCGCAGACGACTCACTTCTCGTACCCGGGCCCGAGCTCCACGGGGTTCGGCTCCGCCCTCGCGTCGCCCGGCGACGTCGACGGAGACGGCCTCGCCGACGTGGCCGTGAGCTCGCCCTTCGAGGCCGCGGGCGGCGTGAACAATGCCGGCCGCGTGCGGCTCCTGTCGGGCGCGGACGGCGCGGTGCTCTGGACCGCGAACGGAACCAGCTTCCGGGCGTACACCGGACTGGCGATGGACGACATCGCCGATCTCGACGGCGACGGCGTCCGCGACCTCGTGGTCGGAAACCCGCTCTTCAACTCACAGGCCCCGGCCTTCCGCGGGGAGGTGCTCGTCCTGTCCGGCGCGTCGGGTGCACAGATCCACCGGATCGTCGGGCAGAACAGCGACGAGAACCTCGGCTTCGACGTCGCGGAGATCGGCGACCTCAACGGGGACGGAGTCTCCGACTTCATCGCGGGCCAGCCGACCGACTCGACCGTCGCCCCCTCCCAGGGACGCGCGACGGTCTTCTCCGGCGCCACGGGAGCCGTCCTTCAGATCTTCGACGGGTTCGGAGCGGGCAGCCGGTTCGGAACCAGCGTCGACGGCGCGGACGACTTCGACGGCGACGGGACACCAGACGTCCTGATCGGGGCGCCCTTCGAGGACTCCCAGTTCGGCTCCCCCGGGAATGGCAGCGTGCGCGTCCTCTCCGGGGCGACGGGCGCCGTGCTCTTCACCCGTTTCGGCCAGTACGCCAACGTCAATCTCGGCACCTCCGTGGCGAACGCCGGGGACCTGGACGGTGATGGCATCGCCGACCTCGCCGCCGGTGCACCCCGGTTCATCCCGGCCGCCCGAGGTCGCGTCTACGCGTACTCGGGAGCGACGGGCCAGGACCTGTACACGCAACGGGGCGCGAACTCCGGCGACCGGTTCGGCGAGACCGTGGCAGCCGCCGGCGACGTCGACGGCGACGGCATGGGTGACCTCCTGGTAGCCGGCGTACGCGACAGCGGACCGATCACCGACATCGGCCGCGTCACCGTGCTCTCCGGATCGAGCGGGACCGAGCTTCTGGAGGTTCGGTCCGGCGGATTCGACAGCACTTCCCCCTTCGCTCTCGCCGCGGCGGACGTCAACGGCGACGGCTTCGCGGACGTCCTGAGCGGCCGCCCGCAGAACGACCGCGTCGTCTCCTTCGGCCGTGACGCGGCGACGAACGACCTCGCGTGCCTCGGTCGGCCGAACTCGACCGGAGAGCGCGGCGCGCTGATGGCGACGAGCCCGAGCGGGTTCTCGGCCGCGGCGAACGACGTGACCTTCGACGTCACCGGGCTCCCGCTGCAGAGCGCCGGGTACTTCGTGGTCTCGCGTACCCCCGAGTTCACGCCGTTCGCCGGCGGCAGCTCCGGCACGCTGTGCGTCGGCGGCGCGGTCGGGCGCTACGCCGGCTCGGTCCTGAGCTCCGGCGCGATCGGCGCCGTGACGTTCTCGCCCGACGTGACCGCGATCCCGATCCCGGGCAGCAGCGGCGGCGCGGTCGCCGCGATGCCGGGCGACACGTTCACGTTCCAGCACTGGTACCGCGACGTGGCCGGCGGCGGCGGCGCGACCTCCAACTTCTCCGACGCCTTCACGGTCGAGTTCCAGTAGGACCTGCGTCTAGCCCAGGCGCCGCCGGACGGCGCCTGGGTCGACGTCCCCCTCCTCCCAGAGGACGCGGCCCTCCATGCCGCCGGCGACCGTCACGATCTCTCCCGTGACGTGCCGGGCGGCGCGCGGCGACAGCAGCCACGCGATCGTGTTCGCGATGTCCTCGGTGCGCGCGAGCTGCTGGACCGGCATCGTCCGAACGACGCGCTCGACGATGCCGGGCTCGTCGAGGTTGCGCGCCGTCATCTCGGTCACCGTCCATCCGGGCTCGACGACGTTGACGCGCCCGTACGGATCGAGCGCGACGATCTCGTTCTTCAGCGACCGCATGAGGCCGTACAGGCCCGCCTTGGACGCTGCGTAGTCCGCGTGGCCGCGCTCGCCGAAGCGCGCGGCGGTCGAGCCCGTGTAGACGATCGACGCGCCGTTCCCGTCGGGATCCGGGCCCGAGGCGCGCAGCGCGCGCAGGAACGCGCGCGACGTCCAGAACGCGCCGGCGAGGTTGACGCCCAGCACGGCCTCGATCCGCGCCGGGTCGAGGTCGACCAGCGGCGCGTCCTCGGGCGGCCAGATCCCCGCGTTGACGACGCAGCCGTGGAGCCGGCCGTGCTCGTGCCGCGCGGCCTCGAGCGCCGCCTCCATCGCGTCCGGGTCGCGCACGTCCCCCTGGACGATCGAGGCGCGGCCCCGCCAGGGCTGCTCCGCCAGCCAGGCCTGCAGCGCGTCTGCCTGGCGGTGACCGTGCAGCACGAGCCGCGCACCCTCCTCGGCGAGCACCTCCGCCACAGCGCGGCCGATGCCACCCGACGCGCCGGTGACGAGCACGGCGCGACCGTCGAGCGCGAGGTTCAAGCGCCCTCCTCCACGGCCTCGATCTCGACGCGCGCGCTGTAGAGGACGTTGCCGCCGCCGTGATCGGAGACGTCCGGACTCGTGAGCCCGTTGACCCCCACGCCCTCCGGCACGAGGTCCTCGTTCAGGAACCCGTCGATCCGGAGCATCTTGCGCGGGAGGTCGGCGTCGAGTCGCAGCGTGAGCGTCACCGCCCCGTACTCGCTGCGGACGCGCGCTCGATCCCCGTCGGCGAGCCCGAGCGACGCCACGTCGTCCGGGTGCGCGTGGACGACGGGCTCACCGAGCCGCTCGCGGTGCCGCGGCACGTGGAGGTAGGTCGAGTTGTGCGTCGCCGTGGACGGCGCAGAGACGAGCTGGAACGTGCCGCGCATTCCCGCCCCGTCGTCCGGCGTCCAGGTAGCGACCCGCGGCTGGCCAGCGGCCTCCGCGCGGTCGCTCGCAAGTTCGATGAGGCCCGACGGCGTCCCGCGGTCCTCGAACTTCCGCGGCGCGAGCTGGACGGCCTCGCCGCGCAGGAGCCGCTCGTACTCCTCGTCGGTGAAGCGCTCGCGGTTCGCGCGCAGGAACTCGTCCAGGAGCTCGTTCTCGTCGGCCTCGAACGAGAAGCCGAGCGCGCGTCCCATGGCGCCGAAGCACGCGACGTTGCTGCGCTGGTCCGCGGGGGCCTCCGTCGCGCGCCGCCCGACCTGCAGCGTGCGGTGACCGTAGCTGCGGAACACGTCGGAGTGCTCGGTCAGCGCGGTCGCGGGCAGGACGACGTCGGCGCGCTTCGCGGTCTCCGTCATGAAGAGCTCGTGCACGACGACGAAGAGGTCGTCGCGCTCCAGGCCGCGCTTCACGCGCACGGAGTCGGGCAGCGTCGCGGCGGGGTTGTGCCCCCACACGAACGCGGCGCGGAACGCGCCCTCGTCGAGCAGCCGACCGAGGCCGACCTGGCTGACGGGCTCGCGCGTGGGCGCGCTGCGGAGATCGGGCCGCGCGAGCACGTCGTCGTCGAGCCCGAAGTGATCGCCCGTCTGGAAGAACAGCCGGTCGGAGAGACCGAGAACCGCCGCCAGGCTCGCGATCGCTCGCATGTTCTCACCGCCGTTGCGGCGGCGGGCGAAGCCGACGCCCGCGCGGACGAGCGGCGTCCTTGCCGCGTGCAGGGCGTCGGACAGCGCCACGACGGCCTCGCGCTCCAGACCGGTCGCCTCGCACACGCGCTCCAGCGGCCAGGCACCCGCGAGATCGGCGCGCAGTTCGGCCGCGCCGTGGCAGTGGTCCTTGAGGAACGCGAGGTCCGCGGCTCGCTCGTCGAACGCGCGCATCGCGAGCCCGAGCGCGAGTGCGCCGTCGCTGCCGGGGTGCACGACGAGCCCGCGCCCGCCCCACTCCTCGACCTTCCGGATCGTCTCGGTCCGGTAGATGTCGAGCACGATCACCGGCACGCCGGCCTCGGCGAGCCGCTTGAGGCGCGGCATCAGGTGCGGCGCCGTGCGCTTGGCGTCGCTCCCCCACAGCACGAACAGGTCGCAGCGCTCCGGCGTCGTCTCCGCGTCCAGGTTCGGCCCCACGGACCGGCCGTTCACGAGCTGAAACCCGGCCTCCGCCGTCGCGTCGCAGACGCCGTTGTCGTGGAAGCGGGCGCCGAGCGAATGCATGAGCCGCATCGGAAAGCGGCGCTGCACGAGCCCCATGTTGCCCGCGTAGTTCAGCGAGAGGACGTCGTCGCCGTCGATGCCGTCCATCCGGCGCGCGATCGCGCCGAGGGCCTCGTCCCAGTCGGCTTCACGGAATCCGTCTCCGCTACGCATGAGCGGCGCCGCGAGCCGGCCGGGCGCGTGGACGACCTCGTGGTAGATCGCCGTCTTCCCGCACAGCGAACCGCGGGACCACGCGTGCGCGGGGTTGCCGCGCAGACGCTGGAGAGAACCGTCCGGCCCCGTCACGACCTGGACCCCGCACGTGTCGGGGCAGTCGAGGGGGCAGGCGGTCGTGTGGGTGCGCTCGATCACGCGCGCCAGGGTAGGGCAAGCGCCCCGCGCGCGTCAGTCCGGGCCCCGCGCGCCGCCCGGAGCCCCGGAGGGCTCCCCGGGCGGTGTCCCGGCCGGCTCGTCATCGAGCAGCTCGTCGTCGACGTCGCGCGGCGGCTGGCGGTTCGGCAGAAGGTCCCCGAGGAACCCGCGCCGCTTCAGGAGGAGCGTCCAGTCGGGACCGAAGAACAGGACGACCCCCGGGAGCTTGTTGACCGTGTCGGCGTAGCTGATGCTGCCCTGCACGTCGCCGATCGGGGCGGAGACCTGGAGCTCCCAGCCCCTCTCCTTCTGCCAGCCCCACGACAGGGCGAGTCCGCGACCGACCTCGATCACCTGGAGCGGGGCCCCGAGCGCCGAGACCGCGTCGTCGACGCTCGTCTCTCCCACGACGAGCGCCTCGAAGGCGCCGTCCGGGGGAGGCCGGAAGGTGCGCACCTTGCCGTAGTCGCCGCTCACGCAGGAGGCGGCGAGAACGGCGGCCAGGAGGACGACCGAACGCATGGCTCGCATCCGGATCAGAAGACCGGAAGGTCGTACTCGGCGGTCTTCGCGAGGAACATCGATCCGACCGTCGTGACCGTTCCCTCTTCGTCGAAGAAGACCCAGATCCGGTCGGACTGGGTGTCGACGCCGCGCAGGCTGAGGATGACCAGGAACAGCGCGGTCTGCTTCTGGACCGTGTGTTCGAAGCGCCACGCGCTCCGCCGGCCGAGCTGGACGACCTCGTTCGGTGCGCCGAGGAGCTGGGTCACGTGCTCCTGGGTCGAGACGCCGGGCACGATCGCCTCGACGTCCTGCCGATCGAGGACGGGGTTGTCGCGCGAGCGGCTGAGGAAGCAGCCGCTCGTCGTGAAGGAGAGCAGCCCGGCGAGGAGGGCGGTGGAGGCGACGCGAGCGGTCGAACGCTGGAGCTTACGCATGGGGTGACCGTAGGAAGCGCAGATGGTGGGTCCCAGGAAGTGTAGGTTGATTCGCCCGTCCGACCGTGAAGTTGCGCGTCGCCCTCGATCTCTCTCCGCTGCACCGCCCGTTCCCCACGAGCGTCGTCCGCACGGTGCGTCCGCTCCTGGAGGCGCTCCAGGGGCGGAGCGACGTCGACGTGGTGAGCGTCGAACCGCCTGCACGAGGCTCGCTCGCGCTCTGGCGCCAAACCGCCCTCGTACGGACCGCACGTCGCGAGGGCGCGGACGTCGTGCACTCGTTCACCTCGGCGTTTCCCCTTTCGAGACGCCTCCCCGTCGTGCAGACGGTGCACGAGGCGCCGTGGCGGCACGGAGAGACCGAGAACGCGGGCCTCGTGCACCGCTCCTGGGTCCGTCTTGGCCGGCTGCAAGCCGCCGCGACCTGCACGCCCTCCGCGGGCGTCGCACGGGACCTCGGGGAGCACCCGCGACTGCACGTCGTGCCCTGGGGTGTCGACGAGCGGTTCGGCCCGGAGCGGAACGGACGCGACGGGCACCTCGCGGAGGCGATCCCCGATCTCCCCGCGGACCCGTTCGTGCTCGTCCTCGGCGGGACGCGCGCCAAGAAGCGCCTCGCGCTGGCGTGCGATGCCGCGGAGCGAGCAGGGTTGCCCATCGTCGCGACCGGTTCCCGCGGCGACCTCGCCCGAGCGCTGGAGGCGCGGCACGGATCGCTCCGGCTGACGGGAGAGATCGACGGCGAGCTGCTGCCGGCGCTCGTGCGGGCGGCGGGCTGCGTCGCCGTGCTCTCGACCTCCGAGGGGTTCTCGCTCCCGGTCGTGGAGGCGCTCCGCTCCCGGCGCGCGGTCGTGACGCCGACCGGGTCCGTGCAGTCCGAGACCGCCGACGGCGCGGCGTTCGACGTCGACGCGCGCGATCCGGACGACGTCGCGCGCGGCCTGCGCGCCGCGGTCCGGGCGAGCGACGAGCGGCTCGACCGCGGGATGGAGGTCGCCGACGGCTATTCGTGGGATCGCACCGCAGACCGGCTCGTCGACCTGTGGCGGAGCGTCGGATGACCCGCGCGCCGCGCGTCCTGATCGCCGGCGCGTGCCTGGGCCAGGGGCCGGGCGGCGTGCGTCGGCACAACGAGGAGCTGCTGCCCAGGCTCGACGCGCTCCTGCGCGAGGACGGCGGCGGGGTCGCTGTTCTCGAGGGAGCGACTCCCCTCGCGTTCGCACTGCCCGACACCGTCGAGCGCATCCCGAGCGACGTGCCGTTCCAGCCCGTGCATCGCCGCGTTCTCGCCGAGTCTCGCGCGCTGCGAACTGCGCTGTCGGACGCCGCCGACCGCGGACGGCCGTTCGACCTCGTGCACACGGCGCACCTGCCGGCGCCGCGGCGGCTGGGCCTCCCGTTCACGATCACGCTGCACGACCTGCGGAGCCTGGACCCGGGGCGCGTGCCGCTCACGCGCCGGCTGATGGGACGCCGCGTCCTGCAGCGGGCGACGCGGGACGCACTGCGCGTGCTCTGCGTGTCGGACGCCGTGCGCGAGCAGATCGAGCAGGAGTTCCCCGACGCGCGCGGCAGGGTCGTTCGGATCGGGAACGGCGCCGACCACCTGCCGCTCCTCCCCCGCGCGCCCGTCGAGCCGCCGTTCCTCCTCCACGTCGGGCACGTCGAGCCGCGCAAGAACGTCGAGGTGCTGGTTCGCGCCCTCGCGGCCGATCGGGACCTCCCGCGGCTGATGCTGGTCGGCGTTCCCAAGGGTCGAGCTCTCGAACGCGTGCTCGCGCTCGCTGCGGAGCTCGGCGTGGAGCGACGGATCGAGGCGCGAGGACCCGTCGGCGACGACGAGCTGGCCGCGCTCTACGCCTCCGCCTCGTGCAGCGTGTTCCCCTCGCGCCTGGAGGGATTCGGGATCGGCCCCGCGGAGGCGCTGCGCGCCGGCTGCCCCGTCGCGCTGTCGGAGATCCCGGCGCACCGGGAGGCCGCCGGCGAGGGCCCCCCCGGCTTCGACCCCGACGACCCGGTCGCCGCAGCGAACGCGATCAGAAGGGCCCTCGCGGCTGCAACGCCATCGCGCCCGGAGCACACGTGGGACGCGTGCGCCGGGCGCTGGAGGGACGCGGCCGTCGAGGCGGCGCGCACCTAGCCCTACGAATTCACTCGTACTCGACCCGCACGGCGTCGGAGAAGTTGCTCGTCACGCCCGTCGCGCCGGCGTCGCGGTGCCAGTAGGTGAAGTGCCACGTGTCGCCGGCGGTCGCCGCGCTGGGCGGGTTGCCGGGGATCGCCGTGAGGTCGACGTCGAGGGAGACCGCTCCGGTGTCACCGGAGTTCAGCACGTTGCCCGCGAAGCGCCCGATGTTGCCGGCGAGGCACAGCGTGCCGGTGCTGCCGCCGGGCTGGACGATCTGGCCGGGCGTCGTCGACGCGAGGAAGTAGCCGTAGCTCTGCTGCGGGAGGCCCGCCACCTCGAGCGTCAGGGCGTTCGCCTCGGCAAGCCGCAGGCCGGCCGCGCGGATCGCGCTCGGGTCGCCGGTCGAGTTCGGCGTCGCGGGCGAGCAGTAGATCTCGCCGAGCGGCCGGTCGAGGTCGGCGCCGTCGATCGAGAGCCGGAACTCGGTCTCGCCGCCGGAGGGGCTGCGGTCCTGGACCTCGACGATGATCTCGTCGAGCGGGAAGCCGAAGTCGCGGACGTAGGCAGGCTCACCTGCAAGACCGACGGCGAGGAGCTGCCCGCTCGTCATGTAGACGCGGGTCTCCAGGATGCGGTTCGCGTCGGCGGGCTCGCACTTCACGACCATCTCGCCGTAGCCAGCCGTCTGCGCCTTGACGTACGCCGCCGTGTGGTAGTCCACGACCACGTCGTCGATCCCACCGCCGGTCAGCGGCGCCGCGATCTCGGCCTCGTGGAACGTCGCGTGCAGCGAGAGCGGGGGCAGGAGCGGCACGTCGTCCGAGCACGGGCCGAAGGCGTAGATCCAGCCGAGGGACTCCATCTTCTTCGTCGTCGGCCAGATCTTGCGGTAGCCGCCGAGGACCCAGATGCGGCTCCCGAGGCCGACGGCCTCGAAGTTGTTGCGGCTCTCCGCGACGCTCGGCTCGGTCGCCCAGGTGTTGCTGTACGGGTCGTACGACTCGACGACGGGGGTCGGCACCGGGCTGTACTGGTTGTCGCTGATGCAGTACTGGCGGCCGTCACGCCCGAGGGCGCAGCCGAAGTCCGAGCGCGGCGTGGGCATCGGCGCGAACGAGCCGCCGACGTGCGGGTTGCTCGTGATCCAGGTGTCGGTGTTCGTGTCGAAGCACAGGACGGAGCCGAGCACGAGGGGCGGCGCCTCTCCGCCGTGGATGTAGACGTACCCGTCGCAGTCGATGACGGCCTCGAAGCGGTAGCGGAGCTCGGGCATCGACGGACCCGTCGACCAGGTGTTCGCCACCGGGTCGTAGATCTCCAGCGCGGTCGTGCCGGCGCCCGAGCCGACCTGTCCGCCGAACACGTAGACGTTGCCGTTGGGCGCGGTCACGGCCTGGACGCTCTTGCGCGCCGTCGGCATCGGGGCGGGGGTCGCGGTGTCCCACGCGTCGGTCGCGGGGTCGTACCACCAGCAGGTCGAGGTGGCGCTCGTCCCGCCGACCGAGCCGCCGATCAGGACGACCCGGTCCATCCCGCCGACCTCGACGGTCACGGCCTCGGCGTGCGTCCGCGCGCCCGGCATGTCGGTGAGCACGCTCCACCCGAGCGTGCGATGGAAGCGCCAGACGTCGTCGGCGGACGAGAGCCCGTCGATCCCGCCGAAGACGAAGATCTGGTTCTCCGTCCCCTGGAACGCGACCGTCGCGGCGTAGCCGATGTTCCAGCTCGGCATGTCGGGGTAGGCGCCCGACCAGGTCTGCGCGGTGGCGGAGGACGCGAGCGTGGCGGCAGCGGCGGTCGCGGAGAGGACGGAGATCGTGGCAGTGCGGAACATGGTGATCCTCGCGGTCGAGGGGCGTGGATGTGCTGGCTCGATGGCCGGCGAGAGCTGGCTTGATGGCCGGCGAGAGCTGGCTTGATGGCCGGCGACAGGGACGCCGGCGGCCGCCGTCGATCGGCGGTTGGACCGAACTGCTCCGCCGCGCCGCGGCCGGACCGCAGTTCCGGAAATTCCGTTCCGGAATCGCGCCAGCCTCCAACGGCCAGGGCCCCGCCGTAGGCTTCCCGGATGACCCCCCTGGCTCTCCTTCTCGCCGCGCAGGCCCCGACCGTCGCGGGCCTCGACGAACTACCGCCGATGCCGGCCGAGCGCGTCGCACCCGCGCCGGTCGACTGGCTCGTCACCGCCGCCCCCCACCCCGCGACGGTCGTTCGTGGCCCGGGTCCGAACGAGGTCTCGCTCGACAACGGACTCCTGCGCCGCACGTTCCGGATCACGGGGGACGGCGCGTGCGCGACCGTCGGGCTCGACGATCTGACGACGGGGAAGGCGCTCCTGCGCGCGGTCCGGCCCGAGGCGCGGCTCGTCCTCGACGGAGCCCCGGTCGACGTCGGCGGCCTGACCGGCCAGCCGAACCACGCATTCCTCGACCCCGCCTGGCTGGACGCGATGGCGCCTGCGGAGGGCTCCTTCCGGCTCACCGGTCTGTCCGTGGGACGGATCGAGCCGAGGCTAGAGTGGAAGCAGGTCCGGCACCACGCGCCGGACGTCTCGTGGCCGCCGAGGGGCGTGGAGCTGCGCCTGGAGTTCGCGGCGCCTCCGGGCAGCCCGCACGAGGGGCTCGCCGCGACGGTGCACTACGCGCTGTACGACCGGATCCCCGCGTACTCGAAGTGGCTGACGCTCGCGAACGAGAGCGACGCCCGGGTGACGCTCGACCGGTTCTCCAGCGAGGTGATCGCCGCCGTCGAGCACTCGTCGTGGGTGGAGACGCGAGGCGACGTACGGATCCCGCCGCCCGACCTCCACGTCGAAACCGACTACGCGTTCGCGGGCATGACGCACTGGAACGCGAACGGGCACGTCGTGCGCTGGACGACCGACCCCGAGTACGCGACGCAGGTCAACTATGTGCGCACGACGCCTTTCCTGCTGGACGTCGGGCCGGAGCTCGGCCCCGCGCAGTGGATCGAGCCGAGCGCGACGTTCGAGACGTTCCGCACGTTCGTGATGCCGGCGACCGGCGACCGCGAGCGGCGCGGCCTCGCACAGCGCAAGCTCTACCGGACGGTCGCTCCGTGGGTGACCGAGAACCCGCTGATGATGCACGTGCGCTGGTCGGACCGTGAGACGGTCGAGCGCGCGATCGACCAGTGCGCCGCGGTCGGGTTCGAGATGGTGATCCTCACCTTCGGCTCCGGATTCAACGCCGAGAACGACAGCCCCGACTACCTCGCGGAGCTCGCGAGCTTCGCCGACTACGCGCGCGCGCGGCATCGAGATCGGCGGGTACAGCCTCCTCGCGTCGCGCAGGATCGAGCCCGCGAGCGACAACTGCATCCACCCCGAGACCGGCGAGCCAGGCGCGGACATCTTCGGCAGCTCGCCCTCCCTCACGTCGGCCTGGGGCCAGGCGTACTTCGCGAAGCTGCGCAACCTGTACGACACGACGGGCTTCATGCTGCTGGAGCACGACGGGTCGTGGCCGGGTTCGCCGGACGCCGCGGCGCGCCCGCCGCTCCAGCGCGGCCTGGAGGACTCGCGCTGGGCGCAGTGGCGCGTCATCGACGAGTTCTACGCGTGGTGCCGCGGCCACGGCATCTTCCTGAACGTCCCGGACTACTACTACCTCGCGGGATCCAACAAGTGCGGCATGGGCTACCGCGAGACGAACTGGTCCCTTCCGCGCGCGCAGCAGGTCGTCCACACGCGGATGAACATCTACGACGGGACGTGGCGCAAGACGCCGTCGATGGGCTGGATGTTCGTCCCGCTCACCGAGTACCACGGAGGCGGCGCGGCGGCGACGATCGAGCCGCTGTCCGAGCACCTCGATCACTACCGGCAGATGCTGCGGAGCAACCTCGCGCTCGGCGTCCAGGCCTGCTACCGCGGGCCGCGGCTGTTCGACACGCCGGAGACCGAGGCGGTCGTGCGCGCGGAGGTCGAGTGGTTCAAGGAGCACCGCGCGATCCTCGAGGCGGACGTGATCCACGGCCGCCGCGCCGACGGACGCGACCTCGACTGGATGCTGCACGCGGACCCGCTCGGGAGCACGCGCGGGATGCTCGTGGTGTTCAACCCGACGTCGGAGCCGATCGCGCGCACGCTGCACGTCGACCTCCACTACACCGGCGTGCGCGACGTGGCGCGCCTCCGGGCGGCGAACGGCGCGTCGACCGAGCTCGCTCTGGACGGCACGAAGCTCGTGCTGGACGTGACCGTGCCTGCGCGCTCGATGGAGTGGTACTCCATCAAGTAGCCGGCGGCGGCGATCAGCTGCCGCCGGCCTCGAACTGCAGCACGAGGTTGGTGTCCCCCGCCGGGCCGAGTTCGAACTCGACGCTCTCGGTCCGGCTCCCGTTCATCCAGACGCGCGCGGTGTAGACGCCGGGCTCCATGCCGTTGAGCTCGAACGTGAGCTCGTTCCGGTCGATCCGGTTCCAGTCGTTCCCGCGACCGCCCTTCTCCCCCACCATCAGGTACGGCGTGCCGTCGGTCGGGAAGCCGGGCGGGAGGATGACCTGGCCCGCGCAGGGTGCGGAGGGGCGCAGCTCGATGCGCGCGTGCGGCGCGGGGGCGGACGGATCGAGGTCGATGTTCTTGCTGCGTTCGGAGTAAGCGGACGCGGACGCGTACACCGACTGTTCCCCCCCACGCTCCGAGATCACCGTCGCGCGGCCGTCGGCGCCGGTCGTGCCCGAGTTGTTGCCCAGGCGCACGTTCGCGCCTTCGATCGGCTCCTCGGTCCCCTCCTCGAAGACCTCGATGACGACCTCTTCGAAGTCGATCTCGACGTCGACCCGATGGACCTCACCCGACCCGGGCTGGACCCACTCGTCGTAGAGCGTCCGCTCCTCCAGCGTGCCGTCGGGCAGCCTCACCTCGCCCTCGATCTCGACGTTGTAGTAGCCGATCGCCGGCATGGGCTCGGACTCGAACTCGCCGAACGCGTCGGTGAGGAGCTCCACGTCCTCGCGCCCGTTGATCGACACCTTCGCGCCGATCACCGGGTCGCCCTCGCACACGACCCGCCCCTCGAACGTCAACTTCGGCCCTTCGCCGTCCTCGCTGAGCTCGACCGCGACGAGATTCTCCTCTGCCTGAACGACCTCGACCTCACGTCGGAAGACCACCTCTGGCTCCTTCCGCTCGATCATGAAGCTGAAGGGATCGACGTCGAGGAAGCGCTCGAGGACCGTGAGCTCGTAGCTGCCCGCCGTGAGACCGGTGAAGCGGAACGACCCCTCCAGGTTGGTGAGCGAGGTGCGCGGCGTCGACATGACCGCGATCATCGACTCGCCCCCGCCGTCCCAGGTCAGCGCTGCCATGTAGACGTCGCCCGGTGACTCGCCCGCCCAGGTCACGCGGCCCTCCAGGGTGCATGCGGGCGTCAGCGCGACCGTGATCACCCCCTCGCCGGGCGGGATCTTCTGCTCGGAGAGCCCGAAGCGCGGATGCTCGACGGTCAGTCGCAGGCCGAAGTCCACCGGGAAGATGCTGGTCGATGCCGTCGACTCCTCGCCGTCGCGCGCGATCGGGCCGAGCCGGATCCTGCCGGAGTCGTCCGTGAAGCCCGACTGGAGCGCGCCGAGGATCGTCTCGGTCGGCCCGAGGATGCGCGCGTACGCCTGCGGGATCGGCTCGCTCGTCGCGGCGTCGACGACGAGGAGGGAGACGGTCCGGCCCGTGCGGCAGACGACGTCGCAGGCGGTCGCCTCGGACGAGTGCACGACCTCGATCTCGGACTGCGCGAACCCGGCCGGTGCGGCGCGCACGACCCAGGAGCCGAGCCCGAGGTCGTCGACGACGTGCACGCCCGGCTCGATCTCACGGATCGAGTAGGTCGCCTTGCGTCCGCGGGCGCCGAGGATGCCCATCATCTCCATCCCGAACATCCCCGAGCCCTTCGGCTTGGGACGCACGGTGATCTTCGAGCCCTCGATCGGGTCACCGGCGTCCGACGTGACGCGCACCGTGAGCGGCGCCGCCAAGGGCAGGATCACGTCGACGCTCGAAGAGCCGCCGCCCGCCTTGCCGACGACCCACTCGTCGCCGACGTCGCGACGCGCGAGCGCGACGACCTGGCCGAGGTCGCCGATCCCCGGCACCTCGAAGCGACCGTCGTCGTCCGTCACCGCAGAAGCGACCTGGAGGAAGCCGACCTTGAACATGGGGTGCAGCGCGCCCCCGCGCACCTCGGCGCCCGCGACGCCGTTGCCGAGCGTGTCGACGACGCGCCCGTTGACGATGCGCCCGACCTCCAGGTCGATCTCGTCGAGGTCGTGCTCCTCCTCGCTCAGCTCGAAGGGCTCGATGATCGTCGCGACGAAGCCCAGCTTGTCGACCCCGCCGGCGACCGTCGTGAGCGGCACGCCCTCCAGCCGGAACGTCCCGTCGCCCGCGGTCAGAGTCGTCGAGATCGGGAGGCGCTCCAGCACGCCCGCGGCCCAAGGCGGCAGGTCGATCTTCTGCATGTCGCCCTCGCCGAACGCGATCACGCAGTCCTCGCGGAGGTCGAGGACCCCCGACTGGAGCACCGGCTCGGGGACCGGCGCGAGCCGCACGCGCGCGCCGGGCACGGGCTCGCCGTCCTCGTCGATGACCGTTCCGATCACGGTCCCGAAGCCAGGGAGGACGATGTCGCCGACGTCGGTCAGCTCGCCGATCGACAGGCTCTGCTCGACGAATCGGACGGTCGATCGCCCGCCGCCGCCGTCGAGGATGAGCGCGTGGAACGCCGTCGGCGCCGCCCCCTCGATCGTGAACCGCCCTTCGGCATCGGTCGTCGTGGCGGCGACGTCGAGGCCGGGTCGCCCGAGCGGCGTCTCATCGGGAGCGAGGAGTAGGTTCGCGTCGCCCTCGAGCAGCTCGACCGGAATCCCGACGACGGGCGTGCCGTCCTCTTCGAGGACGCGCCCCGTGACGCCGGCGAGCATCTCGTCCCACGGGTGCAAGCCCGGCTCCGCGGCCTCGGCGACCGCCTCGAGCGATTCGCGGCCGACGGTGACGGGCGCGATGTCCTCCGAGAGATCGACGTCCGCCTCGGCGAGCACGGCGTCGTCGGTCTGGCGCTGGACGACGACGTTCGAGGGCGCGTCGCGCTCGATCGTCGCGTTCTCTCGCGAGGCGCCGGAGTTGAGGAAGAACGCGCCGAGCGCGGCGATGCACGCGAGCGCGACGAGGACGACGATCGACTTCGATCCCATGGGCGTGGAGGGGGGGCGGGGGTCGGCGCCACCGGGTCGGCGGGCCGATGCGCGAGCCTACGGGCGAGGCACCGACGGATTCGCCGGGAGCCCCGATTCCGGACGCATCACTCGCTCAGGGCGGAGGCCTGGCTCCGCGCCGTCCGCGTCAAGGTAAAGGCGGCGTACGCGGCGCCGGCGGCGACGGCCAGCGCGAGCACGACGACGAGCGTCCGCACCCAGCCGGGCTGCTGGCGGATGTCGCTCCCCGTCGAGCGATGGGCGCTGTACTGGAGGACCGTCCGCCCGCCATCGAGGGTCCCGGCGCCCGTCCCGCCCACGCCGCGCCCACCCAGCGCGGCGGCGCGCTGGGCCGCGCGCCCCCGCGACGCCTGCGCGCCCGCGGCGGGTGCCGCCGGCGATCGGGCGGGTCCCGGAGCGGGCTTCGGAGCAGGCGGCGGAGTGGATCTCGGCGGCGCGGCCGCCGACGCGCTCTCCAGCTCGAGGTCCAGCTCCTCGCCGAACTCAAGCTCCAGGCCCCCGTCCGAGTCCGCGGGCGGAGCGACCGGTTCGGCCGTGGGCTGAGCCGCAGGTGCCGCGGCGGGCGCGCCGGTGGATGCGCCGGTGGAACCGACTGTCTCCTCCACCTCGTCGCGCAGACGGATCTCCACGTCCCCGAGCAGGAAGGTGTCCCCGTCCCGGAGGATGGCGTCGCGGACGCGCCGGCCGCCGACGTGCAGGCCGTTGCTGGAGTCGAGGTCGACGACCTTCCACGTCCCCGGCTCGGGCTGCGGCACGAGCCGGGCGTGCTTCCGGCTGATCGAGGTCTCCTTGAGCTGCACGTCCGCGTCGTCGCCACGCCCGAGCACGGAGGTGCCCTCGACGTCGAAGGTCGAACCGATCGAACGGCCGGAGAGGATGAAGAGTCGCGCCACGGCGCGCGTATCGTAGCGACGGCCGCCGCCCGGGTTCGACGGGTGCCCCATGACGAGTCTCGATCCCGCTCCCCCATCGCCGGAACCCGCGTCGCCCGACCCCACGCAGTCGGCCGGAGGGCCCGGCATCGACGCGCGCGACGTGCGTCGGGTCTTCCGCGGCGGCCTGGGGTGGCGCGCTCGCACCGCCCTCGACGGGGTCGACCTCACGGTCGCACGCGGGCGCACGCTCGGGCTCTTCGGAGCGAACGGGTCAGGGAAGACGACGCTCTTGCGGATCCTCGCCGGCGTCGACCGACCGACGCGCGGCACGGTCCGGGTCCTGGGCCGCGCGCCGACCGATCGCGAGGTCCGCGCGCGCGTCGCGTACCTGCCCGACGCCTCACCGTTCCCCGAGGAGCTCTCGGCGCCCGCCGTGCTCGACCTCGTCGGCGCCCTCGGGGGACTGCGGCGTCGCGAGCGCCGCGAGCGCGCGGCCGCGCTCCTGGAGCGGGTCGGGCTCGCGGATGCGCGGCGCGCGCCGCTCCGCACGTTCTCCCGCGGCATGCACCGCCGCTTCGGATTCGCGCACGCCTTCCTCACGGACCCGGAGGTCGTGCTGCTGGACGAGCCCACCGCCGGCCTCGACGCGCCCGGCTTCGACGTCCTCGCGGAGCTCCTCAGCTCGGCGCGCGCGCGCGGCGCGACGATCGTGCTCGCATCCCACGTCGCCTCCGACCTCATCGATCGCTGCGACGAGCTGCTGCTGCTCCGCGCGGGCCACGTCGAACAGCACGGCACGCCGGACGAACTCCTCGGCGTCGAGGGAGAGCTGGAGCTGCGCGTGCGAGCGGGCGAGCGCACGGACGCTGCAGATCTCCTCGCAGCCGGGGGCCTGGACGTCGTCGAGCAGCGGCGCGCGCGCCGCCCGCTCGTCGACCTGTACCGATCGACGCGCGGACTCCTCGGATCGAAGGACGTGGAGCCTTGATTCCGGCGCTCGTCGCGCTGCACGCTCGTCGCGTCGCGAAGCCGGTCACGGTCGCGGTCACGGTCGGTGTGGCAACGCTTGCGGCGCTGGGCGCGCCGGTCGAACCCGGGTTCACTGGCGAATTCGCGGTCGACGCCGACGGCGTGCGCGCCGGCGCGACGTGGACCGCGGGACTCGTCGCACTCGTCGCACTGACCCTCGTCCCGGCCGCGAGGATCCCCGCGCGCTGGTTCCGCGCGGAGGGTTCCTGGCTGGGTACGTCGCGCGCCTCGAGATCGACGATCGTGGCGAGCGCCGGCGCGGGCGTTGCAGCCGGCTGCCTCGCGCTCACGACAGCGGTCGCGGCCGTCGCCGCGATCACCGTGGACGACCGGCAGGCGGAGGTCTACGAGCTCGGCGCGGTGGCGGGGCCGACGCGCTCGATCGTGCTCGGTCCCGGCGAGTCGTTCGAGCAGTCGCTGGAGGGCACCGCGTTGACGAGAGCGAGCCGGATCCGAGTCCGCGTCATGCCGACGTTCGGCGGAAAGGCCCCCGCGACGCGCGCGCTCCACGGCACACCCGATCGCCTGACGACGGCGCGGGTGGCGAGGCGCGCGTGGCTGGAGGTCCCCGCCGACCCGTCGCGCCCGCGCGTCGCCGTCACGAACGTCGGCGACGGAGCGCTCGCCGTGCTCGGCCCGGACGCGGTCGAGGTCTGGCGCCCGTCGCGCGCACTCCTCGGTGGACACGCTCGACTCGCGCTGCACGTCGCGCTCTTCGTGGCGACGCTCGCGGCGGTCGCGCTGGGCGTGGGCGCCTGGATGAGCCCGGGCATTGCGGCGCTCCTCGCGTTCGCGCTCTGGATCGGCGCACGTACGGCGCTCCCGACGGGTTGGATCCCGGGCGGCGAGCACCTCGGCGTGGCACTCGCCGCGATCGGCGAGGGGCGCAGCCCGAGCCCGCTCGGCGCGGGCCCCGTCGCGACCGCGGTCGCGCTTCACGCCGCCGCGTGGGGCTCCGCGCGCGCCGCGCTCGGGTCCTGGTTCGACGAGGTACGTGCGTGACGACGCGACGCATCGCCTGGTCGATCGCCGCGCTCGTCCTGGTCGCGCTGGTGGCCCTGGACCGGCCCGCAGCGCTCGCCCGGGGCCGCGGATCGATGGGGCCCGCGCAGAGGCTGCTGGGCCCGATCGCCTCCGTCGCCGCCAGCGTCGAGTGGATCCGCTTCCGGGTCGTGCTCGATGGCGGGGATCCCGCCCGCGCGTATGGGCACGCCCGACGCGCCCTCGATCTCGACGCCCGCACGCCGGCAGGCTGGGTCACGCTCGCGGACCATTTCGTCTTCGGTCGTGCCTCGCCGCTCGAGGCCGAGGACGCGGCGGAGCGACGCAAGTGGATCCGCGCGGGCCTCGACGTCCTGGAGCGCGGAGAGCGACGAACGGCCGCGCCAGAGGACCTGGCGTTCTACGCGGCCGTCGTGAAGGCGACGTTCCTGGCCGGGATCCCCGACGAGGCTCTCGGGTGGCCCGGGGGGCCTCGGGCGCTCCTGGAGGACGCGCGGCGCGACGCCGAGCGCGCCCTCGAACTGGGCGGCCCGGACGCCGCCGCCGTCCTGGAGTTCATCGCGGAGCGCCTTCGGGACCTCGACGAAGAAGGCCGCTGAGTTAGTCTGCGCGCGTGTCCTTCCTCCTGGAGTCCGGCTACCTGGCACCGTTCGTCGTGCTGGTCCTGTGCGGTTTCGGACTGCCGGTACCGGAGGAGATCACGTTCCTCGGCGCGGGCTTCCTCCTCTACCAGGGGGAGGTCGAACTCGTGCCGATGATCGCCGTCTGCGTGGCGGGAACGCTCATCGGCGACTCGGTCCCCTTCTGGGTCGGCCGGCGATTCGGCCGCCGCGCGCTGCGCGTACGGGCCGTCCGGCGGGCGGTCCACCCCGAGCGGCTGCGCGCGATCCAGCGCCTCTTCCGTCGGCAGGGAGCGCGGGCGGTCTTCGCGTGCCGCTTCATCCCCGGCCTCCGCGTCCCGGCGTGGTTCACCGCGGGCACCCTCGGGATGCCGTACCACCGGTTCCTCGTCATCGACGCCATCGGGGCGCTGGTGATGGTCCCGATCTTCGTGCTGCTCGGCCGCGCGTCGGGGGAGAAGATCGCGGAGCTCCAGGGGACGGTGGAGAGCTTCCACCAGGTCGTGGCCGTCGTGGCGCTCGCCCTCCTCGTGACCCTGATCGGGCACCTCCTGCTGTCGAAGCGGTGGCCGAAGAGCACGGCGAGCGACGGGGTCGACCCGATGCGCCCCGCAGGCGTCGAGACGGCCGACGAGGGCGCCGAGGCCCCGAACGCCTCGGGAGCATCGGGGGAGCGTCCCGGTGCCCGGGCCGACGGCCGACCCGCGTCCCGAGGCGGGGCGAGGCCCCGGCCGCGGGCCGGCGGGCTCGACTCGGCCTGAGAGCGGGCAGCCCGGCGGGCCATGGGGAGCCCGAGGAACGGCCCTCGACGTTGACCGGGAGCCGCCCCTCACTACCCTATTGGCCCCGAATCTCTGGCGGAGCGGCCCATCCGACGTGCCGCACGTCCGAGGATCCCCCCCTTCCTAGACGCACGCAAGCGCGTGCCCCCAGAACAGCCCATGACCTTCCTCTACGTCGCCGGCGCTGCGGCCGTCGCTGCTCTCCTGTTCGCCTTCGTCAAATACGGCGCGATCATGAAGGCGGATGCCGGGGACTCGAAGATGCAGGAGATCTCGCGGCAGATCCAGGACGGAGCCGCGGCCTTCCTGAAGGCCGAGTACAAGTGGCTCGCCGTCTTCGTGCTCGTCGTGGGTGCGGCGATCTTCTTCTCCGACGCCGAACAGGGCCTCGGTCAGAACACGGCGATCGCGTTCGTGGCGGGCGCAGCGGCGTCTGCCATCGCCGGCTACTTCGGGATGCACACCGCGACCCGCTCGGCGGTCCGCACGACCCAGGCCGCGCGTACCGGGCTCTCCGCCGCGCTCGACGTCTCGTTCAGCTCGGGCGTCGTCATGGGCATGAGCGTCGTCGGCCTCGCGCTGCTCGGCCTCTCGATCTTCACCGCCCTCTACGCGTCCGACTTCGGCGCGAAGGGACTGGAGTACGTGCTCGGCTTCAGCTTCGGCGCCTCCTCGATCGCCCTGTTCGCTCGCGTGGGCGGCGGCATCTTCACCAAGGCGGCGGACGTCGGCGCGGACCTCGTCGGCAAGGTCGAGGCCGGCATCCCGGAGGACGATCCGCGGAACCCCGGCACGATCGCGGACAACGTCGGCGACAACGTCGGTGACGTAGCGGGCATGGGCGCGGACCTGTTCGAGTCCTACGTCGGCTCGATCATCGCGACGATGACGCTGGGCGCGATCACGTTCGGCGCCGACCCGAACATGTCGAGCCTCGCGATGCTGCCGCTGGCGCTCGCCGCGATCGGCATCTTCGCCTCCATCGCCGGCACGTTCTTCGTCAAGGCGAACTCCGAGCACGAGGTGCACGCCGCCCTCTTCCGCGGCCTCATCATCGCGTCGGTCGCCACGATCATCGGTGCCGCCGTGCTCGTCTTCGGCGTCTTCACGTTCCCCGAGGGCGTGTCGGGTATGAGCCTGCTCGTCTCGATCATCGCCGGCGTCGTCGTCGGCGTCCTGATCGGCAAGGTCACCGAGTACTACACGTCGACCGAGACGAAGCCGGTCCACACGATCGCGAACAAGTCCGAGACCGGCTCCGCGACGAACATCATCGCGGGCATCGCGGTCGGCATGCGCTCGGTCGCCCTCTCGGTGGCCCTCATCTGCATCGCGATCTACGTCGCGAACCGCGCCGGCATCAGCGGCGAGGGCACGGCCTACGGGGTCTACTGCGTCGCCCTCGCGGCGGTCGGCATGCTCTCGACGCTCGGCATCTCGCTGGGCGTCGACGCGTACGGCCCGGTCGCCGACAACGCGGGCGGCCTCGCCGAGATGGCCGAGCTTCCCCCGGAGGTCCGGGAGCGCACGGACGCCCTCGACGCGGTCGGCAACACGACGGCGGCGATCGGCAAGGGCTTCGCGATCGGCTCGGCGGCCCTCACGGCCCTCGCGCTCTTCGCGGCCTTCCAGCTCCGCGCCGACAGCCTCCTCCAGGCGGCGGGCGCGGCCGAGCTGGACTTCTCGCTGACGAACACCGAGGTCCTGATCGGCCTCTTGATCGGCGGCATCCTCCCGTTCCTGTTCGCCGCCCTCACGATGGAGGCCGTCGGCAACGCCGCCCAGGCGATGGTCGAGGAGGTCCGCCGTCAGTTCCGGGAGATCCCCGGGATCATGGAGGGCACCGGCAAGCCGGACGCCGCCCGCTGCGTCGAGATCTCGACCGAGGGCTCGCTCCGTCAGATGGTCCTCCCCGGGATCATCGCCGTCGCGGCGCCCGTGATCGTCGGGATGTGGAGCATCGCCGCGCTGGGCGGCCTCCTGGCCGGCGCGCTGGTCACCGGCATCATGCTCGCCATCTTCATGGCGAACGCCGGCGGCGCCTGGGACAACGCGAAGAAGTACATCGAGGGCGGCGCCCACGGCGGCAAGGGCTCGGAGCCCCACAAGGCCGCGGTCGTCGGTGATACCGTGGGTGACCCCTTCAAGGACACGTCGGGCCCCTCGCTCAACATCCTCGTCAAGCTGATGACGGTGGTCGGGCTCGTGTTCCTCCCCTGGTTCGTCTGACCCACCGGAGACCCGACTCCGCACCCCATCCCAGGGGCCCCCACGGGCCCCAGGAGCTCCCGCCATCGACTCGAAGACTCTCGCCGCAACGGTCGCCCGCATCGTCGAGGAGAAGAAGGGCGTCGATCTCGTCGTGTACAGCGTCGAGGAGGCCATCAAGGTGGTCGACTACTTCGTCGTCGTCACCGGGACGAGCCGGCCGCACGTCCGCGCGATGTACGAGGACGTGCACCACCGGCTGAAGCGCCTCGGGGAGACGCACTCCAAGGAGGAGGGCGCCGACCTCGGGTGGTGGGTCCTCGTGGACTACGGCGACGTCGTGGTGCACATCCAGCAGGAGGAGGCGCGGGAGTACTACGGCCTCGACGACCTGTACGGAGACTGCCCGAAGCTCGACTGGGGCTCGGTACCCGTCGAGAGCACCGGCGCCCTCGCGGACGCGGAAGCCTGAGTCAGAGACCCTGAGCAGGGCTCTCGGAGCCCGAATGCGCGCGCCGCGCCCTCCCGGACCCCGGGGAGGGCGCGGCGGGGGGGCCGGGGGGCCCCGGCCCCCTGGGCCCGCGGGGCCCCCCGCGCCCCGGCAGGGGTTTGGGGGGGGTGCCGGGCGCCCCGGGG